>CASDZV010000046.1 GCA_949285905.1 uncultured Spirochaetales bacterium | reverse complement strand
TATTATCAGGGCGGCAGCTTTCCATCCTGAAACAGGAAAAGAGCTCTTCAGGAGTCTTACCAGTGCATTCATAGAGAATATGGATTGATTTCAGGCTGAGGCTCCGGAGCCTCAATGCCTGAGAGCGCGATACGGTTCTCTGCCCATTCCAGCTGATACGCCATAACATGCCGTGCAAATAGGCGTACACCACCGTCTTCTATCTCGATATATGGCCTGAGATCATTATCCAGAAGTCTGCTGTAAAGCAGGCTTACAGTTCCTGTATCTGTATATAATCCCAGATCGAAGAAGTACCAGCCTGTATTCTTAAGATCTGTCTTCTCTTTTATGGTTCCTTCCCGTATGAGAGATACTTTCAGATCTGCCAGTCCTGTATCAAGCATGCCAAGCAGGTTTGCAGTCGCTTCTGTCACTGCAAGTTCCCTTCCTTCTGGAAGTTCCGGAAGCGTGTCAATCACAGTTGTCACAGCGCTTCGCCCTGTTGCCGGATTTGACAGTTCCACAACCGATCCCATAGGAAGTGAGTTGCTGGCAACGCCTCCCTGTGCGTCATTGAAGAGAGTTCCGCTTTTCGTAAAGTAGCCAGGTTCCATGGCTGTGAACCATGATGCAGTCTCTGCAAAAAGGAGATTGGAGAATATTATTACTGACAATACAGACAGGATAAAGCGTTTCATAGTCTGAATTATAAGGAGCGTCAGGGCGTGTTGCAATGTCTTCCATCTTCTGTGCATAATTCCTGAATATGAGTGAGATACAGAATCAGAGTACACATTGGGCAGATATCACTGCAGATAAGATAATCCGTGAAAAGGGCGAGAAGTCTCTTTATACATGCGCCTCCGGCATCACACCATCAGGCACAGTTCATATTGGTAATTTCAGGGAAATCATTACTGTCGAGCTTGTTGTGAGAGCTCTCAGGGAAAAAGGAAAGAATGTCAGATTCATCTACAGCTGGGATGATTACGATGTTTTCAGGAAAGTCCCCAAGAACATGCCTGAACAGGAAAAGCTGGAAGGATATCTCCGTTTTCCCATCACGCTGGTTCCGGACACAACGGGCAGGGCAGAGAATTATGCAAGAGCCAATGAGAAGGCTGTAGAGGATATACTTCCTGCAGTTGGCGTGCATCCCGAGTATCTTTATCAGGCAGCCCGGTACAGAGCAGGGTATTATGCTGAAGACATCAGACATGCGCTTGAGCATCGGGATGAGATCCGGGCAATCCTCAATGAATACAGGACTGAACCTCTCCCGGAGTCCTGGTGGCCTGTTGCTGTATTCTCATCATTCACTAACAAGGACACCACTACTGTCCTCTCGTGGGATGGCGAGTATGGACTCACATACCGTGATGACGAGCTGGATAAGACTGAGACTATTGATATCCGCACAACGCCTAATACAAAACTTCCATGGCGTATTGACTGGCCGATGAGATGGGTTAAGGAAGGTGTGGATTTCGAACCCGGCGGAAAGGATCATCTCACAGAAGGCGGGTCATATGATACATCAAAGAATGTCGTAAAAGTCTTTGGCGGGGAAGCGCCTGTGACAATGCGCTATGACTTCGTGCAGATCAAGGGACATGGTGGGAAGATCTCTTCTTCAAGTGGGGATGTCGTGGACCTTTATGATGTGCTTGAAGTCTATCCGCCAGAGATAGTCCGTTATCTTTTTGTCGGAACCCGTCCATCTGCAGAGTTCGCGATATCTTTCGATCTCGATGTCCTTAAGATCTATGAGGATTACGATAACACAGAGCGCATCTATTTCGGTCTTATCCAGACAAATGATAAAAAGAGGGAGAAGGAGAGACGCATCTACGAGCTTTCACAGGTTGATGACAGGAAGATTCCTTCAGAACCGGGATACCAGATTCCTTTCAGACACCTTTGCAATTATCTGCAGATTTATTCCGGGGATATGGAGAAAGTCCTTTCCCGTCTTCCCGATGCGACAGAAAGCCAGAAGGAGCGCCTCAGAGTGCGCATGAAGTGCGCATGGACATGGCTTGAAAAGTATGCACCGGAAGATTTCTGCTTCTCTCTCAGAAGTGATGAGCTTTATGATGCAACAGTGGAGGAGAGAAAAGCGCTTCATGAGCTTGCTGATTTTGTAGATCAGTATCTTGAGACAAAATCCGAGAAAGAGTTCTCTGAATATATCTATCAGACTGCAAAGGACAATGGTATGGAGAATGCGGATTTCTTCCGTCTTGTCTATCAGGCTCTTATCGGAAAGGACAAGGGACCTAAGCTTGCATCGTTCCTTGCAGCATGTGGAAGGGAAAAGGTGCTGGAAATCCTGAGGAGGTATTAATGCGTGTTGTATTAGTCAATGGTTCTCCGAGAAAAGAGATGTGCACATATACAGCGCTGCAGGAGGTTGCCTCCGCGCTTGAGAAGAATGGCGTGGAGACTGAGATCATCCAGGCAAGTTTTGACAGTGAAGAAATTGAGAAAGCAGCTGCTGAGATTCTCGAATCCGATGGTCTTGTTGTCGGGTCTCCCGTTTATTATGCATCCCCGACAGGTCTTGTCCTTTATTTTCTGGATGAGGTCTTCAACAGAATCTCTGGCAAGGTCAGAATGAAGGTAGGGGCTTCTGTCGTCACATGCCGCCGCGGTGGCGCAGCCTCATCATTTGATGTTCTCAATAAGTATTTCACGATCTCTCAGATGCTCGTTGTCTCATCCAATTACTGGAACATGGTGCATGGCAACACCCCAGAAGAGGTCAGAAAGGACGAGGAAGGAATGCAGACGCTGCGGCTTCTTGGTGAGAATATGGCTTATGTGATCAAGGCACTTGATAAAGCTGCCTTGCCGCTTCCTGAAATGGAGAAGAGGGTGAGGACGAACTTCATCCGCTGATTACCTTGAAATTCTTTGCTTTACTCAGAAACTATAGAAAAGAGACCGTTCTGGCACCGCTTTTTAAGCTGCTGGAAGCGGTCTTTGAGCTTTGTGTCCCTCTTGCAGTTGCCTCTCTGATTGATGATGGCATCGCGAAAGGCAATCTTCATCATATTCTGATGATGGCGCTTCTGATGGTAGCACTTGGTGTTATCGGGCTTCTCTCTTCTGTAACTGCGCAGTACTTTGCTGCAAAAGCTGCGACAGGTTTTGCTGTGAAGATGAAGAGTGCTCTTTACAAGCATATAACGACGCTCTCCGAGAGTGACAGGGATGCTATCGGTAATCCGACCCTGATTACTCGGCTCACCAGTGATTCCAATCTTGTCCAGAACGGGATCAACATGTTCCTGCGGCTTTTCATGCGTTCGCCGTTCGTTGTCTTCGGTGCCGCATTGATGGCATTTACTGTAGACAGTCATCTCGCGCTCATCTTCGCTTTTGTCATCCCCATCCTCGGCCTTGTTGTCTATCTGATAATGAGACGTACTGTCCCGATGTATCGCAGCGTGCAGAGTTCGCTGGACAGAATCCTCTCGCGTGTCAGGGAGAATCTTTCAGGAATCAGGGTGCTGCGCGCCTTCGGAAAGGAAGAGAGGGAAGAGAAGGCTTTTTCCAGCGATCTCGAGTCGCTTCTTTCAATACAGCTTTCATCTGGTAAGATCTCAGCGCTCTTGAATCCTCTGACATATGCGATTATAAATCTCTCTATAGCTGTCCTGATCAGCGCAGGACGTGAGCGCTATGATTTGTCCCTGATTGATGTAGGTTCCATTGTCGCTCTTGTCAATTACATGAGCCAGATACTTCTGGAGCTTATAAAACTTGCAAATCTCATCATAACGATTTCTCGTGCAGTAGCCTCATGGAGGCGTATTGAGGCAGTGTTTAATATTCAGCCATCGATGAGCGATAGCTGCAACGGCTTTGAGAGAGCGGCAGACGATGCTGATGCTGTTGAGTTCTCTTCTGTATCCATGATTTACCGTAAAGGCGGTGAGCCATCCTTATCAGGTGCGACGTTCACTGTCAGGAGAGGAGAACGGATTGGGATAATAGGAGGCACAGGTTCCGGCAAGACAACGCTTGTGTCGCTGATACCCCGTTTCTATGATCCGGCAATGGGGTCTGTCACAGTATTTGGCCATAAGACGGATGAGTGGAAACGCTCTGCTCTCCGCAGCCGTATCGGCTATGTACAGCAGAAAGCACTTCTTTTCAAAGGTACAATACGTTCGAATATCGCATGGGGCAAGCCTGATGCAAGCGATGATGAGATTATTGATGCATTGAAAGCGGCAGAGGCTTATGACTTTGTGATGGCGAAGAAAGATGGCATTCTCTCCCCTGTAGAGGAAGGCGGAAAGAATCTTTCCGGAGGACAGAGACAGCGTCTTTCAATTGCGAGGGCCCTGGTACGTAAACCTGAAATCCTCATTTTCGACGATTCTTCATCAGCGCTCGATTACGCAACGGAGTCAAGACTGCGCCATAACCTCTCCCAGCTTGGTGACATGACAGTGTTCACAGTCTCTCAGCGCACTAGTTCACTGATGACAATGGACAGAATCATTGTCTTGGACAAAGGTCGCATCGTGGATATCGGAAAGCATGAAGAGCTTCTGGAGCGCTGCGATGTCTATAAGGAAATCTATGATTCGCAGTTCGGAGGTGAAGAAGCATGAAACACATCGATACTTCCGTGCTCAAACGGGTCATAAACTACATCAGACCATACAGGGTGCGCCTTTCATTCTCTCTTATATTTGCCTTTATCTCTGTATTGTTCACAATCATATTCCCGCTTCTTACAGGCAAGGCAATTGACGCAATCACTTCAGGAGACGGGAAAGCATTCGCCCAGATTGTAGCTGCTATGGCATTCTCTGCTTTTGTGACAGCGCTCTCTCAGTATCTCATGAACAGAGTGAACAATGCGATGGCATATGGCATTTCCAGAGATCTGAGATCTGAGGCATTTTCCCACCTCCAGCATCTGCCGCTTTCATATGTGGACAGCCATCCGCATGGGGATATCGTCTCGCGGATCATCACGGATGCAGATCAGGTATCAGATGGTCTTCTGATGGGCTTCACACAGCTTTTCACCGGTGTGATAACAATTGTCGGAACACTTGTTTCCATGTTCTTTGTCAACTGGGTAGTTGCGCTTGTTGTCCTCTTCGTGACACCGCTTTCGCTTTTCACAGCTTCGTTCATTGCCAGGAAGACATTTACCCTCTTCTATAAGCAGAGTGAGGCGCGTGGTGTGCAGACCGCATTCATCGATGAGATGATAACAGGCTCCTCCGTGGTCGCTGCCTATGGCATGGAGGCGAATAATCAGAGAGAGTTCGATAAAATCAATGAGAACTGGGCAAAGTATTCGCTTCTTGCCACATTCTACTCATCCCTTACAAATCCTGTCACCCGTTTTGTGAACAGTCTTGTATACATGGGAGTTGCCCTATCTGGGGGCATTTCTGCACTATACGGCCTGATGAGTGTAGGCGGTCTGACATCCATCCTCAGCTATGCGTCGCAGTACACAAAGCCGTTCAATGAGATTTCCGGAGTTGTGACAGAGCTGCAGAATGCGCTCTCTTCAGCCTCCCGCATCTTCGCTTTCCTTGACGAGACGGAAGAAGCATCAGATGAAGCACTGCCAGCGCTTGAAGTGAAAGATGGCCGCGTTGAGATGAGCCACATCAGATTCTCATACACCCCGGAGCGGGAGTTTATCAGGGATTTCTCGCTCTCTGTCAGGCCAGGAATGAGAATCGCTATAGTCGGACCGACCGGTTCAGGCAAGACGACACTCATCAACCTCCTGATGCGTTTCTATGATCCTCAGAGTGGTACAATTTCGATTGATGGCAGGAATATTGCTTCCGTCAGGAGAAGCTCACTGAGGAGGAGCTTCGGGATGGTGCTTCAGGATACATGGCTCAAGAATGGTACAATCAGGGAGAACATAGCTCTTGGCAAGGAAGAGGCTAGCGATGAGGAAATACGCAAGGCCGCGGAACTTTCCCATATCGATGGCTTCATTGCCTCTCTTCCAGCTGGCTATGATGAGGTTGTCTCCGATGACAGCGACGGAATCTCTGCAGGACAGAAACAGCTTATTTCCATATCTAGGATCATGCTTACAGAGCCGGAGATGCTTATTCTTGATGAAGCGACATCTTCGATAGATACCAGAACTGAGATGATGATACAGGAAGCTTTCATGCACCTGATGGAGGGAAGAACATCCTTCATTGTTGCTCACAGGCTTTCCACTATACGGAGTGCGGACCTGATTCTTGTAGTGAAAGATGGCGATGTCATCGAATCGGGAACACACAAGGAGCTGATGGATAAGGGTGGTTTCTACGCTTCAATGTATCTCAGTCAGTTCAGTCGCTGAATATCCTGTCCAGAGTCTTCCCGTTTTTTCTCCAGCCCGGCTGTGACTTGACCCTCAGGTCCAGTGTAAGGCTGGAGCCAGGGAAGATTCTGCGTATCTCTTTGAATGATTCCTTGCGTATGCGCTTGATGTTCTCCCCGCCTTTGCCGACGATGATGCCTTTCTGTCCGTCCCGCTCTGTGTTGATGGAAGCGCGTATCCAGACATGTTTCTCTTCCTCGCTGTACTCCATGTCCTCAATCTCCACAAATATGACATGGGGCATTTCATCTGAAAGATTAGCAATTGTTTTCTCTCTGATAATCTCAGAGATCCTGAATTCCAGATCCTGGTCTGTGTAAGTGCTTTCGTCGTACAGAAGCTCTCCCTCTGGCGCGATGCGGAAAAGCTCTATGAGGATTTCATCTACCCCTTCATCATTCTTTCCAGAAGCAAGAAGTACTGGGGAAGAAGGAAATGTTGCAGAGAGAAAAGACATTCCCTCTTCTTTTTCCTTCTCAGTGAGAATATCTGCTTTATTCAGCACAGCAACGACAGGCACTTCTGCTTTGAGAACAAGAGAGGCGATAGTCTCCTCTTCCTTTCCGGGTTTTCTCTTCCCGTCGAGCATATAGAGAATTATGTCGGAGTCTTTTAGGGATGATATCGTGACATCCTGCATCCTGCGGTTGATTTCCTTATCCGAGAGATGGAAACCGGGTGTGTCTGTGAATATAAGCTGTCCTCGGCTGTCTGTGTAAATACCTCTTATCTTGTTCCTTGTTGTCTGAGGAGTTGATGAGGTTATAGATACCTTCATGCCAGTGATGGTATTCACAAGTGTGGATTTGCCGGCAGATGGTCTGCCTATGACTGATACAGTTGCTGCTTTCATGTGCCCATTATAGCTGAAAGCACTCACTAGACCCAAGCTGTGCTTGAAGCTATTATTTAAGACATGGAAAACGAAAAGAATGAATACAAGCCGGATCCGAGTCTCAATGACAGACTCTTGAAAACACGCACTGTGCTTATATCCGGGGAGATAAACAAGGACAAGGCAGATGAGTTTGCCCGTCAGATGCTTGTGCTCGACAGTGAGTCACATGATCCGATTTATGTTTATATCAACAGCCCGGGAGGGGATGTCGACTCCGGATTTGCAATCTACGATATGATCCGTTTTGTCTCATCGCCTGTTACAGTAGTGGGTATGGGTCTTGTGGCATCTGCCGCTGCTCTCATTTTCCTCTCTGTGCCGCTTGAGAGAAGAATCGGATTCCCGAACTCTACTTATCTCATCCATCAGCCTCTGTCACAGCTGAAAGGTGTTGCTATAGATGTTGCGATATATGCCGAGAAGCTGGAAGGGCTGAGGCATAAGCTTGATCAGGTCATTGCCGATGCCACAGGCAAGGATGTGAAAGAAGTCGAGAAGGATACTGAACGTGACTGCTGGATGAGTGCGGAAGAGGCTATCAGGTATGGGATTCTCTCCCGTACTGTAAAGACTAAAGAGGAAATCTGAGTCACTGTTTCCTTGCTTTCATAGAAAACTTAACCAAATCAGAGGCTTAGAGCGTATATAAAGTATGAAATATATAGCTCTGAGCCTTTTTCTTATTGTTTTGGCCTCTTGTCATGAACCGATTCCGGAGACTGTGTTCGAGGTGACTGCGTACAATGCTTACGCGTTCTTTGATGATTACGAAGATGGTGATGAATATGAAGGGTTCACCAGACGGGATGGTTATGATGGAGAAGCTTATATAACCAGAGTTAAGGAGACCGCAATTCTCCTTGGCAGGGAATTCTCATCATCAGATGTTATTGTGCTTTCTGAGATTGAAAGCAGCACAGTTCTTGAGGATCTCCTGGAAGCAGGACTTAAAGAGAAAGGCTTCAGATACTACGGCATTGCTGAAAATGACAACGGACCGCTCTTCGTAGGTTTCATCTCGCGCTGTGAGCCCATATTTCTTGCTGTTCATAATACACCCGGCTGCCGTCCTATGCTTGAAGCAGTCTTCCTTTCAGGGGAAGAACGTGTGCGCCTCTATGGCCTCCATTTCAGGAGCAGGTTCTCCGGCGGTGAAGATGAAAGGAGAAGTCAGGCAGAGCATCTTGCCTTTCTTATGGAGCGTAATGCTGGAATTTCCATTGCGCTTGGAGACTTCAATACAGATCCCTCTGTCCATGGCACTCCGTTCTCCATCTACCCGGTGGATTATAATCCAGACAATCCATTCCATGTTACTGGAGACCCATCCAGGGCAGGGGAGCGGATATATTATTCGCCATTTCTCGACAGTGATGTGATTGTCGGAGAGAAGGGCACATATTTCTATGAGGGAAGGTGGTACTGTTTTGACAATATTCTCCTCTCTTCAGCTTGCTGGGATGGCTCAGGGCTTGAGTTTGAGAAAGCTGAGGTAAGGACTGTGATGAACATGAAGGATAACGGTGGACGGCCGATGCCATATGATGTCTCAACGGGTTTCGGTTATTCAGACCACTTTCCGGTTACAGTCAGGCTACGGAAGTACTGAGCAAAGAAAAAGGCTATGCTCTCATGCTCTGAAGCATAGCCCGAGGGAATAGCGGACACCTGCTGGAAAAAAGAAGGGGGGATCGGAACCAGCAGGGTCTATGTCCTGACATGCTGTGCATGTAACAGACCAGTCTTTGTTCTCCCGTTTGACAACTATACTCTATCTTTCCAGCCCAGTTAATATAATGCAAAAAAACGATTTGGTGTGTGCAGAAAACAGAGGAAAACATCATTGTAATGGTGTATTCTTACTCAAAAGGGGGCAGCAAGTGATGCAAGGATTTTGCATTAGATACAAAACTGCTATTTTTGTATCAGTATTGGTATGCATTTGTCTTGTGTCATGTCAGACAACAGAGTGGGCAGTGGCAGAAACCGTCATTGCCGAGGAGTCTCCTGAGGAGATTGTATCTCCTGCTCAGGAATCTGGGCCTGATGTATTTTCCATTGATGAGCCTGATATTCTTACTGAAGACGGGGAGAGCCAGGATGTGTCTGATGAATCTGAGCTCTTCTTTACAGGCAGCCGACTTCTTGGAACGGTTCCTTATGCTCATCCCGATGGGGATGATATCACAATAACTATATCACTTTGGGAAACAGGGGAACGGAAAGAGAAGCTTGAAAAAGTCTTTGCGTTGTACGAAAAAGAGCATCCATGGGTCAATATTGTTTCCGAGTTTGTGGATTATCCAGGATACTGGGGCAATGTAGCTGCAGATGCGGCAGGAGGGAGGCTTTCAGATATCATTGAGATGGATGTGCAGCATATTGCGCAGTTTGTGTCAAGCAATCTTCTGTTCGATCTTTCCACGCTTCTTCCGGAGCTTGGCGGCTATGGACTTGCAACGGGGATGACAGCAGATGCGATGCAATATGATGGTCGTTTATTATCGGAGCTGGGTATTGATTTCCCGGATCCATTGACACTGGACGCGTTTTTCCAGCTTGGTGAAGATGTTTTCAGACAGAGTGGCATACCTACATCATCTTCACTTGGTATCGGGCTTCTGGAAGCAATAGCGGCATACAATGGCGGTGATATCTACAGTGAAATCAGAGATGACGTGTCGGAGAGCGCAGAGATATACTTTTCTATTGTGGAGCGTGTCTCTTCCTCTCCGTTCTTCGCCGAGACAGGCAGCTGGAACAGCTTCGTGAACGCTGCAGAACTGGACGGAGCAATGTGCACAGTACCTGTTTCATACACAGGTATTGAACCGTATGCGCTGCTATCAATCAGCAGCGTATCTGAGAATGTGGAGGAAGTCTTCGCTTTTCTTTTATATATCATATCATCTGAAGACGCAGGAGAGATAATGAGACTCAGTTTCGGTATCCCCTCATTCAGAGAGATAGATAGTCTTTCGCTTTCAGCGGATGAGAAGGCGCAGCTGGACTATGTCGCTTCCATCGGAGGATATTCTTCCGTGAGTATTCCGCCTGTGGGAAATTCCGAGATTGCCAGAGTACTTTCATCTCTTGCATCAGAAGTGAAAGAGAATGTGCTGGAACCTGATGAAGCGGCGCAGAGTTTTATTGATGAATCCCGTTCGATTCTCATTCGTGCTGAAAAGGTAGGAAGATGACGAGAGCAGGGCTGACACTTGAGCGTAAACTCACACTGATACTCATGGCGTTCTTTCTCTCCATGCTTCTTGTTGTTGTGCTTCTTCTCCACAGTCTACGCAGCGAATATGATAAACGTGTCTATTCAATAAGCAGTGAGAATATATCAAACCTGCTTTCAAGAGCTGATTCAGCTTTCTCTGAAGCAATGCTCCTTGGAGAGCTGTTTGTCGCAGATGATTTCTATCAGACGAATCTCTCACTCATCAAAGACACGGAGGACAGCACAGTAAGAAGAGTGAGTGAGGGTGATGTGCTGGCGGGGTTGAGCAATCTGATCAGGACATCTGATTATATTGTTGATATTTCGATGCTGACACAGGATTCGATTATACATTACGGCTCTGGCATCGGTCTTTCTTCCGAGGCTGTTGAAGAGGCTGCGGAGATGGCACGGCTCGCATCTGGCGCTGCGCTATGGCTTGGAAGCGATGATGGCAGTGTTTATCTTATCCGCACCATCAGGAGACTGGAGTTTCTTTCGCTTGATGAGCTGGCTGTGCTATTCATACGTCTTGATGTTGGCTCTGTCGCTGCTGAGATGCGTTCTGCCGTGACTGATAACACGATGATCCTTGTCCTCTCGCATCAGGGAAGACTTCTGTATTCGGAATATCCTGATGAAGACGGCTTGCCTGATGAGAACGAGATTATCGCAGCAATAGGAGATGATCAGTACTACATCTATCGCGGAATCCTTCCCAGAAGCGGATTTTCATATCTCGTCGCGATGCCTCACAATTCCATTTACAGCGGTATTGTAGAGCGTGTTATCACAGCTTTTGCGATCTTCCTGATCATGCTTGTCGCATTCATTCTCGTTCTTCATTACATTGTCCGGCGCATGATTGCAAGAATCAACGCGCTGATGGATAAGATGGAGGCTTTTGAGAGGGGACAGAATATCGGAGAGATTAATGCCCTTCCAGGAAGCGATGAGATTGCTCAGCTTAACAGCCGGTTTGATCGCATGGCACAGGGATACAAGGATGTTGTCGAGGATAATTATCAGCGCCAGCTTATCATGAAAGACAGTGAGATAAAGATGCTCACACAGCAGATAAATCCCCATTTCCTCTACAATGTCCTTGATTCGATTTACTGGATGAGCCTGAAGTATTCTGCTGATGACATCGCCTCAATGAGTTATTCACTGGCGGCGCTTTTCAGGGCAGCAGTCTCTGCTGAGGATCTCATAACTATCGGGAAGGAGCTGGAACTTCTGGAAAGCTTCCTTGGTATCCAGCGCTGTCGCTTCCCTGATATGATTGCGTACAAAGTAGATGTGGATGAAGATGTGAGGAATGCGATGCTTCCTAAATTCTCGCTGCAGCCCCTTGTTGAGAACAGTGTTAAGCACTCAGTTGAAGAACTTGGAGTGAAAACCGAGATAGTTGTCAGGGCTCATCGAATGAAAGGTGGCGTTCTTCTTTCTGTTTCAAATACAGGTTCTGCATTTCCTGAAGATATTGCGGAGAAGCTCAAGGAAGGGAAAGCCTCGAATTCATCAGAGCGTATCGGCTTGCAGAACATAGATGAAAGGCTTTGTCTTCTTTTTGGTGAGGGCTACGGGCTGCGTTTCAGAAATGAGAATGGATGTGCGATCGTTTCATTCACAGTTCCAGAGGAGGTTTGATGATCACAGCGATTATTGCAGATGACGAGGAAATTGTACGCACCTCGCTGGAAAAATGGATTCCATGGAAGGAGACCGGGATAAAGCTTCTTGGTACAGCTTCCGATGGTGAGGAAGCCTTTGATATGATCGTCTCCCTTCATCCTGATATTGTCATCACAGATATCAGGATGCCCAGACTTAATGGGCTTGAGCTCATCAAGCGGGTAAATGGCAGTTCCCAGAGCCCTGTATTCATTATACTTTCAGGATTCGGGGAGTTTGAATATGCCCAGAAGGCGATGTCGTATGGTGTAAAGCATTATCTGCTGAAACCTGCGCTGAAAGAGGATCTGGAGAAAGTCCTCAGGGAAGTGAAAGCGGAAATTGAACAGAAGCAGAAAGAGAAGCTCGGCATTACAGATATCTCAAAGGATCAGTATGGCTTTTATCTGCAGCGTGGCATGCTTATGGAGGTTCTTTCCGATACCAGCTCTGTTGATTCCGTTATTGAGAGGCTCCGGCAGCTCTCTCCGTTCGACTTGCATGAAATTCTTTCCATGTTCATCGTTCAGGTGTTTGACCCCGATCGCTTTGTCTCCCTGATTCTTCCGGCAATAAAAGCCTCTGGTATAAGAATGCCTATTCATCCTGTGTCTGCAGGTGGAAAAGTTTTCATCACCCTGGATATTTCGTCCATTTCCCAGCTCGATGATATGAAAGACATCATTTCATCCCGCCATGGTGTTATTGTGGACATCCTTCGCGGTATACCATCTGAGCTTGTCAGGCAGTTTGTCAGAACAGCCGGCGCTTCCAAGAATGTTGCAATCTATGATGAGAAAGGACATAAGGAAAGTGTGCGGGTCCTTCCCAAGTTCCGCGATGAGGAAGGCGCTCTTATCACACGCTATCGCAATGTTCTCGCAGGAGGCTCTGATCCTTCGCTCATGGATGATGTCGAGCATTTATTCCGCACAATGGAACTCGATGAGGCAGAAGCGCTTTTTATCCTCATGGCCATGAGGAATACAAACTATGCACTCCTTTTCAAGGAACTTGGCAATGTACATGACATAGATGAGCTGATTTCTGTCGCGCGTTCATTTGTCGATCATCGTGTTCCAAGAGAACGTGATGCCTTCCCTGTAGAGACGATGAGGCGCTACATTGCCGAGAATTTCTCAAATCCGGAGATTTCTCTCAAGTGGATATCTGAAAATGTGGTTTATATGAATCCTGAGTATCTTTCACGCCTTTTCCAGCGGGAGATGGGACAGCGATTCACAGATTACCTAAATACTACGAGAGTCAATGAAGCGAGGAAACTGATGTCTGTCTATCATCAGAGTACTGTGAGCGAGATAGCTGAGAAAGTAGGTTATAGCAATCCCGGATACTTCTTCCATATCTTCCGCCGCTATACTGGAATGACACCGGGCGAGTATATGGAGAAAACCAGAAAAGCAGGGGGAAACAATGAGTGAGAATCTTAGGGAAACACTTCTTGGCGGTCAGTCTTTCAGCTGGAGGGAGGAAGCCGACGGTTCCTTTTCAGCAGTGCTGAATGAAAAAGTTTACCATATCAGCACCCTCTCCGATGCCGCTTCCGATCCTTTTCTGTATGAATATTTCGATCTGGGGTATGACTATGAGGGCGCGCGTGCGGCTATAGCAGGGAAGGATGAGATTCTCAGGAGGGCAGTTGAGAGCACTGGTACGATCAGGCTCTTGAAACAGGACCATTGGATCGCGGCAATTTCATTCATTCTCTCCCAGAATAACAACATCAAGAGAATCACTGGTCTTTACAACAGACTTTCGGAACACTTCGGCCATGAAGTTGAGCCAGGGCGCTTCTCGTTTCCGACGCCGTATGAGCTAAGAAATGCTACTGAAGAGGAGCTGAGGGCAATCGGGACCGGGTTCAGGGCGCCATTTATTCTTGATGCTGTTGATAAATCCAGTGTACTGGATGAAATAGATGGGTTGCCATTCGACGAGGCGATGGACAGGCTGCAGACTATTAAAGGCATCGGCCCGAAAGTCGCATCCTGCATCCTCATCTTTTCTTATCAGAGGAGGGAGGGCTTCCCTCTTGATGTCTGGATGAAGAAAGTGATGAAGGAATATTACCCAGGAAAAACACCGGAGTACTTCCATCCCTATGAGGCTTTGTCACAGCAGTATCTCTTCTCGTGGATCAGAAGCATAGGATGATACGCTGTTAAGGTCTTCACTTCATCCGGCTTTCAGGAAACTGCAGCTGGTAGAATATCTGCTCAAGCTCGAGAGCGATGTTGATGTTATGGATCACTGCAGGATTCTCCGGGTGTGGTTTGAGCGTGATTGGTGAGAAGTTGAGTATACCCTTCACTCCAGCTTCCAGCAGTTTCTCCGCAGTATCTGCCGCGGCAGCTTCCGGCACTGTGATGATTGCAACCTTGACGCCCAGAGCTTCCACCATCTCTTCCAGCCTGGACATGGGATAAACCGGCACAGGGTGGGAGGCATCGGAGTAGACAATCGGGTCTGAGTCAAATCCTGCAACGACTCGTATTCCATCTGGCTCGAAGCCTGTATAGTGCATCAATGCTTTCCCGATGCGGCCGCAGCCTACGACAATGATGTTCTGCGGATCGCCTTTTCCCAGTATTTTTGAAATTCTGTCTATCAGCTCCGTGATCTCATATCCTCCTCGTTTCTGCCCGTGAATTTCCAGAATCGAGAAATCCTTTCTCACTACTGCAGCTGAAACGCCTGCCGCATCTGCCAGATTGTGTGCGAAGACTTTCTCTAAACCGATGGCTCTCAGACGATTAAGTGCTCTGAAATAGCGTGTAATTCTGATAAGCATGTCACTGTTCATACTCAAATCCTCATTTATGTGATAAAAAGTATATTAACCACAGTTATGTGTCAATAAACATAAACTGATTTTCTCTTTGTGTATCATTTATTGCAAAAATATAGCTCTGTACGATAGAATCATGATGGTGACTTTAAAGGAGGAGTTATGGCTCAGAGTATATTCTCTGATGAGCTGAACGCTTATATTTCCGAATGGAAAGACAAGCCGGGCAATCTCATCATGATTCTCCATCGGGTCCAAGAGGAATTCGGCTATGTTTCCAGAGAGGCGGCCGAAGGTGTTTCAAAAGAGACAGGTGTTCCGCTTGCCACGATTTGGGGAGTCCTTACTTTCTATCATTTCTTTAAGCTTAATAAGCCAGGAAAGTACAACATCCAGGTATGTCTCGGTACCGCTTGCTATCTCAAGGGCGGCGACATGATTGTCGAGGAGCTGGGTAAGGAACTTGGACTGGAGGTCGGAGGACTGACAGAGGATGGAAGATTCTCTCTCGAGGCTGTCCGCTGTGTCGGATGCTGCGGACTTGCACCTGTTATGACGATATCAGGGGAAGTCTTCGGAAAGGTCTCTAAGAATCAGATATCCGGAATTCTGGATAAATTCGCCTGATGCACGATGTCTCTTCTCTTCTGCTTGAAGCAGTTGCCAACAGTGCGGAGGCAGGGGCTGGACATATATCACTTCAAGTGAGGTTCAGGGAAGGAGAGATTGAGGCGAGGATTGAGGATGATGGATACGGATCCGTTGTCAGCAATCCGTTCAGGGAAGGAATCACCACCAAGGGTGAAGGGCGTGGCCGTGGGCTTCATATAATCAGGGAGCGCACAGGAGGGCGATGCCGCTTGACGCGAGGAGAAGGGATTACGGTGCTGGAGTTCAGCGCAGAGGATGATGGAAGCTTCGACAGACTAGATGAAGCGCTGCTTCCTCTTTTCAACCTGGACAAAAGCATAACAGTTACGATAGAGAAAGGCGGTCGGGCATTCACAGTTTCCCGCGCTCTTCTCACAGAAAGGGACGCTGTCCCTGACAGGGCAGCAGGAATCAGAAGATTCAGAAGTCTTCTGAAAGCCCTGGAGAAAGGAGAAACAAATGGCTAAGCTTTCGCTTTCCGATCTTCATGAGATACGTTCACGTGAGGAGAAGAATCTGAAGAAGCGCGATATCCACGGACGTACGGTCCATGTTGTTGTCGCTATGGGCACCTCCGGAATCGATGCAGGTGCTAAGCTCACGCTCAATACAATTGCTGATGATGTTGAGAAGCTGGGTCTTGATAACGTAATAATCACACAGACTGGGAGCGCAGCCCCCAATCCAGAGCCGGTTGTTGAAGTGTATTCACCAGAGGCCGGTCTTGTCACATATGGCTCTGTAGATAAGGAAGCGGCACACCGCATTGTCTCTGAGCATCTCAAAGGTGGCCGTATCCTCGAGGATCTGAGGATCGAGATGAAGGATAAGGAGCAGTAAGATGGGGTACAAGAACTATATTCTCGTCTGCGGAGGCACGGGCTGTGAATCATCCCGTTCTGACCAGATTTATCATTCGCTCATCGAAGAGGCTGCTGCACAGGGTGTAGCTGATCAGGTTCAGGTTATCAAGACTGGCTGTTTCGGATTCTGTGAGCAGGGGCCGATTGTCAAGATTCTTCCGGAGGATTCCTTCTATGTGCAGGTAAAGCCGGAGGATGCAAAGGAGCTTATTGCAGAACATGTCGTCAAGGGACGCGAGGTTACAAGACTTCTTTATAACAAAGCACCTCATAAGGCATATGAGGAAGTAGAGGACATCCAGTTCTACCAGAAGCAGAAGAGAATTGTTCTGCGCAACTGTGGTTCTATCGATCCTGAGAATATCGATGAATATATCGCAGCAGGTGGTTACAAGGCCCTTGAGAAGGTTCTCTTCGATATGACTCCGGATGATGTCATCAACGAGCTGAAGACAGCAGGCCTCCGTGGTCGTGGAGGTGCAGGATTCCCGACATGGATGAAGTGGAATTTCACAAAGCAGGAAAAGGATCCTGTGAAGTATGTTGTCTGCAATGCTGATGAAGGTGACCCTGGTGCATACATGGACCGCTCAACGCTTGAAGGAGATCCGCATGCAGTTCTCGAGGCTATGACTATCTGCGGACGCACAGTCGGTGCACATCAGGGTTTTATCTATATCCGCGCTGAGTATCCATTGGCAATTCATCGCCTTGAAGTTGCTATGAAGCAGGCAAGGGAATATGGGCTTCTCGGAAAGGATATTCTTGGTTCTGGCTTTGATTACGATATTGAAATCAGGCTTGGAGCTGGTGCATTTGTCTGTGGAGAGGAGACTGCTCTTCTGCAGTCCATTGAAGGACACAGAGGAATGCCTAAGCCGAGACCGCCATTCCCGGCTTCAAAGGGGCTCTGGGGCAAGCCGACAGTTATAAACAACGTCGAGACATGGGCAAATGTCGCTCAGATCATCACAAACGGCGGTGAATGGTTTGCATCGATAGGTACTCCTGACAGCCATGGAACAAAAGTCTTCGCACTTACAGGAAAAATCTGCAACTCAGGCCTTGTGGAAGTTCCGATGGGAACAACTCTTCGTGAGATTGTCTATGACATCGGTGGCGGTATCGCTCATGGAAAGAAGTTCAAAGCTGTCCAGACAGGAGGTCCTTCCGGTGGCGTCATAACCGAAGAGAATCTTGATACTCCTATCGATTTCGGCGGTCTCCAGAAGATCGGCTCGATGATGGGATCAGGCGGAATGATTGTCATGGATGAGGATGACTGTATCGTTGATGTCGCAAAGTTCTACCTCAACTTCACTGTTGATGAGTCCTGTGGCAAATGCGCTCCGTGCCGTATCGGTGGAAAGAGTCTGTACAACATCCTTGAAAAGATCACACAGGGCAAGGGTGAGGAGGATGACATTAAGCAGATTGAGCAGATTGCACATGCTATGAAGATCGGCTCTCTCTGTGCGCTTGGCCAGACAGCTCCGAATCCTGTTCTTTCTACGCTGCATTACTTCCCGGAAGAGTACAAGGCTCACATCATCGATAAGAAGTGTCCTTCCGGCAAGTGTAAGAAGCTCATCAGCTACGAGATTAATCCGAATAAGTGTATCGGATGTACAGCATGTGCCAGAAAGTGTCCTGTCGGTGCCATTTCCGGAGAGGTCAAGAAGCCTCATAAGATCAATGGCAATGTCTGTATCAAGTGTGGCGTCTGCAAGGATACATGCAAGTTCTCGGCCATCGAGATTCATTAATGGAGGTTTATGATGATTCATCTTACTATACAGGGAATCGAAGTTGAGGTGGCTGAGGGGACAACCGTCCTTGAGGCAGCCAGAAAGGCCGGAATCAGAATTCCTACCTTGTGCTATCATCCGGATCTCAAGCCTTTTGGCTCCTGTGGACTCTGTGTCTGCAAGCAGGTCGGTTCTGCAAAGATCATCCGTGCCTGCTCGACACCAGCTGCAGAGGGCATGAAGATCATCACTCACGATCAGGACCTGTACAATGTCCGTCGTACAATCCTTGAGCTGACAATGTCGACTCATCCATCTTCATGTCTTCTCTGTACACGCAATAACAAGTGCGAGCTCCAGAAACTTGCCATTGAATATGGCGTAAGAGAGCAGCCGTTTGAGGTGAGACTTGCGGAGGATAAGAAGGACCGCTCTACAGGCGCAATTGTTCTGGACCCGGAGAAGTGCATCAAGTGCGGACGCTGTGTTCAGGTGTGCCAGGAACTTCAGGGAGTATATGCACTCGACTTCATCGGCAGAGGAGACCACACGACAATGAGCCCTGCTGCAAAGCTCCCACTCAATGATAGTCCTTGCATCAAGTGCGGCCAGTGTATTGCTCACTGTCCGGTCGGAGCTATCTATGAGCAGGATCATACAGATGGAATGATGAAGGCTATCGCAGATCCTGAGAAGGTTGTTGCCGTGCAGATGGCTCCGTCGGTGCGCGTCGCAATCGGAGAGGAATTCGGACTCAAGCCTGGTGAGATTTCCACAAAGAAGCTCTATACAGCGCTGAGGATGCTTGGTGTTGATTACGTTTTCGATACAAACTTCGGGGCAGACCTCACTATTATGGAAGAGGGTTATGAGCTTATTGAAAGAATCAAGAACAATGGTGTGATGCCACAGCTCACATCGTGCTGCCCGGGATGGATAGCATATGTTGAGGAGTATTATCCAGATCTTCTTGAAAATCTTTCATCTGCGAAGAGCCCTATGATGATGCAGGGTGCTATCACGAAGACATACTGGGCAGAGAAGGTCGGGCTTGATAAGAAGAAAGTCTACTCAGTTGCTATCATGCCATGTACGGCGAAGAAGACTGAGATAAGGAGAGACGGCGATCATGCCGCTTCCAGCGGAGAATGGGATGTTGATCTTGTTCTCACAACAAGAGAACTTGCACGCCTTATAGCTTCCCGTGGTCTCGATTTCAAGAATCTTCCTGATACAGAAGCAGACAGCCCGATTGGCGAGTACTCTGGTGCCGGTACAATTTTCGGCGCAACTGGCGGTGTTATGGAAGCTGCTATCAGAACAGCATACTATGGCATTACAGGTAAAGAGCTTGCAGATCCTGAAATCAAGCTTGTCAGGGGCCTTGATGAAATCAAGCGCGGCGAGGTTGATGTCGATGGCAAGAAGGTGCGTGTTGCTGTAGTCCATGGAATGGCTAATGCAAAGCCTCTTCTCGATCAGATCAGAGAGGATAAGAAAGCAGGAAGAGCATCGGACGTGGACTTTGTGGAGATCATGGCATGCCGTGGTGGCTGTATTGCAGGAGGTGGTCAGCCATATGGTACTGATGACGAAGTGAGAAAAGAGCGTGCAGATGGCCTGTACGAGGATGATGAGAAGTCTGTAAAGAGATGTTCTCACCAGAATCCATCGATTCAGAAGCTTTATTCTGATTACCTTGGCTCTCCGCTTTCAGAGAAGGCACACCATCTCCTTCATACAGAGTATAAGGAAACACCGCTTTATAAGCAGTGATAAATCATCCCCCTGCTCCCGCAATGAGGAACAGGGGGATAACTTTTACCTTGTTGCACGCAGTATCATCAGCGATGTCGCATTATCTTCGTCATAGGCAATTAAATTGATGCCGCTGTCGGAGATTGCAAGAGCATCCATGCCTTTTGCTGTGAGTTCCGTGCGCCCGATTTCCTCGATTTCAGTACCATCTGGAGAAATCTCAAGAGTGACGATCTCATCAGTGTCGATGTCGATGTAGTAGACAAATTTGTAATCCTTGCTTGTTATCACACCGGCAGCCTCGTGACTGAACGGTATCGGATCGTGCAGTATGTAGCCGAACGTGTCGCTCTGGTCGCGAGTCTGTTCGAGGATGACCATGTATTCTTGTGTGAAGAGAAGCACTGTCAGAGGATCCAGCATCGTTGTCGTGTAGATGTCTGTGAAGTATTTTTCCGAGCCAGGCAGAATAATAGGATTGAAGTAGTATGCAACATTGAGAATCGGTGTTGTCGCACTGTCGCGCTTGACCATCATCAGTCCATATCCATCCTCTGTGATGTGGAAGAATGTCTCCGGTGATGAGAGCATCTTGCCTGCCATGCGCTTTGTTGTTGACATTGTTATTGTCATTCCCTGCCTGAAGTATTCTGAGTCACCTGTACTGTCTGTGAGTGAGACATAGCTGTACTGCCAGTGATCAGTTGGTCCCTTGATCATTACTGCACCAGTGCTATAGCCATCTTTCTTGATCTCCTCAAAGATTCCGACACTGTTGATTTCCTCAGCAGGTGTTGAATCCTCGAACATGTACTGCGGAGTGCCATCGCTGAATTTTGTAAGTGTAACGGTTGCTGGATTGTAGTTGTATACGATGACCAGACACGGATTGTTCTGCCCGAGGATGACCTTTGTGAGGTTTGCATTGAATTCTGCTGAATCGAAATCAACGACTTCTCCTGTGATTCCGAGATCTGTGAATGTATACTCCCTTTCAATGTTCAGACTGCTCCGTATCATTGAGGCGATGTATACTTTCTCTTCAGCGTTTGAGACAATCATGGCATTGCCGTCTGGGAGGAATTCTATGACTGTGCTGCCTGAGAGCGAGATGTAGTCCCCATCATTCACGACAGAGCCTTTCACGGGTACTCCTGGCAGTGATTTGGAAATAGCTTCGAAGTTGATTGAGGCCGAGCCCGATGTGCCAAGACGCGAAGTGGAAACAACAACATCCAGCCGGTGAGTTCCAGCCGATGGTGTGAACTCAATCGACGCACCGTCACCAAGAAGATTCCCATCAAGATACCAGATAATCGAATAGCCTCCTACTTCGTCCATCTCGGATGTGATGCTTACGCTTATCGGAACATCTGCATCGACTGTGTCTGTGATGCCTTCGATTGTGCAGGATACGGGAACACCGGTTTTGTTGACCAGTTCCAGCGTTCCCGGCTCAATAGGGTATTTATCGAGATCAAATCTGATTGCCCCCTTTGAAACCTGCTCTCCAGCTATCCGTACAGCTTCCACAAAGCCTGCTACCTGCACATCTCCGTCATAAAGGCGTGCAGAAAGGACATAGGAACCGGATGGATAACCTGATCCGGAGTACGAAGCACTGCCGCTGGCTGTGTCGATTTCTGTCAGTTCCAGCACTTGTTTTTCCTCAGTCCCATACTGCGGAGTCAGTTCAAGTTCTACAGTCGCTTCACCTGCAATGCGTTCTGGGTCCCAGGAAAGAGAGACTTCAAGCGAACCTGTTCCGACAAGATTCTCCAGCACAATTGTGCAGCTTCCATTTGTGGCGGATAGTTTGTGGTCAGCTTCTCCCGTTACCAGTACATCATTGTTCTTGTTGAGACCTTCAGCAGTGATGTGCCATTCGCCGATGATGAGCCCTTCCAGTGAAACAGTCTGATTATCTGTTTCAACACTGAACGATTCCGAACCCGGTCCATCTCCTGTGATACGATATGAATCGATTTCCAGCGGGAAGTCTTCAGGAACGATGGATCTGTCTTGTCTGAGATTCACTCTCAGCGTCGCGTGGTCTGCACTCTCCTCACAGGAAGGAAAGAGCATGACTGAGATAGCCACAAGAGCTATAAAAGCGTGTTTTGCTTTCATTTTCTATTCTCCTTTGACTCTTATGCGCTTTAAGTCCCTCGTTTGGTCAAATTTTTCAGAAAAATTTTTCTGTCTTCTATCTCTTGAGCCAATCGGATAGACTTGAAGCATGAGTGGAAACATTCTTTTTTCTGTCTTATCTGATCTTGAAGCCGCTACTTGGCAGGAAGCTGTCACCCTTCTTGTAAATGCGTCCGGTGCCATTGATAAGGATGCGGCAATCAAAGCAGTTATCGAACGCGAGAGCGAAGGCTCTACAGCTATCGGGGACGGTGTTGCTGTCCCTCATGCCAGACTTGACGGGATTGATTCAATTCTTGCTGTTGTAGGACGTTCCAGAAGCGGTGTGCGCATGGGAGATGAGAGAGTTCATATATTCCTCCTGCTTCTGATACCACGCTTTGCAGGAACCAGCCATGTTGATTTTCTTTCGCATGCTGTCAGAATCCTTTCTTCTCCTGCAAACAGGGAGAGAATCATGACTTCTCACAGCGATGATGAGATTCTGGAGGTCTTTGATATATGAAGCGTGCTGTTCTTCTTCTGATTCTCATATTGTTCGGTATCTTTGTTTATTATGCTGCGATTAAAGGGATTGTGCTTCTTCCTATGATTATCCCTCTGCTTCTGCTGGTCGTCATCTACTACGTCATCACATCAGTTGTGACAAGGAAGATGATTGAGAAAGTCAGAGGAGGGGAAGATTTCTTCTTCCAGCGATGCTCAATGATTGTGAAAGACGGTACAGAGCTTCTGGGAGGGGCGCTGACAGTAACAGCGAATGAGATTATTTTCTACTCGCGCAAATCGGAGAAGGGTGGAGTAAAGCCTTCCTGGTCGTGTTTCACACAATCTGTTGAAGGTTATACCATCAAGAAAGTCGATGATCACCATCCAGGGCTTTCATTGTCTGTGAACGGGGAGAGCAAAGAGGTCAGATTCACATCGAGATCATTCCAGAAGAGGGAGAAAGAATTCCGGTCCGCACTGGGATGGGGGGATGAATAATGTCCTCTTCTGCCTCTTTTTAAATGTCCTGAAGCTGTCTAGCCTGAATGCATGAGACAGCTTTTTCTTTCATTCTGCATCCTTTCCTGTGCACTTCCTCTCTTCCCGTCCTGGCAGATAGGAACGGACTTGATGTGCGTCGATTCTGTGTACATGAATGCTTTCCGGTTTGATGCGGAGGCCTCATACAGATGGGACAATCTCCGCATATCGATTCCGCTCAGATATTCCATCTCATATGATTACGAACTGGAATTCGCTGAGGCAGGACTTCTTATATCTGTTTACCCGTTTCATGGGAAAGGATTCTACATTGGAGCTTCAATGGTGAGACTTGGCTGTTTCTGGGGGCTTGAGGCGCCTGAAGAGCGCTTGATTCTCTTTTCTGAGATCATCGCAGGCTGGACGCTGACATTCTCCTGGTTTTTCATCGAACCCAGACTGTCTCTTCTTGATGCCTTCTCTTCAGAGGAAGGGCGTCTGGGGATGCTTGAGAAAGCAGTGCCTCAGTATGCAAAACTCCGGTTTTCCCTCATTGCCGGAGCTGCTTTCTGAGTCTGCCTTGATTCTGTTTGCGTGCAGGCAATCAGCTGCACCCTGGCGTTGCCAGCCCTTTGTTCCGCCATCGCATAAGATGGCATTCTGGAGGAGTTTTTATGAAGAAAGTATTCACTATGCTGGACAGGGGGATCGCCCTGCTCCTTATCGTCTCGATTCTTGCCGCCTCCTGTTCCCTCCCGCAGTCAGGACCGGGGGAAATCTCATCTTCTGCGCTGGTTTCCGCATCCGGCAGGGCCATTGATATCTATCTTGATGATATCAGGAAGTATGTCGAGGATGATCTTGATATCCGTGGAGTCCTTGACGGCGTCGATGGCTACGATGTCGCTGTGCGTGCAATGGAAGAGGAGAATGGCAGGGAGTATCTTGAGTTCATGCTGGAAACACAGCGATTCCAGAGTGCTGATGATGTTTTTGATGCCGCTGAGGAGCTTGTGCCTTCTTATGAGCTTGAGGAGATCAGGGAGAAGGTGAAGGAGGCTGAGGCGAGGCTTTTCAGGGAAGCTGAGAAGGCTCTGAGCGTACTCACGCCAAGTCAGATGGAGGAATTCTATGATGACCTTACAGTGCTTGTCATAAAAAGTGCCGTTCTTCTCACAGCAGCAGTTGTCTATTCTCTCATTCCGAACACCATTTTGTGGGGAAAGGTGACAGCTGCATCTGCGATAGCCATTGCTGCAGGTGTCCTCGCTGCCACAATCATGGCAATAGTTGAGCATTATAAGAGCGACATGGATGTGGATGAGTCATTTGTGGACTGGCTGGAGGATGTGGCAAAGGAGCCAATGGTTTACTGGGGCATAGCTTCTTCCGTGATCAGTATCAGCCAGTCGCTTTCAAAAGGGCCTGTTGTCACATCCGTCATTCTTGTCGTTTTCGCGCTCTTCGGAGTTGTCGATGAGGCTAAAGCAATGCTGGAAAAATACAATTTCAATGCTTAGTTTTCATAGAAGCTGGAAATGTGGGATAATTGGCGCATGACAGGTAAATATAAAGCAGGAGAAGTATATGCGAGAGTAAGAGGGTTGTTTCTGGTTTTCCTCTTCCTCATCTCATCATTTCCGCTGCTTGCCTCACATATTATTTCAGATGGTTCTCTTCCGGAGGACGCGCTTATGTCGCTTTCAGAGGTTGTCGGCAGGGATACTCACGGAAGAGGCGATCTCATTCTGAATGCGCGCTCATACAGTGAGACAAGACTTGATGATGGGAGCAGTGAGGCGTCTTTCATGCTTTCTTTCGGAGAAAAGGAGATTCTCGTGGAATTCTACGGAAGTACAAGAAAAGAGCTCCTGTCCTCCCTTTCCGGGAGCGTGCATAACATTCTCTTCTATGAGCCAGCGCTGTACAGCGGGGCAGAGCTTGAGCTGAGCTACATTCTTGATGGAACATACTCTGTTCTTGCTGCCGAGCCATTGCGTCCGGGCACAAGACTCTCAGCTTATGACAGTTTCGGTAACACACGCGCCAGATTTGAAGTTGACGAGTCATATGATGGCGCTTTCACGCTGGATCCTTTTTACATAAACAGACCGTATCCGGGAATGAGGCTGGAAAAGAGCGGTGCGTGGAAGATTGTCGGGTCACTGTCGTCAGGATTCAATTTCGCTTCTCCTGAAGTTTTCGCGATGATAAGTCTCGGAAGATCCGATCTGATTTACCCGTTCGTGCCTATTCTCTCCGTTGCTTATCGCTATGGAGGAGGACAGAATACAGTCTATGGAGGTGTCGGTCTGGAAGCATATATGAACCTCTCACGTATCTTCCCGTCGTGGCAGTTCACTTTAATAGAGGAGGGCAGGATAGGAGGCAGTGTATCCCTCCTGGTCGGTACCGGAAGCGGTGGTTTTGACTGGCGTTCTGTCTTCTCGATTTTCTACGAGCACCATGCATTGCCTTCATTCTTCTGGAGGTTCGGTTATCAGAATCTTCAGGGAAAACATGCGCTCACAATAGGATTTGGAGGCGATTTTTGAGAAAAATCCTGGGCCTTATACTTGCTGTTCTTCTTATTGCATCCTGTACGACATTCACTTCCACTGAAGGACCTGAGTGGACCAGGGTTACACCACGCCATGCCGGCATGGCTGTGTTCGTCGGCTCCGGAGTCGGGCGGGATGATGTCGCAGCCAGGGCAGCTGCATATCGCTCAGTACTTGAGAAGCTTGGCAGTGAGCTTGGTTATGATACTGTCTCTCCGTATTACAGGGAGCTTCTGTCATTCAATTCAATTGCAGCTCTGGATGCTGTGATTACAAATACATACAGCGCACCTGCAGATGCAGGTATCACATATTTTGTGATGCTTGAGATGCCTGAAAGTGTTTATCTGAGTTCCCGCGATGCAGAGTATTCTGCTTCAATAGAGCGCACGGCTGAGATTTCCTCGCTTCTTGAGAGTGCTTTGGAGCATTATCGGGAGAATGAGGATACAGAAGCTCTCAGCGATACACTCAATGCGCTGGATCTCTCACTCTCCGGGCCAGTGCTTGATGATGATTACTCTCCAGAGCGCATCCTTGGCAAAGCTATTGGTTATCTTGAGAATATCGGGATTGCGGTACGTGATGGACGTGGTACGGATGTGACACTCCGCATGAACCGTATGCGCGGTCTTCTCCACCCTCGCGTTGTCAATGGCCTGATCAGAGTGGATTATACAATGCTTGGGAATGACGGAAGACTTTTGAGTGCCTCCACTGTCATACGTACTGGAGAGAGAGGGGAGGCGGAGTTCTTCAGGACCAATCCTTATATGCTGTGGCAGGGCAGTCTCCGCTTCTCTGTATATGTCAGCGAGGAAATTCTTGAATCGATTGCTTCAAAAGCATTTGAAGGCTTCCTCGATCCTTTCATCGAACTTCTGGACAAGACAGCTGTGACATATGACTATGCAGAAGAGAGCCGCATGTACAACGACAATACGGTAATTGCAGTGGCTGAGTACAGCGAAGACGGCACTGAGCTTGGTATATCTCCATGCTTTGTCGCATTCTCTTCATATCTTGAGAAGGCAGCAGCCCAGGGCTACCTTGTTGTGGAAGGACATGGAGAAGAGGAAAGCGATGTGCTTGCATTCACCCGCAATGCATTTCCTGCCCTCGATCATTATGTCATTCTCAGAGCGGGCATCGTGGATATGACAGAAGGTGCCGGACGGGTCTATGCCAGGGCAGAAGCGAGACTTTCATTCTATGATGAAGATGGAGTAGAGCCATATATAATCCATGAATTGAGTGTCACAGGGGGCGGCAGCACTGATTCTGAAGCTATTGAAGCGGCACTAGACCGCTGTGGCTCAGCTGCAGCTGGCATGTTCCTTTCAGAGCTCTGAGAGCAGCCTGATCTCATCTTTCCATGCGCTCTCATCAGGAGTTTCCAATATAAGCGGAATGCCTTCGGTTGCCTTATGCTGTACAATCTGGAGAAATGCTTCTTTCCCGATATGTCCGCTTCCGATGCTTTCGTGGCGGTCCTTGTTCGATGAAAGCGGTACTTTTGAATCATTGAGATGCATTCCATAGAGCTTGTTTTTGCCGAAACGCTCTGTGAAGCTGTCGAGTATTGAAGCAGCTTCGTTCCTCACATCATAGCCAGCACCGTAAAGATGAGCTGTATCCAGCGTGATGCCGGTTCTGTCTTTTCCCCTGACAGCGCTCAGTATCGCATCAAGCTCCTCGAAAGAACTTCCGAGAATAGTACCGGCTCCTGCTGTGTTCTCAATGCTGACGCGGATTTCAGGCACAGCCTCAAGCACATCATCAATCATTCTTGCAGATCGAAGGATCCCGTCTTGCCTGTCTCCTTCCTTGTATGCGCCTGGGTGTATGTTTATCAGGGATAATCCGAGGCTGACAGCGCGCTTTGCCTCATCAATAAAGAGATTGAGCGATTTCTTCTGCAGCTCTTCATCGGGTGTTGCCGGATTTATGAGATAACCGGCGTGCGGTAGCACTGCACTGGCTGAATATCCGTATTCCTTCATTTTCGTTTTGAAGAGTTCTGTGTCTTCTGTTTTCAGAGCAGGAGACGCCCAGACGCGCTGGTTTTTAGTGAAGATGGCGAAACCAGCTGCACCAAGTTCATGTGCTCTGTCTACGGCGAATGCGATATTCTCCTTAATTGATACGTGTGGACCAATGAAACGCATGACGTGAGTATATCTTTCTCATCTCTATTGAGCAACTTCTGTCTCTCGTTTATCTTCTACTCATGCATGGTTTCAAAGAGGGAATGCTGATAGCAGGCTTTCGTGTCACACAGGTCTCGGATCTGCCGGATTACAAGGCTGCAGGCGTCATGCTTCTGCATGAGAGAACGGGATTCACAGTCTATTACGTTGATTCAGATGATGAAGAGAAGTTCTTCTCATATACTGCATACACGCCGCCAGAGAACAGCAAAGGCATATCGCATATTATCGAGCACACGGTACTTTCAGGAAGCAGAAAGTATCCTGTGAAGGATCCTTTTATGCTTCTTGTGAGGAACAGCTGCAATACTTTCCTGAATGCGCTCACAGGTGTTGACCGTACATATTTCCCCGCAGCCTCGACTGTTGAGAAGGATTTCTCGAATCTTTTTGCTGTATACACAGACGCGGTCTTCCAGCCTCTCCTGAGAGAAGAGACATTCATGCAGGAGGGGATAAGAATCTCATCAGAGGGAGGCCTTCATTTCGAGGGTGTTGTCTTCTCAGAGATGCTTGGCGAGATGGCAGAGCATGAGTTTGTTCTCTCATCAGCTGCTGTAAAGCCACTTTTCGGCTCTTCTCCGTATCAGTGGGAGTCGGGAGGAGATGCAAGGGATATCTGCACTCTCACGTATCAGGAATATCTTGAAGCATACAGAAAGTATTATGCTCCAGCGAACATAACGCTCTTCATCTATGGCAATACTGATCTTGAGGCGAGGCTCAGACTTCTCGATGAAGAGTATCTTGCAGGCAATCCTGGAAAAAGAATTGAGCGTATCGGATGCGCTGAACGCTGGGACAAACCAAGGCGCTATGACACTGTGTCGTCAGCAGAAGAGGGTGAAAGTGGTGCATCGGTTCTGCTGTCGTGGCTTCTGGGAGACAATGCAGAGCCCGGTGAGAGCACATTGCTTTCTCTCATTGTGGACATTCTTCTCGGTTCTCCTGGATGTCCTCTGTACAAAGCGATTGCGGAGTCAGATCTCGGTACTGATCTTTCTACGGAAAGCGGTATGAGCTCAAGTTATCGAGAACTTGCATTCAGTGCAGGTTTCTCCGGCTCTGATCCTGACAAGGCTGAGGAAATTGAGTCATTCATACTTTCTGCGCTGAAGGAGATCTCAGACAAAGGGCTGGACAGGAAGGCTGTAGAGGCGGCGATAAGAAGAATGGAATTCTCTCTTAAGGAGATTCCCGGTGGCATACCGCAGGGAATGAGGCTTTTCTTCCAGGCGGAGAAGGGACTCACATTCGGCCGGGATCCAGCTCTTTTCCTCTCTCCTTCCGCTGTCATAAAAGACATCAGGGGGAAACTGGAAGAGAACCCGCGTTTCTTTGAGGACTGGATAATAAACAATCTTGTGAAGAACCCTCACAGGCTTCTGACTGTTGTGAGAAAGGACAGTGCAAACGGGAAAGCTATCGAGAAGGCTATCAACGCGGTTCTTGAAAGACGTAAATGCGAGTACTCGGAGGAGAAGGAGCGTGCCTTCTCTCTTTTCCAGGGAACGCCGGACAGTGAGGAAGCTGTAAGTACCATCCCAAGGCTCTCTCGTTCTGATTTACCCCTCCGTTTTGATAAAATCCACCATATTTACCGCAATGGAGTCATAGCAGCGCCAATGACATCGGGAGGCGTTGTTTATACAGATCTTGTCTTTGATATCTCAGATTTCAGTTACGATGAGCTGGACAGGGCAAATGTTCTTTCGCGTCTTTTTTCGATGTGTGATGCATCTGGCATGCCATATCCGGTGGTGTCTACGGAACTCCGCTATGTCTCCGGTGGCTATGCATTCTATGTTGAGTCAGGGGCCTCTTCCGATGGAGAGGAGAAGGCATTCCTGGTATGCCGCCTGAAATCGCTTCCAGAGCTGCAATGGGAAGGACTTGATCTGATTCTGAAGGTTCTTCTTGAGGGAGAAATCCAGGATGAGGCAAGGATAAAGGCTGCCCTTACAGATATCTCGACAGACTTCTCCAGTTCTGTTGTCCAGAACGGCCAGACTTATGCGTCCTCTCTGGCGTCAGCCTCTCTTTCTCCATCGCTGTATATAGGGGAGCGCCTTTCAGGTGTCACATGCTGGTATACAATCCGGAATATGCTTTCTTCAGATATGAAGGTGCTTGGGAATGAGCTTGAAGCTGTCAGAAAGAAGATGCTCGGCAGAGAACGCATGATGGTTCATGTGACTTGTGATGATAATCTGATAGACAATGCCGTCGAGACAGCCTCGTCGCTGCTTTCCCGCATTCCGTCCGGTCATCCGCTGGGAAAGGCTTCTCACTGCGTTCCTCCTCTTCCGCGCTTCCGGGCCCGCACGCTTTCATCCTCTGTTTCTTTTATCGGCATTTCTGGCGCAGCGCCCGGAATGGATGATGTCCTTTCATCTTCGGAGCGTATTTTCCTGTCCATCCTCTCACAGACATATCTCTGGTCATGTATAAGGGAGAAAGGCGGGGCATATGGAACAGGCGCATATCTCGATTACATCGAGCGTATCTTCACTTTCTACACCTACCGTGATCCAAGGCTCGATGGCTCAATCGAGGATTTCCTGTCTTCTCCAGCGGAAGTGACAGTGACTGATGAGAAGATGGAAGATGCCGTTATAGGGATGCTGTCCAGAGATCTCAGGCCGATGGCACCTGCTGTAAGGTCTCTTGTGGATATTCGCCGTATGATTTACCGCATCAGCGACAGTGACAGGGAACGCAAGCAGAAGGAAATTCTCTCCCTCAGCAAGGAGGAGGTCATAGAATCCGGAAAGGTCTTTGCATCTTCTTTGCTAGGCGGCGCGTTCTCTGCTGCTGTTATAGGTGACAGGAAAGCTGTTGACGCTTCGCAGTATGAGTGGGAGACGGAAAGCCTCCCCGGCTGAAAATATGATATACTCGTTTTATGAAGTATGTCGGTTCTATAGATCAGGGTACGACGAGCACCCGTTTCATGATATTCGACGAGGAGGGGAATGCGGTCTCTTCCTCTCAGCGTGAGCATCGCCAGATATATCCCCGTCCAGGCTGGGTAGAGCACGATGCAGAGGAAATCTGGAACAATACAGCACTGCTTATAAAAGATGCGCTGGAAAAAGCAGGTATTGAAGGCTCCTCACTCTCTGCTATCGGAATAACAAACCAGCGGGAGACTGTTGTTCCTTTTTCCCGTACTACCGGCCGTCCCGTTTACAACGCTATTGTCTGGCAGGATCTGAGAGGAGAAGCATATCTTGAGGAACTCAGGAAGAATGTGGATGAAGATGAGATCAGAAAGCGCACAGGGCTCCTGTATTCTCCATATTTCTCCGCTAGCAAGATCCGGTGGCTTCTTGATAATGTTCCCAGAGTGCGATCAGCAGCCGAAGCTGGAGACATCGTCTTCGGCACAATGGACAGCTATCTCGTGAAACGTCTTACGGGAAGCGGGAGAATTGTCACTGATGTGACGAATGCGTCACGCTACATGCTGATGGATATCCGGAGCGGGGAATGGGATGAGCATCTTCTAGCCGTAACAGGAATAAAACGAGGGATGCTTCCTGAAATCGTCTCATCTTCCGGTGTGATATACGGTTATACCGATCCAGATGGGCCTGTGGGCGCAAGTGTGCCAGTTGCTGGAATCCTCGGTGATCAGCAGGCAGCTCTTTTTGGACAGGTATGCTTCTCCAGAGGAGAGTCGAAGTGTACTTATGGAACTGACTGCTTCCTGCTGTCGAATATAGGGGAGGATCTCTGCTATTCAAAGCATGGACTTCTCACGACAGTCGCTTTCCGCCGCGAAGGGGAGGCAATGAATTACGCATTTGAAGGCTCTGTAGCTGTTGCTGGTTCGCTTGTGCAATGGGTCAGGGATCAGCTGAAGATGGTAGCATCACCGAAAGAGCTGGATGCAGAAGCCTCTTCTGTTTCCGACTCCGGAGGTGTCTATATCGTTCCTGCCTTCTCCGGGCTATTCGCTCCATACTGGCGCAGCGATGCGCGCGGTGTCATCGCTGGACTGACAGGGTATGCTACAAGAGCTCATATCTGCCGTGCAGTGCTTGAGGCAACAGCATTCCAGGCAAATGATATATTCAGTGCGATGGAAGCAGACAGCGGCATCAAGATAACAAGTCTGAAAGTAGATGGAGGAATGACAAATTCCATTCCTTTAATGGCTTTTCAGGCTGATATCCTCCGCTCTCCAGTCATAAGGCCGGTTATAGTTGAGACTACCTCACTTGGCGCTGCATATGCCGCTGGACTTACAGTCGGAGTGTGGAAAAGCCTGGATGAGCTCAGACATTACTGGAAAGAGCAGATGCGCTGGCTGCCTACAATGGATGACAAGGAGAGGGAAAACAAGGTAGGATTCTGGAAGAAAGCTGTCAGGTGCACCCTTGGCTGGATGGATAAGGAGTGATGATGTTTCAGGTATTTCAGGGAATTAGCATTGCAGATTATCTAAGAATACTGGTCGAGACTGCTGTGCTGACGTTTGTCATCTACAGGTTCTATCTCGCTATATCGGATACAAAAGCAACAGAGGTTCTGGGCCTGATATTCGGTCTCATTGTCATCTACCTTTTGTGCAGTGTGACAGGTCTTTCCGTGCTTACGACTATCCTGCGCACTATCAGCGTGCCATTTCTGATGCTGCTCTGTGTCTTCTATCATCCAGAGCTCAGAAGGGCATTCTCCTCATCTCTCACCAGAAAGTCGAGGCTTTTCAGGGGGCAGCAGACAACAGGAGACCAGATAGATTCCATCCTCAACGCATGCAACATTCTTGTTGAGAAGAAGCGTGGCGCGCTCATTGTCTTCCCGCGTCATACAGACATACAGTCGATTCTTGATTCAGGCACCAAGCTCAATGCAGATCTCTCATCAACACTCATACTGACAATCTTCGATCACGACACGCCGCTTCATGATGGTGCATGTGTCATCCAGGGAGGGCGTATCACATATGCTGCATGCTATCTGCCGCTTTCGGAGCAGAGGAACATAAAAGCCACCTTCGGGACAAGGCACAGAGCGTCTCTTGGTCTGGCAGAGGAATCTGATGCAGTGATTCTTGTTGTTTCGGAGGAAACAGGAGCTATCTCGCTGGCATACAATGCGAACATTTACTATGACCTCTCATCTGAGACTATCAAGAAGACACTTCTGAAGCTCCTGAGCTACCATGATGTGCTTCCTGAAGAGACGCCACAGCGGTCTGAGAGCAGCGAGGGGGAGAACTCATGAAAAGCAAAGCTGTATCATCTATCCTGTCGAACTGGATTCCCAAGATATTCAGTTTCCTTACAGCACTCTTCATTGTGCTTGCTGTGCGTTTCATGAATGTCAATGACCGCATTGTGACACTTCCTCTTGATGTTATTCTCCCTTCGGATTATCAGGCTGCATCGCTGGTTCCGGATACTGTCGATGCTGTGATAACCGGTTCAGACAGCATCATCTATCTTGTGGATCCTTCAGAAATCACTGCAACTGCGGATTTCTCACAAGTAGACGGTCCTGGCATTGTCAGAGTTCCTGTCTCTCTTGAATACCGGGATGATGTCTATACGCGTGATGGGCTTGTAGTAAGTGCGCGTCCGTCCAGTGTCAGAATTCTTTTCGAGGAGATTAAATGATCCGTGGCATCGGCGTGGACATCTCATCTCCTGAACGCTTTGAGGGTATGGGGGACAAGCTTCTCTCCAGGCTGTTCACTCAGCGGGAGATTGAGAAGGCTCCGATGCGCGCTTGTGAATACTATGCAGCTCGCTTTGCTGCGAAGGAAGCGTTCTCCAAGGCTCTCGGAACAGGTATAAACGGGTTTTCCCTTACAGAAATAGAAGTCGCGGAGAATGAGAAAGGAAAGCCGTATTTCATTCTTTCCGGACGGGCAGAGAAGCTTGCAGAAGGGCTTACGCTCCATCTTTCTATGAGCCATGAGCGTGATGCTGCAGTTGCTATGGTGGTTGCTGAAGATGCGCAGTGACTGGAGACGGCCAGAGACGTACAGTCTCCCAGGCGATGGCGAGAGAAGGATAATGCTTGAAGTCTGCTATGATGGCTCTGCATACCATGGCTGGCAGGCACAGGGGAATGCAGTCTCTGTGCAAGGTTGCATATCCCGGTCCTTGTCCGATCTTTTAGGGAAAGAGACAACTGTCTATGGTTCAGGACGCACCGATGCCGGTGTGCATGCGCTCATGCAAGTCTGCCATTTCGACACGTCATCGAGTATAAAACCGGAGCTGTTTGCTCTCATATTGAACACGAGACTTCCGAAAACGATACGTATTCTCTCATCGCGTGAAGCGCCAGAGGGATTTCATGCCCGCTTTTCCACAATGTCCAGGGAGTACTGGTATCTGATCAAACACCAGACACAGATGCTTGCCTGGGATGACAGGCATATTACACCTCTCAAGGTGCTTCCTGATATCAATCTGCTTCAGAGCTATGCTGCGATACTGCAGGGAACGCATGATTTCACTACTTTTGCTTCTGCAAAGGATCCTTCTGAGTCGCGTTTCAGGGATATTTACATCTCCGAATGGGATGACATCACGGATGCTTATGGCTGCCATATTCTCCGTTATCGTACTGCCGGCAATGCTTTTCTCTATCATCAGGTCCGTAGTATGGTAGGGACAATGATTCATGCTTCTTTAGCAAATGAGAGCACTGAGCGTTTCAAAGAGCGTCTTGACAGATGCATGCGGAGTGAAGCACTTCGCACAGCGCCTGCGGATGGTCTTTATCTAGCAGATGTCAGCTATGACGCTGAAAAGTACCAATGGTTTGAGGAGAGCAATGCACGATAATTTCACAGAAAGTTATTTCCTGTCGCTTATAGATGATGCAGAGCGCATTGTTCTTTCCGATCCAGCTGGTGAGACGATTCCGTTTTCAGAATATACAGTCAAAGCAAAGAGGGAAGAAGTTCAGAACAAGGAAGATGTTCTTGCTTCCATTTATAAAGAAGCAGAGTCCTGCCATAGCTGCAGTGGCTATATGCAGCGTTCTGTTTTCGCTTCCCCGATCGTGAAGCGCAATGCAAAAGTGCTTTTCATTGCTCCTTATCCTGAAGGGACTTTGATTTTCTCACCTGAGAGCCTTCAGATTTTCCGTGCATGGTGGAAGTTATCGCTCCTTCTTGAAGAAGGAGAATGGGCACTTACAACGCTTATAAAGTGCCCTGCAGGAAAATTCTCTTCTGAGAGTGCGGATATGTGCAGAGCCTATCTCCGTACAGAGATGGCGGAGATGAAACCTGAAGCGATTGTCCTGATGGGGGAGGAGACTGCCAGATATATGCTCAGGAAGAATCTCCCGATGAATATGCTCCGTCAGAGACGCTTTGTTGTGAATCATATACCGGTTTTCGTGACTTATACTCCGGCAGATTATATCTCAGACCCATCTCTCAAGAAGCCAATATGGCAGGATATGCTTTTCATAAGGAAGAGCATCGGAACGGAGGAGCGTAAGGCTTGAAATACGCAGAGGTTCTTCTTAATCTGCCTTATGAGGCAAGCTATAGCTATATCATTCCAGATAAGCTTGAAGAAGAAGCTATTTTCGGTACCCGCGCCGTTGTCCCTTTCGGCAGAAGGAAAATGACTGGATTCATTGTCAGCGTTACAGATGAGCGACCCTCCGGTGATTATGATCTCAAATCTATCGAACGTGTTATCGATAAAACACCTGTTTTTACAGAGCGTCTCTTATCCCTTGCCCGATGGATGACTGGAATGTATTTTTCCCCGGCAGGCCTCAATCTTTCCATGATGATTCCCTCCGGACGCCGTGAAAGCGAAGTCAGCCCGTTCTATGAGCCATCATCTTTCAGGGCCATAGAACAGCTTTCTCCGGAACAGGAACATGCACTCTCTGTTCTGAGAAAAGGAGAAAGCCCTGTTTATTACATCTTCGGTGTTACAGGGTCTGGAAAGAGTGAGGTATTCCTGCGCCGCGCGGAGGATGTCATAAGAGAAGGCAGACAGGTTCTGTACATGGTTCCTGAAATCACTCTTTCCGAGCAGCTTTCAGATGAGGTTTATGCCAGATTCTCCGGACGTGTCGCCATATTGCATTCATCGCTCACTCCGTCGCAGCGTCTGATGCAATGGCATGGTATCATGGCAGGCGATGTTGATATAGTGATCGGTGCCCGAAGCAGCGTGTTCGCACCATTTAAGAATCTTGGGCTGATCATCATTGATGAAGAGCACGAGACATCATATAAATCCGGTTCGTCGCCTCGCTATCATGCACGTCAGATTGCTGAGTACCGTACAAAGGCTGAGAATGCAGTGCTTGTCATGGGCTCTGCCACGCCGTCTCTTGAAGCATGGAAGATGATGCAGGAACACAGGATATGCCGCATTGACATGCCCAGCCGCATCGGGGAAGGGCGATATCCTGAAGTGGTCGTTGTCAACAGTCTGAAGGAGAAGCGGAATATAACAAAGGAGCTGGAGGAGGCTATCAGGCATGCGATTAAGGAGAAGCGTGGTGTCATTCTTTTTCTCAACAGGCGTGGATATACATACAACTACGTCTGCTCAGAATGCGGCCACATCATAACATGCCCCAACTGCTCTGTATCGCTGACTTATCATAAAAGAGAACAGCGCCTTGTCTGCCATACCTGCGGTTTTTCTGAACCCCTTGTCTCTGTTTGTCCTGAGTGTCATTCAAGGAGTCTTGCACCGCGCGGGTTCGGCACAGAGAATATTGAAGAGGAGGCTAAGGCTCTCTTCCCTTACGCACGCATCGCCCGCCTCGACACAGATGTGGCAGAGAGCGGAAAAGGCAAGACCCAGGAGATTTTACAGGGGTTCAGGGATGGCCGCATCGATATTCTTCTTGGAACACAGATGATTGCAAAAGGACTTAACTTCCCTCTGGTTTCGCTCATCGGCGTGCTTAATGCTGATTCGTCTCTCTCAATCCCTGATTTCAGAGCGGCAGAGCGCACATTCGATCTTCTGCATCAGGTTGCTGGAAGGGCCGGGCGGTACAGGGATGACGGATTTGTGATCATCCAGACTACGCAGCCATTTTCATCTGCAATCACAGCCACTGCAGAGAATGATCTTGAGACCTTTTACAGAAAAGAGCTTCATGAACGTGAAGTGACCGGTTTCCCTCCCTATTCACGGTTGCTGAACATCACGCTCAGAGGCAAAAGCGAAGAGAAGGTCCGCATAGCTTCCGAAGCACTATGGGAGATGGCAGCGGCGATGGAAGAGAATGGCGGATATGATGATATCGAGATATTCTCACCATCTCCATGCATCATCGAGCGCAAAGCTCAGTATTACCGCTACCATGTGCTCTTGCGCTCGGGGACTGCATCCCTTCTGCTGCGTTTCGCGCATGCGCTTTTTTCATCGTATAAGGTCCCGTCGTCTGTATACATGGAGATTGATATGGATCCTGTTTCACTGATGTGATTGACTATCATCACGCTCTTTGCGATTATCAGGCTATGGAAGTACTTGTCATTGACGGACAGGGAGGAGGCCTCGGGAAGGCTATTGTCTCCGCACTCAAAGCTCATTTCCCGCAGACAGAGATAATGGCTGTCGGCACTAACAGCATCGCGACACAGCAGATGCTGCGTGCGGGTGCTGACCATGCGGCTACTGGCGAGAATCCTGCTGTAGTACTCTCCAGAAGTGCGGATATCATCATCGGGCCAATCGGAATCTGCATCGCAGACAGCATGTATGGTGAAGTGACTCCGAAGATGGCGGAAGCTGTAGGGAAATCAAGGGCAAAACGTATACTTGTACCAGTGAATATCTGTGGCAATATTGTCGTAGGTGTACAGGATACATCACTTTCTGCTATGATAGACGGCGTTATCAAGGCAGCAGAAGCTGTACTGAATGTCTGAAGACGTACTGATTGAATCGATAGCTGCATCCAGAAGGTTGCCGGGGCATATGTGCCAGTTATTCAGGTAGATAATCTGTCTTTCTCATATGGCAGCGGGGATATTCTCTCCTCTGTCTCATTTTCTGTGGAGCAGGGTGAGTCAATTGCCATTCTCGGATCAAATGGTTCAGGGAAGTCCACGCTTGTCAGACTCATTGACGCGCTTCTGCCTTTAGAGCGCGGTGATGTGCTTGTCAATGGCATTTCTGTCAGAGACAGGAGCCGTAACAGTGAGATAAGAAAACATATAGGAATTGTTTTTCAGGATCCTGACAGTCAGTTTGTCTCTCCTGTCCTGGAAGAGGATATTGCATTCACCCCTGAGAATTACGGTATTCCTGTGGATATTGTCAGACGCCTTGTGGATGAAAGCCTTGAACACACCGGTCTTCAAAGCTTCCGTTACCGTATGCCCCAGACGCTTTCCGGAGGAGAGAAGGAAAGAGCGCAGATAGCTGGTATTCTCCCGCTGTCCCCGGATATCATCATTCTCGATGAGGCATTCTCAATGATGGACAGAGCGGGGCGCCAGTCTGGTTTTTCTCTTGTCTCCTCCCTCTGGAGGAACGCTGTGAAAATATTAGTAACACATAGCGCAGATGAAGCGATGCGGTGCAGCCGTGTTCTTCTGCTATCCGGAGGAAAAATCATCGCTGATGATAAAGCGGAGTATGTTCTCAGTTCCCGCACGCTGCTGGAAAGAGCAGGCGTGAGAGCGCCATTTGCTCTTCTTCTGCAAGAAGCACTGACAGAGGAAGGCATAGAGTTTCCTTTTGTCACTTCCCTGGGTGATATTGAGGAGGCATTATGCAGCTTGCTTTAGAAAATGTATTCTTCAGATGCGGTGAGTTTTTTATAGAGAATCTTTCTATTTCAATTTCCTCCGGCTTTACTGTGATCACAGGCAGAAGCGGCAGCGGTAAGACAACACTGCTTTCCCTTCTTTCCGGGCTCGAGAAACCGGATAAGGGAAGTCTCATTCTTGATGGCATAGTACAGCATTCATTCATATCCAGGTGCGGAGTCATATTCCAGCATCCTGAGCGGCAGCTTTTTGCAGAGACTGTCTTCAAGGATGTCTCTTTTGCCCTTTGCAGAAAAGGCCATGATAAAAGCACCATTGAAGACAAGACGGAGCAGGTGCTTCTCAAGCTTGGTGTCAGCAGGGAAAAATGGTACCAGTCTCCATTTTCTCTCTCCGGAGGAGAGCGGAGGAAGGTGGCTATTGCAGGAGTACTTGTCTCTGAGCCCGATATCCTTCTTCTGGATGAACCATCAGTCGGTCTCGACCTTGATTCCTTCAATTGTCTTGTATCAATTCTCAGAGAATACCGGGCTGCCGGGAAGATTGCAGTGGCAGTCACTCATGATGAGAGCCTCTTCCCGCTCTCTGATCACGCTGTTGTGATGGATGGTGGGCATATTACAAAACACGGCTCTCCTGTGGATACTCTGGAGACAGAGACTTCCAGACTCTCAGAGAGACTTGGACTTGGCAGAACTCATGATTTAGCGCAGCTGGCCTATGCGATGAAAAGACGAATGGAGGGGAAAAGATGAATCTCTCTGGTGCTTACATCCATTCATCATCACCATTGCACAAGATGGATGCTTTCGTACGCATCGTTTCGTTCATCATCCTGTTTGCCTCCATCATTGTCTCCTCTGCAACGCTATGGGGTTATCTCTTTTCTGTTGCGGTGATTTCCGTATTGTTCCGCATAGGAAGAGTCTCTCTCCGTCCTGTGCTGAGGACGCTGGTGGGGTTCAAAGTCTTTTTCATCACAGTGTTTCTCATGAATGCTCTCTTCCAGAGGTCGGATGAAGCGTATTTCTCATGGTGGATCATCACTTTCTCCCGTTATGGGATGATGATGGGAATCAGGATGGTCATGAGCGTTGCGTTGCTGACAATGCTTTCATCGCTTCTTACTGCAACCGCAACCCCGATAGCGGTAACAGATGGACTGAGAGCCTTGCTGCAGCCTTTATCATATCTGAGATTTCCTGTCGATGAGATTTCTTTCATTATCTCTATGTCCATCGCTCTGATACCCGTTCTCAGCACAGAGAGCAGTGAGATACTGCTCTCTGTGAGAGCTCGTGGAGCGGAGGCTGGTGGAAAGAGCGCGAGGGACAGGGCTGTCTCCCTTATCCCTTTCACTGTTCCGCTCTTCCTTGGTGCGTTTCGCAAAGCCGATGAGATCGCCACAGCAATGGAAGCAAGAGGATATAGCGGCAAACATGCGAGACGGCATGTGAGAATCGGATTCACGGGAAGGGAAGCCATAGCGCTTCTTGTATCTTTGACAATACTTGCAATTTCTATTCTCATCAAAGGAGGATCAAAATGAATCTTTTGAGAAAATCATTGTTCACGGCAGTCTGTCTCGCACTATGTGTCGTCCTGCCGATGGCATTCCACGCTATTCCAAATGGCGGTGTCCTTTTTTCGCCTATGCACTTTCCTGTACTTCTCTGTGGAATACTGACATCTTGGCCATTCGGGCTTTTATGCGGTATTGCAGGACCTTTGCTTTCCTCGCTCTTCACAGGCATGCCCGGGCCTCCGATGCTTGTGCCGATGATGGTCGAGCTTGGCTCATATGGTGCAGCTGCGGGGTTTATGATGGCAGTCGTGAAGACAAGAAATGTAACTGCGAATGTCCTTGTCAGTCTGATAGTTGCAATGCTTTTCGGCCGTATTACAGCAGGAGTCGCAAGAGCTTTCATATTCGCCCGTGGATCATATTCGCTTCCTGTGTGGATTTCCAGCTATTTCATCTCATGTCTTCCTGCAATTATTATGCAGCTTGTGCTCATTCCTGTTATCTATAAGGCACTTTCAATTGCTGGTTTCACAGAAAGGAAAATCGGATGAATCTCATTGGCAGAGTTCTTTCCTGTATCGATGAGAATGTCCATGTGCTTGCAATTGACGGGAGAGCGGCAGCGGGGAAAACAACACTTGCAAAAGCTATTGCAGAGCTCTTTGGAGCCTGTGTGATTCATATGGATGATTTCTTCCTTCCCCCTGAGCTGAGAACTGAAAATCGTTTCTGTGAAGCCGGAGGAAATGTACATTATGAACGCTTTATGGAGGAAGTCATTCCTTTCATCAGAGGAAGTAAGATGTTCCGATATCAGAGGTTCGACTGCTCAGCGCTTACTTTCGATGAGGAAGAAATCCTCATAGATCCTTCCCGCATGATAATCGTAGAAGGAGCATACAGCCTTTCTGAGCGTTTCGGACATTACTATGATCTCTCTGTTTTCCTGGATATCGCGCCAGATGTACAGATTGAACGCATTATGAAACGCAACGGAGAAGAGAAGGCAGAAGTCTTCAGGGAGCGATGGATTCCTCTGGAGGAAGCATATTTCAGCACATCCAGAGTTCCAGAACGGGCAGACATCATCCTCTGTGGTTGTCAAGAAGAGAGTGGAAGTATACCATCTTGATTATGTTAGATATCTATACACTTGGCGAGGATGTCCTCAGGGAGGAATGCTCGGACATAACAGACTTCGATGATGCGCTTCGCGTCCTTTCGGATGCGATGATTGATACACTTGAGGAGGCGGATGGCGTTGGCCTCGCCGGTCCTCAAGTCGGGGTTTCTAAGAAGATTTTCGTTGTGCACATCAGAGGGAACAAGCCCATGGTTTTCATCAACCCTGTGATTATCGGGACAAGTATTGAGACAGGTCCTTATGAGGAGGGGTGTCTTTCCATTCCCGGAGTGTACCATGAAGTGATAAGACCTCTTGGTGTGACAGTGCAGGCACAGGACCTGGACGGAAAGCCTTTCACAATTGAGGCGGATGGATTGCTTGCCCGTGTCATCCAGCATGAGAATGACCATCTTCATGGAAAGCTGTATATCGATCACCTCGACCAGAAGAGCAGAGACAGGCTTGTGCATTCATATGAGAAGAAAAACAGAATCAGGCGCAAGCAGAAGGCAAGGGTCTGATGAGAATAGTTTTCGCAGGTACCGGTAGTATAGCAGTCCCCCTTCTTGAAGCCCTTGCAGAGCATGGCTTGATAGCGCTTGTGATCTCTTCCCCGGATGCTCCAGGAAAGCGTGGCAAGGCGCTTCAGCCTTCTCCTGTGAAGAAGAGGGCCCTTGAACTCGGGCTTGAGGTCTATACACCTGAAAGCATCAGAAAAAACGAAAGGGAGTATGTGGCTTCATTCGGGGCAGATACACTCCTATCGTTCTGCTGTGGTAAGATTTTCGGTCCTAAGTTCCTCTCTGTTTTCTCTGAGACGTTCAATGTGCATCCATCTCTTCTGCCACTGCATCGCGGCCCTTCTCCTATTTATCAGGCAATAAGGGAAGGAGACAGGGTTACTGGAATATCATTGCAGAAGATCGCACTCGGTATCGATGAGGGTGATATCTACGCCACGCTCCCGATACCACTTGATGGCACAGAGACAGAGGAGAGCCTTTCTGGGCGTGTCGCCTCTCTTGTTCCTTCTTTTGTTCTGCCAGTTCTTCTGGATAGCGGCCGGCAGGCTGTAAGACAGCAGGGCACTGCCACGTTCTCGGCTTTTGTTAGAAAAGAGGATGGCCGTATAGATTTCTCCATGTGCGCAGAAGAGGCCCACAGTGTTATAAGGGCCTGCTATCCATGGCCGAAAGCGTATGTGATGCTTGATGGAGCGCCGCTTTATCTGACAGGAGTATATGGAAGCGGGTTTGAGATTGAACATACAACGCCTCAGGAGAAAAGCGGTACAATAGTAAGCTGTGAGAAAGGAAAGGGACTGAAGATCGCGTTCCCTGATGGTTATATCTATGTGACACGCGTGCTACCTCCGATGAAGAAGGAGATGGATGTCTTCTCTTTTGTGAACGGCCGGAAAAGTGTCATCGGAAGTGTGCTTGAATAGGAGGATATTGTGAAGAAGAAGCTGTTAGTTGTCGCCATGCTGCTTTCTGCGGTGCTTGCCGTTCTTCCCGCTTCGATATTCCGTCCCAAGTTCGCTCTTGTGCTCTCAGGCGGAGGCGCAAGAGGTATTGCGCATATTCCGGTTCTTGAGGAGCTCGACAGGCGAGGCATCGTTCCTGATATGATAATAGGCACCAGCATGGGTGCCGTGGTCGGCAGTCTCTATGCCGCAGGATACTCGGGGGAGGAGCTTGAGAAGCTTGTGACAGAGACGGACCTCATGAGTTATTTCCTGCATCTCTATGCGATAAGAGAATCAGAGATAATTCCGAGTCCTTTTACTGATTATGATACAAATCTGCTGACAGTCGAGTTCGGTGCTTCTGGATTCGGGGCCTCGAACGGACTTATTGATGATCAGTACATCAATGGGTTTCTCCGTCGTCATCTCTCCAAGGTCCTCTATATTGACGATTTCGATGATCTCTCGATTCCTTTCAGAGCTGTCGGTACCGATATAACGAACAACAGGAAAGTTGTCTTCTCGTCCGGTTCTCTCTTCGACGCAGTGCGCGCTTCGATGGCCATACCTATTGTATTTGCTCCTGTCCGCCTCGATGATGGCAGCTATGTGATTGATGGGGGGCTTGAGGATAATCTTCCTGCGGATATCGCACGTGATCTTGGTGCAGATATTGTCCTTGCAGTCGACGTCAATGATTCCCGGCATCGTTACGGTGACAGCAGGAATGATATGTCAACGCTCTCTGGCGTCTTCGGACAGTTTGCAGACTATCTTACGCTGCCGAATTCAGCCGAGAACTATGATGAGGCGGACTGGGTCATTGTTCCATATATTTCCGATTACTCTTCAATGAGCTTCGGTTCAGGAGAGGAGATTCTCGAAGCAGGACGCAAAGCTGTTGAGGAAAGCCAGAGCGTCTTCGATGAGCTGGAAAAAAGGCTTGAAAGATGGCTTCCGATGGAAAGGGAGAGTTATGCTTCTCTTGATTCTCCTGTGATCAGGCGTGTCACTTTCGATGGAAATATCCCTTCATCATATGCTCATGACCTCTCTGAATTCGAGGGCCGTGAGATGGATTACTGGACGATGACGGAGCTTGAGCGCCTTCTTGATGACATCAGACGCCATGAAGGACTGAAAGCTGTGACTTATGACATCAGGGATGGCGTGATATCTGTGCAAGGTGAGCACTATCCGTCTTTGTCCGGCAGTATTCATCTCGGCCTCAGCGGAGGACTTGGTATCCGTTATGACGGATCAGATGATGGCACAGCCCCGTACTTTGCCTATACCCCGGACTTCACGGTCTCTGGCCGCATGGAAGTGCTGGATCGCCTTGATTTCACTTATGGGATTGTTGTCAACGAAGGCATTACAATCGATGCGGGGCTACAGTATCCATTCCTTGCTTCCGCATTCCTGTATGGGGATATCGGGCTCAGGTATGGCCAGCATGCGTATTCATCCATTCCAGGCACACATGACTATACATTCTCCAGCGATGTCGGATTATTCGCGAAAGCGGGTCTTGGATATATCCCTCTTCGCAATCTCCGTCTCGATGTCGTCTTAGGCTATGATTATACATATCTGACGGAAAGCAATGTCCGGGATCATCACTTCTCTTTCCCTTATGCAGGGTTCGGTCTTGTGCTGGATGCATATGATGGTAACAGCGCTGCCAATAATGGTGTCGAGGCTGAGATGATGCTGAAAGTAGGCGGGGACTTCCCGCAGAATGAATTCTCATATTCATTCACTGCCGACATCTTCGGTAGCTTTGGTCCCACTGATATATTCAAATTCATAATGCGTGGCAAAACAGCGACGATACGCCGCCCTCTGGATTTGTCAGAAGCATATACATCAACAGAAATGGGCATTGCAGTCTCTGATTACATATATCTCATGGGTGGCATAAGGCTGCCGCTGCCTCTCTCTGTCTTCCTTGATGCCGGTATCTTCTGTGAGATTTACGGAGGAGAGCATGATGAGCTTTCTGCTCTCCATTCCCGGAGTCTTGTGCCGTATTCCGAGCTCCTGATGGCAGATGATCAGATGGATATCGGAGGATATGTCGCAGTCGGTATAGCAACACAGTTCGGGCAGATTACTGCAGGGCTTCATATCTCGATGACACCCCGCGTGTCATTCATGATCGGTATCGAATAATGTACACGCGATGGAATACCTATTCTTCATATCTGAAGAGGAAGTACGGTGAATCTGTATACCGTATCGGAGTCGATGGAGGTTTTTCCTGTCCTAACCGCGATAAATCACGCCATGGTGGCTGTGCATTCTGCGATGGTACTGGCTCCATTGCTGTTTATCAGCGCTCTGCAGAATCTTCATATAGAAGAAGCGCGGCATATGACAGTGTAAAAGCAGATACCATCCTTCCGAGGCTTCTTTCAATAAGAGAGCAGATAGAGCGAGGCAAGGAGTTCCTGTCCAGACGCTATAAAGCCCGGCTTTTCTCGCTGTCGTTCCAGTCCTGGACAAATACATATGATACTGTTGAGAACCTCAGACGCGTTTACGATGAGGGGCTGTCTGTACTGCCGTTCAAGGAGCTCTTGATATCAACGCGTCCGGACACGGTAGGAGAGGATGTGCTGGATCTTCTTGAATCGTATATAACAGAAGACCGGGATGTGTGGGTTGAATTCGGTCTTCAGAGTGCTGATGACTTTACTCTTGCATCAATTAACCGCGGTCATGACCTCGCGTGCTATATGGATGCTGCTGAGAGGGCACACCGCCATCATCTGAAGGTCGCAACGCATGTCATCCTCGGCTTGCCTGGGGAGGGCAGGGGGCATTTTGTACGTACAGCAGAGGCTGTGAACAAATCAGGAGCGGAGGCTGTTAAGATTCATAATCTTCACATAACAGGAGGAACGGCGCTTTCAGATGATTATCTGTCAGGCCTTGTTACAGTGATGTCTGAGGAGCGGACACTTGAAGATACAGAGCTTTTCCTCCGGCATCTTAAAAGTGATATTATCATCGAACGGCTTATTTCGGAGACGCCGTATCACAGACTGCTTGCTCCGCGTGTATTCCCCGATAAATCGAAATTCCTGAGACATCTGGAAGAAAGGATGGAAAGAAATGGCACAAGACAGGGCGATCTTGTTTGAGGCATCACAGAAGGTCAAGGAAGCTCTTGTAAAGAGCGCTCGTATTCTCCCTGAGGAAATAGAGGCGTCAATAATGAATGCTATCCCATGTGGAGGCAAAGCCTGCAGCGTGATGGATGCTATCCGGCTGAATCTTGAAACAAGCCGGAGAACAGGTCTTCCCATGTGTCAGGATACGGGTGTTTTCTGGTGTCTTGCCTCAATTGGCAGATTCTCGGACGCAAAGCTTGCGGATATCGAGAGGGTCATCATGGAAGGTACAGAAGCAGCAGCTGTCGCGGGCTATTACCGCAAGAGCGTTGTGACGCATCCATATAAGGGGCGGAACAACACAAGAACAAATCTTCCCCCTTTCATATTCTATGAACTTGAGGATGGGGACAGCGTGACGCTTTCATTCCTTCTCAAAGGATTCGGCTCAGAGAACTGTTCTTCCGTGAGGATGCTCAATCCGACAGCGGGAGAAGATGGTGTAGTGAATGCTGTTGTTGATATGATGAAAGCTGCAGGGGGAAAGCCATGTCCTCCAGTATTCCTTGGTGTGGGAGTCGGTGGAACAATGGACAGAGCCGCATTTCTTTCAAAGAAAGCCTTCTTCCGGGAAAGTGATGACAAAGTGCTTTCTGAGATGATTCTTGATGCTGTCAATGCCCTTGGAATAGGTCCTGGCGGTCTTGGCGGTTATCCGACAGCTCTTGGTGTCTCAGTGCTTTCAGAGCCGACTCATATTGCTGGTCTTCCTGTTGCGCTGACAGTCAATTGCTGGGCAGAGCGCAGGGCAAAGATCACGTTCAGACGGGGTGAAATATGAAAAGACTTGTATTGCCATATAGCAATAATCTGCTCGAATCTGTCAGAGCTGGTGATGATGTGGAGCTTTCCGGCATACTTTTTGTAGGACGCGATCAGGTTCACAAAAGGCTTTTCGATGCATTGTCACTGTCAAAAGAGGTCCCGTTTCCTTTCGAAGGCAATGGAATTTATTACATGGGGCCGAGTCCTGCACCAGAGGGATTCCCCATCGGAGCTGCAGGGCCTACGACAAGTGCCCGCATGGATCCGTTCTCTCCTTCTCTTATAAGAGCGGGGTTGAAGCTGATGGTAGGGAAAGGACCAAGAAGCGAAGAAGTGAGGAAAGCAATCGAGGAGTGTCATGGCCTTTACCTCCAGGCATATGGTGGGTGTGGTGCACTATATGCTTCATGCATCAAAAGCGCGGAGATAGTCGCATACCCTGAGCTGGGACCAGAGGCGCTTCTGAAACTCACAATTGAGAAGTTCCCAGCGATTTGCGTGATAGATAGTACGGGGCTGGTGTTCAAGGGTGGTGACTGAGAGCTCATATGCTTTTAATCCGTTCATGCGTCATATTCATTATCCTTCTTCTCTGGCAGTTTCCACAGCTTATGCTTGGCTGTATTGTCAGATTTGCGGCTGGAAAGCGTCTTATACGGCGTGTCGGCCGCGTTTCAGTTTACTCGTGGAGCCTGAGAAGCGGATTGTCGCTTGGATGGTTCTGCTTCGTGCCGGAGGGCGCTGATGAGCGCATTATAGCGCATGAGCTCGGGCATACAGTGCAGAGTACAAAACTGGGGCCTCTGTACCTTCTGGTGATTGGACTCCCCTCTGCGGTATGGGCGCTGCTGTATTCTCTATACAGTCCGGAAGGTAATTATTGCTGGTTCTACACAGAGCGATGGGCAGAGAGGGAAGGTGTGCGCTTATCTTGTCTTCTTGCCAAGAGCTGCGCTCATGAAGAAGATCATTGACACCACTGAGATTGCAATGAGGAAAGGCAATGCCAGTGAGTTTTCCAGTATGTGATCAAAGAGGAAGAAGTTCTTTCCGAAAATCAAGGGGCACAGCACGAGACCAATTCCGCATCCAATGAGGAGTACTGATACCAGAGGCTGTATCATTTTCAGGCCTTTTCTTCTTATGATGACTCCTCCAGCAAAACCGAAAGCAATTACAAGTGCATAGAACAGGGCAATCACAGCGGACCTCCTTTTACAGAATATGACACTTATTGAATGAAAGCAAATTGATTTTCAGGGTAGTGAAAATTCGTGAAAAACCGCAAATTAAGCGTTTAAATAGGGTTTTTTGCATCTTTACGACGAAAAAAAATTGCTTTAATCTACTAGTGGTGGGAGAAGGGGCGACTAGAATGCTGAAGAAAGTTGCGTTGTTGCTATTTTCTGCTGTTCTTATCGTTTCATGCAGCAGAGGTATTGCGGTAGCTGAAGATGGAAAGGCTCTTCCGGAAATGGCTGGAGGAGTCTATGGGCTTGCTAAACCTGAAGCTCTGGAAGATGCATTCAGCTATGTTTTCGGGTATATGCTTGCGTCGTCTGCTGGCGTATACGGAGAAGGTTTTGACTATGCTTATATGGCGCGTGGTGTGCTGGACTACAGTTCAGGATCCTCGTTCTACTCTGATAGTGAGATGAGTGGCATAACGTCAGAGTATCAGAGGGCTTCGATGGCTGAGGCTCAGCAGCAGTTCAGTGCTGTAAGTGTTCAGAATCTATCTGATGCGGAGGAATTCCTTACCATCAACGGGCAGCGGAATGGTGTTGTGACAACATTGTCCGGTTTGCAGTATGAAGTCCTGAAAGAAGGTGGAGGAGTACAACCGACAGAGGACTCTACAGTAACGCTGCACTATCGTCTGACGCTTCTTGATGGAACTCTGGCAGATTCTTCCTATGAGAGGGGAGAACCTACTGTTCTGAAGCTCAGCACTGTCATACCGGGATTCAGGGAAGGCGTTCTTCTGATGAAAGAAGGCGGGCGCTGCCGCTTCTGGATACATCCCGATCTTGGTTATGGCATGAATCCTCCTACAGGTATTGAACCCAATTCCCTCCTGATTTTCGATGCTTATCTGATTGATGTGGAATCCTGAGAAAGTGTTCCCGTGAAAATAACCTCCTGACGCTTATGCTGATGGAGGTTTTTCTGCGTACCGCCATGGTTGAAATCCAATATTGTACAAATCGTATTCGATGCAGAATATTTTGCAGATTTTTCTTTACAGCTTGGCAATGGTGTTTTACAGTTTATTCGTAATAAGAAAACTGTTTTGCATATACGAAAAGTTTAAAGCAGTTGATGGAGTTGACCATGAAAATTACCGATCTCAAGATGTACTACATGCCATTCCGGTTTCTGTTTCTGAAGATAGAGACAGACGAGGGGATTTCTGGCTGGGGCGAACCGATTATCGAAGGAAGAGCTGCTACTGTTGAAGCTGCCGTGAACGAATGGAAGAAGCAGCTTGTCGGCAGGAATCCTCTGCTGATTGAGGATATCTGGCAGACAATGTACCGCTGTGCATTCTATCGTGGCGGCGCGATATTGATGAGTGCTATGGCAGGCATCAATCAGGCACTGTGGGATATCAAGGGAAAATACTATGGTGTGCCTGTTTATGAGCTCATCAATGGTGCAGTGAAGAACAGAGTGAAGGTTTACAGGAGCATTCATGGTGATACAACAGAGGCTCTTGTCGCCGATGCGAAGAAAGCTGTTTTCGAGGATGGATATAAACTGATTAAGTCCTCCCTCATTCCTTCCATGGCCTTTGTGGATGATTCGAGTGTTGTTGATTTTGTTGTGGAAAAAGCAACTGCTGTGAAGGAAGCAATCGGCAAAAGCGCGGATTTCGCCATCGATTTCCATGGCCGCGTCCATAAGCCAATGGCAAAGGTTATCGCATACGAGCTTGATAAGCTTGGCCTTTCATTCATGGAAGAGCCTGTTCTTCCGACAAACAAGGAAGCGCTTAAGGAACTTGTGAAGTGGTGCCATACTCCGATTGCCCAGGGTGAGAGACTTTATAACCGCTGGGATTTCAAGGAAGTCTTCACAGATGGTGCTACAGATATTGTCCAGCCTGATCTTTCCCATGCTGGCGGTATCAGCGAGTGTGTGAGGATTGCCGCAATGGCAGAGGCGTATGACTGTGCTGTCGCACCGCATTGCCCGCTCGGAGTTATCGCTTTTGCATCCTGTATCCAGCTTGATACAGCAGTTCCTAATGCTGTGTTCCAGGAACAGTCCATTGATATCCATGACCAGAGAAAGGAGAATCCTTTCCTCTGCTGTCTTAAGAATCCTGAAGTCTTCCAGTACAAGGATGGATTCATCATTCCTCCTGCAGGCCCTGGCCTTGGCATCGATATCGATGAGGATGTGGTGAAGGAAAAGAGTGCAGTCAAGCATGACTGGAAGAATCCAATCGAGCATACATTCGATGGAACTCCTATCGAATGGTAAATATAAAAAAGGAGAAACGTATGAGAAAATTAGCAGTATTTCTTATCGCTCTGATGCTCTTGCCGATCGGTGTATTCGCAAGTGGTTCTTCTGAGGAAGCATCTGATGGCCCAATTGTCATTGAGTACATCTCTTCTACAATCCTCGAGTCACCTGAAGGCGATTATGAGCAGCAGATTATCGACCAGTTCAATGCTGAGCATCCTGATATCCAGGTCAAGGTCATTGGTGTAGCTTCCAACGATCTTCTGACAAGATACATTGCCCTTGCAACAGCTGGTAATATGCCTGATTTCTGGCTTGTTCATGAGTCATCTGCACAGAACATCATTGACCTCGGTGTTGCCGCAGACATTTCAGAGATCTTCGATGAAGAGTACCTTGCACAGTTCAATGAGAACTATCTCAACCTCTTCTCTAAGGATGGTGTCAGATATGGTCTTCCATGGTTCGCAGCGCCTCCAGGAGTTCTTTACAGAAAGGACATCTTCGATGCTAACGGAATCGTGCCGCCAACAACATGGGAAGAGATGGTAGAAGCTTGCCAGGCATTAACAAAGGGTGACAGCTATGGTATGGCACTCGTCGGTGCAAAGAATGACTCAGGCGAAGGACGTTTTGCCCATGTCATCAGAAACTTCGGCGTTGATGAGTTCTATCTTGATGAGAATGGCAAGTGGCAGACAGATGTAGGAAGCCAGGAGTATATTGACGCACTCAGAGCATACACAGATCTCGATGTTAAGTATCATGTATGTCCTCCAGGAGTCATGGAAACTGATTACCCGACAGCAGTCAGCCTCTTCTCTTCTGGCCGTGCAGCAATGCTCATCACAGGATCGAACGCTATCGGAGCTATCACATCCCAGGTTCCTGAACTCAAGGGCAAGCTTGGTTCGTTCCCGATTCCTGCTGTTGAGAGATTCGCAGCTATTCCTTCCGGCTCTGCTTTCTATATCAACAAGGACTGTGAGCACAAGGAAGCAGTCGCTGAGTTCCTCATGTATCTCTGCTCTGATGAGAACGGTGAGGCATTTGCAGAGCTGACAGGACGTCTTCCTGCAAAGAACTTCTCAACTGACGATCCTATTCTCGAGAAGCCGGAGATGGCAGGATTCCTCGCTGGCCTTGAGAGCGATTACACACAGCCAACAATCGAAGGATATGGTGAGGTTAGAGATATCCACGGTGAGGCATATCAGAACGTGCTTTCCGGCGCAATGACACCGGAAGAAGCAGCTGCAAGAGCACAGCAGAGAGCTCAGGCAATCTGCGACCGCGCAAATGGTTGATTGAGTGCAGCTGTAATCAGAAAACGGTGGGGGCCAATAAAGGCCTCCACCAATTAAAATGGAGATGAATCAATGGTAAATGGAAGAAGATCCATCAGGGACTCCATAGCAAAAGGGGTGGTTCCGGCGTGTTTCATTGTACCGGCAATCCTGCTTCTTGTGCTTCTTGTTCTGTATCCCTTCTGCTATGGAATCTATGTCAGCTTCTTCGAGACAAATCTTGTTGCTCGGTGGGATTTCGTTGGTTTAGAGAATTATATGAGAGCTTTCAAGGACTCTGCATTCTGGGAAAGCCTGAAAATAACTGTCATATTCACATTCTTCACGGTTCTGGGGCATTTCATATTCGGCCTTCTGCTGGCAAATATACTGTCCAAACAGATACGGTTCAGGACATTCTTCAGAGCTGTGCTGCTCCTGCCATGGCTTTTCCCGGAAGTTGTTATTGCCAATCTCTGGAAATTCATGTTCCATCCTGCAACTGGTATCATCAACAGCTTCCTGCAGGTTACAGGATTGATTGACGAGCCTGTGTCGTTCCTGGGATCACTGCAGCTTGCTCTTCCTGCGATTATCCTTGTCTGTGTCTGGAAAGGTACTCCGCTTGTCATGATCCAGATCCTCGCGGGTCTTCAGACAGTGCCTAGTACGATAAAGGAAGCTGCTATCATTGATGGCGCATCAAATCGGCAGACGTTCTGGCTTGTCGTCCTGCCAAGCCTTAAGACAACACTGATGGTTACGCTTATTATGGATACAGTATGGTGGTTCAAGCATGTGACGATGATCTGGCTCCTTACCCAGGGCGGGCCGGGAACTGCAACTACAACTGTCGCTGTTGATATCTACAAGAGAGCTTTCATGTACTTCGATTTCGGTACATCGTCAGCAATAGCCGTGATTGTATTCCTCATCTGCGCGGTTATCACAATCGGTTACAGGAGGATGATGAAGAATGAGTAGAAGTGCTGCTAAGAGAAGAGAAGGCGTATTCAATTATACAATCCTCATTATTGCTGCTGTTGTCGTTATTATCCCGATTATCTTCATGCTCAGCACATCGTTTAAGTCTATAAACGAGATTATGACAGCGCGCAGAAGTACATTGTTCCCTGTTGATGCTGTCTCAGAGGGTTATCATAATGTCATAAACAACTATCCATTCCTGACATTCTTCCGCAACAGTGCTGTGACAACGCTTTCATCGACGTTTGTGGCGGTGCTGTGCTCGACACTGGCAGGATATGGATTCTCCAGGTTCAGCTTCAAGGGAAAAGCTGCGGCGATGTTCTTCATCCTGACAACGCAGATGTTCCCTTCTGTCATGCTGTTCGTGCCGTTCTACAAGCTTTTGTCAGTATATGGGCTTTCAAACAGTCTCGTTGGACTTGTCCTTGTCTACATATCCACTGTCATTCCGTTCTGCACATGGATGATGTATGGATTTTTCCAGGGCATTTCGAAGGAACTTGATGATGCAGCTGCTATCGATGGATGCGGGTCGTTCAGGACATTCTTCCAGATTATCGCACCGCTGACACTGCCTGGAATCATAACAACGACTATTTATTCCTTTATCAACTGCTGGAATGAATATATGTTCTCGATGATTATAGCGACAAGAGAGGAGATGAAGACACTGACAGTGGCAATCGGAGAGATGGCCGGCTACTACAAGATCATGTGGAATGACCTCATGGCAGCTTCTGTCCTTTCCTGTATTCCTCTGGTGCTTATGTTCATATTCCTGCAGAAATACTTCATCAGCAGTCTTACTCAGGGAGGTGTCAAAGAGTGACGCTGCACAAGCCCACATGGAGGGTTGTCTCGGTTCTCAACTATATTTCTGCCAACAACGGTGTGACACTTGCCGAGTGCTCATCTGCACTCGGCATACCGGTAGGGACTCTTTATCCGATTCTGCAGACACTTCTTGAGCTTGAATATGTCTCTATGGATTATGAGACACGACGGTATTGTCCAGGACTTTCCCTGTTTCTTGCAGGATCTGCATATATTGCCGGTGATAACAGCTATTCATCAGTGAAGTCAATTCTGTCGAAGACCGCTGAGCGCTGTGGCGGTGAGACGATGCATTTCGCAAGGCTGGAAGGAGGCAATGTCCTTTATCTCATCAAGATAGAGTCAACATGTTCAGTCCGTACATATTCCGCAGTTGGGAATGTCATACCCGCATATGGTACAGCGCTTGGCAAAGCTCTCCTTTCTGAGCTGTCTTCAGATGATCTGAGGGCGCTCTATCCTGATGGGCTGAAACCAATCACGGCCAATACGATAACATCCTTTGAGGTTCTTGAAGCCCAGCTTGCGGAAGTGAGGAGCACAGGGTTTGCATACGAGTGTGAGGAAAGCAATTATGATGTCCGCTGCATTGCCCGGCCACTTCGGAAAGATAACCGCATAGTTGCCGCAATATCAGTTTCTCTGCCTGTTTTCCGTTACACTGATGAAAAACGGAAGAAGATAGAGAATGAACTTTTGAAGGCAGGAGCACAGATGGAGGCTCTTCTGCCTTACATACTTGGCAATTCATAGAAGGAGGAGTGAATGTCAAAGGTTATTCCTGATGATGTGATGAAGACCGTGACAGAACGAGGGGTCTTCGGTGTACTTGAAATTGTTAACGAAGAAGATGCTTTGCCAGTTGCAAAGGCATTATATGATAATGGAGTGACTGCTATTGAGCTGGCACTCAGGACAGAGGCCGCTGTGCCTGCGATGAAGCTTATTCATAAGGCTTATCCTGATATGTTCATCACCGCAGGTACTGTGCTCTTCCCAGAACAGATTGATCAGGTTCTGGAAGCTGGCGTATCAATGGGTGTCGCACCTGGCTTCAATCCCCAGATAGTGAGGAGGGCAATAGAGGCTTCATTGCCGTTTGCGCCAGGTATTTCAACCGCCAGCGAGGTCGAGGCGGCATATGGCGAAGGATGCAGGTTCCTGAAGCTCTTTCCAGCAGAGCCGCTTGGAGGCATTAAGTATATGAAGGCGATGATGGGTCCATATTCCTATCTGGGAATCAAATTGTTCCCTCTGGGCGGCCTCAGCCAGGATAATCTCCCTGCATGGGCGGCGGAGCCTAATGTAGTGGCTGTCGGAGGTTCGTGGATAGCTAACAAAGCTCTGATAAAGAATCATGACTGGGAAGAGATTGGCAGGAGAGCAAAAGCAGCCAGCGAGACATGGAAGAGCGTGAGAGGAGGAAACGTATGAAAGCGGTGACATTCGGAGAGATAATGATGAGGTTGAATCCTCCTGGATACCAGCGTCTGCAGCAGGCTTCTTCCTTCGAGATTTCATTTGCGGGAGGGGAAGCCAATGTGGCTGTCTCGCTTGCTAATTTCGGTATGGACGCGGCTTTTGTCACTAAGCTTCCGACAAACGATCTGGGGAAGTGCGCTGTAAATGAGCTTCGCCGTTTCGGTGTCGACACATCTATGATCAGTTATGGTGGTAACCGCCTCGGTGTCTATTATGTCGAGAAGGGGGCCAGCCAGAGAGCTTCGAAGGTGCTTTATGACAGAGCTGGCTCATCCATAGCGGAGGCTTCTCCCTCCGATTTTGACTGGGACAGCATTTTCTCAGGCTGTACATGGTTCCATTTCACTGGTATTACCCCTGCGCTTGGCAATAATCTTCCTGCGATATGTGAGGAAGCATGTAAAGCCGCTAAGGCACATGGTGCAGTGATCAGCTGTGATCTGAATTACAGAAATAAGCTATGGTCGAGAGAGAAAGCAGGAGAGGTGATGTCCAGGCTTATTGAGTACGTCGACGTGTGCATCGCAAATGAGGAGGATGCCTCTGATGTCTTCGGTATTGTGGCAAAGGGCACTGATCTTGTGAAAGGCAAGCTTGAGAAGGAAGGGTATGTTGATGTAGCCAGTCAGATACATGAGCGTTTCGGTTGCAGCAAGGTTGCTATAACGCTCAGGACAAGCATATCTGCATCTGTCAACAAATGGAGCGGCATGCTTTATAGTGAAGGCAAAGCATATTTCGCACCTGAATATACAATCCAGATTGTAGACAGGGTAGGTGGCGGAGATTCCTTCGGTGCTGGCCTTATCTATGCACTGTCAAATGGCTATGAGGCAGAGAAAGCCATTGATTTTGCAGTGGCTGCCTCCTGCCTGAAGCATTCCATCGAACATGATTTCAATCTTGTATCTGTCGATGAAGTCAGGAGTCTTGCTGGAGGAAATGCCTCCGGAAGAGTCCAGAGATGATAAAGGGGAGCTTCGGCTCCCCTAATTCAGAGTCTTTTTATTATGTCAATGCATTCCTCTGAAATCTTCTTCAGATGCTCTTTTCCTATAGCTTTTGTAGCGTCGCGTGGGTCAAACTCAACTGTGTATGTGCTGTTGGGATTTCCTGAAATCGCTTTCCCGTCATAAAAACCGCACTCTGTGAATTTGAGCGGAATACTGCGTTCTGGGAGTTCTGATTTATCAACGCACTCTGCATTGATTCCCATCATGATTGAAGTTTCCAGGAGACAGGCATGCCCCAGATCGTATTTGCTATCAGGTGAGAAGCAGAGGAAGTTAACGACTTTTGTCCTTTCGTCACTGTAGAGGGATGAAAGTTCATCGAGTATTTCTATCTGTTTGTCTGCACCATGGCCGTTGAGGATGATTATCTTCCGGAATCCCACATCCTTGAGGTATTTTATTTCTGTTTCCACAACGGACCTGAAGACTTCAGGGGGAAAATACATGCTTTTAATTGAATTGGAAGGGAAGTCCACCCCTGTGATGTCTTCGTTCCCTGTAAAGCCCAGATTCTTCAGCTGTTTCTCAGTACGTTTCACTTCCGTGCCTATGTACAAAGCTGGAAGATGCACGGCATTGAGCGCTTCTGCGACGATTTCAGCTACTCTCTCGCTGTGCATTGTGTCCATTCCGATGTTCATATGAACACCATGCCATTCAAGTGACCCGACAGGAAGCAGAGCAACAGAAGGATACTCTGCCTTTCTCAGTATCTCGTCCGGTCTCATAAGTCTTAACTCAGTCTTGCTCATTCAAATATCCTCGAAACTGATTCTCACCTCAAAAGCGAGAATATCATCAGGGTTCATCACAGGGCAGCAGCCATGTTTCTTCGCATTGGCTGTATTATCATAGAAACCAGTGGATGGCTCTAATGCCACATTCACGTCACCACGGAAACCTCCTATAGTCTTCCAGAAGCCAAGATAGGGCAGTTTCTCATTGTCATAGCTTATGACAACCTTCACACCACGTGAAGGATAGATGTAACCGCACCTTCCTTCTGTGACCTTGCCGGGGACGTAGAATTTGGAGCATTTTCCTTTATCAGCTTCATTTACTGCCTTTCTGAAGTCATAGCCAGCCGTAATGGGGTAGGGCCGTCTCTCATCCTTTTCCCAGTCAAGAATACCATCTGGCCCCATAGCGTTCTGGACCTCATTCACATCCTCTGGAAGGAATATTTCTGTGTCGCTGTCGACAGCTGCCAGCGCGTGCAGTGTCCATATGGCAGGGAAAGGGACCTTCCCTGTGTTCTCTATCATGTAAGAGAGAATAACGGACTTTTTCCGCACCATGATTCTCTTGCTGTAGGAATAGTCCAGTATTCTGCTCTGGTACGATAAGGAGAGGATATCGTCATTGCTTTCTGCATCCATTGAAGATGTCCATATCTCGCCGTGGTCAGGATAGTGCACATCGCAATTACCCACTTTGACATCTTCCGGATCGATTGATGGGAATGTGTCATCTGCCCCTGCGGCTTCGAAGTCCTCAAATGAACTCTCAAGTCCGGCCTTGCCCCAGTTCCCGGCTGGATTCTGGAAAAGAAGCTCGAAATCCTTATCAAGATAACGGATGGAGGAAATCTTTCCACCCCGTTCAGGCAGCGCAGTGATACGGAGAGAATCATTTGTGATTATGTAAGAGTTGTTTTCTTTTCTGATCATTTTATCTGATGAAAAACCGCCGGCTTTTGACACCGGCGGAAGCGAAATGTATGAGATTACATGTATTCTGGCATTATTGTAGCAAGGTCATCGCCTGGCTCAACAATGATAGCACCTGTACCATAGGATTCCGGTATCGGAGTACCGTTCTGCAGGTAGTCGACCATGTATCTGGCGGCTGTTCCACCTACGTCCTTTGCGCTGAAGTATGCACAAGCCTTGAATGGGGAAGTCTCTTTAGCAAACTCTTCTGGTGCGAAGTATCCGCCGAGACCTACACACATCGAATTAGCGGCAAGGCCAACTGATTCAAGTGCTCTTGCAGCACCCTGTGCACCATCATCGGAAACGCCGAGGACAAGCCACTTCTTGATCTGAGGATTGCCTGTGATAACTGCAGCGGCTGCTGTATTTCCATCTGCTGCTGTTGTATCGTGGTCAGCTCTGAAGATTCTTCCGCTGTCATCAATCTGAGGGAATGCTGCGTCGATGACGTCGTACTGTCCTTCTGTGCGAGGAACAACAGAGGATACTGTATCTGCTGTCATCAGCATGATACCGAACTCTGGATCATCTGCGAGGTTGTTCTCTGTGATATATTCGACAGCCCATTCGCCTACAGACTTTCCGATGTTGTATCCATCGATTCCTACCCATGGTGCAAGACGTGTTCCATCAGGTGTCTGGAGTGCGTCATCGCAGGCAATGACAGGAATACCTGCTGCTTCAAGCTTGTTTACGACAGCCTGGCTGAGATTCTGATCTGGAGGACATGTGAGAACGCCGTCAACGCCCTGTGTGATAGCATTGTCAATCATCTCAATGTACCTGGCACCGTCAAGGCCAGCATCCATGTACATGAATGTGCCGCCAGCAGCTTCAATTACCTCTCTTGAAGCCTCTCCTTCCTGGAGGAACCATTCAGCGTCGCCCATCTTGTAGATACCAGCAATTGTGAATCCGTCAGATTCCTCTGCGCCACTAGCAAAAGCCGATGTTGCGATCAATGTTACTGTAAGCAGTAAAACAACTAACTTTTTCATAAAGCCTCCTATTGTTAAGCTGTTTTAGTTTCAAGTTTCTTTGCAGCTGCTTTCTTCCTGTAGAAGTCGAAAGCAAGTGCTACTACAAGCAATGCTCCCTGTGCTACGTTCTGCCAGAATATCTGGACATTGAGCATGATCAGACCTGTATTGAAGCTCTGGAGAACGAGCATGCCGATGAATGTTCCGAGTATTGTTCCTACACCACCTGTGAATGCACAGCCGCCAAGGACAGCCGCTGTGACACCATCGAATTCAAGACCGTCGCATGCAGATGGCTGTCCAGAGTTCATTCTTGCTGCAAGAAGTGCACCTGCAAGAGCTGCCATGATTCCAGAGAGTATATGAAGTTTGTAGATGACGGCTTTGGGGTTGAGACCTGCAAGGCGTGCCGCATATGGGTTTCCGCCAAGAACATAGATACTTCTGCCGAAATACGTCTTTTTCAGTATCACTCCGAGAACAATGAAAGCAAGCAGGAGGAGAATGACAGGGAATGTGATTCTTCCGATAAGCGGTTTGCTTCCAAGGTTGATGAAGTCGATGTTTGAAATCGGGACAGCCTTGCCGTTGCAGAGGATGTAAGCAAAACCTCTGATAATCTGCATGGATGCAAGAGTTGCGATGAATGGCTGCAGATTGAGAAAGTTTATGCCTGTGGCGTTAAGAGCTCCGATAAGACCTCCGACAATGACAGTGATGAGAAGAGCAAGAAGCGGATTCACGCCCATCCCCACCAGCACCGCAACCAGAACGCCGGAGAACGCTGCAACGGATCCGGCAGAGAGATCGATCTGGTTCGCAATGATAAGATACGTCTCACCGATCGCGATGAAACCCATCAGCGAGCAGGTGACCAGAATGTTTATGAGATTCTGTGTTGTGAAATAATGCCTGTTCTGTACCGAGAAGAAAATCACGAGGATGACCAGAGCTATTATCAGTGACAGCCTGTCAGCCATTTCGGATTTTTTCAGCTTAGCTAGAATTCCATTTCCGTTTTTGTCCATATCCTCCACCTCTATTTCGTTACCATTGCATATTTCAGGATTGTTTCTTCGGAGAGCTCAGACCTGTCGAGTTCCTTTGAAATCTCTCCTTCACGGACTACCATCACCCTGTCGCAGAGCCCGATAATCTCAGAAAGCTCGGAAGAGATGAGAATCACAAGTATTCCTCTCTTCGCGCATTCGCAGATGAGTTTGTAGAAGTCGCTCTTCGCTCCGACATCGATACCTTTTGTAGGCTCATCGAGAATGAGAATCTCAGGTTCTGTCTCAAGCCATCTGCCGAGTATTACCTTCTGCTGGTTTCCTCCGGAAAGCTGGCTGATGAGCTTTTCATCATCTGGCGTTTTTATGTTGAGAGCCTTGATGCTCTTTGCCGCTACCTCTTTCTCCTTGCCTTCATCAATGAACTTTATCTTCGTCAGCAGTCTCTTTTTCAGGATGCTGATTGAGATATTTCCTCTTACAGATATATTCGGCAGGATTCCCTGGTCCTTTCTGTCTTCTGGAACAAGCGCGATTCCGTTTTCGATAGCATGGGCAGGGGAGTGAGGAATATACTCTTTGCCATTGATCCAGATTTTCCCTTCCTTGACGCGGTCGAGACCGAAAATAGCTTTCATTATCTCTGTGCGTCCTGCTCCTACAAGCCCCGCGAAGCCCAGGATTTCACCCTTTCGCCCTTCAAATGAGATATTTCTCACATATGGGGTTGTCAGATTCTCCACTTTGATGATTGTCTCGCCGATTTTATCATTGCGGTCGAGTTCTTCGAAAATCTTTCCGAGCGGGCGGCCGACCATCATGCTGATCAGCTGATCATCTGTGACAGCGTCTGTATCAACCAGATCCACCAGCTTGCCATCTTTGAAGATGACTACTTTCTCAGCTATCTTCCTTATTTCATTCATTCTATGCGAGACATAGAAGATTATCTTATCCTGTTTCTGCAGGGACCTGATGATCTCAAAGAGATTCTCAATCTCATCATCAGAAAGGCTGGCAGTCGGCTCATCGAATGCGATGATGTTGCTGTCTCTGACAATTGCCTTGATAATCTCCACAAGCTGCTGCTCCGCGATGCTGAGCGTCGATACTTTCTTGTCCGGCGCAATGTTCATGTGCAGGGATGAAATGATCTCCGCAGTTTTTGCATTCATCTGGGTAAAGTCTACAAGTCCGAGTTTTCCCTTGGTCCATGAGCCTAGAAAGACATTCTCTGCAACTGTCATCTCCTTGACAACCTGTCTTTCCTGGTAGATGACGCTGATGCCATCGGCTATGGCTTCCTTTGGTGTGGAAAAGCTTTTCTTTTCGCCATTAATGAACATCTCACCAGATGTAGGCTGGTAGTCTCCGTTCATTATTTTCAGAAGAGTGGATTTTCCTGCTCCGTTTTCTCCGAGAAATGCGTAGACTTTTCCGCTTTCGGCCTTGAAGGAGATGTTGTCGAGAGCCTTTACGCCGGGGAAAGTCTTCGAAATGTTCCGGAATTCGATTGATGCCATCGTTCTCTCCCTTTGTGTTAACGTTAACAGCCAAAAATTGTATTTCAGCCATCAAGACACATACCTCACTGTGCCTGAAACTAGGGTAAGGCCACTTTGTGGTATTGTCAAACGAAAAATTTGAAAATTTTACTATTGATTTTTTTGCTTTTGGCTTTATGATGTGTTTGAATCAGGTTATTCCTGTTAACGTACACAGAAAGAGGTTTGCAAGAATGAAGAATGCGTTAATCACTGGCGCTAGCCATGGAATCGGGAGAGCTGTTGCCATCCAGCTGGCAAAGAACGGATACAATGTGGGAATAAATTACTGCTCAAACAGTGAAGGTGCAGAGGAAACAAAGAAAGCATGCGATGCTTTTGGAGGGGAGCACCATATTTATAAAGCTGATGTGGCAAATCTCGATGAGCTTGCTTCAATGTTCGAGGCCTTTGACCGGGATCTTGGCGGTATTGATGTAATGGTCAACAATGCAGGTATCAGCAAGTTCTATCCATTCCTTGAAGTTACTGAAGAGCAATGGCTCCGTCTGATCTCCACTGATTTCAAAGGGGCATATTTCGGTACGCAGTATGCTGCGAAGAACATGGTCAGGCACTCAATCAAAGGCGTTGTGATCAACATGTCCTCGAATCACGTTGACGGTTGCTGGCCGGGCGCGACAATTTACGGGCCTGCGAAGGCTGCTCTCACCAAGTTCGGCAAGAACGCATCGATGGAGCTTGCAGAGTATGGTATCCGCATCATTACAGTTGCCCCTGGATATACAGATGTTGGCTGGGATCCGGAGACCGGTATTTACGATGTCATGGAGCGTATTCCGCTAGGACGCTTTGCAAAACCAGAGGAAATCGCTGCTATCATCGCATTCCTCGCAAGTCCGGCTTGCTCATATATGACAGGAAACTGCGTGACTATCGATGGAGGCGCGGTTCTTCCTGTTCTCACTGAAAACAAGTTCTTCAAGGGGGTGGAGTTATGAGAATCGCGAAAATTGAGACATTCAGGATTAAACCGCGCTGGCTTTTCCTCCGCATTGAAACTGATGATGGATACGTCGGCTGGGGTGAGCCTGTTGTGGAGGGCAAGGCAGAATCGGCAGAGGCGGCAGTGAAAGAGCTGTGCTCGGTTATCATGGATAGGGATATCGGGAATATAGAGGATATCTGGCAGACTCTTTACAGAGGCGCTTTCTATCGAGGAGGTGCTGTCCTTACCAGTGCCATTTCAGGAATTGATCAGGCTCTCTGGGATATAAAAGGCAAGAAGTATGGTCTTCCTGTTTATGAGTTCTTCGGAGGTGCTGTCCGTGACAGAATGGAGATATACAGCTGGATTGATTCAAATACACCGGAAGAGGCTGCGCTGAATGCCAGGAAGAAGATGGAGGCCGGTTTCAATAACATCAAGATGTTCGGTACGGACAAAACCGGGTGGATCACAGACAGCCGTGAGATGGATAAACTCATAGCCAAAGTCGATGCGATACGCAGCGAGGTGGGTTATGAGCTTGGCATAGCAATTGATTTCCACGGAAGAGCGCACAAGAGCATGGCAAAGGCACTTCTCAGAGAGCTTGAGAAGTATCGTATTCTCTTTGTGGAGGAACCTGTTCTCATCGACAATGAAGAAGCTTTCAAAGAGCTTCATTCATCTTCATCTATTCCGCTGGCAACAGGGGAGAGATGCTACACGCGCTGGGGATTCAAGCGTATGCTCTCTGAAGGTTATGTGGATATAATACAGCCAGACCTCTCACATGCCGGTGGTATTTCAGAAGTCCGCAAGATAGCGGCAATGGCAGAGGCATATGATGTCGCGCTTGCCCCTCACTGTCCTCTGGGACCGGTTGCCCTTGCTTCCTGTCTGCAAGTCGATTTCACATCTATCAATGCATGTATTCAGGAGCAGAGTTTCGGCATGGCTTACAATAAGGGTGAGGAAATGGATAAATATGTCCTCAATACAGATATCTTCGATTTCAGTACAGGATCCATCAAGCTGCTTGAGAAGCCTGGCCTCGGTGTTGAGATAAATGAGGAGTCTGTACGTGAGATGGCAAAGGAAGGTCATCAGTGGCGGAATGTGATTTACCGCCTTGCAGATGGGAGTGTGACTGAATGGTAGAATTCTCATCCCTGGACTTCCCATGCTGTGAATTAGGTGAAAACGCAAGATGGAACCCTGTGGACGGGCGCTTCTATTTCACAGATATCCTCCATGGCACGATATATTCCGCAGATTCCTCTTTCCGTGATGTCAGGACAGAGCTTGAGACAGAGTACCAGACAGGAGCTTTTCTGATCACGAAGTCTGGAGATATTCTCCTTCTGACTGAGAAAGGGCTTGTTATGGCAGAACGGAGCGGCAGAGGATTCTCTCTCGGCAGCAATCTGCTGTCTTTTGAGTTCGAGGATGGCGAGAGATTCAATGATGCCACAGCCGATCCGGAAGGAAGGATTCTTGCAGGAATAAAGAAAGCCGACAACGTGGATGGCAGGCTTGTTTCAATAGAGCGTGATGGATCCTGGAGAGTCCTACTGGACAATCTGAAGATTTCAAACGGACTTGGTTTTTCGCCAGATGGCAGTGTATTCTATCATACAGATTCCGGATATAAGACAATCAGAGCATATCGTTATGATCATGCAACTGGTTCGCTTTATGATGGAAGGATCTTTTTCTCTGCATTTCCTGATGACGGGGAACCTGATGGCCTTGCCATTGACAGAAACGGAAATGTATGGACTGCGCTTTGGGGTGCCGGAATGATTTATGCCATCTCCCCGGATGGGACGAAAATCGCGGAATATAAAGTCAACGCAGGAAATGTGTCTTCTGTTGCTTTCGGCGGAGTCGATATGCATACACTCATCGCCACGTCTGCCTGTTGCGGGCTTGAAGTTGTCGGTGAAGGAGATGGAAAGTGCTATTATGCTCAGGATAATATTTTTGAGGGGAGTTTTGGTTATTTAGTCTGATATGGAAAAAACGGTATATACAATCAAAGATATTGCCGCGATGGCAGGGGTTTCCATAGGTACAGTTGACAGGGTTATCCATAAGAGAGGAAATGTCTCTCCGCAGTCTGAAGCGAAAGTGAAGGATGTGCTTTCCAGAATTGATTATGAACCCTGTTCTGCGGCCAAAGTCCTTGCACTGCGCAAGAAAGGGATTGTCATCGGTATAACATATCCTGAAATTGATTGTGAGTTCTGGAATGAGATTGCCGCGGGCATCAAGGAGGCAGAGTCGATGTTGTCTTCCTATGGTGTCTCGTTTGTCGTTCACACATCTTCGGATTATAGCAGTGAAGGGCAGCGCGAGGCGATCTCATATCTTCTGGAACAGGGTGTGTCCGGTATCATCATCGGAGCTGTTGTGAATTTTGCTCTTGATGATATCGAGGCGTGCATCCCGGAAAGCATTCCATTTGCCACGATTATCGATAAAACAAGCAGCCCCCGGTCCCTCTTCCATGTCGGACCTGATGATATGGCGCTTGGCACACTTGCAGCTAAGCTGATGAGCCTCTATGCGGGCAGTGAGCAGCTGAATGTCATAGTCGTCTCATCGAATAACCAGTTCATCGGCTCTCAGCTCAGGATAGCGGGGTTTGTCAGCAAGGCAACATCAGAGCTTGGGAATCTCACGCTTACACAGACGATAACTGGTACAGGCCTTTCTGACGGTGAGCTGAATGAGGACTTGTATCTGAAAGTGAAGGATGTGCTGCAGAAGTATCCACAGACCAATGCCTTCTATGTCATGAATGGAATCTTTGATGGTGTTGCAAGAGCAGTGGATGAGTCCGGGCGCAGCGACATCATCATGATAACCCATGAAAGCACCTCAGCTTTGAAGGACTATCTCGACAGGGGTGTCATCAAAGCATCGATATACCAGCACCCTGCAAGACAGATTCTGCTGGCTATCCGCTTGCTTTTCAGATATCTGACAGGAAATGAGATGAACAATAAGATCTTCTATTCAGATGTCCAGATCCTGATGAAGGAGACATATTCACTGGCCCTGATAGGGAAGGCTGACTATATATAATCATATCATACGATGTGTGGGAGGAAAAATGGCTGAGTCGTTTGCGGATGTCCGAGTCGAGAAAATCATGATACCGACATACCCTGTCGGGAAGCCGGATAAGAATCCGATGTTCCTGGAAAAGAGAGTGTATCAGGGGTCGAGCGGTAAAGTATATCCATATCCCGTCATTGACAGTATCGGGGATGAGAAATCCGATGTCGAATATGAAGCTGTCATTCTTGAAAATGAGTACATTGAAGTGACTGTCCTTCCTTGCTTCGGCGGCAGGATCCAGTGGGCGAAGGACAAGACGAATGATTATGACTTCGTTTACCGCAATGAAGTCATCAAACCAGCTCTTGTCGGACTTCTGGGACCTTGGATCAGCGGTGGTATAGAATTCAACTGGCCACAGCATCACAGACCGACGACGTATATGCCAGTCTCATATTTCACACGTAAAAATGATGATGGCTCTGCATCTCTTGTAATCGGAGATGCTGATGAGATGTATGGTACGGTAGTGACCACGACGTTTACAGTCCATCCTGGCAAGGCGTATATAGAAATTGAGGCAAAGCTCTTCAACAGAACGTCCCTTCCCCAGACATTCCTCTGGTGGGCGAACCCTGCTGTCTCTGTAAATGATGACACGCAGTCTGTATTCCCTCCCGATGTCAATGCTGTCTTCGATCACGGCAAGAGGGATGTCTCGCGCTTCCCGATAGCAACCGGTGTTTATTACAAGCATGACTATGGCGAAGGCGTAGATATCTCCAGATATAAGAATATTCCTGTTCCTACGTCATATATGGCATATAAGAGCACATATGATTTTGTCGGCGGATATGATTATGGCAAGAGAGCGGGTATTCTTCATGTTGCTGATCATCATATCTCTCCTGGCAAGAAGCAGTGGACATGGGGCTGTGGTGATTTCGGCAAGGCATGGGACAGGAACCTGACGGATGCAAACGGCCCTTATATTGAGCTTATGACAGGCGTCTTTACTGACAATCAGCCGGATTTCACATGGCTGATGCCATTTGAAGAGAAGTCATTCAAGCAGTATTTCATGCCTTATAAAGGCGCAGGATATGTGAAGAACGCCAATCTCAATGCGGCTTTGAATTTCGAGCACACAGGAAACGATGTGACGGTCTTCGTTTCTGCGATGCAATCAATCAGCAATGCCCGTCTTGTCTTCTCGCTTGATGGCAAGACTGTCTGGGAGAAGAACGTATCCCTCTCTCCTGAGAGCTTCTTTGAGGAGAGTGTCCATATTGATGGCGGATACAGGAAACCAGTGCTTTCGCTTTATGACGGAGATGGTTGCCTCCTTGTTGAAGCTGCAGAGATGGAAAAGACACTGGAGGAACTTCCTGAGCCTGCAGAGAAAGTAAAAGCTCCAGAGGACGTAATGACAAATGAGGAGCTTTATCTTATCGGGGAGCACCTGGAACAGTACAGACATGCCACATTCGAACCAGATGCTTACTATAAGGAGGCGCTCAAACGGGATGAGTATGATATCAGGGTGAATAATGCTTATGGCAAACTACTTCTGCGGCGTTGTGATTTCATCTCATCAGAGAAGCTTTTCAGAAAGGCCTTGAAACGGCTGACAATGTTCACTCCGAATCCTTATACAGGAGAGCCCTCATTCAATCTTGGTCTCTCGCTGTTTTATCAGGGGCGCATGGACGAGGCATACGACGCATTCTACAAGGCAACCTGGAATGAAGCAGAGAAATGCGAGGCATATTATTACCTTGCGGAAATTGCTCTCCAGCGTTCAGATTATGATAAGGCACTCTCATTTGTCGAAAGCAGCCTGAACAGGAATGAAGCCAATTCTTCCGCGTCTTCCCTTAAAGCCTTCATCCTGAAGCATCTCGGACGGGAAGAAGAGGCTGTGGAGGCGGCTGTTGCTTCTCTTGAGGAAAATCCGTTCTGTTTCACAGCGCTTTATTTCCTCACCATGGAAGGAAGAGTCTCAGACGAAAAGCTTCATGAAATGATGAATGGCCGCATTGTAAATTATATGAACGCTGCTTCTGATCTCAGCACATGGGGAGAACATCTTGCGTCTGCGGCACTTCTTCACAGTGCGCCATCTTCTGCCAGCGTTAAATATGCCGAGGCATATGAGCTTGAAGCGGCAGGTAAGACGGAGGAAGCTGAGGCTGTGCGCAGAGAAGCTGAAAAGACAGATGTCACATATTGCTTTCCATCTACTGCATATGAGTATGTTGCTCTTTCCTCAGCAATCGGCAAGAACAGCTGCGATGCTGCGGCACGGTATCTCCGGGGCAATCTTCTTTATGACAAGAGACGGTATGAGGAGGCTTATAGAGACTGGAAGATCTCATCTGAAGCCAATAGCTCATTCCCAACTGTTTTCCGTAATCTGAGTATTGTTCTTTATAACAAGCGCGGGGAAAAAGAAGAGGCTCTGAAAGCTCTTGAGAAAGCGTACTCACTGGATCCTGATGATGCCAGAGTCCTTCTTGAACTTGATCAGCTGAAGGAAAAACTAGGTTTTGCTCTTGATGAGAGGCTTTCTTTCCTTGAAAAGCACCTCTGTGTCACTCAGAAGCGTGATGACCTGTATATCACATATATTGCGCTGCTGAATTTCTCCGGCAGGTATGAGGAAGCGCTGAAGAGAATCAGGGAACGCAAGTTCCATCCATGGGAGGGCGGAGAAGGAAAGGTGACTACGCAATACAAGAGAGCGCTTGAGAATCTTGCACTTGCCCAGATTGTCTCCTCTCATTATCAGGAAGCGGTGGCACTGCTTTCTTCAGCACTTGTGTATCCTGAGAATCTCGGGGAAGGCAAGCTTGAGGGAACGAAGGATAATGATATCCACTACTTGCTTGGCCTCTGCCTCGAGAAGACAGGAAAGAAGGAAGAGGCAGAAGCTGAGTTCAGGAAAGGCACTGAAGGAACAGAAGAGCTTTCGAGTGCGCTCTATTATAACGACCAGCCTGCGGATATGGCTCTCTATCAGGGACTCTGCCGCAGAAAACTCGGAGACGAGAGAGGTGCGAAGAAGCGTTTTAATGCAATGTCGGATTTCGGGGAAAAGCACTATTTCGATGAAATCAGATTCGATTATTTCGCAGTCTCGCTTCCCGATCTCCAGCTCTGGGATGATGATTTAACAAGGAAGAACAAGGCACATTGCGTTTATCTGATCGCTCTCGGTGAACTTGCTGCTGGCAATAAGGAAGGTGCTAGGAAAAAACTTGAAGATGTGCTTGTGCTTGATTTGTATCATCAGGGAGCAAGGTTCCATTTGCAGCAGCTTGAGGCTCTGGCTGCTCTGATGTGAAATCAGGAGAGGAGTCTCAGCAGTTCGTTATATGATGAAACGGACCATGTGGCATCGGATGATATATCTCCTTTGAATGAGATGTAGACACTTTCGATGCCACTGTCTTTTGCTCCTTTGATATCGCTGGTGAGACTGTCTCCGATGACAAGACACTCGTCTCTGGAAGCTTTTAGCTCTGAGAGGACATAATTGAAAAACCGCGTGTCAGGTTTTGCATATCCGATTTCCTGGCTTATGAAGACTCTGTCATAAAATCTGGCTGTGCCTGTCCGTCTGATGCGCTCTTTCTGCACTTTAGCTATTCCGTTTGTTATGAGCGAGATGCTGTATCTGTCTTTCAGAGCTTCAAGTGTCTCTAGAGCGCCGTCTATCATGATGCCTTCCTCTCCAAGCATCGTAGAGTAATCACAGCCCATAATAGCGGGGTCATCACTTCTTCCGATTGCTTCGATAAACAGCCTGAAACGCTCGGTTTCCAGTTCTTCCAGAGTAATGCCTCCTTCCTCATATGTTTTCCAGCAGTGTCTGTTGCCTTCATGATAAACAGGAAGAAGACTCTCTGATATTTCATACTTCCTGAAAAGTCTGGATAATGCTGCTTTCTCCGTGGCTGAGAAGTCATAAAGTGTATTGTCTGCATCAAACAGGAGATATTTCTTTTCGATCATATCTGAATCCTACAGGAAAAGAGGGAAAGGTTGAACAGCACTTTTCTTTTGCAGAATCTGGAATAATATTTTATGTATGAAAAGGTACATTCCATTAATGATTTCCGGTCTTCTGATGATATTCATCGGACTGTATATGATAATCCGACCTTCCGGATTCCTGACAGTTGTCATCTCTGCGTTCGGCATATACCTCGTCATTGATGGTGTACGAACGCTTTTAGCTTCTTATAAGCTGAAAGATGTCCTCTGGCAGAGTATACGCAATGTCTCGATGGGAAAGGCGCTTCTGAATATGATTTTCGGGATTATTACGATCATCATTGCAATTGCAGCGCCGACACTCATTCCGACAGTTCTTGTTTACATTATTGCGGCGGCGTTCCTTATTACTGGAATCGTTGATCTTGTAGACCTGATATTCCTCTCAAACAGAAGTGTGATGGTCAGCGGACTGGGGCTTGAGACGATACTTTCATTTGTATTTGCAGTAATACTGTTCCTGTTTCCTAACTTTCTTACAGGTGCTGTTATGACGCTATTCGCTGCTATTCTTTTCGCCTCCGGAGCGCTTATGATCTACGGTGCGATCAGTTCAGCTGTCTACAGCAGAAAATTCAGAAAGCACAATGACAGTTTCAGCAGCACGGATTTCTGAAAGCTGAGCAGGCTGCGTTCCGTATATTCTGTATTCTGATATTAGGTTCTCGTTATTGCCATGCCTGTGATGATACAGATTTGCATGAGCATTGCTTCTCTCTGTTTTAATGAAATTTAAATGAATCGCGGTATTCATTCTGTTGACTATGCTTTTCTCATCATGTACCGTTTTCACATGGAAAGAAGAAACGGACATAGCCATCATAGCCTGCTTTAGTCATGACAGCGCCATGATGGGTTCCTTATGATACGGCCTCCCCATTGGCGGGAGGTCTTTTTCTTTCCGAGGAGGAGTATGGAAAGCACAATCAGTATCGCCATTCAGAAAAGCGGACGACTTTCTGAAAAGAGTCTCGATCTCATCCGGTCATGCGGGATTGATGTAAATGCAGACAGCCGTGTGCTGAAAGCCTCTGCATCGGGATTCCCCCTGGATTTCCTCTTTGTACGCGATGATGACATACCGCAGTACGTTGCTGATGGTGTCGCAGATATCGGTATTGTCGGCAGGAATGAATATGATGAGAGCGGTATCAGCCTCTCTGTAGTACGTGACCTGAAGTTTGCCTCCTGCAGGCTCTCGATTGCAGTACCCCATGGTTTTGTTTATAAAGATCTTTCATCGCTGGAAGGCAAACGAATTGCCACATCATATCCCAGAATTCTTTCGGATGTGCTTAATAAAAACGGGGTGAATGCCCAGATAGTCGTTGTATCTGGTTCTGTTGAGATTACAGTCGATGTCGGTATCGCGGATGCGATTGCTGATCTGGTTTCCACTGGAACAACACTGAAGATGAACGGATTGGAAGAGGTTGAGTGCATTTATCGCTCGTCAGCTGTCATGATAGCCCGTTCTGACATGTCAGACGAGAAGCGTGTGCTTCTTAATCGCCTTCTTGAACGCATCGATGCTGTCATGCTTGCCCGGCATCAGAAATATATCTTATTCAATCTTCCTTCAGATAAGCTTGAGGAGGCGGCCGCTATCATCGGCGGAATGAAGAGTCCGACAGTTACGCCATTGATGGATAAAAACTGGGTTTCTGTGCAGTCCGCAGTTGATGAGAATCGTTTCTGGGCTGTTTTTGAAGAGCTTAGGAGACTGGGAGCAGAAGGTATCCTTGTTATGAATATTGAGAAGATGACGGAGTGAGTATGTATCTGAAATTCACTGATTACGACAAGACTCTTCTCCGCCGTCCGAATGACGGGAATGTGGAAATAGAGGAGAGTGTGAGGAAGATTATTGAAGATGTGAAGGCGCGGGGGGATTCTGCTCTCCGTGACTATGCTCTCCGCTTTGATAATTCCAATCTCGATTCCCTTTTCGCGACAGATGATGAAATCGAGGAAGCTTGTGGCCTGGTGCCTGAAAATCTGAAAGCTGCAATCAGGCATGCAGCTGTCAACATCCGGAGATTTCATGAATCTGAAATGCCTGAAGGAGAGGATGTTGAGACTGAAAAGGGTGTCCGCTGCTGGCGGAAGATTGTCCCTATCTCAAGAGTCGGCCTTTATATTCCCGGTGGGACTGCTCCTCTTTTCTCTACTGTTCTGATGCTCAGTGTTCCAGCTCGTGTTGCGGGATGCCGCAGTATCACTCTTGCAACTCCCGCCAGAAATGGTAAGGTGAGTCCTGTGATTCTCTACGCCGCAAAGGAAGCTGGAGTGAGCAGAGTGCTTAAAGTCGGTGGTGCACAGGCCATTGCAGCTCTCGCTTATGGGACAGAGAGTGTTGAACGATGTGACAAGATTTTCGGGCCTGGCAACAGTTATGTGACAGAGGCAAAACGTCAGATATCATCAGTTGTTGCGATAGATATGCTTGCCGGTCCATCGGAAGTGATGGTTGTAGTAGACAGAACATCCTCAGCGACAGCAGCTGCGGCTGACCTTCTCTCGCAGGCAGAGCATGGCAAGGACAGTCAGGCAATGCTTCTTGTGAGAGCTGGCAATCCTGAAGAAGCTGAATGTATTTACAGAAATGTTGATGAGGCTATCGGGAAAGAGCTGGAGAGAATAGGCCGGCATGAATATATGCTTCCGTCGCTTTCCCATTCATATGCGTTCCCTCTTTATTCAGATGAGGCACTTGTGGATGCTGTCAATGAGTATGCACCGGAGCATCTGATTATATCGACGGAGAACCCGGACGCAATACTCAGAGGAGTTGAGAATGCCGGATCAGTTTTTCTCGGGTCATGGACACCTGAATCCGCTGGTGATTACGCTTCCGGAACTAATCATACACTCCCGACTTCAGGCTGGGCCCGCTCTTCTTCCGGTGTCTCTGTTGATTCGTTCATAAAGAAAATCACGGTGCAGCAGATAACTCGGGAAGGTCTAGGAAATCTCGGGCCTGTTATCCAGACGCTTGCAGAGGCAGAGGGGCTGGAAGCACATAGCTATGCTGTGAAAGTGAGGCTTTCAGATGATTGATGAATTACTTAATCCGTGGATACGTTCTCTGGTGCCATATAGCTCTGCACGGAGCGAGTTTTCAGGCAAGGCGGATATCCTTCTTGATGCTAATGAAAGCTGGATTGGTGGCAATGACGGCATAAACAGATACCCCGATCCGCTGGCAAGAGAGCTTAGAAAGGAGATGGAGCGTGTAATGGGGATACCATACAGCATGAGTGCTATAGGAAATGGCTCAGATGAGGTCATAGATCTTCTCATACGCATGTTCTGCGCCCCCGGAAAAGACTGCGTAATGATAGAACGGCCGACATATGGTACTTATTCTGTTTTTGCCCGCACGTCCAATGTGGGTGTCATTGACATTCCTCTTACATCTGATTTGAACCTGGACGAGGATGCAATTGTAAGTGCAATAATGGAAAAGCGTCCAAAGATTGTCTTTATATGCTCGCCTAATAACCCTACCGGACGTGTATATCCGCTGAGTACAATCAGGCGTATTGCAGAAGTGAATAGCGGCATTACGGCTGTTGATGAGGCATACTGTGACTTCGCAGAGCATTATGAGAGCGCTGTTTCCGCTATAGAGAATAATCCGAGAATTGTTGTGCTGCGAACATTCTCAAAAGCATATGGTAAAGCCGGCGCGCGTCTGGGTGTTCTGGTATCAAGTCCTGAAATCCAGCAGGTTTTCATGAAAGTGAAACCGCCATACAATGTTTCTAGGCCTGCTGAAGCGGCAGGGCTGGAAGCTCTTCATGATTGCAGTGTCCGAAAGAGAGTGCAAGAGACAATAGAGAGAAGGGAAGCCTTCTCATCCTTTCTCCGCACGCTGCCGTATGTCAGGACTGTATTCCCTTCGGAGGCGAATTTCGTACTGTTCCGTGTGGATAGTGCAGCAAGATTGTATGATTATCTTATTTCTCGTGGTATTGTTGTCCGCAACAGGTCTTCAGATCCGATGCTTGAGAATACAATAAGGGTTACTATCGGGTCTGAAAAAGAAATGGAGGCCCTTAAGGAGGCAATGAATGGCTGGAGGGGATAGGAAAAAGATTCTTTTCATCGATCGCGATGGTGTTATTGTGCGAGAGCGGCAGGTCGATACATATGAGAGCATCGAGTATATCCCTCATGTCTTTGAGGCCCTTCGTGAGATAACAAAGCGTTCTGATTATCTTCTTGTCATGGTATCTAATCAGGATGGAGTAGGTACAAGGGCATTCACATATGAAGGCTTTTCAGGACCTGCTGAACGTATTTTCACAACACTCAGAGGCGAAGGAATCGTTTTCGATGACATTAATATCGATCTATCGCTTCCAGAGGAGAATCTTCCGACACGCAAGCCTGGGACTGCCATGATTGACCGCTATCGCAGCGAGCGTTATGACATGGCCTCTTCGTTTATGATCGGAGACCGTATTACAGATATGCTCCTTGCCCGAAGCATGGGCTGCCGCGGATTTCTTATTACTGATGAGGAACTTGATATCCCTGAAGATCTTATGGATACAATAGCGCTTAAGACTTTTTCATGGCTTGATATAGCATCATATCTTGTTGAAGATGAATCGCTCTCTCATAGAACTGCTTCAGTTGAGAGGAGCACAAAGGAGACTAAGATATCGATGAGCATTGATCTTGATGGCACAGGAGAAGGAACTGTCTCAACTGGAATCGGTTTTTTCGATCATATGCTCTCTCAGGTTGTCAGGCATTCACGTTTTGATATTGAAGGCAAAGCAGATGGGGACCTTTATATCGATGAGCATCATACAGCAGAGGACACGGCGCTTGTTCTTGGGGAAGCTGTGAGGAAGGCTCTCGGCGACAAGCGTGGCATCGAACGCTATGGCTACGAGATCGTGACGATGGATGATACGGTGGCAACAGCTGCTATTGATTTCTCGTCTCGGCCAGAGCTTGTCTGGGATGTTGAATTCACAGTGCCGTATATCGGTGAATTCCCATCAGAGCTCATGAAGCATTTTTTCCGTTCTTTTGCATCTGCGTCCGGTTGTAACCTGTACTTAAGTGCAACAAGAGGTGGTAACAGCCATCATACAGCTGAGGCTCTGTTCAAGGCATTTGCCAGGGCTATGAGAAAGGCAGTGCGCCGTATCCCTGGGGATGCACGTGTGGCCAGCACAAAGGGGATGCTATGATTGCAGTCATACGCTATAATGCCGGCAATGTCCTTTCTGTCATGAACGCCATTGATCGTCTTGGGTATGATGCGGTTCTGACAGATGATAAGAATGTGCTGAAAAGTGCAGATAAAGTCATCTTTCCCGGTGTCGGAGAAGCTTCTTACGCAATGGAGTATCTGCATGAAAAAGGGCTGGACGATGTCATCCGCTCTCTCAAGCAGCCGTTCCTTGGTATCTGTCTGGGGATGCAGCTGATGTGCTCATCATCCGAGGAAGGAGATACAGATTGTCTGGGAATCTTTCCGGTGCGAGTCAAGCTGTTTCCTAAAGGAATGGGTTTTAAGGTCCCGCATGTTGGATGGAATACCATTGAATGTCTTGATGATTCTGTTTACAGACATACTGCAGAAGGCGAGTATGTTTACTTCGTCCATTCGTATTATGCGCCGCTTTCCGAGTTCACTTCAGCAGTGACGGAGTATGGCGGTATCCGTTTCTCAGCTTCTCTTAGGAAGGACAATTTCCATTGTCTGCAGTTTCATCCCGAGAAGAGTGGAAAAGCGGGGGATCAGATGCTCCGGTCGTTTCTGGAGGAAACATGAGAGTAATACCTGCAATTGATCTTATAGATGGTTCTCCGGTACGGCTTTCCGAAGGCGATTACAGCAGGAAAACATCATATGGTCTTGATGCGCTGGATACTGCCAGGGCTTTTGAGGATGGTGGGCTTGAATATCTTCATCTTGTAGATCTTGATGCAGCTGCAGGACGAGGGGATAATCTCCGGGTTCTTGAAACGATAGCGTCCAGAACGGGGCTCATTGTAGATTTCGGAGGAGGTGTCAGGACAAAAAGTGCGCTTCTTGAGGCGTTCAATGCGGGGGCTGACAAAGTGAATATCGGATCAAAAGCCGCAAAGGATCCGGAAGAAGTCATCAGCTGGGGCAGAGAGTGGCCAGGACGCATAATACTCTCATCCGATGTCAGAGGAGAATCCGTTGCTGTTTCTGGCTGGATGGAAACGACGGACATCAGCATAATTCCATTTGTCTCCAGATTTGCCGAAGAAGGAATAAGAGACGTTGTTGTCACTGATATTGCACATGATGGAATGCTTTCCGGGCCATCATTCGCGCTCTATGAGAAGCTTCTTGCTTCTGTTGCTGATCTTAACCTGATAGCTTCTGGCGGAGTTTCTTCAATGGATGACCTTAAAGCACTTTATGATATGGGCGCTGACGGGGTTATTGTCGGGAAAGCATATTACGAAGGTCGTATTACAATTGCAGAGATGAAGGAGGCTTCATGCTGGCGAAAAGAATAATCCCATGCCTTGATGTGAAAGACGGACGCACTGTGAAAGGGGTGAATTTCGTGCAGCTCAGGGACGCTGGATCTGCGCTTGATCTGGCGGAGTTTTACTCAGAAGAGGGAGCTGATGAGCTTGTGTTCCTGGATATCACGGCAACAGTTGAGAACCGTGGCACGATGACAAAGCTTGTGGAGAATATTGCGAAGCGCATTTCAATACCGTTTACAGTTGGCGGGGGGATAAGAGGAGAGGATGATGTTGCAAGACTTCTGGAGGCAGGCGCTGACAAAATCTCAATCAATTCAGCTGCGGTTCGTGATCCTTCTTTGATTGACAGGCTCTCCTCCAGATTCGGCAGCCAGTGTATAGTGCTGGCTCTTGATGCGCGTTCAAAGAGCTCTATGGCTTCTGGTTATGAAGCAGTTATTGATGGCGGGCGTACGTCAACAGGTCTTGATGCGCTTTCCTGGGCGAGAGAAGCTTCTTTAAGAGGCGCTGGGGAAATTCTTCTGACATCAATGGATAAGGATGGGACGAAGGATGGTTTTGCTGTTGACTTAACCCGGATAATCAGCAGTAATATTGATATTCCTGTTATAGCCTCTGGCGGAGCGGGAAAAATGGATGACTTCAGGACTGTTTTCGAAGATGGCATGGCTGATGCTGCACTTGCGGCTTCTGTTTTCCATTTTCATGAGATAGATATACACCAGCTGAAGGATTATCTCAGGCAGTCCGGCATACCGGTCAGGTAAGTGGAGGGGTTATGACTATAGATTTTGAGAAAGGCGGCGGCCTTGTTCCTGCAGTCGTTCAGGATGCAGTCACAAGAAAGGTGCTGATGCTTGGATATATGAATGAGGAGGCTTATAAGCTCACACTTGACCGTGGTCTTGTTACCTTCTTCTCGCGCTCTCGCGGACGCATATGGACAAAGGGAGAGACGAGCGGCAATTTCCTGCAGGTGAGAGAGATTCTTGCTGATTGTGATGGGGATACTCTTCTTGTGAAAGCGATCCCTTCCGGTCCAGTTTGCCATACAGGTGCTGATACCTGCTTCGGAGAAGAAAATCAGCCGACTGAGGTCTCTTCTCCTGAGTTCCTTTTCTATCTGGAATCTGTCATCCGGGACAGAAGAGCCAATCCTGTTGAGGGCTCATATACCAATCATCTTTTTTCACGTGGTCTTAACCGGATTGCACAGAAGGTTGGAGAGGAAGCTGTGGAGCTTGTTATTGCCTCTAAAGATGATGACAAGGACCAGTTTCTTGGAGAATGCGCTGATTTGATGTATCACTTCCTTGTTCTTCTTGCCCAGAAGGATGCGACGCTTTCTGAAGTCATAGATGTCCTTAAAGAAAGGCACTCCCGCTGATGACACTCCGGGACGCAATCTCGACAGATTCAGATGCAGAATGCATTGAAGAAAATGGGACAGCATATGATGGAGAGGATTTTTCCGATCTGATTATCCGCACATCCTCATTTTCATCAGTCTCGTTTGCAGCCTCGGCATTCAGCAAAGCGACACTGACTGATGTTGTTTTTGATTCATGTGATTTCACAAATGCGGATTTCTCAGATTCATCTCTCCTTCGTGTGACGTTCCGTTCATGCAGAATGACTGGTGTGTCTTTCTCTTCTTCAAGGTTGCGCCGGATTGAAATAGTAAATGCTTCTGCCCGTTACATCACATTCGACCACGCCCAATTTAATAATTCAAGAATCATTGATTCAGATATGCCGGATTCATCTTTTGCAGAAATCAGTCACAGGAAACTGGAAATTCTGAATACAGACCTTGCTAATGTAATATTCCGTAATACTCATTTAGCTGGTATCAGTTTCAATAACTCTTCACTTGATGGGATCACTATTTCAGAAAACATGAGAGAGCTTAAAGGTGCAGAGCTTGATATTGCTCAGTCGATGGCTGTAGTGAGAGCCCTCGGAGTGACAATCATAGGTTGATTCGTATCCTGAATGGCTCAGGATTTTGAGATATATCAAGTTGTTTTTGCTGAATCAGCCCATGTTCAGGAACTGCGTAGTACTCGTAGTAATTCTCGTCTGTGAACGCAGTGTGAATCATTTTCAGCAGAAAATAATGCAATCAAGTGAAGAATGTCACTCCGCGACTAAACTGGATTCGAGGTAGCTGCAACTTGTTCCATATATGTCTTGCTCATTCCCATGAGAACGAAAGTCTCCTCTTTTTCTCTGCACAGTCCCTGAGATAGAGATTGATGAGATTCTGATAGGATATCCCAACGTCAGCTGCCTGTTCTTTGAAGTATTCTATTGCATCCGCATCTATGCGTATAGTAATCTGCTTCTTGAGCTTCTTTACATAGGGATTCTTAATGCCTTTGCTGAAATTGTAATTATCCTTCATTTTTATCTCCTGCCTATCAGATGTTCGTATTGCTTCCTTTCTTCATTGTTCGCCTTGCGGGCTGATATAATCCGGATTTCCTCATCTTCCTGACGATAGCAGTGGCAGACAACAAGAATTCTGAACAGATTGCTCATTCCTACCAACACAAATCGCTCCTCTTCAATGGAATGCTCATGATCCGATATAAGCAAAGCCTCCTCATCATAGAACACCGATAGCGCCTCTTCAAATGATACGGAATGTTTCCGTTTATTTGCCCGGTTCTTCTTTGCATCCCATGAAAATGTGATGTCCTTATTCACCTAGCCTCCTTAATTATATAATAATTAAAAAATATCTCAAATATATTCACATCATCCCATGCTCAAGAAATGAGTAGTACTTCTCATCTGTGAATACAATGTGATCCAGTACTTTGATGCCAAGTATTGTCCCGCACTGTACAAGACGTCTTGTCACTTCCTTGTCGTCTTCCGATGGTTCAACATTTCCAGAAGGATGGTTATGGGCAATTGCAATGGCGGCAGCTCTGTTTTTAATAGCATCTGCAAAGACTTCTCGTGGGTGTACTATAGTCTTATTAAGCAGGCCTACTGTTGCGACTATGGTACCAATTGATTCATGAGCTCCATTGAGTGCTACGACAATCAGGGATTCCTGAGAGCGGGACGCGTAGTGCCGCACTTCCATGAAGATGTCCCTTGGCTGTGTGATTGTCCTGCCTTTTACTCTGACACGCCTTCTTCCTAGCTCAAGAGCAGCGTCAATTGCTGCTGCCTTTGCTTTGCCAAGCCCTGGTATGAGCATAATCTCTTCTCTCGTGATTTCCGGGTGCTCATCAAGCAGTGAAAGAAGATCGCTTGCAATCTCGTCTACTGCGCGTCCTGAATTGCCAGAACCGATTATGAGCATCAGAAGCTCCTCATCTCTCAGTCCTCCAGCACCAAGTCTTTCCAGTCTTTCCCTCGGTCTTTCCTCTTCCGGTGTCTCTTTGAATGAGCTGTATCCAGCTTCGAAAATATATTTCTTCATGCCTATAATACGCTCTAGCCTTATATTTTGGTCAGTTTTTCCTGGTATTTCATGTAAAATCATGGTATGCGACGATACAGAATAGGGGAGATGGCGGCTCTAAGCTCGCTTTCTGAAAGAACAATCAGGTATTACGAAGAGCAGGGACTGATACGTTCTCATCGTTCCACGGGAGGTCAGAGGTGGTATACAGATGAGGATCTTGTCTATCTGAAGAGAATCATAGAGCTTAAGGGCCTTGGATTCTCGCTTCTTGAGATAAAGCGCATCTTTGAGATGAAGGATTCTGACAGATCGGGCAATCTGAGAAGGAAAGCTCTGCTGGATGAATACAGGAAGAAGCTTGATGAAGATCTTGCAAAACTTGATGCACTGCAGAAGCATATTGATGAGCTGGAGTGGCATGTGCACCAGCTGGAGAAGGCTGAGGATGGTTTCACCGAGTGTCCTGGCGCACTCTGCGCTTCCTGCCAGTATAGCTCGAGGTGTACATTCTTCCGTTCAGAGGCTGAGAAGCCACTCCCCGACAGCGAGTGAGAGTTTTATAACATCTTCAGTGAGTATCTGTGGCAGGTGTCTGTTGAAATACATGCATTCGTAATTGAGAAAGCCTGAGTAATTCGCCTTGAGAGCAGGTATCACTCTTTCCCACTCTATCGTGCCGAAGCCTGGCAGCAGGTGCTGATCCTCTCTTCCGTTGTTATCTGCAATGTGGGTTCCGATAAGCATTTCCCCGGCCTTCTCTATGAAAGCAGGAATATCCTCTCCTGCAATATGTGCATGCCCTGTGTCAAGGCAGAGTCCAGCGGCAGGTTTCAGCGATGAGGCTATTGCCAGCAGGTCATCAGCTTTCCATATTTCGCTTCTTGTCTCCATGTTCTCTATCGCAATACGTATCGGTTTCTGCTGTTTCTCAATAAGCGCAGTGAAGTATCTGATGTTATCGTCTATGCTGCCTTTAATAGGATGTACGACGATATGAGGAATGCCGAGTTCTGCAGCCCATCTCATTGATCTGATAATACCTTCATCTGATAAACGCCTCTCTTCTTCAGAGAGGGAGAGATAATCCCTTGGGTAGGGAGCATGTGCCTGGATATATTCCAGAGCGTAGATTGTCTTTTGCGATTTAAGCGTCCATATGTAGCTCTCAGCATTTGCTGTGTTGAGAACAGATCCAGGATTCATCATCTCACAGAAGTTGAGATCGAGGAATGAATAGCCGCTTCCTGCATAGATCGGGATGAGGGCATCCATTGTCCTCTTCCCGTCTCTTGAGAATGCTGTAAGGTTTGTGTTAGTTGAGATTCTGAGCTGCATAGTCATCCAGTGCTTTCTGCACAACTTCAGCCATATCAGCGACTGCTTCCTGAATTGGCTTGTTGTTCTCTGTCACGTTACGTATCTCTGCCTGGAATGAGTAATAAATCTGATAAGCCGAAGGCATCCAGATTCCAGTCACCTTCGGATTTGAGGCCTTTGTCTGGTCCATAGCAATCGCAAACTGCGGATTGCTGCTGATGAATGCGATATATTCAGGATTATCTTCAAGACCAGTGTTCACTGGTATGTAGCCTGTCTTCTCTGCCCATTCAAGCTGCACGTTCTCGGAGATCAGGTATTCAAGTACTGTTTTTACAGCCTCGCTGCCTCTGAATGAGAATAGGGCACCGCCTCCTATATTAACCCCTCCTGTCGCTTCATTGTCGGTCTTGGGCACAAATGCTGTTCCGACTTCGAATCTGCCTCCTACTGTATTGATGACTGTGGAGAGATTTGATGAGGAGGCAAGCATTGTCGCAGCTCTTCCTGATGCAAATTCTGTACTGACACCGGATGTGATGTTGTTGAGGTATCCTGTATCGTATAGTCTCTTCCAGTGATCTAGGAAATTGGCGAATGTTCCTTCCTTGTCGAAGAGTACGTGACGAGGAGTTCCGCTGTGTCCATTGGCCTCATCAACCATATATGAAAGGCCTTTCTGGGCTCCTATGAATGCACCAAGCTCATATGTCGCAGGAACACCAGCGAAAGCATAGCGCGTTACATTTCCGTTTGCATCTTTCTCGCCAAGCTTTGACGCAATATTGGCAAAGTCATCCAGCGTCTCCGGAGGTTCAAGACCGAGGGAGTCAAAAAGAGTCTTGTTATAGTAGAAAAGAAGGGATGATGCATTGAATGGGACTGCAAGAAGCCCGCGTTCTGACATCAGGGCTTCGATTGCTGATGGCATGACAGCTGAAGTGTCTGCTCCTATATCAGCGGGAAGAACAAGGTATTCCGAGTTCTTCATGTCGAGTGCGGCCGTTGCATCAAGCTGGGCGATATCCGGAAGCGTTGAAGTGTCAGCCGCAGCTGCCGCTTTGACCTTTGTGAGCACATCATTGGCAGAACCCTGGTAAATGGCCTCAATCTCTATGCCTTCATCTTTGCCTATAGTATTATTGAACTCTTCGATAATATCTTCGAAAGCATTGCCGATGACTCCTGAATTGGAGTGCCAGATTGTCACAATGCCTTCATCTTCGCTGCTGCCGGAAGCGAAGAGCAAGGCCGTACAAAAAAACACCATCAGAATCGCAGTCAGTTTTTTCATATATTTCTCCTTCTATGCTTATTTGATACTTCCTCTGAGCGCATTCATAATCAGTTTTCTTGAGAGAATAAGCATGATGATGAATGGAAGGGTTATCATCACGATAGTTGCAAACTGTGCACCATATTCTCCTTCTTCCGCAAAACCCAGCATTGTTATGCCGATCTGCACAGTTCTCATGCGCTGCCGCGTAGTGACAAGGAGCGGCCACAGATAACTGTTGAATGATGATATGAATGTCTGTATGAATATAGCAATCGTCACAGGTGCTGTAAGAGGCACGAGAATCTGTGTTATATACCGCGCATCCCCAGATCCGTCTATCCGTGCAGCGTCATAGATATCCTTGTCGGCGGAGAGGTAAGCTCCCATTGTGAGAAGCATCGCAGATGCGCTGAAGACAGATGGAAGGACAATTCCAAGATAGCTGTCAATAAGTCCGAGCCGTGCTGTTGTGATGTAGTTTTCATACAGCAGTGCATCGGAGGGAATGAAGAGTGTAGAAAGCAGGGCAATAAGCAACACATGTTTTCCTTTGAAACTGAGGTGAGTGAATGCAAATGATGCCATTACAGCTGTTGCAGAGCGTAAGAGGGCTGACAATGTGGCTGTTATGATGGAATTGGTCACGTAGCGTGGAAAGTGCCGATGTCCGATGGCAAGTAGATAATTCCTGAATGACAGTGCAGATGGCAGGAAATGCGCTTCTGTATCTGTGAAATCCTGCGGTGTGAAGAATGAGAGAGGAAACGCATAGAGCATCGGGAAAAGTATAATGATGGCAAGAGCGAGTGTCAGGAGAAATCTCAATGCTTTAGACATCACGTCTCCTCCTTGAGATAAGACTCATGATGATTATTGAAAGCAGAACCATCACGACAGTTATTGTTGTTTCATGGGCTCTGTTTCCGCTCCTGAATGCTTCTATGTAGTAGTAGAACATCACAGTTTCTGTAGATCTGAAAGGCCCTCCTTCTGTAAGTACCATGACAGGAGCAGATATGAGAACAGCATCTTTGAGGGCTGTGAAGATAGTTACTGAGAGTGTGTTGCGTATTGATGGAAGTTCTATCTGGCAAAAAAGCCGTACAGGCCCGGCACCATCAATCTCTGCGGCTTCTATGATTGCCTTGTCAGTATCTCTGAATGCCGAAAGAAGGAGTATGTAATCGATGGCAAAGTCGAGGAAGAGCCCTAAAAATACAAGTACTGCCATTGCTGAAAGCGGTTCTTCAAGCCATGCCAGTCCGAGTCCTGTGATTCTGTTGGCAATGCTTACACACCCCCGGAAGATTTCCTTGAAAATGAGAGCGAATGCGGAAAGCGAGAATGCAAGCGGTGCGATGAATATGAATTCCCATATCGCGTTTCCTTTTTTTTCTTTTCGTGTAAGGGAGGCGGCAAGAAGCGTTACTAGCGTATTCAGAGGCAGGAAAAGAATGACAAATTTCAGCGTGTTCAGGACGCTTGACAGGAATGCTTTGTCTGTGAAAAGGGAGATGTAGTTATCGAAAAGAGCAAAGCCAAGCACCTTCCCTGACTGGGAAATTCTCAGAAATGATCCCACAAAACTCTTTGCAAGGGGAATGAATGAAAAGAGCAGCGCGAGCAGCAGTGCTGGAAGAAGGAATAAGTATGCTTTGCGGTCTTTTCTTGTCATTGTGTAAGGTAATTTACGGATAAAATAGTAAAATTTCAAGAGGATTTATCGGGATATCTTCTTTTATAACAAGAAAATAATTAACAATAAAAAACCTAACGTAAACTTCATTTTTGTCAGGTTTTAAGAAGTAATCCTATATGAGAAAATAATTTTTCCATTCAAAAGTCTGGAAAACAAGAAACTTGACATGGATAATTCACTCCAAAGCTACTAAACTGAGATAGAATACAGCTTAAGGAGAGAGAAATGAAACCAACGCTTCTTGTAATGGCTGCTGGACTTGGCTCGAGATATGGCGGAGTAAAGCAGATTGATGCTGTCGGAATGCACGGAGAGACATTGCTTGATTTTGGTGTTTATGATGCATTCCATGCAGGATATGGAAAAGTCGTATTTATTATCAGGAAGGATATCGAGCACGATTTCCGTGAGCGTCTTTTCGACAGAATCGCACGCAATATGGATGCGGATTATGTCTTTCAGGACAGAACAGCACTTCTGACAGGAGAGGAGGCTGCTGTATCTCATGAAAGAACAAAACCATGGGGTACGATTCAGGCTGTCCTCTGTGCCAAAGATGCTGTAAAGACTCCGTTCACGGTCATCAATGCCGATGATTATTATGGACGCAGCGCTTATGGTATCCTCGGTGATTATCTCTCAACGCTTGAGAACTCGGATACAACGCATGCGATGGTCGGTTTTACTCTCAAGAATACAATGAGTCCTTCAGGGGCAGTTTCGAGAGCAATCTGTGTGATCAAAGATGGCAACCTCGTTTCCATGGAAGAGAATACCAAGATTGAATATACCGCAGATGGAGGTGTTGTCTCCCATATGCCTTCCGGCGATGTGATGCTTACAGGCGAGGAGCCTGTATCTATGAATTTCTTCGGCTTCACTCCGCATGCTTTTGATAGCTTCATGGGGTACTGGGAGGACTTCAAGAAAAACAGCATCAAGGAGATGAAAACCGAATGTCTTCTTCCGAACGGTGTTTCTGCCATGGTCACATCAGGGCAGGGATCTGTGAAAGTGTTCACCACTCCTGATAAGTGGTTCGGCATGACATATCCTGAGGATAAGGCTAATGTGATGGCAGAGCTCAGGAATAAGATTGAATCAGGATACTACCCGGAAAAACTCTGGGAGAGATGATTCATCCAAGTTTCGGAGGGATTGCGGCTGACTCTTCCTCAAGTCTGGCCAGCAGTCTCTCCGGGCTGTCTTCAACAATCAGGAGGTTCCTGACAGGCTGTGAAATGAAACCGTCTTCTGTACCTCTGTCAAGGAATGAGAGCAGACTGTTCCAGTAACCGGAGGTGTTGAGAAGTGCAACATTCTTCTTATGGTACCCCAGCTGTCGCCATGTATAGATTTCCGAAATCTCCTCCAGTGTCCCGATGCCACCAGGCATTGCGATAAATCCGTCTGCTGCATCATACATCGCTTTTTTCCGTTCATGCATCCCGCTGACGATTACGAGTTCCGTCTCCATCGCGTTTTTGCGCACTTCGGGCACATTCATTGCTTCAGGTAATATACCTAAGACATTGCCACCGTTTTCCCTGACGCTTTTTGCAATACATCCCATGAGCCCTTTTCCACCACCTCCGTAGACAAGGGTGATATCACGTTCTGCCATTGCTTTTCCAAGCGCTTCAGCACTTTCTGTATATGCTGCATCTCGTCCGCACGATGAACCGCAGAAGACAGCTATCCGCCTTAGTTTCTTTTCAAACATGAAAATATTCTATAACGCTTTGTGAAGAAAAAGGAGTATTCTAGATGTAGCTGGCTCATTTTCCTTGCTTGCAGGGTTTCTGTCGGCGTAAAATACCCAATAAGGGAGTCAATATGAAGAGAAGCAGAAAATTCATCATTGCCTTAGCCGCGATACTTATGTTGTTGTCAATTCCTCTTGCTGCGCAGGAAATGTCAGTGAAATGGGAATGGACGCTTGATGACCCTGATGTTACGGCATATCGTTATCAGCTGGGTGGGGAGAATCCGGATGGCTGGACAGTATTGCCGCCAGATACTTCCTCTCTTGAGCTGACAGGACTGGATGCTGGTGTAGAATATACTCTTTATCTCCAGCGTACATATGATGGACGCATTTGGTCCCCATCCGCTGTAAGCACTGCAAAAGCAGATCTCGATGCTATTCCGGATGTGAGACTTTACCGCTATTCCGGTTATGAGCTTAGAGCTGAGATTTATACTGGTTCGACAGTTCTGTATTATCCTGCAGGTGTCACAGACGCAGATGCGGTCGCGTTCTTTGCTGCAGAGAATGAAAAGTATGGACTGGCAGAACTCGGTATTACGTTCACTCTTTCTGGCGATGGCAAAGCAACATTCCGCTATCCTCTCTCATATTCCCGTGAAGTGGTTGCTTCAGAGCTGGATGCGCTTGTAAATGATCTTGTGGATTATGTCATGACTCCGCCTTCACTGAGGCCGCAACCAGTTTCAGTGGAAGAGCCTGAGCCTGTCGTTGTTGATGAGCCTATTGTCCGCACGTACACATATGCAGGCTACACGCTTGTAGGAACTATCAGCACAGGCTCTGCAGTGCTTGAATACCCTGCGGTAGCAACAGACAGCGATGTGAATACATTCTTTGCTCTTGAGAATGAGAAGTACGGGCTTGCTGAAATGGGTATAAGCTACAGAATCAATGGCAATGGAAGCGTGACAGTCACGTATCCAGAAGCAATCAGCAAGGAAGATGCAGCTGCAGC
>CASDZV010000045.1 GCA_949285905.1 uncultured Spirochaetales bacterium | reverse complement strand
CACCAGCGCATTGCACCCAGCTCCCTTCGCTTCCTCAACAGCCCTCACCGCGTCTTTCTCGTTCTCCGCTATCGTCGGCGCAAGGAACACCTCAAGCCCCAGCTTGCCGCATTCCTCTACCACCTTGCGGCTCCTCCCTTCTGATACGCTTATCGGAAAGCAGTCCCTGCTCACCGCTATCATTCCAACCTTCACTTCCGGTATGTTGCTATGCATCTTTCCTCCTCGTGCGTGTACGTACACACAACAAGTATGAAGCAGAATGGTGGATAGTCAAGGAAAATCGTCTGCAGAATGATTGTAAATTCAGGCTTCCCTGACGCTGTTTTCTGACTCCATTGAACAATTTTGCTTATTAAATCATACTCAGAAAATAATACAAAAACAGAATTATCTGTTGTATTTTTACTATATGAAACATTTCTGCCTTTGTTTTGGAAACATATTGCAACAATGTGTTTTTGTCGAGAGCAACTTCTGTAAGAATAAGCAATTGACCGAATGTTATGAGTTTGTTAATCTGCGCTCAAGGAGACAGTGATGCACAGAATAATCGTAGCAGCATTAATCATCATATCAGCGCTGCAGCCAATGATGGCAGCAACGGTCGAAAATCCTGAGAAGATTGACGTTCTCATCCTTCCGAAATTCGAGAACGGAGAAATGGCAGGAGACTTCCCTGGCGAGGCACAGTATTACTATGAAGAATACCTTGCTGGTGGTGAGGAATATGATATCGCGGGAGGATTCCCCGGTCATAAGCTCTATGTGAAGGATGGTGTTGCCCTATATGTCACAGGCATGGGAAAAGTGAACGCTTCGATGAGCGCAACTTCAGTTCTTCTCGATCCGCGTTTTGATTTCAGTGATGCATATGTGATAAGCACCGGATGCGGCGGAACAGCAACTGAATACTCTGTGATGGGCGATGTGTTTGTAATGTCTGCCTGCATTGATTACGATCTGGGACATCATGCAGACCCGAGGGAGATGACAATCCCTTCAGAGACAACATGGTTCCATGACGCTTCTTATGATGACGCTTCCTACAAACTGCTGAATCAGGAACTTGTAAGCGATGTGTATGAGCTTGTGAAGGACACTGAGATTGTCACAACAGACAAGACAAGAGCATTCATGGCAGCAGCATTCGACAATGCAGAATGGGCGACAAGAGATCCAAAGGTGCTTCTTGGAACAACTGTGACAGGAGACAACTACTGGAAGGGATACTACGATGAAGCCAATGCAAGGCTCATGGCTGAAACATATAATGCACCAGACCCGTATGCGATGTCAGAGATGGAAGACGCAGCTATCGCTGTCGCTCTCGACAGACTTGGAATGCTTGACCGCTACATTGTCATCAGGGACTCTGTGAACATGGATGTATTCATGAACGGTACAACTCCTGAATATCTCTGGGCAGGTATCGAGGATTCCCTCTCTTCAGAAGAAAGCGTTGAGGCAGCAGATATCTTCGCAACAGCTATGGAGAACAACTTCAAAGTAGGACGCCAGGTTGTGGATGCGATTCTTGACGGTACGCTCTGACAAGACGCAATCAACTTCAGGGCCGGCTGAGTCCGGCCTTTTCTTTTCAAAAGTTCTTTAGAATATGGCACGTGGCCGGATTTATCTTTATAATCATCTTGTTATGCGAAAGACGAAGATTATATGCACGCTGGGGCCAGCGGTCGATTCCGACCAGATGGTAAAGGCCCTGATAGAAAACGGAATGGATGCGGCACGGCTCAATTTCTCACATGGAACTCATGATGAGCACAAGGCGAGAATTGAGAGAATCCGCCGTGTAGCCAGTAAGATGGGTGCGAATATTCCGCTCATCCTCGACACAAAAGGACCGGAAATAAGGACTAGAGAGTTCAGGGATGGATTTGCAATACTCAAGGAAGGTACCGATTTCACGCTCTCTGCAGACAAGAACAGAATCGGAGATGAAACAGGCGTATCTATCACGTATCCATATCTTGCAGAAGATGTTGAGATAGGAACTTCAGTCCTTATCGATGATGGTCTCTGCTCATTGACTGTCAAGGCTATCAACGGGCCTGATGTGATCTGTCAGGTGAATAATACATCAAAGATTTCCAATCACAAATCCATCAACATCCCCGGTGTGGATATCGATCAGCCATTTATTTCCGAATCCGACAGATCAGATCTTCTTTTCGGTATCGAGATGGATGTGGATTATGTCTCTGCCTCCTTCGTGCGCACTGCTGAGGATGTGAGGAAAATGCGCAAGCTCCTGAATGTCAATGGCGGAGAGAAAATCAAGATTATCGCAAAGATTGAATGCAGGAGCGGCATAGACAATCTCGATGAGATTATCAAAGTAGCAGATGGAATCATGGTCGCCCGCGGTGATATGGGTGTCGAAATCCCATTCAAAGAACTTCCAGTCATCCAGAAAATGATGATTGACAAGTGCACAAAGGCTGGCAAGATTGTCGTCACAGCAACCCAGATGCTTGAATCCATGACAGAGCATTCACGACCGACAAGAGCAGAGGTTTCCGATGTGGCTAATGCCATCTTTGATGGCACGACATGCACGATGCTCAGCGGAGAGACTGCAGCTGGAAAATATCCTATAGAAGCCGTCAGGACAATGTCTGATATCGCAGAGTTCACAGAGCATCAGATTGATTACCGCAAGCATTATTTCCACAATCAGGCCGCCAATGAATCTCTTGATATACCTGGAACTATTTCAAGCGCCGCTGTAGAAGCCTCGTTCTCGCTCAGGGCAAAGGCAATTATCTGTATGACCGCAACAGGAAGGACAGGATGGCTCACGTCTTCATACCGCCCGGAGTGTCCTATTATTGTATGCGTGACTGATGAGAAAGCTGCACGGCAATTGAAACTCGCATATGGCGTGACACCTGTTGTCGCACCATTTACAGATGATGTTGTAAAGATGCGAGACCAGTCCATTGAGCTGGCATTCAAAACAAAAGCTGTGAAAAAGAATGACCTGGCAGTTATAATCTCCGGTTCAATACCTGGCTTCAGATATGCTGACTCAATGCAGATCTCATGTCTGTGAAATGAGACAAGAAAAGTAGAATCTGCCCTTTCAGTTACCATCTGGAAGGGTATTCTTATAAAAGGAGGCACATATGAAGATTTACGACAAACCCACTTTCCCGGGAAACGGAATTATCTACACAGGCGATTATTATCAGGACATACCATATCACCTCTACATCAGCAGAGAAGAGCTGCCTGCAGGTCCCGTTTTTGATATCAGAGAATACGGAGCAACAACAGAACCCGGAGTGCTCTCGACAGAAGCAGTGCAGAAAGCGCTTGACGATGCCGGTAATTCGTGGGGAACTGTTCTCGTCACTGGGGGTGCGTACACTACAGGGACACTTACAATTCCATCTTCAACTACCCTCTTCATAGATTCAGGTTCATCCATCAATGCATCAAAGGATCTTTCCCAGTTCCAGGATGCCTTCATCAAAACAGTAGACAGCGCAGATGTCACTATCTGTGGAGGAGGAAGGATTAATGGAAACGGAGAGTTCTTTGTCTATCTTCCCCATGAAAGGCCCCTGACAACACCGCTTGGATACACAAAGCTCCCTCCTGTCCTGAATGACCCGATGGGACGCCCAGAAGATACGACGCGCTTCAAGTACAGGGAAAGAATCAGATATGCCGAGGACAAATGGAATGAAGGCAAGCCGAATATTCCAAGACCTATGTACACGCTCTGGATCAGGGGCTCAGAGAATGTGGACATCCACAACATCATCATCCGCGACTCAATGGACTGGAGCCTCTCTATCGATGGTTCAGATAATGTGAAGGTTGAGAATATCGTCATCGACAACAACAGACACACTGCCAATACAGATGGTATAGACATCATGTCATCATGCCACGTGAAAGTGAAGCACGTCTTTGTAAGTACCGCTGATGATGGACTGTGTATCAAAGCCCCGATGACTCAGGGACATGACAGCATAAATGTGGAGAATGAGAAGATGGCAATGGGACCTTCAGAGGACATCGAGATCGAGGATGCCACAGTCATCTCCGTAATGAATGCTTTCAAAATCGGTACTGAGACCTATTTTGACATCAAGGGAGTGACATGCCGCAACTGCACATTCATGCTACCTGATATCTTCCCCGCAGGAGTTTCCGGAATCTCAATTGAATCTGCAGATGGCTCGAATATCTCAGATATCCATCTCGAGAACATCACGATGAAGAATATCGCAGTTCCTGTGTTCATCTCACTCTGCCGCCGCAATAAATTCGGCTATCTTACCGAAGAGGACAAGAGCATGAAAGCAAAAGGAGGCAGTGTCAGCAGAATCACAATCGAAGGTGTCAAAGCTGAGAATATGGAGTCGACATGTATCATCACAGGCTTCAAAGACAGCGATGGATACACTGGCAAAGTAAAGGATATCACAATAAGAAACATGGAAGCTGAGTACATAGACAACGAGGAGAGACTTGAGATACTCCCTGAGATAAGGGAGAATGTCACGGATTATCCTGAATCCAACGCTCTCGGCGATATGCCATCATATGGCTTCTACATCCGCCACGCAGAAAGCGTGAAGCTGGAGAACGTCACAATCAAACCAAGAAGCATGAACAAGCGTCCGATGATCGAGACACTGGACGCGGATGTGATAGTGACAGATTAATTTCTACTTGAGGAGCTGTTGCCGGATGGCAGGACAGACAAATAAGTAAAACAGGACCGTTGTTTATCGAAAGAAGGCAACGGTTCTTCCATCTATACGGCCTCCTGCGCAGTTTCCTCTGTATCCTTTTCACGTTGTAGCGGTCAACGTTTTCTGCCTGCAGCAAAGCATACAGGGAATCAATCTCTCTGAGAGTCGTGCAGAATGGCTCTTCTGTTCCGGCAATT
>CASDZV010000044.1 GCA_949285905.1 uncultured Spirochaetales bacterium | reverse complement strand
ATTCTCATCTATTGTAGGTAACCTCCCATATAACGTGGGCTCTCAGATTATTGCAAGACTGATTGAAAACAGCTATTTGCCTGAACGGATGGTTTTCACATTGCAGAAAGAGGTCGCTGACAGGATGGCGGCGGAACCGGGGTCTGCAGCATACTCCTCATTTTCAGTGCTTACGCAGCTGGATTATACAAACTCGACCGCTTTCACTATACGTTCAGGATCGTTTTATCCGGCACCTAATGTTGATAGTGCTGTTGTTGTGATGAACAAGCGCAGTAAGAGCCTTATCCCGGATGAAGACAGAGCATTTTTCCTTTCAATGGTCAGAGCACTCTTCGCCCAGAGGCGGAAGACAATACGCAATAATCTTCTGTCATCACCGCTTTTCTCATCGAAAGGAAAGGCACCGATAGAAGGAGCATTCCGTGATTCATCACTGACGGGAACAGAGAGGGCAGAGATACTGAGCTTCGGTACGCTTGTTTCATTAATGGAAGCTCTGAAGAAAATATGAGACCTGCCATCTGACAGGTCTCAGAAACGATTATTTCAGTGCACCAGCCTGTGCCAGTGTGATTGCTGATGTGACGACAATGTCTTCAACGGAGCAGCCTCTGGAAAGATCTGATACAGGTTTTGCGAATCCCTGGAGTATCGGGCCGTATGCCTCAGCTCCTGCAAGGCGCTGTACAAGCTTGTAGCCGATATTGCCTGCCTGCAGGTCTGGGAAGATGAGCGTGTTAGCGTGTCCAGCGACTGCTGAGCCCTTTGCTTTGAGAGCTGCTACCTCTGGAACGATAGCTGCATCGAGCTGAAGCTCTCCATCGACCTCAAGTTCAGGGCACTTCTCCTTAACCAATGAGAGTGCTGTTGTGACTTTGTCAATCAGCTCACCCTTTGCAGAGCCTTTTGATGAATATGAAAGGAGCGCAATCTTAGGCTCTGTTCCGAGGAATGTACGGCAGGACGCTGCTGATTCCTCAGCGATTTCAGCAAGCTGCTCAGCAGTAGGATTTGGAATTGTTGCGCAGTCTGCGAAGATGAATGCGCCATTGTGGCCGTACTGTGTCTTGTCTGTTGCCATGACAAAGCATGAGGAAGCGCTCTTGATACCTGGTTTGCACTTGATGATGGTAAATGCAGCGCGAAGCACATTCGCTGTTGTGGACTCAGCGCCTGCAACCATCGCATCTGCGTATCCAAGATGAACCATCATCGCGCCCCATCTCAGTTCATCCACGATGTCTATAAGAGCCTGTTCTTCTGTCATGCCCTTGTGTTTTCTCATTTCATAGTATTCATGAGCAAATTCGTTCTTCTTCTCAGAAGCCTCTGGGTCGCTGATTTTTATACCATCAAGCGATACGCCGAGCTTCTCGGCATTTGCTCTGACAGCAGCTTCGTTGCCAACAAGTGTTACAGAAGCTGCAAGCCCTTCGTCGACAATCTTCCTGGCTGCATTGACAGTTCTTGGCTCAAGTCCCTCTGCAAGAACGAGATTCTTAGCCGCTTCTTTTGCAAGTCCCTTCATTTTTTCAGCGAATGTCATAACTTTCTCCTTTAGGATGGATTGAATCCATGCAAATTGTACCTCCAAACAGGAGATGAGTGAAGGGCAGTTGTGCTATCATACGCGCTATGCGCATAGAAGATTTCGAAATCAGGAAGCTGGGAAAGGACAGCTGCTCAGTCGTGCAGTACAAAGGTGATGATGAAGACCTTGTCATTCCTCCGGTCCTAGGCAAATACAGAACAGTGGCAGTTGAAGCGACGCTTCTAAAAAAGGGCAATCATGTGAGAAGATTATCAATTCCGGATACAGTAAGCCAGATTGATGAATCTCTGTACCCTTCGCTGAAGAACATTGAAAGTATTGACGTTGATAAACGCTCCGCCTTTTTCTCGTCAGCAGATGGTGTTCTGTATGACAGTTCTTTCTACAGCCTTCTTTTCTATCCTCCGAAGAAGAACGATGAGACATATACAGCTCCGAAGAAGCTTGGCCGTGTCGCCAGAAGCGCATTCTCATGCAAGACTGTGATAAGACATTTTGCATATTCGTCAAAGCTGGAGGAATTTCAGCCGCTTCCTTCAGAGTGTCCGTGTCTGGAGAGCTTTGAAGCTGAAGGCGACACTTCCGATCACGATGGTGTCCTCATCAACAGGAAAAAGCTTCTTTTCTATCCCCCGAAGAGAGAAGGACGTACGTATGCGATACCAGAAGGTGTCGAGGAAATCTGCACGAGTTCTGAGCCGTTCTTCCCACCTCAGCTTGAAAAGCTTTTCGTGCCATCCTCGCTCAGAAAAGGACTTGAGAATGCTCTTTCCACGCTCGTTTCTGTGGATGTTGATTCCGCTTCTCAGAGTTACAGGGTTGTCGGGACAGCGCTTTATTCCTGGAAACGCTCTCTTCTTGCGTATCCTGGCAAGTGTCCTGATGGTGTCTACATGACTGCTTCTGGAACTGACGGGATAGGCGACAATGCATTCAGATATTCCAGAGTGAAGACGCTTATTGTCTCACCCGGTGTAGTTCATATCGGGAACAGCGCATTCGAAGGCAGCGAAATAACAACACTTGTCATTCCTTCATCAGTTACGGATATCGCGGTACATGCCCTGTATGGTGCAAAGAAGCTGGAGAAGGTTATTGTAGAGCGTGGAAGTGTCGGTGAGATATTCCTCCGCGGTGAAGGCAGAGATGATATTCTCTCTGTTCTGCCTTCTCTTTTCTGAGAGAGCCGGGTATTCTTCTTGTATGAAAGCAGCAGTTTACGGGCTTGGACGATTCGGATCGTTCTGGGCTGAGTGTCTATATAAAGCGGGGTGTGAGGTCATCGCATATTCACGTTCTGAGCACGAGGTTCCTGATGGTGTCAGGAGAGCTGATGAGAGTGAGGTGCTGAATGCGCCTTATCTCTTTTTCTCTGTGACAATCTCTGCATTCGAGAGTGTTCTGGAAAGAGTAGGAAGCCAGATTGGCAAGGACACTGTCGTTATGGATACATGTTCTGTGAAGATTCTGCCATCTATGTGGATGAAGAAATATATCCCAGCAGACAGGACAATCATTGCAACTCATCCGATGTTCGGTCCTGACTCAGGACGTAATGGTATTGAGGGACTTCCTCTTGTCATGTGCCCTGTAACAGCACCTGACGAGAAATATGATGAGATGCGCGCCTTTTTCAAGTCCATGGGACTGGATGTGCTTGAAATGAGTGCAGAAGAGCATGATGAGGAAGCTGCATATTCACAGGGTGTCACCCACTTTGTCGGACGTACGCTCAGCCAGATGGGTATGAAGCCTACGCCCATTGCTACCCAGGGATATAGAAACCTGATGACAATTGTCGAGCAGACATGCAATGACCCTATACAGCTTTTCTATGACCTTCAGCGCTACAATCCTTATGCTAAAGAAATGAGGCTCTCGCTGCAGGTGGCAATTGAGAAGGTCCTGAATGCACTGAGGAGGGAAGAGGGGTGAATGTTTCCATCTATACCCTTGGCTGCCGTCTGAATCAGGCTGAGAGCGAAGCTATTGCCGACAGCTTTGCGAAGAACGGCTTTATTGTGACAAAGCCTGAATGTGCTGATCTCGTGATAGTCAACTCATGTACTGTCACACAGAAGGCAGAGCAGAAGGCACGGCGCATGATACGCCTTTTTGCTCATCATGCAGAGGTCATAGTCACAGGATGTTATGCGGCAGTGAACCCAGGGGAAGTGAAAGCGCTTTCTGAGCGTGTGACAGTCTTCTCGCTGAAAGAGAAGGCATCACTGCTGATGCTTGGTGATCATATTGCCTCTTCTCTTCATTCAGGATTGTCGCTTCATGAGGCGATTGTCTCATTCACGTTCAGATCATCAGATCCTTTTGCATTCGATGCCTCTTCATTCCAGTATCATTCGCGTTCATACCTGAAAGTACAGGATGGCTGTGATAACCATTGTGGATACTGCCGTACGACAATCGCACGTGGGCCTTCTGTGTTTCTTCCCTCTGAAGAAGTTGTGAGACGTGCGCTCAAGCTTGAGGCGGAAGGCTTTCATGAGATTATGCTCACCGGTGTCAATCTCACAATGTACGACCACGAGGGGGAAGGGTTGGGAGGTCTTGTTGAGAAGCTTCTCGCGAATCTTGGAAGCGGTATGAGGATACGCTTGTCATCAATGGAACCAGATCATGTGGATGACAGGCTGCTCGATACTCTTCATGACAAAAGGATGCAGCCGCATTTCCATGTTCCCATCCAGTCTGCATCGGATAAAGTCCTCGCAATTGCTTCCAGGCGTTATTCGATAAAGCATGTTGAATACATCATCTCAAAGATGCGGGAAGCAAAGAGCGATCCTTTCATCGCATGCGATGTCATCGCAGGATTGCCGGGAGAGGGGGAAGAGGAATTCAGGGAGACATATGATTTTCTTTCTTCCAATGATTTTGCAGCCATGCATGTCTTCCCGTATTCTCCCCGTCCTGGCACACCGCTCTGGGGTGCAAAAAACAGACCGGAGGAGCGCGTCAGGGATGAGCGCGCTGAGAAGCTGAGAGAGCTTTCAGAGAAACAGAGCAGGCATTACATTGAGCGTCAGATAGGAAAACACGCTGAAATTCTTGCAGAGAAGGATGATACAGGAACAACTGGCAATTATCTCAAGGCACGGATTGTTCTTCCTGATGGCAGGAAACCCGTGCCGGGATTGATTTACGATGGTGTGATAACTTCTGCCGATCCCATCACTCTGACCGTCGCTTGCCCTCTTCCACAGTGATGTCTGTGTTGGATGTTCTGACTACAGAGTAGGGGGGGATGTCCTGGGTTATCATGGTACCGGAGTATATTGTGCTTTCCTTTCCGATAGTCACATTCCCAAGAATTGTGGCATTGGCATAAATCCAGACACCGTCTTCAATTGTGGGATGGCGTTTCTTTCCCTGTATTGTCTTACCATGGTTTTCCACTGAAAGCGCGCCGAGCGTCACACCATGGTACAGCTTCACATTATTTCCTATGACAGTTGTCTCTCCAATAGAGACACCTGTTCCATGGTCGATGAAGAAACCTTCCCCGATTTTTGCTCCAGGATGGATATCAATCCCGGTTTCAGCATGAACTGCCTCGCTCATCATTCTGGGTAGAAGAGGAATGCGGAGCATGTGCATGAGATGGGCAACACGGTGGACAGCCATCGCTTTCATATAAGGGTAGCAGAGAATGACTTCATGCACTGAGAGTGCTGCAGGGTCTCCCTCATAGCCGGCTTCGGCATCGGTTTTGAGAATTCTGCGTATCTGGGGGAGCGCTTCACCGATTTTATCTGAGTATGATGTGGCTTTATCACTGCATTCTGTCTCCCTCATGTCAGGATATTCATACTGCAGGGCAAGGCTTATGGAGTCATACATCAGATGCATAGTGTTCTCCATCAGGTACTGGACAACCTTTTTTAGTGTTTTCGGGTTGTCACCCTGATGGCCGGGGAAGAAGAGCTGCATGAGCATCTCTTCCAGTGTCCTGATATCGTCCATTCTTGGCAGAGGATTATTCCTTCCGGAATAGCTTTCGCGTCTTGTGCGGCTGAATGAATCGAGATATGGATCAATGAATCTGCTTGGATCGTACATACCATGATTATGAGATGCTTATTTTTTCCTTGCAACGGAGGTATGATGGGAATATGGGAAATGCAATGCAGAAAATGCTCAGAATGCTTATGAAAGGCCGTGTTCCTGAAGCTGATGATCTGAAGCTCGGAAAGGAAGAGTTCGTCGCGCTTGTCTCCGAAGCTGATGAGAAAGGCTATATCGAAGGTGTGTATATCTCTTTCTGCGACAGAGAGAGCATCGCAGGGCTTCTGTCATCTGCCCGTATCACGGAAAAGGGCATAGAAGCCGCGAAGAGAAAATGGTTCTGACGACTGGTCATTTCCCAATCCTTGCGATAAGATTACCCCGCTATGCAAGAGTTCGAAAAGAAGGATTTCTCAAAACTCCTGAAGCACGGTGCCCTTGAAGGGCACAGGTGGATGCAGAATACAGAGTCCACGGTTGTCAGGGTTTATGACAGGAATCTTCCAGCATTTCCATTGACTGTAGACCTCTATGGCTCTTACGCGCTTGTTGTTGATTACTCCGACGGGGGAATGTCTGATGATGACAAGACTGTGGCCATCGACCTCATTGTCCGCTATATGTATGTCGAGCACGACAGGATTATCTGGAAAAGCCGCAAGAAGCGTGAGGGCAGAGAGCAGCATGAGAAGGAAGATGAGTCGCTCCGCCTTGATGTCATGGAGAATGGATTGGTATTTGAGACAGAGCTCAAGAGCTATGTCGATACAGGGCTTTTCCTGGATCAGGCTAATACCAGGAATTATGTGCGTTCGATATCCCACTCAATGCGCGTCCTGAATCTGTTCTCATATACAGGTGCATTCTCTGTCTATGCAGCATCTGGCGGAGCTGAGAGCGTTGTATCTGTGGATCTCTCAAATGTCTATACAGCATGGTGTGAACGCAACCTGCACAAGAATGGTTTCCTGGATGAAGGCAAGTACAGGACAGTGGCTTCGGATGCTGCTGCTTATCTTAAAGAGGCGTGGGAGCGCTCTGAATATTATGATATAGTCATATTCGATCCTCCTGTATTCTCGAATTCCCACAAGGCAGAGAACTTCGATGTGCAGAAGGATTATCTGGAATACCTCTTTCTCATCAGCAGGATTCTCTCCTCTGGCGGTGTTGTGGTATTCTCTGAGAACTTGTCGACATTCAGCTTTGCGAAGACGCTGCTGAAACCATATTGGAAAACGGTTGAGATAACAGGAGATGTCCGGGCCCAGGGTTTTTCATCTAAACGGAGCGGGCTCAGGGTATGGGTACTTAAGAAGACGGCGGAGATGAAGGAAATCGGAAAACAGCACGCCGGAAAGAAGAGAAGAGAAATGGACGAAGAGAAAGCAGAGAGGCTGTCTTTTGATACGGCAGCGGAAAACGAGGAGAGAGAGCCTCGCGAGAGAGAAGAGAGAAGAGAAAGACGGGAAAGAGATGACAGACGCTCTTATGGCATGAATCGCCAGGGATCGTATCCGAGAAGGGACCGCGACAGAAGAGATGATCGCCGTGACCGCTATTCATCCCGCTCCTATGACAGACCTAGACGGCGTGATGATGATTATGACCGCGCACCACGCTATAGGGACCGCGATTATGATGACAGGCCACGCTACCGCGATGATTACCGCGAGAGACGCGATTCTTATCGTGACCGTCCTCGTTATGAGAGAGACTATGCAGATAGTCCTTATGGCCGCAAGGAAAGTTACAGACAGCGCGAGGATTGGCCGGGCCGCCGTTCAGATTCCCGCGCTTCATATTCACGTCGCGACCGCGATTGGGACAACGACACAGGCAGAATGTACCGCGGAGAGAGGGACAGAAGGGACAGGAGAGAGCCTCGCTACTCTGAAAGCGGTGAGGACAGGCGCCCATTTGGTGGAGAGAGGCGAAGGCGAAGTGCACCAAAGCCGTATGGATATGATTCTTTCATGGTCACAAAGAATCGCGATACTGCGGATGTTGGTTGGCTGAAGAATACAGAGATCCGCGAAAGCGATGATAACAACTGATTGAGGGCGTTCGGAAGAGCGCCTATATTTTTCTCTTCGCTCTCAGCATTTTTGTCTCTATGGCCGCAATATTCGCTGCAAGAATGATAAGTATATACGGGATAAAGAGATTCATTGAGATATTTCTGCCAATGAGCCCGAATAGAAACGGCATTGCTGCGCTTCCGATGTATGCAGAGCTCATCTCCAGCCCCATGATTCTTGCACTATGGCTGATACCGAAGTACTCCGGAGTCTGATGCAGCATTGTCGGGTAAACAGGACCGAACCCGATTCCTAGGAAGAAGAATGCAAAACCTGCGAAGCGCGCTGGTGCCACAGCAATAAAAAGAATGCCCAGAAGTGTCATGCACTGCCCGGATCTTATCATAGTGCGGCCATTCACTTTTGAGCTGATGAGGCCTGAAATGATGCGTCCTGCTGTGATGCCCCAGAAAAGAAGGCCTGCTGCAGCTGCGGCTGAACTCTCACTGAAGTCTCTGGTACTGACAAGGAATGTGGAAGCCCACAGTATCGATGTCTGCTCCATAGAGCAATATGTGAAGAAACCAAGCATCGCGGCAACAGCACCTTTCTGATGTATTGCATCCCTGAGCGATGACTTCTCATTCTTTATCTGAGGCTTATCGCCACTTTCAGTGATTGTGCTTTCTCCCGCTTTCTTCCATAGAGGATATGACAATAAAATGATGCAGCAGATGACACTCTGGGTGCTTCCGATGGTCATGTACCCACTCCTCCAGGACAGACCGTTGGCGAAGAAGTATGAGAGCATGAAAGGGCCGACTAATGTGCCTATGCCCCAGAATGCATGAAGAAAATTCATTGCCCTTGCTTTGTAATGCAGCGCCACATAGTTGTTCAGTCCGGCATCTACCGCGCCTGCACCAATGCCAAGCAGCAAAGCAGAGATAATAAATACCGGAAAACTGTGAATGAATGCATATGAAATAAGTGCAATGGCAGTACATGCACACGATGATGCGGTGATGATCCATGTTGAGAGCCGTGAGTTCACTTTTGCATACACAAGACTGGAAACTGTAGTACCTAGGCAGACTGTCATGGAGATGAAGCCTGCATATGATACAGGAACTCCTAGATCGGAGTACATCATCGGCCATGCAGCTCCCAGCATCGAATCAGGAAGACCTAGAGAAATGAATGCAAGATAGATGATGACCAGCAACATGAATGAGAACATATCCAGACTTTAGCATGTGCCAGATGAGGAGATAAAGCAATGAATGGACAAAATAATGATGGAAACCGACAACCATAGCTCTGTTCACCGAGATAAAGCCTGTTTTTTTGCTTTTTGCCGCCACATGAAGTAGTATGGCAGTGATGAAAACGCAGAAGATAGCTATAAGGGAATACGTGGTGGGCGAGAGTACTGCCCAGCATTGGGATTTCTCTGATTCCGTGGAGGTCCTTTTATCTTTCCGCTCTTCAATCCGTGTGATGGCCGCAGATGGCTTCCAGGTTTTCACGCTCCGTGAGGGCGAAGGGGCATTCATTCCGCCGCGTACTATCTCATCTGTAGCCGCTGCGGATAAAAATGCTGTTGTCCGCAGTCTTTCATTCCCGCTCTCTGCTCTCCTGGGCGATGAGGACAGTATTATCTACAGAAAGTATTCTGAGCCTATTCTCTCTTTGTCCGGTCCTGTATCGCTTTCTCAGATGGAAGCAGGAAAGGCAGATAGAGCTTTTGAGATTATTTCGGAGAGGGCATATTGCTCAGAGCTGGAGGCAAGAAACCTTCTTACAGAGATTCTCATCGCGGTCCTTCTTGAGAATGAGAATGCAGGCATCAGAGCTGGTGCATATCGGAACCAGCGAATGCTCAGGATGATGACGTTCATCAAGGAACATTACACTGAGCCAATAACTCTTGGCGATATCGCAGCATCAGGGCACGTTTCCGAGCGCGAATGCCTGCGTGTGTTCAGGTCGTCGCTTGGAACATCGCCTGTGCAGTTTCTCATCTCATACAGGCTCCGTGAGAGCCTCAGGCTTCTGGAGAATACAGAGATGCAGATTGCCCAGATAGCATATAGAACAGGCTTTGAAAGTCCCTCGCACTTTTCACGGTCTTTCCGTTCTTGCTATGGCTTTTCTCCGTCTCAGTGGCGCCGGCGGTTCCTCTGAGAGAGATAGGAAACGTATGACGTTCTCTTCTGCGAACATCCTGATTTCCTCGTCTGTGAATGGAGAACGCTCAAAGATGGAGAAGTACTCTGTGTATGATTCAGTTTTGAAAAGATTGACAGAGAAATCTGAGCCGAAGAGAATGCGTTCTGCTGTGTCTTTCCCCGTGTCATCAAGAAATGTCCTCAGCTCTTTGTAAAACTCTGGATAGGCACCAGTGAAAGACAAGTCAGCGTAAACTGAAGGGAAATCTTCCATCAGGGAGATAATTGAGTAGAACCATGGACTGTCCGGATGATGGCGCAGTCTTGCTGCAATGCTCTGCATGTTCCCTCTTGCTGCTATTGCATACTGCTTCCCGAAGTGTGCAAAGTCGATAACAAGCGATGGGTAATTCTCAAGTACAGTACGCCATGAAGCAGGGTCTGTATTTGCCCAGGCTTCCTCAGCGGAGACACCTCTGAACCCCTGATCGTCTGCATGTGTGATGATCGGGACCCTGTTTTTCTCGCAGAATGAATAGAGCATTCTGTGTTTTTCCAGTGTCTCCTTGTCATTCGGCCATGGTCTGAATCCTAGTGGTGGGTAGAACTTGATACCATAGCATGGCTTTTCTGGAATCTCATTGTGCTTGTGAAAGCGGTGTGTCGTGTTGATATATGTTTCCAGAAGCTCTTCAATGTCGCCCTGACTATGGAGTTTCGGATCCATTCCCAGAAACGGATAGAACTCGAAGAGTCCGTCAGGGTGCGCTTTCATATACTCCCGGATACCGCTGATTGTCGCCTCTGCATATGCCCTTATCCTGTCCCTGCCTTTCATCCGGTAGTAGATGTTCTCATTTGTCTCATCAAGTGTGGAGAAGTCCATTATGAGAGGGATCATCAGCATGTGTTCCGCTTCCATCCCTCTGAAATGGAAAGTACCATCCTGGATATATGGCTTGACCGGTGCATATTCAGCCTTGCGCTTCGATGTGTAGAGACCTTTGAGGTCATCTTCCATCATCTTGAATGTGTCACCAATAGGCTGTGTGAATGCAGAAAGCGCATTCTTCAGCGTAATGACAGCCTGATCCCCTTTCATTATCTGCGGTGTGATAATGTAGTTGTTGGTCGCATTTGCTGACAGTATTGATGACACTGAGTCCTGAAAAGAGGTAAGAAACGCGATGAAATCCGGTTCACTCAGTGTCATCACATGGAAATGGCAGTCCGCAAAGTACTTCAAATTTATAATCCCATTTTAGTCTTCATCTTGGACCAGGAGTCTTTTAGTGTGACTGTGCGGTTGAAGACAATGTGCTCAGGACTTGAGTCCCTGCTGTCTGCCATGTAATAACCATTGCGTATGAATTGCAGATACTCCCCGGCTTTTGCTGTCCTTGCTTCCTCTTCGACAAGTGCTTCCGGTATGACAATAAGGGATTCAGGGTTGAGATCGTCGAGATAGTTGCCTGTCGCTGCTCCTGGATTCTCTGCCTTGAAGAGCTTGTCGTACTGCCTGACCTCTGCTTTTACTGAATGCACTGCAGAGACCCAGTGGCTTGTTCCCTTGACTTTGCGGCCATCAGCGGTTGTTCCACCCTTTGAAGCAGGATCGTAAGTGCAATGCACGGCTTTGATGCTCCCATCTTCATTTTTCTCAACAGAGACAGCAGTGATGTAATAAGCATGCTTAAGTCTGATTTCATTGCCAGGATAGAGTCTGTGGTAGCCTTTGACAGGAACTTCCATGAAGTCTTCTTTCTCGATGTAGAGCTCTCTTGTGAATGCGACCTTATGTGATCCGGCGGAAGGATCTTCAGGATTGTTTTCCGCATCGAAATACTCGACTTGTCCCTCAGGATAGTTGTCAATGATGATTTTCAGCGGATCAAGGACAGCCATCAGGCGTTTTGCTCTCTTGTTGAGGTCCTCTCTTACGCAGAATTCCATCAGGGAATAATCAACAACGGACTCAACCTTTGCAACTCCGACACGCTGTACGAAATCCTTCATCGACTCAGGTGAGTAGCCACGACGTCTGATTCCTGCAATTGTAGGCATTCTCGGATCGTCCCATCCCGTCACATAGTTGTTGTTTACGAGGTAAAGAAGCTTTCGCTTCGACATCAGCAGGTAGTTGATGTTAAGTCTTGCAAACTCGTACTGATGCGGTGTGTGCTCGATGCCATCGATACCAGTCGCCCAGTCATATGCCGGTCTGTGATCCTCGAACTCAAGTGTGCAGATTGAGTGTGTGATGCCTTCGATTGCATCGGAAATAGGGTGGGTATAGTCATACATGGGGTAGATACACCACTTCCTGCCTGTTCTCGGGTGCTCTGCGTATTTGATCCTGTAGAGAGCGGGGTCCCTCATGTTGATGTTCGGGCTGGCCATGTCAATCTTGGCACGGAGTGTATATGCACCTTCAGGGAATTCTCCGTTCTTCATTCTCATGAAGAGGTCCAGATTCTCTTCAATCGGGCGGTCCCTGTCTGGTGAGTTCTTGCCAGCTTCTGTAAGCGTTCCTCTGTATTCCTTCATCTCCTCAGGTGAAAGGGAGTCTACGTAGGCCTTTCCTTCTTTGATGAGACGTACTGCGATATCAAAGAGCTGGTCATAGTAATCAGAAGCATAGTATGTTTTCTCACCCCAGTCGAATCCAAGCCAGTGGATGCAATCTTTGATGGAGTCTATATATTCCTGCTCCTCTTTTGCCGGGTTTGTGTCATCAAGTCTCAGGTGGCATGTTCCGCCATATTTCTCTGCAAGTCCGAAATTGATGCAGATTGCCTTGATGTGCCCGATATGGAGGTATCCATTGGGTTCTGGAGGGAAACGTGTGACAATCTTGTTGTCTGGCACTCTTCCTTCTTTCAGGTCGTCTTCGATGATCTTCTCAATGAAATTGAGGGGCCGATCTTCCTTGTTTTCCATATTCACCGTCCTTCAGGTCTTCCATAGGACCCTTTAGAGATGGATGAAGTCTATCATAAAGCGGGGAGTTAGAATACCTCGACATATGCTTCTCCGCTTCCTGTGACAGCAAAACCGAATGAAGCACTTGTCCGGAAAGCGTCTTTCTCGACAGAGAGTATCTCTGTGTTCCCGGAGGAAAAGGAAAGATGTTTTCCTGTTTTCTTCAGTGTAAGCGTATTGCTGTGACTTGCAGCTATTTCTGTTCTCACGCCAGAGAAAGACAAAGTTATCTTGCTTTCTCCGAAACTGATGTACTCATCAGGTGTATGAAGGAGAACAAAAGCTGAATGAGCCTCTGTCTTACATGTAAGCGTCACTTCATCATTCTCTCCCAGAACGAAGAAGACGGAGTGCGTTCCATCTGCCTGGAATGAGAAGGAGTGCAGTGTTGTCTTTATCTTTCCAGGCTTATTGATCCATGCTGCTTTCTTTGTGTTCACGCTGAGATTATATCCCATCTTGCTGAAAGCATTCCACATAGTTAGACTCGTCATATGATTGCAGTAATCGGTGAAATGGCACTCTCCTTTGATAAATCAGGCAGTGCATGGGAAAAGACGTTCAAGGGTCTTGGCTATGAATGGGCCATGAGACTGAAAGAGGAAGGCAAAGATGTCCTTCTCATTACTGTTCTGCCCTGTGGCAAGTCTGGTAATGAGATGGCAGAAGAGCTTGTCTCGAAAGGGATTGTATTCGACCCCGATCTGCACCTGCCACTCAATCCTCCGATTGCAGTGGATGGTGAATGGTTTCTCAGGTCATCATCTGCGGTGGCGTTATCTGCGGAGAAGCTGACAGATACATTATCATATTTTCATGATATAAAGAGCGTGGTGGTATCATCATCGCTTCTATCATATAATCCTGCATCTTCCGCTGTCCTAGATTCTCTCTCGTTCATGTTTCCTCAGCCGGAAGTGTTTATCGATACATCGTGCAGTGAGAGTGCGATCGGACAGAAGGAGATTCTGGAAAAGACACTTAATTCATTCTCTTCTGCTATGGAAAGAGTTCTCATCACAGACAGCAAGGAGGAGATTCTCACTGCTCTCAGATGATGCCGAGATGCAGCAGGGCATGGGCAATGCCATCTTCATTGTTGGAAAGCGTTGTGAATGCTGCTGCCTTTTTCGCTCTCTCGGAACCATTTGCCATCGCTATGCCGCATCCTGCTGCGCTGAGCATTCCCGCATCGTTGTCCCAGTCTCCGAAAGCGATGGTTTCTTCTGCCTTTATACCGAGATATTCAGAGACGATGTTTATCGCATCGCTTTTGTCGACATCAGAAGGCAGTATCTCGAAATTGTTCCAGCTCGAGCTGATGACTGTGCCGCGTCTGCCGACAATGGCACGTGTTTCTTCCATCAGGCGCCAGCTCTTTTCCCTGTCATTGTCCTTCACAAGGATTTTGTATGGCCATTCGCCAGTGGCGCGGAATACATCCTCTCCGTCTGTGATATCCATCCTCACACCATCATCGCCGCATATTCTCGTCTGCAGATTATACCATTCATCATCAGCCTCAAGTGCGTATCGTGTCTCGCAGAATGCAATGAGTGAAGAGACTTTGCCTTTGAGATAAGCAGCTGCTCTTGTGTATGTCTCACCGTCAATCCTTATCTCTCTGAGGTATGTGTCGCCGTCTTTGATGAGGGCACCGTTTATGGCGGCATAGATGACTGGAAGTCCAAGCTGTTCCTGCGCCCGTCTCATTCCAGTGATGTAGCGTCCGGAGGAAAGGATTATTCTCAAGCCGTTGTCAGAAGCTTTTCTTAGAGCTCTGACAGTCTCTCTGCCTATTGTGAGATCGTCTTTGAAGAGCGTTCCGTCGATATCTGTGAAGATCGCTTTGTACATAGCCCGATATGATATACTTCCACCCGGAAAGTGAGAAGATGTTGCAGTAAACGGATGGCTGTGCTACTTCTCTCTCTGTGAGAAAAGCTGGATTCATCTTCATTATTCTCTTCATTGCTGCGCTTCTTTCGTGTTCTGACGAGATGGTGTCAGACACGCGTATCGCCATGGATACTCTTGTCGCTGTCTCCCTGCCGGAGAGCAGCAAAGAGCTCATTGATGACGTTTTTGACATCATTTATGAGACGGAGCATGAGATTTCACCATATATCGATGAATCGTATATCTCAGAGATCAGCAGATGCGCAGGCGTGCATGCTGTTGCTGTCCCCCATGATATCTATACTCTTATAAAATCCTCCGTAGAGATGGCTTATGAGACAGATGGTGTCTTCAATCCTGCAATCGGGCCATTATCATCGCTGTGGGCTCTTGGAAGCGAGGATGCGCGTGTGCCTGAAAGCGATGAGATTGAAGCAGTGCTGCCTTTGCTGGATTATACATCGATTGTTTTGGACGATGATGAGGAGAGTGTGTATCTCTCACTGCCTGGCATGGCTCTGGACCTCGGAGGTGCTGGCAAAGGTTACACAGCAGACAGGATACGTGAGTTTCTCAAAGACAATGGTGTCGAGCGCGCAATCATCAATCTTGGTGGTAATGTCCTTGCATATGGGAAAAAGAGCAGCGATGAAGCGTGGAGGGTAGGTATAAGGACACCTGACGAGTCTGGCGGGATTATCTATTCGGTAGAGGCTGAGGATATGTGTGTGATAACCTCTGGAGTGTATCAGCGCTATATAGATGAGGGTGGAGTCCGTTATCATCATATTATGGATTCTTCCACAGGCTATCCATTTGATTCAGATATTCTCTCCGCAACAGTCATAACATACTCTGGAACGCTTGGTGACATGCTGTCGACTACGCTTCTTGCGCTGGGATCAGAAAATGCGCTTTTGTGTGCTGCAGAATATGGTGTCCGCTGTGTCCTTGTGCTTGAAGATGGCTCAGTCATCGACTCTTACAGCCCAGAATGCCAGATAGCAGTCATGGAGGAATGAATCAATCGGCTCGAATGTGCTCTCATCGGAGAAGAAACCTCTGATGGAGAAACCCGCGTCAGTAAGAAGTCCTAGAATGCTGTCCAGTGTGTGTGAATATTCAATGGTGTCATTCCTGTCAATGCGCTTTTTAAGTTCTTTCTCTGAGAGGCTTCTTTCATCTGAGAACGGTAGCGTATATTTCACTTTCATCTTGCCTTTTTCCAGAAGCCTGTCATCGAAGAGATATAAAGCGGGGTTTGCGATACCGAAGATATAAGAGCCTCCTGGGCGGAGTATTCTGGCAACGCCTTTGTATACGGCATTTATGTCATCGACGAAGTTGAGGGACACAGGAGAGATGACAGCATCAAATGATGCTGTTTCGAACTCTGAAAGATCCCTCATATCGAGATTATGGAGTCTCGCTTTCAGCTTGTATTTCTCCAGGGCCTCTCTGTCGCGTTCAAGCATCGAGCTGCTGATATCCGCACATTCTGTGTCGCAGCCGAATGCGGAGAGTACAGGTGTCTGCTGTCCGCCACCTCCGCCAAGCACTAAGACGTGTTTCCCCCTGAGATTGGCAATCCATTTCTCCGGTATATTCCTGTTTACTGTCACATGAAGCTGCGGATGACCATTTCTTGCATTCTCGATGATGTCTTCAGAGACAATCCTGGCCCAGTAACTGCCTTTTTCCACTTCATTGTTCCAGGCTGCTGCGTTGAGTTCCCTTATATTCATATCAGAAACAGGTTCTCACTGCCTATAAGACGTGTCAAGATTGGATTTAAGTGGTACAATCTCCCTATGCTGGCTTTCAGACGGATTCTCGCATTCTCATCGCGCATCCACTCGTACATTCTCGCATTGTACATCTTTTTCGCGCTTCTGTTTGTGCTTTTCCTGTACTTCCCTGTAAGCGAGATCCTCATTTCATTTGTCACACTTGCTCAGATGCTTCTGGGCTGGACTATTGTCCTGGAAGGCATCTGGCTGGTTTTCGCTTCTGTATATCAGTTCTTCTATTCCCGTGTTCTGTGCATGCAGCCTGTTTTCATGACAATACTGAGGATGTTGGTCTATTTCATCATCTCTATCACGCTGGACATCCTCAATACTGTAATACTGAAAGGATTCACATTCGGAGGAGGTCTTTAATGGAAGAAAGCGTCTATGCGCTTCGAGGTGCGACAACTGTCTCGCATGATTCACCTGCAGAGGTTGATGAAGCTGTAGGAGAACTGATGAGAAAGCTCTATAGCGAGAATGGAATCACAGACAGCGATGTGGCATTTATTCTCTTCTCCCAGACACGGGATATAAGAACACGCAATGCTGCAGCGGCCTGCCGCAGTTCTGGCTTTGGTACACTTACACCGCTTTTCTGTGTTCAGGAAGCCGAGATAGCAGGAGGTCTTCCTTTTGCAATACGCACACTTGTGCTTGTCAATCATAAGAAGGAGAGGGAGGCGAGGATGGTATACCTGCGCGGTGCCGCTTCGCTGAGGCCTGAATATAACAAAGGAGAGGAAAAATGATTGAGAGAATCGAGAATGAGCATTACATTGCTGAAGTGAACACTCTGGGCGCCCAGCTTACGAGGATTTATTCCAAGGATACAGACACTGAGTATCTGTGGAATGGAGATGAGACATACTGGAAGAAACACGCTCCTGTGCTTTTCCCTTTTGTCGGCAGACTTTATGACGGCAAGTATACTTACAAGGGCAATGTCTATGAGATGACAATCCATGGGTTCTGCCAGCAGGCAGAGTTTGCTGTAGCATCAAACACTGGGGAGGCAATCACACTTCGCATTGAGAGCAATGAGGAACGCAAGGCAATGTACCCGTTTGATTTCGTTTTCAGTGTCACTTATCGCCTGACAGATCAGGGGCTTGATGAGGTGGCTGTAGTCGAGAATACAGGAAAGAGCGAGATGCTGTATGGATTCGGTGGTCATCCAGGATTCAATGTTCCTCTTGATAAAGGACTTCAGTTTGAAGACTATAGCGTCACATTCCCGGATGCGGGGAAAGTCGAGAGGAGAATCTTTACAGATAATCACCTAGATGCCGGCTATTACAGCGATACAGATACTGTGAAAGACGGAAAGATGGCACTCCATCACAATCTTTTTGATGATGACGCTGTTGTTCTCAGAGGAACCGGAGAGAGGGCAGTGCTTTCAAGTGAGAAAGGCAAGCGTTCTGTGGAAGTAACGTATAAGGGTGCTCCTTTCTGCGGTATCTGGCATTCTATCGGAGTGAAGGCCCCATTTGTCTGCATCGAGCCATGGTGGATTCTTCCAGGCCGTGACGAGACAATGGTCGATATCTCAAAGCGGGAGGATTTCATTCATCTGGAAGCTGGCAAGACCAATACACATATCATTGAGATGAAGCTCCGCTGATAAGGAGAGGAAGCTTCTGTTGAAAAGCAGGAGCTTCCTCATAGTGGAAAAATTTTTTTCTTCAAGGTACTTGACCAGAAGGCCTCAGATACTGTAAATTCTCCATCGTTGATTTATTGCCGCCTTAGCTCAGCTGGCCAGAGCACGTGACTTGTAATCTCGGGGTCGTTGGTTCGAATCCGACAGGCGGCTGGATGTTCCTTGTAGCATTTGCTATGAGGAATTTTTTTTCACAGATTCATTCTGAGGAATGAACAAACCCTTCTTGCGAACTTGAAGGGTTTGCTGCGTGTCTTGTCAGAGACTGTCTCCGAAATCCTTCCGGAATGCTTCTACAAGCTTCTGCTGCCAGTCTGATACAGGATCAAGACGGCCGAAGAAGAACCTGAGGGATGAAGGCTCCTCGACGAATTTCAGTCCGCCTATCAGATTTCTGTTGTCATAGAGCCATTTGATTCTGTCAACAGCATATTTGATCTGTGAGAGTGTGAAGACGCGGCGGGGAACAGCAAGACGCAGAAGTTCGACAGATGCAAGATGCTCTGAACCATCCTCTTCCCTCTGTTCTGATATCGTGCCTCGTTCCATTCCCCGGATGCCTCCTGCGATATAGAGAGCGGCAGCAAGTGCACCTGCAGGGTACTCTTCCTGTCTGACATGAGGTATGAAGCGTGTGGCATCAAGATGGCATCCCAGTCCTCCTGCCGGTGTCACTACAGGCACTCCCAGTCTCAGGAGTTCATCAGTCATGTATTTTATAAATAATGGTCCCTGAGAGATGACATCCATGTCCATCGTCTCCTCAAGTCCCACTGCCATTGCTTCCATTTCTCTTACGCTCATGCCTCCGTAGGTGAGGAAGCCCTCGAACATCGGTACCAGCTCCCTCATCTTCAGATAGAGCTTCTCATCCCTCATCGCGAGACCTCCACCGCGTGCAAAGCCGAGTTTCCGGGCGGAGAAGTATATGATATCCATCTTGTCAGCGATTCGTTTTGTAATCTCCCTGACAGAGAGATTCCTTGCTTTCTCCTCTCTTGTCTTGATGAAATAGAGATTGTCCTGCAGGAGGCTCGCATCCATCACCACAAGCTTGCCATAGCTGTGAGTAATGTCCGATACAGCCTCGATATTCTCCAGCGAGAGAGGCTGTCCTCCGATGAGGTTCGTTCCTGCTTCTATCCTGACGAATGGTATTCTATCTCCCTTCTCATCGAAGAGTTTCTTAAGCCTGGTGAGGTCGAAATTCCCTTTGAATGGATGGGTGCTTGTTATCTCGGTACCCTCATCAATGACGAGTTCCTCAACGTAGCCACCCAGCCTTGTGATATGCGCCTTTGTCGTAGTGAAGTGATAGTTCATCGGTATAATCGTGCCTTTTTCAACAAAGGTCATAGCCAGAATATTCTCTGCAGCCCTTCCCTGATGAGCAGGAAGGAAATAATGTGTGCCGAAAATTTCTTCGAGTTTGTCTGTAAGTCGTGTGAATGTAGCGCTTCCAGCATAACTGTCATCTGCAATCATCATGGCGGCAAGCTGACGGTCGCTCATTGCATTGACACCGCTGTCAGTGAGCATATCAAGGAAAATGTCCTTGTTCTTCAATAGGAATGTGTTGTTCCCTGCTTCCTTTATCGCTTCTGCGCGCCTTTCAACCGGTACCAGATCAAGTTTCTGGACGATTCTGACTTTGTGGAGTTCAAGCGGAATGCTTTCTCCTGTATAGAATTGAATTTCCTGCATACTGTTCCTCTTTCTTTTTAGTGTTAATAAGGAAGAGGACAAAGTCAAATAAAATCTATTTAGATATGCAGGAAAATTTATATTTTATGCATAATTATTCGATTCTGCCTTAGATTACCCTTTTCGTCTCCCAGCGTCCACTGACAACTCTCCAGAGATATAGGGTACCGCGCAGCAACCAGTCCAGATACATCGCATACCATATTGCCTCCACTCCCATGCCCAAAAGCTTTACCATTGCATATGCGCCACCGACACGGCAGAGCCACATGGAAGAGAATGAGGCGAAGAGAATGAATTTCACATCGCCGACAGCTTTGAGCATGTTCGGGAGCGTGAATGCGAACGGCCACAGAGAGACACACATTATCAGGCAGAGCCTGCAGATCGGGATTGCTTCGCTGATTGAAGCATTTTCAAGCCCGTAGAAGCTGACAACCTCCGGAGTGATTATGTAGAACGGGATGCATATGATGATTGTAGAGATGAAGACAAGTGCCGTCAGCAGTCTTGTGTAGTATCTGACATCTTTCACATTGCCCTGGCCCCTGCACTGTCCCACAATTGTGATCATAGCCAGATTGATGCCGTTTCCAGGGATGTTCGCGTATGCGTTATAGTTTCCGACAACGGCATTGATGGCAATTGCAGACGTTCCAAGCGATGCGACAAGTGATTGCACCAGAATTTTTCCGACGTGGAATGCCGCGCCCTCCAGACCGGATGGAACACCTATACGCAGGATTCTGGAGATAAGATATGGCGAAACAGGTCCTCTATGAAGTCCTCTGATGTTGAGCTCCTCATTTCTGTTCATCATCAGTGCTGCCATAACCAGGCATCCGGCAATACGGGAGGCCAGCGATGCGACACCTGCACCTCTCGGTCCCAGTCCGGCTCCATAGATAAGTATTGCGTTCCCTCCGATGTTTATCACATTCATCAGAAGCGATACCATCATTGTCCTGAAGCTCTTCCTTTCTGAGCGTGAGATGGCTGTAAGGCCAGAATAGACAGCCAGGAAGGGATAGGAGACGAGAATAGGCACAAAGTACTGATCTGTATAGATCTTCACATCCTGCTCGATTGAACCGAAGAGGATATCAATGACATGTGACCTGAGCGGAAGAATAACGGCAGTCATCAGTACGGAGATCGCAACAGAGATGTATATCAGGTTCTTAGCGCTGTCTTTTGCCTTGTTATATTCCTTATGTCCAAGATACTGGGATACGACAACTGCTCCTCCCGTTGCAAATGCGGAGAAGACTGTAATCAGCAGATTCGATATTGAATCTACCAGTGACACCCCTGATACCGCCGCTTCTCCGCACGCTGATACCATTATCGTATCAGCCATGCCTATGAGAATGGACAGGAATGAGTCTGCTATAAGAGGGATAATCAAAGCCCGGAGATCCCGGGCTGTAAACTGATGCTGCTCTTTCATCATTTTTCACTCAGTGAGAAGTCCTTCATCTGATGTGAAGTCCTTCTTGCGGATTTCCCTGAACTTGTCGACAAGGGATTGCACTGTGAGTTTCTTCTTCTCTTCGCCTTTGATGTCGAGGATGATATGCCCCTCATCCATCATGATCAGTCTGTTGCCGTAATCAATGGCGAACTGCATATTATGCGTGACCATCATAGCAGTGAGATGCCCTTCTTCGATGTATTTTTTTGTCAGATCCATGACAATCTCGGCATTTCTGGGGTCGAGCGCCGCAGTATGTTCATCAAGAAGCATCAGCGATGGCTTGGAGAGTGTTGTCATCAGGAGTGTGAGAGCCTGCCTCTGTCCTCCTGAGAGCAGTCCGACATTGTCTGCCATCCTGTCTTCAAGTCCGATCGGTTCCAGAAGTTTCCTGAATTCCTTTCTTCTTTCTGCAGTGAGGCCGAACTTCAGTCCTTTCATTCCCTTTGTGTATGCAAGGTTCATGTTGTCTTCAATGGACATGTTCGCACTTGTTCCTTTCGTCGGATCCTGGAAGATTCTGCCGATATAGAACGCCCTTTTGTATTCCGGAGCATTCGTCACATCAGTGCCGTTAACAATGATTTTCCCGTTTGTCACAGGGAATGTACCTGCAATCATGTTGAAGAGAGTTGATTTGCCGGAACCGTTTGATCCGATTACACAGACGACATCACCGTTCTCTACGTGGAGGTTGATGTTCTCCAGCGCCACCTTCTCATTCACTGTTCCTGGAAAGAAGACTTTTGTTACGTGCTGGATCTCAAGCATTGAATCCCTCCTTGTTCATTGTGCGCTCAATCGATTTCTTCCTTGCTGCTTTGTCAGAAGCCATTGTCCTTGTCTTGGCAACAGTCAGCGATATGATGACAAGAATGCCTGTCAGGAGCTTGAAGTCATTCGGTGTGATACCGACAAGGTATCCATACTTTCTTCCAAGGAACATCAGGCCTTTATAGATGATTCCTCCGAGTATACAGCGCAGCGTTATCAGGGAGATTTTGTTCGATGAGAAGAGGAATTCTCCTATCATGACAGCCGCGAGGCCCTGGACAACCATGCCTTGGCCGAGGTTTGCGTCGGCAAAGCCCTGATACTGTGCAAGCAGTCCTCCCGATAGCGCGATGAGACCGTTCGACAGCCCAAGACCGATGAGTTTGAGCGTTGCCGGATTCATGCCCTGTGAGATGATTACCTGCTCATTTCCACCCATCGCTCCGATAGCCATGCCCAGATCCGAACGGAAGAAGAGATCCATCAGGACAGTAACGGCTACAACAAAAATGAGAGTTCCGAGAAGCGCTGCGACATCGCTTGGTACAAAAGAGAACCATTCGGGGAAGAGACGGTAGAGCGTCTCCACACGCACAAGCGAGACATTCGCCTTGTTTCCGAGAATCCTCAGGTTCACGGAATAGAGCATTGTCATTGTCAGAATACCGGCAAGGAGTACCGGAAGCTTCAGCTTATTATGTATTGTTGCTGTGACAAGGCCTGTGAGAACACCGACCAGGAAGCTCATGATGAGTCCGACTGTTATGCCAAGGCCATTGACGATGCACATTGTAGCTACAGCAGCACCTGTTGCGACAGAACCGTCACATGTCAGGTCAGCCATGTCGAGAATTCTGTAGCTGATAAGAATTCCAAGTGCCATGATGGCAAAGATAAGGCCTTCTACTAATATTCCTTCAATCATTTCCTACCTCTGAAAACAGAAGAGAAGGCCACCAGTGGCGGCCTTCCCATCCATTTAGTGGATTTTCAGCGTACTGTCTTTACGCCATTTTCGATGATAACCGCTGCAGTATCAAGATACTCCTGTGGAATTGTATACCCAAGTTTCTCAGCTGTATCAAGATTGAACCAGAGCTCGAAATCTGCAGGATCGGTGAGGAACACAGTTCCCTGCTCGCCAGGGTTTGCACCATTTACGATGATATCCTCGATAAGACGTCCTGTTGCTGTACCGATTGAATGATAATTGAATCCCCACGCAATCATGCACTCAAGCCCGTCAATACCTGATGGATCTGCAGAGAAAAGAGGGATTCCGGCATCATTGCAGACATCATCGATTGTCGCGATAGCGGAAATTACATTGTTGTCTGTGGCAATGTAGACAGCATCGACGCGGTCGATGATTGACTGAAGCGCAGTTCTTACTTCAGAGGAGTTGGAGACAGCAACTGTCACAAGCTCAAGTCCAAGCTTGTCACATGCGGCCTGCGCCTGCTGCATCAGAACAACACCATTCTGCTCGCCAGAAGAGTAGACGTTGCCGATTCTTGTTGCACCAGTGATTTCATGAAGAAGCTTGATCTGCTCCTCGACTGGATTCATATCTGAAACACCGCATACGTTTGTATCAGGGCTTCCGTCATTTGAGATGACAAGACCTGCATCGACGGGGTCGGTCACAGCTGCAAAAAGCACTGGGATGTCTGTGAAGACATTTGCAAGAGCCTGTGCAGAAGCTGTACCGATGCCGACAACGACATCGCAGTGCTCGCTGTCAAACTGCTGTGCAATCGATGCTGCTGTGGAGATATCTCCGTTTGCATTCTGCAGATCATATCTGACGTTGAGATCAGTGGTCGCAAGATAGTCCTGGATACCCTGTTCTGCAGCATCGAGCGCTGCATGTGAAAGCAATTTGGAAATACCTACGAGAACAGTGCCGTCATCTGCGGCAGCCTCGCCGCTTCCGCCTGCTGCGAGAGTGAATGCTGCAAAAAGCATCAGAAATAGAGCGATGTATCTTTTCATGTTTCCTCCGAAAGTTTTCTTAGACTATAGCTAATGCAAATTCTATTTTCAATGTTTTGTATGCAGTCTTGTGAATATTTATACAAAAAATTTCTGTTTCTGGCATCCGTATTAGCGTCTTATTCAGATGCTGAGTATTGCAACCGTCCTTTTTGCAAGGATATATTAAGCAAAGGTACCTTTTGCATCTGCAAGGAGGGAAGCGTTTCGTGAGGTTAGGCAGATTTCGTTCATATGTTAGTTCTTTGCGTCTCAGTACTAAAATCACTGCTTTTCTGTATATCACGAGCTTCCTTATCTTTCTCAGCATGGAGCTTTTCGTCTATTTCTCTGCGGTTTCTGTCGCCAATGACGATATGATTTCCGACGGGGTCGTCTACTGCTCTTCAGGTGCCAGCATAGCAAGAAATGCCTGTTCGTATATCAAGGGTATCGCTAATTACAGCAGCTCGGAAATTGATCTGCAGAATACGTTCAGTTCTTTTCAGGGCAATGTCCGCTCTGAAACTGAGCTCATAGGTTATCTGCGAACGCTCAATTATGTTCTGAATATTGTGCTGTACACACCCTCCGGATCACCTGTTCAGTATATGGTCATTGACGGTTCTTCAGGACCTGTCCACCAGGGATCGAGGCGCAGTTTCCGTTCATTCATGTCTGGCAGCAGTGACTGGATGTGGGAATTCATTGATGAAGGCTCTTCTGTCCTGTTCAAGCTTGACAACTCGCCGAAGCTGTCACTCTGGATGAAGATATACAGCGCAGCCAATTCGCGCGTTCTTGGCGTTCTCTGCATCTCTATTGACATCAGACACCTCCTTACTTTTGATGTGCCATATACAGCTTCATACAGCCGTGATCTGTACATAATTGATGCACAGTCGGGCCGGAGTGCTGTGAACAAGAGTCCGTACCCTGTCGACGAGGACAAAGCTCTCCGGCTTTTATCACGCTCAAAAGGAAATTCAGGCCATTTCTTCCTTGCAGAAGGAGGGGAGGAGACTCTTTTTATCTATGAACGCATTACAGATACTCCTCTCTATCTTTACAATGAAATACCTGTATCCGCACTGGAGGCATATGTAGCTGATATAAGGCGGATCATATTGCTGACAACAGCGATATACATTCTTCTATTCATTCCACTGATAACGGTTGTCAGCAGATGGCTTACAAAACCTCTGAACAAACTCCGGCAGTCAATGAATGCATTCTCCGATGGTGATTTCAGCATAAGGCTGTCATTCAATACCGACGATGAGATTGGTATGCTTGGAAAAGCATTTAATAATATGGTCGAGAAGAACCAGCAGCTTATTGAGGAGAAATATGTTGCCCAGATCAAAACAAGGGAGGCTGAGCTTCTTCTCCAGCAGGCGCAGATTGATCCTCATTTCATGTATAATCTTCTCAATGGCATCCAGTGGAGCGCGATGCGTCGCGGGGACTTGGAGACTGCGGATACGGCATATGCGCTGGCTCAGGTGCTGCGCATCTCTCTGAATAAGGGAAACAGTATGATTCCTGTATCAAAAGAGTGCGCTATAACGATGTATTATCTGACTCTTGAGAAAAAGAGACTCAAGGACAATCTTGAATTCAGTATCGAATGCAGCAGAGAAGCTGAGAATACAATCATTCCCAAGCTCATCATACAGCCGCTTGCAGAGAATTCTATCAAGCATGGCTATGTTTCAGGCAGAGTGCTGAGGATTACTGTCAGCGTCTCTGTCTCAGGGGCGCGGCTTCTGATTGTTATTTCCGATAATGGTTCAGGTATTCCGCACGATGTGCTCAGACAGCTTCCTTGTGAATATACAGCGGAATCGATTCATAGCAGTGGATTTGCAATGCGTAACATACATGATCGTCTTGCTCTGCTCTATGGAAGTGATTTTGTTTTCCGTATCGATAGCAAAGAAGGAGAGGGTACAACCATTTATCTGGAGATGCCTTTGAAGACAGAAGGAAACAGCAATGTTTAGACTTGTTATTGCAGATGATGAACCCGATGTGCGCGATGACATGATTGCATGCATAGACTGGGATGCGAATGGCATAGAAATTGTCGGAACTGCTGATAACGGCAGAGAGGCTCTTGAGCTTATAAGGAGAGAGCACCCGGATCTTGTGCTGATAGATATACTCATGCCAGAGATGTCTGGGCTTGAAGTTATTGCAGAGATTGAGAAAGATGGGCAGATTTCGCCTGCGTTCATCGTTGTAAGCGGCTGTGATGAGTTCTCCTATTCGCATCAGGCTCTTAACCTGGGTGTTGTCAGCTACATTCTCAAGCCGTTCATGCCAGATGAGATGCTCTCTGCTCTCAGAAAGGCGATGCATAAGACAGGGGTTGTCAGTTTCATGCACAGGACACAGATGCCAACTCTCCTTGGTGAAATCTTCTCGCGTTCTGACGGATTGTCGTGTCCATTTTATCCTGTTGTGCTTGAGCATACGCTGATTACTTCCCTGCTTGACGGAGATGAGAAACAGACCATTGCTGCCGCAGATGGCTTTATCGAGGCAATATTCACTAACAACAGCACCAGCACTCAGATACTCGATTGCTTCCTTATTCTATATGCAGAGATTTCCCGGAATCTGTTTGAGATGGGACTTTCGCTGAAGGAGAATCCTTTTGTCGGCAGCAGCTATCCTCAGCTCCAGATGAAGGATATTGTCCGGACTGCTCTGCATTCAGTATGCAAAGAGGCTGTTTCACTTGTAGCAGGAGTGGAAGGATCAGGATTTGCTGTCAAGAATGCAATGGTGTATATCCAGAGACATTATCAGGAGAAAATATCACTTGAGCGCCTTGCAAGCGCAGTTTATGTCTCTCCTGTGTATCTTTCAAATCTTTTCAGCAAGACAGTCGGCATGACGGTCAGCGAATACATACAGAAAGTGAGGATTGACCATGCGAAAATCCTGATGAGAGACCCTTCGCTGACTATTGTCGAGATTGCAGATGAGGTCGGGTATGTGGATGGTAAATATTTTGCCCAGATTTTCAAGAAAGTCACAGGCAGAACACCCGCTCAGTATAGAAATCAGGTGAAAATGAATGAGACGCCATGATTGTGAATTGACACTCAACTCTATATATGATAACAATATCTTCTGGACCCCGGAATTCGGGGTCTTTTTTATGTAAAAACTTAAAATCACAGTACAATTCTTAAAATCGTAGGTTTCTTCCTCTCCGAGCCGCTCTTAAAGTAGTTTTAATCCAAACAATTGACGAGATAGGAGGGAAACAGACGGATGCTGAAATATATCATTAAAAGATTGGTTTTGCTGATCCCTGTCCTTATCGGCGTTGTCACGATTGTCTTCATTCTCAACCAGCTCATGCCAGGTGATCCTGCCAGAATGATGGCGGGTGAAGGTGCTTCAGAAGAGGCAGTAGAGGCATTGAGAGAGGAAATGGGTCTTAACAGACCGCTTCTTGTCCAGTATGTGGATTACATTGTCGGAATATTCACAAGAGGAGATCTGGGAACGTCCTATAAGACAGGAGCCCCTGTTCTTACAGAAGTCATCGAGAGAATGCCAACGACGCTGATTCTTGCAGGAATAAGTATACTGATAGCGGTCGGAATAGGCATTCCGTTAGGTATTGCTGCAGCTACATGGCAGAATACATTCATTGATTATTTTTCTTCGATAGTCTCATTCATTGGTGTTTCGATGCCTAATTTCTGGCAGGGCCTGATGAATATCCTGCTTTTCTCTGTTTTCCTGGGATGGTTCCCGTCATCCGGTTTCTATGGTCCGGAGTACTGGGTACTGCCATGTCTGACTGTAGGAACAAGCACGATGGCCACAATTACGAGAACAACGCGTTCAAGTATGCTTGAGGTTATCAGGCAGGATTATATCCGGACAGCAAGGGCGAAGGGACTTTCGGAGTATAATGTTATTATCAAGCATGCACTGAGCAATGCTCTTATCCCTATTGTCACTATCGTCGGACTTGAGTTCGGTGCGCTTCTTGGTGGTGCAGTTCTCACAGAGACGGTATTCGCAATCCCTGGTATCGGCAAGTACATGGTTGACGCGATTACAAACCGCAACTACCCGGTAATCATGGGCGGCGTTGTGATTCTTGCCTTCATTTCCAGTGTCTGTAACCTCGTTATCGATGTGCTGTATGCATATATCGATCCGCGTATGAAGTCTCTTTACAGTTCCAAGAAGAAAAAGAAGAAGGGAGCAGAATAATGTCAAAGATAATAACACCAGCTATAGAAAGGGCAGAGAAGGCCCGTGCTAAGAATAAAGTCAACGGATCAATAAGTCCGACAAGAGCTGCATGGCACAGACTGAGAAAGAATAAAGCTGCCATGATTGCAGGAGCGGTTATTCTTGTTTTCCTGCTTTTTGCCATATTCCCTTCTCAGATAGCGCCATACGGATATGACGACCAGAATTACTCGGCAGCTTTCACTCCGCCTTGCAAGGATTATCCTCTGGGGACTGATAATCTCGGCCGTGATATCCTCAGCAGGATCATCTGGGGTTCGCGCATGTCTCTTATCATCGGTATTGTCTCCGTTGTGATTGGCCTTGCGCTTGGTATTGTCATCGGTGCGGTTGCCGCCTTTTATGGTGGAAAGGTAGATGAAGTCCTGATGCGGTTGATGGATGTCTTCCTTGCTATTCCGAATATGCTGCTGGCGCTTGCTATAGCAGCATCCCTGGGAACCGGACTTGGCAACATGCTTCTTGCCATCGCTATAAGCAATGTTCCGCGCTTTGCCCGTATTGTCCGCAGTTCCGTACTGGCTAACAAAGGTATGGAGTTCGTTGAGGCCGCGACAGCTATCGGCGCTTCGAACATGCGTCTTATATTCCGCCATCTTCTGCCGAATTCCCTTGCACCGATCATTGTTCAGGGTACTATCGGTATTGCAAGCGGAATCCTCTGTGCCTGTGGTCTCAGCTTCCTCGGTCTCGGTATACAGCCACCTACAGCAGAGTGGGGCATGATGCTCAGCTCGGCTCGTCAGTACATCCGTGGAAACTGGTGGATGGTAACATTCCCAGGATTGACAATCATGCTCAATATTGGCTGTTTCAACCTTCTCGGGGACGGCCTGAGAGATGCTCTCGACCCGCGTCTTAAGAACTAGAGGAGAAGATTGATGTCTGAAAGATTGCTTACAATAAAAGATCTTGTAGTCCATTATGAGATGGAGACGGAGGTTGTAGAAGCTGTCAACAATGTCTCACTGTCAATGGACAGAGGTGAAACATTAGGTATTGTCGGTGAGACAGGTGCGGGCAAGACAACGCTTGCACTGAGTATCATGCAGCTCATTCCAGATCCTCCAGGAAGAATTGTCCAGGGATCCATAGAACTTGATGGAGAGGAAGTCACGAAGATGTCAAAGCACGAGCTTCATGACATCAGAGGGAAGAAGGTGTCCATGATTTTCCAGGATCCGATGACATCCCTCAACCCTGTGCAGACTGTCGGAAAGCAGATTATGGAAGTGATTAAACTTCATGAGAAGTGTTCTGCGGCAGAAGCGACCTTGCGCGCAACAGAGATGCTTGAGATGGTTGGTATTCCAGGGGAGCGCTTCAACGAGTATCCTCACCAGTTCTCAGGTGGAATGAGACAGCGTGTGGTCATCGCTATCGCTCTTGCATGCAATCCTGAGCTTTTAATCGCAGACGAGCCGACAACTGCGCTTGATGTGACTATTCAGGCACAGATTCTCGACATGATGCGTAAGCTCAAAGAGGACTTCAATACATCTATGATCATGATTACCCATGATCTTGGTGTTGTCGCAGAGACATGTGACAAAGTTGTGATCATGTATGCTGGTGAAATTGTGGAAGCTGGTACTGCAGCGCATATTTTCCGCAATCCTCAGCATCCGTATACAATCGGGCTTTTCGATTCCCTTCCGAGTCTCGATAAAGACGTTGACAGGCTTAAGCCGATTCCTGGTCTGATGCCGGATCCGAGCAGGCTTCCCAATTACTGCAGCTTCAGTGTGAGGTGCTCGAGGTGTTCGGAAAACTGCAAGAAGGGTGAGCCTCCTCTTGTAGAGATAGAGCCAGGCCATTTCGTGCGTTGCTGCCTTTTTGCAGGAGAAGGAGGAGAGAGTAAATGAGTGTTTTGCTTGAAGTCAGGAATCTGAAGAAATACTTCAAGGTCCCATCTGGTATCCTCCATGCGGTTGATGATGTCAGCTTCACGCTTGAAGAGAAGCAGACACTTGGAGTTGTAGGTGAGTCCGGTTGCGGTAAGAGCACACTCGGGCGCACTCTTATCCATCTTCTTCCACCGACAAGCGGTGAGATATGGTTTGAAGGCGAGAATATAACGACTGTCAAGAAGAGAAAGCTGCACGAGCTCAGACGCAATATGCAGATGATTTTCCAGGATCCGTTCTCATCTCTTAATCCGAGAATGAGTGTCTCTCAGGCAATTGCGGAGCCATTGAAGATCTATGGAGTGTCAAAGTCGAAGGCAGATATCGATGCCATGGTGAAGAAGACAATGGATACAGTCGGTCTTGCTTCCCGCCTTGCGGACAGCTATCCACATGAGCTTGATGGAGGAAGAAGACAGAGAATAGGTATTGCGAGAGCTCTTGTTCTCCGTCCGAAGTTCATTGTGTGCGATGAGCCTGTATCTGCACTTGATGTCTCCATTCAGGCGCAGATTCTCAACCTGCTTCAGGATCTGCAGGATGAACTTGGATTCACGTACATATTCATCACGCATGATCTTTCGGTTGTCAGACACATTTCCGACAATATTATGGTCATGTATCTGGGAAAAGTCGTTGAGTATTCGCCTGCAAAGGAGCTCTTTGTCAATAAGTACCATCCATATACACAGGCGCTTCTTTCAGCAATTCCGGTCCCGAGCATTGATCTGGACAGACACAGAATCCTTCTTAAAGGTGAGATCACATCGCCTATAAACCCGAAAGAAGGCTGCCGTTTCGCTCCTAGATGCAATTATGCAAAGGATATCTGTTTCAGCAAGACACCGGAACTGAGGGAAGTTTCTCCATGTCATTTCTGTGCCTGCCATTTCGCCGGCACTGACTTCGATAAGAATCCAGTGAACTGAGGAGGTTGGATAATGTCGAAACCCGCAAAAGAAACACAGTATGTCTGGCCGCGCTGCCAGGTTGAGCTGACGGACGCATTGAAGGAGAACGATCAGCGCTTCAAGGCAAATGAACTTGAACCCGAGAATGCCGAGATGTGGTTTGAACGCGCGAAGATTTATGCTCAGACAGAGAATATGCGCGAAGCAGAGGAGGCTCTTTCTCGTGCAATTGCTATCGATCCGATGTGCGGTATCTATTACCGCTGGCGTGGTCACAGGCACCTTAACTGTGGCGATGTTGCGGATGCTGCCGCTGATTTCGCGCTTGCTTCCCATCTTCTGCCTCAGAACTGGGATGTCTGGTATCACCTTGGACTCTGCAATACTGTTCTCGGACGCAGGGAAGCTGCTTGGTACGCGCATAAGAAATGCCTCGAGATGTATATGCCGGATGATAAGAGAATTGCAGTATGCAACTGGGCATGGATCAATCTTTCCCTCCGCGGATGGAAGAAGGAAGCTGATGAGCTCTTAGAGAAATACATCTCCGCAGATATGGATGCCGGTGGAAATACATCTTACCTGAATATGTGTCTCACATACAAAGGAGAGAGGGATCCTGAGCTGTTGCTGACCGCAGACAAGGATGACAAGGAGGCGGAACTGACAATCATGACTCAGGCTTTCGGTCTTGCCAATTACTACCTTGTGAAGGGCAATAGGGAAAAATACGATGAGACGATTGATTTCATCGTAGAGAAAGGCATGGAGAAGTCGTGGAACTGCTTCGGTTATTCAGCTGCATGCTATGTACAGCGTTTCCGTGGAACTGGCATGGCTGAGGAAGAAGTCTGAGAGAATAAAGGAGGATTGTGGCTATGATGAGAGCTTCTAGTGAGTCGCAGAAGATATCTGAACTGACAAAGAATTTCCCTCCAGAAGTGGAGGCCATCGATAAAGAGCTCAAGGAAAACAGCCAGAATGCAGAGCTCTGGTTCAAACGTGGTCTGGCACTTGGCAATGTGCGCCTGATGCGCGATGCCATCCAGTCATTCTCAAGGGCAATCGCTCTTGATCCTATGTGTGGTATCTATTACCGCTGGCGTGGTCACAGGCATCTTAATGTTGCTGAGATTCCTGAGGCATGCGCTGACCTGATGGTCGCCTCCAGACTGATTCCTGAGAACTGGGATGTCTGGTATCACTTAGGACTTACTCTTGTGCTTCTCGGGAAGTATGAGCTTGCAGAGCTTGCATACAAGAAGTGTCTTGCAGTTCCCAGTGAGAGGGAGACGAATATCATTCCTCTTACGAACTGGACATATGTGTGTCTTATGCTCCAGGGGAAGACTGAGGAGGCAAAAGAGGCTCTCAAGCGTGTTCCGGATGATATGACAACCACAGATTACAACTTTGATTACCTCGAGATGATCAACTTCTATAAAGGGAAGGTCTCTGCAGAGTCACTTCTTGAAGTTCCTGAAAATCTTTCTGAAGATGACCGCCGCGAGAGAATCTTCGCAGTATGCACACATGGCTTCGGTGTCGCGAACCATTATTATGCATTAGGTGACAAGGATAAGTATCACGAGATTATCGACTATATCCTTGAAACAGGAAAAGACGTCGCATGGAACAGCTTCGGTTTCGCTGGAGCCTATTACACGAAGACTTACCGTGGAATGTAGGAGGAGTGAGATGCATAGTGCAAGTGATGTGAAATGGGGTAGCCAGGTTATTTTCAGAGCTGACGTGGAGTTCTCTGATGAAATCAAAGAGCTCGATGCAAAAATCGACGCACTCTACGGCAAATGGAATTACTATGACATTCTGCCAGATGTGTCGGATCTTCTCCGTCGCCGTTCAGATGTCGTAGCTCCTCAGCATCTTGTGAGAGAATCCATCTGGTCGCTCTCTGAGGCCATGATATTCGATCCGTTCTGCGGCATTAATTTCAGCATGAGGGGCCGCAGATATATCAACGCGGGAGAATTCGAGCTGGCAGCCGCTGACTTCGCGGTCGCTTCCCGCCTCATCCCTGAGAACTGGTATGTCTGGTACCACTATGGTCTCTGCAACCTGATTATCGGGGATTATGATACTGCTGAGAAGGCATACAACGAGTGTGCGAAGATTCCAACAACACAGTCTTTGACAGTCGCCCTTCTCAACTGGCGCTGGATACTTCTGATGAGGCGTGGACGCAAGGAAGAGGCTACTGCCCTGATCAAGGATGTAGATGCTTCCTGGGATATGGATGGAACTGATAATTATCTCAGGCTGCTCCGCCTCTATAAGGGAGAACTTACACCTGAAGAAGCGATGACGATTCCAAATGATCCGGAACCAATACTGAGTGTGACAACACAGGGCTTCGGCGTTGCGAATTATTATCGTGTGAATGGTGATATGGAGAATTACCGCAAGACACTTGACCGTACACTCGAGGTCGGAAAAGACGAGGCATGGATGTGCTTCGGGTGGGCTGCGGCTGAATATGAAAGAAAGCGCCTTGAAGACTAACTGAGGCGAAAAAGGAGGACCATATGAAGAGATTTATCGCGATTCTTTCCATTGTTCTTTTATCAACAATGGCTGTCTTCGCAGGTGGCAGCGGCGAGAGCTCATCAGGAGCTCCTGCAGGGATGCCAGTGACCGCAGTGCCTGATACGCTTACTGCTGCCATGGTCAGCGAAGCTGCACAGCTTGATCCCCAGGGCAATTCCGTGACCCAGCCAGATGCCATCATCAACGTTCAGGTCTATGAAGGTCTTGTCAGAATGAACAATGACACAAATGAGATCGAACCATGGCTTGCTGAGAGCTGGGAGCAGATTGATGACAATACGCTCCGCGTCAAGCTTCGCGAGGGTGTTCTCTGGCAGGATGGAACAGAGCTTACGACAGAGGATGTTCTTTTCACAATCCAGAGAGGTGTAGTCAGCAACTCCAAGGAATATTGCTGGGGTGCAGTTGATGCCGCTAACTGCGAGATTATTGATAAGTACACTATTGATATCCGCACATTCGGACCATATCCTGCACTGCTTTCAATGATGGTTGACAATGGCTGGCTTATCGTCAACAAGAACTACTTCGAGTCACATGATTACAACTACTTCATCCGCCATCCGATGGGAACAGGTCCATGGGTATTCAAGGAATGGGTAGCTGGAGATAATGTCTCCTTCGAGAGAAATGAGAATTACTGGGGTCAGAAGCCATATTTCAAGAACCTCGTAATCCGTACAATCGCAGATGACACAACACGTTCTCTTGCTCTTGAGACAGGCGAAGTCGATTACGTAATCGGTATCCAGAACAGCCAGATTGATTATCTGAGAAACACAGACACAGTTGATGTCTATCTCTTCCCAGGCATGACTCTTGAGTACATCGTCTGCAATGGTGCAATGCATGAAGAGCTTAACGATGTCCGCGTAAGACAGGCTCTCAGATACGCTATGGATCTTGAGGGAATGGTCAAGATCGCTTATGGTCAGACAGCTACACCTGCTGACGGTATCGTCACATCAGCGACCTCCATTTATGTACCATGCCCGGAAGAGCAGAAGTATGAGTACAATCTTGAGAAGGCAAAGCAGCTTATGGCAGAAGCCGGATATCCTAACGGATTTGATGCGACAATCATCTGCAAGGATTCCAGTGACCGTGTTGCTATGTGTGAGATGCTCAAGAACGCATGGGCAGAAATCGGTGTCAACCTCGAAATCCAGGTCATGGATATCGCAACATATTATGACAAGGTCCAGAGAGGCGACACATGGTTTGCACTTGGTGGCTTCGTATGTCTCGCAAGCGATGGTGATATGTATCACGATCTCTTCTACTCAACACAGGGATTCGGCCAGAACTATGGCGGATACAAGAATCCTGAGTTCGATAGACTTGCAGATGCTGGACGCTATGAGATGGATCCAGAGCAGCGCGATGCATACTATGCAGAGATGCAGTATCTTCTCCGCGACGAGCTCCCATGGATTCCTGTGGCTTATGTCTATGAGACAACAGGTGTCCGCTCCACTCTTACAGGTGTCGACCTTGATAAGAACGGACAGCCGAGATTCCAGTTCGTTCGCCCGATTGAGGCAGAGTGAAAATTCTCATGAGGATGGTTTTCCATCCTCATGCTTCTCTCAGCAGGGCTGTCAGAAGACAGCTCTGACGGGAGAAGAAAAGGAGGAAACAGCATGAAGAAGCTGATGAACAATGCAGAGGATTTCATTCCTGAGATGCTTGAAGGCCTGTATGCGGCTCATTCCGATCAGATAACGGCAGCAGAGGGGAAGCCCACCTGTCTCGTTAGCACTAAGAAGAAGGAGAATAAGGTTGCACTTGTCACTGGTGGCGGATCCGGTCATCTCCCGCTTTTTCTCGGCTATGTAGGAGAAGGCATGCTCGATGGATGTGCTATCGGCGGTATTTTCCAGTCTCCGAGCGCAGATGATATGCTCACGGTAACGAAGAATGTCGAGGCAGGAAAGGGTGTCCTCTATATTCTCGGCAACTACAATGGTGATAAGTATAATTTCAAGATGGCCGGTGAGATGGCTGATATGGAATATGATATCGTGACAGATTCCGTGATAGCAGGCGATGATGTCGCTTCAGGTCCTGTTCCTGAACCAGGGGAGGTTGGTATCAGGCGCGGAGTTGCAGGTATCTTCTTTGTCTATAAGTGTGCAGGTGCTGCCGCAGATGAGGGAATGGATCTTCCTGCAGTCAAAGCCATTGCAGAACGTGCTGCACACAATGTGCGTACGATGGGTGTTGCACTCAGTCCATGTACTGTTCCACGCGTCGGCAAGCCTAGTTTCACAATCGCTGACGATGAGATGGAGCTTGGCATGGGTATCCATGGAGAACCGGGTATCAAGCGTTGCAAACTGATGAATGCGGATGATACTGTTTCTGAGATGATGGGCAAGATTCTTCCTGATCTGCCATTCCAGAGCGGTGACGAGGTTGCTGTTCTTGTCAATGGTCTTGGTGCAACTCCGCTCGAGGAGCAGTATCTTGTCTATGGAATAGTCGCTAAGCATCTGAAAGAAGCTGGACTTCGTGTCCATCGCACATATGTCGGGGAGTTCGCTACATCGCTTGAGATGGCAGGCCTGTCGATTTCTGTCTTCAAGCTCGACGATGAGCTGAAGAGACTTCTTGACAAGAGGGCTGATACGCCATTCTTCAAACAGTTCTGAGGAGGGAGTATGAACGCAGATACAATTAAAGGCTTCACAAGATGCTGGAGCGATATAATGCTAGAGAACAGAGACCGTCTTGTCGATCTGGACAGCGTTGCGGGGGACGGCGACATCGGGCTTGTGCTGAGCGATGGCTTCAAGAAAGTCGATGAGGTCATATCTGTCTCTGACCAGCGAGATGCAGGTAAGCTTTTCTATCAGATTGGTAAAACTCTCTCACAGGTCGCACCTTCATCAATGGGTACTCTTCTGGCAAATGGGTTCATGCGTGGTGGGAAAACTCTCAGGGGAAAGGAAGAGTTTTCAGTTTCCGATCTGAGAGACATGCTTCAGAGCTTCGCTGATGCCATAATGGAGATGGGAGGAGCGAAAGAAGGGGAGAAAACAGCGCTTGACAGCCTTCTCCCAGGAGTCAGAGCGCTTTCTGACAGTACTGAGAAAGATGCTCGCGACGCTCTGAAAGCTGCATCTGATGCAGCTGCAGCAGGATTTGAGAATACACGCAATATGGTCGCTAAGCATGGTCGCATAGCAGTGCGCGGTGAAGAGTCCCGGACGATTGCGGATCCCGGTGCTGCTGCTGTTGCTCTTCTTTTTGAGGGTATGTACAAGGCCTTATAAATGAAAATTTACAATGGCACTGTCATCACATCTTCTTCTGCTGTCTTCCGGAATGGGTATGTAGAATTCAGTGACGGGAAGATAACAGGTGTTGGCGCGATGTATGACGGATTCTCTCCGTGTCCTGATGATATGGATGCGGAGGGTGGCTATATTGTTCCAGGGTTTGTCGATCCTCATTGCCATGTAGGCTGTGGTCCTGAAGGAATAGGAAGCACAGAATACAGCGAGACAATAAACCCTGTCGTTCCGCATTATGACGCTGTTGATGCATTTCTTCCTTCTGATTCATCGGCTTGCAAAGCACGGAGGCGCGGTGTCACAACAGTTGTCAGCGGTCCTGGAAGCACAACGCTTATAGGCGGTCAGCTTGCAGCTTTCAAACTCAATGGACGCTATGCGCACGAAGCGTGTATAAAGCATGGTTGTGCAATTAAATTTGCTTTAGGAGAAGCGCCGAAAAGCACATTCGGCAGAAGTGGAAGAGCGCCTGTTACCCGTATGGCAGAAATTGCGATGATGCGTACGGCTCTGGCAGAGGCTGTTGAGTATCGCGAGAAGAAACTGAAAGGTATTACAGCCGGCTATTCTCCTCAGTGCGAGGCGCTCATACCGCTTCTTGAGGGTAAGATTCCTGCGCATATCCACGCACAGCGTTCTGATGACATCTCAGCAGCTCTCCGCCTTGGAATGGAGTTCGGCTTCAGAGTCATCATCGTGCATGGAGTCCAGTCTCTGGATGTGCTCGACGAAATCAAGGCATCCGGCGCTGGTATCATATTCGGACCGCTTCTTTTCACATCACGTGATCTTGAATCAGATGGCATAAGCTTCAGAAGTCCTGCCGTGACAAGGGAAAATGGAATATTGACGGCAATTTGCACAGACGCTTGCCCAGGCCTGGGAGGTGCGCAGTTTCTCAGTACTGCAGCCGCTCTTACAGTCAGGGAAGGGATGGACAGATATGATGCTATCCGTGCGATAACAATTGACGCGGCCAGAGCTGCAGGCATTGATGACAGAGTTGGTTCGCTTGAAATCGGAAAGGATGCGGATATCTCCGTATTCGATGAATTCCCATTAAGTTTTACATCGCATCTCAGAGCGCTCTTCATCGATGGCAGGAGGATGGTATGAGGTTCATTCATTCTGTGATTCATACAGTAAGCCATGGTGTTCTGGAAGATGGATATCTGGAAATTGAGAACGGCTGTATCAAGGAAGTAGGGGAAGCTGGATCAATCAGAACAGACAGCTGTGATATTGACCTTGAGTTCAGGCATATCACACCGGGATTCATTGATGCTCACACTTCTCTTGGACTTAAAGAGGATTCCATGCGCTATGAGGGCAATGACTGGAATGAGACAGGCATGCCCGTTGCTCCTATGCTGCGAGCTGTGGATGGTTTCAATCCGGCTGACAGAGCTGTGGAATATGCTCTTTCCGGTGGTGTTACCGCAGTCGGCGTTTCTCCTGGAAACGCTAATGTGATCGGAGGGCAGATAGCTGCTGTACGTCTTTCGAGAAGCAATCGTGAACAGATGATAATCAATCCATATGCAGCAATGAAATTCTCTATCGGAGAGGCTCCGAAGCGGAAGAATGCCAGTCCTGTGACACGCATGGCTATCGGTGCAATGATCAGAGATGCGCTGGAGAGAGCTCATCACGATGAAAAGCTTTGCGATCTCCTCCCCGTTATTTCTGGAGATAAGCCTGCTTTCATACATGCGGAGCGTGAGGATGATATCGTATGGGCTATCCAGCTTGGCAAACGTTATGGAATGAATGTCGTGATAGTGAATGGTTCTGACTCTGCTATTGTGGCTGGCGAACTCAGAAAGTATTCTGTTCCGGTTATTCTCGGTTCATTGCTGCTTACTGCTTCAGATTATGAAGCGAGGAATATGGATCTTTCAATTCCCCGGGCACTTGCTCTAAGCGGTGTGGAATTTGCCCTTACAACAGATCATCACATGAGCCCTGTGCAGATGCTCAGCGTTGAGGCTGCGCTCTCTGCAGGGGAAGGCCTTGACAGAGCTGCGGCACTCGCGTCCATAACCATCGTTCCCGCTGTGCTTCTTGGCATTGACAGCATCGCAGGATCGATTGATGTGGGAAAGGAGGCAGATTTCGTCATCTGGAGTGGCGATCCGTTCTCTTTTGAGAGTGTTCCGGAGCGCGTCTTTGTTCTTGGAAAGGAAGAGTATCGCCACTCCTGATCTTACAGCTGTATCTCTGCGCCGTCGCTGATGATATATCTGGCATTTCCCAGGATATCCTCAGGGATATCTATGCCAAGATTCTCTGCCACGTCGAGATTGATGTAAATCTCGAGGTTTTCAAGATAGAGTGTTCCGATGTCCTCTGGATTCTCCCCATTAAGTATTCTTTCGATGACTTCTCCTGTGAGGCGACCGGACTGATAGTAATCAAAGCCACCTGCAAGAAGGACTTCCGTGCCGAATGATGATGTTGTGTCCGCAGAGAAGAGCGGCACATTGTTCTCGCTGCAGACAGAGGAGAGTGCTGCGATGGCAGATATAACAGTATTATCAGTGGATACATACATCGCATCGACACGGTCGATGATGGACTGTGCAGCCATCATCACTTCCGATGAGTTGGATACAGAGGCCGTCACAAGCTCAATACCGCGTTCATCGCATGCTTCCTGCATAGCTTCCATCAGTGTGATTCCGTTTGACTCAGCGGAGGTATAAACCATACCCAGCTTATTTGCCGCTGTGACTTCCTCTATTATTCTCAGCTGTTCTTTCACGGGAACCATGTCAGATGTTCCTGCGACATTAGCAAGGCCGGTGAGCCCTGCAGACTCTGGATCCGTGACTGTCGCGAATACAACAGGTATGTCTGAAAAGACATTTGCAAGAGCTTGTGCAGTTGGTGTCGCGATACCAACGACAATGTCCTTTCCTTCTGTCTGGAAGAGCTGTGCGATGGAAGAAGCTGTGCTTATCTCTCCATTTGCTGTCTGTGTCTCGTAGACAGCATTGATGCCATTCTCGCTGAGATAATCCTTGATGCCTTGCTCTATTGAGTCGAGCGCTGGGTGGACCATCAGTTTCGAGATTCCGATTCTCAGTCTTCCATCAAGTTCTTCCGTGCCGCTTGCAAAAACAGCGGTGAACCCCAGAGCGAGTATGAGTGTTATGGCGATGATTGTGATGAGCTTCCTCATTGTTTCTCTCCTTAGTAACATGTGTTACTTTAAACAGAAACAAAGTAGAAGTCAAGATACTGTTTGCAGAAACATCAGAAATCGATGTCGAACTTCTCGTCTTCCATATCCTCGTACTCAGATTCCACATCGCTTGGATCTGTATCGACTTCAGGGATAATCGTGTAAAGCTCCTCGAATTCCTCCACTGCTTCATCATCGTCGTCAAAGCACATAAATCCTCCGCAATCAGACAATCACTCTTCCTATCCAAGAAGTGTGTGAAATGATATAATCACAATATGCAGAGATATACCGTAATTTCAATGGGGGAGCCAGCGGGGACTTCTCCTGAGATGATTATCAAAGCAGCGCGCGTGCTTTCATCAGATCTTTCAGCGAAGCTGATTGTAACTGGAGACGAAGGATTGTTCCGCAAAACAGCTTCTGATCTGTCATTGACACTGCCTTTTACATTCTATGCAGATGATGACGTGTCGCTGAAGAAAGCAGAGGAGAATGGAGAGAGAATTATATTCTTCAACTCCTCTTCGATTGATGAGAAAAGCTTTGAATATGGCAAGGTGACTGCTGATACAGGACGTGCTTCCTATGAGGCGCTCAGGAGCGCTGTTGAAATCATTCAGAACGGGCTTGGACACTCACTTGTCTCTTCGCCTGTGAGCGGAGTTGCCCTGGAAGCTGCTGGTTATAAAGAACACTCTGTTTTTGATCTTCTCTCAGTCTTCTCAGCGACAGCAAGACTGGAGAGCATGCTTCGTGGCGGCTTTCTCAACATCTTCGGCCTGTCGCAGCGCTCACCTCTGAGCGAGGCAGTGGCGAAGGTCAGAAGGGAGAATATAATATCTGCATTGATTAATATTGATTCAATAATGATGTCGCCGTATTTCGACCGTACAAAGCCAATAGCGGTCTCTTCTCTCAATCCGATGAATCCAGATGGAAGCTGGACTGGGAGGGAAGAGGAGGACGCTATAATCCCTGCTATCGAGATAGTGAAAGGCCTTGGGATAAATGCAGTCGGACCGCTATCTGCTGAAAGGCTCTTCTCTGAAGGTGTCAGCGGTGCTTATTCATCAATTCTTGTCATGACAGCAGGTATGGGCTTCGCAGCTGTTTCCGCAGCATCCCCTGATAAAGCTGCAGTAATCACATGGGGGCTTCCGTTCATGCATGTGGCGCCTTTGCTGGATGCTGGTCTTCCGGAAGCTGGCAAAGGCGTGGCAGATTCAGGACATCTTGAAGCTGCTGTTCAGCTTGCCTTGGTGCTCAGATCTGCAGCGCTTATGGCATGATGGGTGGATTTATGAGAAAGCTTGTTCCCTTGATCTGCATTATTGTTCTTCTTGTTTCGTGCAGCACAACAGTCTCTGTGCCGTATATGCAGCCGTCTGTTATCGATATGGGGGCCTACCGCAATCTTGCAGTTGCCTCTGTCGTGCCTTATCGCGGTTTCTCTGCACCTTCCCGTTTTGTTGCAGGTGCAGATATCCATGCTATGGGGTTGCGCATCTATTCCGGTTATTCTGTATCCACAGCATCGTCTGTTTCTGAATATGCCACCGATTATCTCTATTCACTCCTCACATCGACAGGTTTTTTTAATCTTCTTTCTCCTGATATCACTGATGCTGTGCTGCAGCGTGGACTCTATGGCGCAGATATATCATCGGAGTTCCAGCGACTTGGCTATGATGCGGTACTTATTCCGCGCATAACAGGTATGTCTGTGAATGAGACGATCTATTCAGAGCCATATTATGAGTGGTGGTACGACAGTGACGGTGTCAGACACCGCCGTGTTGAATATAATTACTATTACAGGCAGATTGCCTCCATTGATTACTCTCTGACGATTATCGACACGGAAACAGGTGCTATTGTCGCACAGCGTACTTTCTCTGATTCCGGGAAACGGGAGGGAAGCCTTGATTTCGGATGGGCCCGGCTTGATGACGCCGGATATCTTTTCCGCCGTATGATCAGGTCATTCCAGAGCGATATCATCCGGCTTCTCGTGCCGACTGCAGTCGAGTACAATGTCTCATTGATGAAGAACAAGCCTGAGAACAAGGCAGCTGAGGCGGCTTATGATGCGGCAAAGGATGGCAACCTGGAACATGCTGAGTCTATATTCCTGGACGAATGGCGCAATTCCAGACATCTTCCGTCGGGCTACAATGCAGCTCTTCTCATGGCGGGAACTGGCAATTATGATGACGCGATAAACCTCCTTTCAGAGATCAACAGCGCTTACAGCGACGCCGATGCCCGTTCACTTTACCGCGATCTTGTCTCTATCAGAACGCGTAACGAGCAGGCACTGCAGCAGGTGACCGGCTCTGGAAGTGTGAAGGTGCAGGGCTCTGACAACGCTAATTCTGTCTATGCTTTTGTAATGGGGTTGTAAAATACTTGACAAATTTTAAGTATTTTCCTTAAGTTTTTTCAATTTGATGCCCTTATTCGCAATGTATTGTGCAATGAAATACTGTTTTATAGTGCAATATTCCATTGTTTTACGAGTGTGTTACAGGCTTATCGGGCAATTATTCCAGGAAAAACCCATATTGCACGATTTTCCTGCATATTTCTTTCCTTGTTGGCTATAATCAATGGAAAGGATGGGGCGACCCATATTCTGTAGGAGGTGGCTTATGCTGCTAAACATGACTATTGCGAACTTCAAGTCCGTGAAGTCTCCCCAGACGATCAGTTTCGAGGCTGTTAAGGACTCTCGTCTTCCTCAGTCCAAGATAATGGCAATTAATGATCGTCTCAATGTAATCAAGACAAGTGCCATCATTGGTCCGAACGGAGCTGGAAAGAGTTCGTTTGTCAGGGCTCTTGAGGTCCTCAAGAGGATAGTCATGGCAGAGGATGGCCCTGAGAATCCTCTACAGGGTGCGCTTACCGGTACCACGTTCGCATATGGAATCGACAAGGCGACGCCTGCTACGATTTCAATTGAGGTTCTTCTCGATAAAGGCGAGGAGGGCAATGAGGAGAAGCCATCCATCATTGCTGTCTATACGCTCTCTGCAAACAAGGAGAAGATTTTTGAGGAGACACTTTATTACATCATCGGAAACTCAAGAAAACTGATGTTCGAGAGAAAGCTTACAGATGAAGGCTACTCATACCGCTTTGGAAAGTTCTATCGCGGTGAGAAGAAGAGACAGGCTGCAAAGCTTCCGGAGAACAGGACATTCCTCGCCGGATCTGCAAGGAAGGGCGGACAGACATCACTTGAGCTCTATACATGGTTTGAAAAGAAGCTTCATATCCTGCCGATGGGCGTCTCTACAAAAGCTGAGGCTTACGCATGCGAGATGCTCAAGGCACATCCGGGCTGGGGCGAGCAGATTCTCAATTACCTCTGGGCTGTGGATATTACAGATATCAGCCGCATAGAAGTCAGAGCAAATGACAAGGGTGAGGAGCACCTGAGATTCACTCACATCTACGTCAATGATAAGAAAGCTGAAGGATATGCGAATATGTTCTCAGGTGAGAGCCTCTCACTTCGCCGTCTTGTTGTTCTCGGCTTTGCTTTCTTCGAGGCTTTTATAACAGAGAAAGTGCTTGTAATTGATGACTTCGGCCAGCTCTTGCATCCCGATGTTCTCTGCCATCTGGTAGAAATCTTCGAGAACTGCGACAAGCAGAGCCAGATGCTAGTTGTGGACTGCAACCCATCGCTTCTCCGCGAAGGACTGCTTCGCCGCGATGCCGTATGGTTCGCACAGAAGGATCAGGAAAGTTCAACAGTCTATTATTCGCTTTCGGATTTCAAGGGTGCTAAGGGCAGAATCCCTGCTTCTCAGCGCTATATGCAGGGTGCATATGGCTCGCTGCCTATCATCAGCGAGTTCTGGTTCGTGCATGATGGTACTCCTGTAGAGCCTGAAGTGAAGGAGGTAACGGATGAAAACGCGTAAGAAGAATACAACAGAGCCGAAGAGAATGCTGCTCCTGGTCTGTGCAACAGAAGCAGAAGCACTTTACTTTTCGCAGATGAGAAAAGATTGCCGTTACGTTAATCTCACCGTCCTTCAGGCACCTTCCCAGACGAAAAGTCTTGAGGCGCTGATTGACTGGACTGGCAGGCAGAGGAGCAAGGGGCGCTTTGACTCTGCATGGGCGCTCTTCGGTTTCGATGATGTTTCTGCAACTGTCGACAGCGTGAAGGAGATGGAGGAATATGCGGAGAAGAAGAAAGTGAAGATGCTTTACTTCAATCCGTCATTCGAGCTCTGGTTCATACTCCACCTTGGCGCGCCGACTGCATTTGTAAAAGATCTCGCACCGCTTAAGGAGAAGCTCAGGAGTGCTATTCCTGGCTATGAGCTGACACCTGAGTATTTCCTCACGAAGGGGCTGAATCTTCACATCAAGCTTTTCCCGCGTCATAGTGCTGCAGACCTCAATGCGCGCAATTACAACAGTGTTGCAATTGCTTCGACAGGTCTCAAGGCAACTACGATGCCGGATTTCGATGAGAATCTGACTGAAATCTGCGGACTTGCAGATATGTCCCATAACCAGAAGGTCCGTCGCTAGCGATGGATGTGGTCCCTCTTCTCCTCTCGTTTCTGGCACTGTCCGTCGTCAGCATGGATCTCGCGCTCTCGATTATATGGACGCGGCGTGCCAGATACTCCTGGTCCTGGGCTCTTATTGTTTTCTCTGCATCCCTTCTGGGTGCCGTAGTCTCATTCGCACTGGACAGAGCTGTATATTTTGCATTTACGGGAACTGCGCGTCTCATTCTTCACTATATCTGGGAAGGATTGATGATTGCTGACTCTGCTTTTATTCTCGTATTGCTTCTTTTTGCCATCAACTGGATTGTAGCTCGTCCTATGCAGACTCCGGAAAAGATCGGTGCCTTCGCTTCAGGGGGGCTCTATCTTGGAGTTTCAGTGGCATGGTTGATTACAGGGAACTCTGTTTTCTCTATACTGCAGTATCTTGTCTGGACGCTGGCTGTATTTTATTGTGTGATACTTCTCCTTCACGAGAGAAGAAGCATCAAGGAAAAGTCAGTGCGTACAGCGTGCTTCACGCTTATCATCATCTCATTTGCGATGATTCCTTTTGTTGTTTTTGCAGTCTTCTTCGAATATTTCAGGATGATCTCAATACCTGTTATCTGCCTTTCATATACGATAGCGGAACTGGTATTCCTTTTCACTGCACTTCACCATCAGGAGAATAATGCGGCAAAGGAACAGCAGGATTTCTCATTCGAGACAGTCAGCAGTCTGTATCATATAACCGAGCGTGAATTTGAAGTCGTGAAGCTCATCAAGAAGGGGCTTACAAATAAGGAGATAGCCTCTGAGCTGGGGATTTCTGTCAATACTGTCAATAACCATATCGCAAACATCTTCTCGAAGACAAATGTCGGAAGCCGTATCGATCTTCTGAATCTCCTGCAGGAGGCCTCATGGTGACCATCCGCTATTCAGTTCCCGTCTCATGGTATGAAGGTGTCTATCATGACAGGAAAAGTCCATGCACTGCAGGCCGGTCCTTCTCAATGACCCACGAAGAAAAGAGTTCTGTGGCTGTTCTTCTTGTTCATGGCTATGCGGGGTATCCAGGGGAACTCGTGCGCCCTTCGCGTGATTTATATGCACTCGGTTACGATATCTTCGTGCCTCGTCTGCCAGGTGCGGGAACATGCGGCGATGATTTCAGTCATTCCAGAAGAGATGACTGGGTTGGTGTTGCTGTAAATGCGCTCTCTGATCTGAATGAGCGCTACAGCCATGTTTATCTTCTCGGCCACTCTATGGGAGCTTCTGTTGCTCTTGTAGCTGCTTCGCGTGTCGGTGCAGAGCGTATTGTGCTTGCTTCTCCTGCTGTAGGATACCCTGGCATGAAATCTCCGAAGCCTCTCTGGCAGATATATCTCTTCTCTCTTTTCAGAAAGCGTATTCCTACGCCTTGGCATCACCAGAGCGAGTATGTGATGTATTATGAGAACGCTCCTGAGGATGATGATTACCTTGGCGGTGAGTACTGGTCATGGGTTTATATGCGAGAACTCTATGAGCTGTATAAGCTGATGGAAGAGGCTGAGAAGGTGCAGAAAAGTATTAGTGTCCCCATTCTCGCAATCTCCGCAGGCAAAGATCAGATCACAGGTGAGAAGCCTGCTCAGTTCATTGCTTCATCAGCAAAAAGCGGGAGAAAGCACATCCATATCCCTGAATGCACCCACTTCCTTTTCTATGATCCTGATAAAAGCGGAGAAGAGAAGGCAGTGAATGCCGTCATTGACTTTCTTTCCTGATTGCCATCGGAGAGGAAAGAATGTAATCTTCTCCTGTTAAGTAGGAGATGTTTTCATGGACGTGAGAGTTCGCTATGCGCCATCACCCACCGGATTGCAGCATATCGGGGGTATACGTACAGCACTGTTCAACTATTTCTTCGCCAGAGCAAACGGAGGTAAGTTCATACTCCGTGTTGAGGATACAGACAGGGAGAGATATTCCGATGAATCTCTGGAAGATCTCTACAGTACGCTTGAGTGGCTTGGCATCAAGTGGGATGAGGGGCCTGTTGTCGGAGGACCTTATGGTCCATATATCCAGTCAGAGCGATTCGATATCTACCGCGAATATGCACAGCGCCTTGTCGATGAAGGGAAAGCATATTACTGCTTCTGTACTCCAGAGCGCCTTGAGGAGCTGAGGAAGGAACAGGCAGCGTCAAAGAGCGAGTATCAGGGGTATGACAGGCACTGCGCACATCTTTCAGACTCTGAGATCAAGGAGCTTTTGAGACAAGGTATAAAGCCTGTTATCCGCTTCCGCGTTCCTACAGAAGGCAAGACGACATTCCACGATATTCTCATGGGAGATATAACACGGCGCAACCGCGACATTTCTCCCGATCCGGTCATTCTGAAAAGTGACGGTTTCCCGACATATCATCTTGCGAATGTCATTGATGACCATCTGATGAAGATTACTCATATCATGCGTGCACAGGAGTGGATTCCATCAGGTCCTCTTCACGTGCTTCTCTATGAAGCTTTCGGGTGGGAAGTACCGCAGTACTGCCATCTCCCGATGGTCATGGGCAAGGATGGACAGAAGCTTTCAAAGCGCCATGGGTCTACAGCTGTGAGGGATTTCCGTGCAAAGGGGTACCTCCCAGAGGCAATTATTAACTATGTAACACTTGTCGGATGGTCCCTTGACGGTGAGACTGAGTTCTTCTCAAAGGAGGATCTGGAGAAGTGCTTCACAATGGAAGGCATACACAAAGCTCCTGCGGTTTTTGATTATAAGAAACTTGACTGGTTCAATGGACAGTACATCAGACAGGCAGACAATGCGCGTCTCTCTTCGCTTATCGCTCCATATCTTGAGGAAGCAGGATATGTCTCCAAGCCTCTTACTGATAGCGATAAAGCCCTTGTCGAGAAGATTGTACCTCCTGTAAAGGAACGCATGAAGGTGCTTTCAGATGTCGTTCCGCTCACTGCGTTCCTCTTTGAGGATAATGCTGTGACAGATAAGGCCATTTACATTGCCAAAGGTTCTGATGAGACCAAGACAGGTGAAGCGCTCAGGAAAGGTTCCTGTATTCTTCTTTCAGGACTCAAGGGTGGCGAGAAGGAGGAAGTCATCGAAGAGAAGCTTTCCTCTCTTGCTGCAGAACTTGGTATCAAAGTAAATGGTGTATTCCAGCCCATTAGGGTTGCTATAACGAATTCAACAGTTTCCCTGCCGCTTTTCGATTCAATACGGCTTCTGGGAATGGATGAGACAGAAAAACGCCTTGCAAGGGCAGTGAAGCTATTTGAGGAGAATTGAAATGGCTGAAGTAACAATGGATAAAATCGTATCGCTCTGCCGCCGTCGTGGCTTTATATTCCAGTCCAGCGAGATCTACGGAGGTCTCAATGGCGCTTATGACTACGGCCCGATGGGTGTTGAGCTCAAGAACAATATCAGGGATTTCTGGTGGAAGGAGATGACACAGCTGCACGACAACATTGTCGGTCTTGATGCCGCTATTCTCATGCATCCACGTGTCTGGGAAGCATCCGGACATGTCTCGAATTTCACAGATCCGATGGTTGACTGCAAAGTCTGCCACTCGCGTTTCAGAGCTGATCAGATTGATCTTGAGGCTCCCTGTCCGGTATGTGGCAATAAAGGCACTTTCACAGAGCCAAGAAACTTCAATCTGATGTTCCAGACACATATTGGCCCGACAAGCGATGACGCTTCAGTTGTCTATCTTCGCCCAGAGACAGCACAGGGAATTTACGTCAATTTCAAGAATGTCGTGCAGTCGTCGAGAGTGAAGCTTCCTTTCGGAATCGCACAGGTCGGTAAGTCATTCCGCAATGAGATTACGACGAAGAACTTCATTTTCCGTTCCTGCGAATTCGAGCAGATGGAGATGCAGTTCTTCTGCAAGCCAGGTACAGATGAGGAATGGTTCCCGTACTGGAGGGAACAGAGGATGAATTACTACAAGAAGATGGGTATTCATCCGGATCATCTCAGATGGCATCAGCACGGACCTGATGAACTGGCATTCTATGCAAAGGACGCATATGATATCCAGTTCCTCTTCCCTATGGGATGGCAGGAGCTTGAGGGCGTGCATTCACGCACTGATTATGATCTTACTCAGCATCAGAAGTTCTCCGGCAAGGACATGACATATCTTGATCCTGAGACAAATGAGCGCTTCATTCCATATGTAGTAGAGACATCTGCAGGTCTTACAAGGAATGTCCTGATGGCTCTCTCTGATGCATATGATGAGGAAGCAACACCTGAAGGGGACACACGAACAGTTCTCCACTTCCATCCTGCGATCGCACCAGTGAAAGTTGCAGTGCTTCCACTTGTCAAGAAAGATGGCCTTGCCGAGTATGCCTCCAAGCTCGAGCATTCTCTGAGAGAGGATTTCGTGACATTCTATGATCAGAGCGGAGCTGTTGGCCGCCGCTACAGGAGAATGGATGAGATCGGTACGCCGTATTGCGTCACTGTCGATTACCAGACACTTGAGGATCATTCAGTAACTGTACGTTTCCGTGATTCAATGAAGCAGGAAAGAGTCGCCGCTGATCAGCTTGTTCCATTCATCCATAATGCTATGAAGACATATGAGAGGGTTCTCTGATGAATAAAGCGATACAGACGCTCGTTGACAGAGGTTTTGTAAAGGACTGCACGGATCTGGAAGGGCTTTCCGATCTGATGGATAAGGGTCCTGTCACATTCTACTGCGGAGTTGACCCGACAGGACCATCGCTCCATGTCGGGCATATCGTGCCATTTTTCGCAATGCACCATCTGCAGGAGGCTGGGCATAATCCAATTGCTCTTGTTGGTGGTGGTACAGGTCTTATCGGGGATCCTTCTGGCAAGACAGAGATGAGAAAGATCCTTTCTGAAGAGACGATCGCATCAAATGTGGAGAAGATCAGGGGACAGCTTGGTACGATTGTGGATTTCTCGGAGAATCCGAAGCCGGGGCTTGGCAAGGCTAGGATGATGAATAATGCCGACTGGCTTGTCGATCTCAATTACATCAGGTTCCTCCGGGAAGTTGGTGTCTATTTCTCTGTCAACAGGATGCTGACATTCGAAGGTGTCAAGCAGCGCCTTGAGAGGGGACTTTCGTTTATTGAGTTCAATTACCAGCTTCTGCAGTCCTATGACTATAAGATGCTCAATGAGAAAACAGGATGCCGTCTGCAGATCGGCGGTGCTGACCAGTGGGGTAATATCGTTGCCGGTATCGATCTCATCCAGCGCATGGGTGGTGAGCAGTGCTATGGCCTGACGTTCAATCTCATCATGAGAGCTGATGGCAAGAAAATGGGAAAAAGCGAGAAGGGGGCCGTATTCCTCTCTCCAGAGCTCTATTCACCATATGATTTCTTCCAGTACTGGAGGAATGTGGCCGATGCAGATGCTGTGCGTTTCATGAAGCTCTTCACATTCATGGATCTTGATGAGATCAGGGAATATGAGGATCCGAAGAGGAATATCAATGACGCAAAGGCAAGACTTGCTTATGAGGTCACGAAGATTGTCCATGGAGAAGAAGAGGCAGAGAGGGCAAAGGATGCTGCCAAGTCGCTCTTCGGAGGTTCTGGCAGCAAGGAAGGCATACCTTCTGTTTCTATAGCTAAAGGGGAGTTTGAGAATGGAATCGGCGTACTCGAACTCTATACACGTTCCGGCCTCACTTCCTCGAATGGAGAAGCAAGACGACTTGTTACACAGGGGGGTGCTGAAATCAACGGCAGGAAGATCTCAGATCCTAAAGCAGTGATTACGCTCTCCGATTCAGAAGATGGTGAATTCCTTCTTAAAGCAGGAAAGAAGCGCTTCATGCGTGTTGTACCGGAATAATAGGAAGTGCTGGTGGTTATAGAAATGTTGCAAAAAAAAAACATTGGCTTGCCGATGGGATGAAAGCAACAGAATCAGAATGAGAGAGCAGAAGACTTGCCATCAATCCAGAGCTTTGCAGTCTTTGCAGAGAACCTGATCAGACAGTAGTTTTCATCATCAACTCCATCTGGATAGTAATGGATGGAGAAATCCTTCCAGTATAGCCTGAGCATATCCTTTTCCGTAATGACCTCGGCTGTTCCGGTGAGGCTGATACTGTCAGCTTCTCTTGCGAAAGAGATTCCTGCTTTGGGATTCGAGAAGATATGCATTGCCTTCACTGAGTTTCGGTATGTCGTCATCCATATCTCCCTTATCCCATCATGCTGGATGACATCGATTGCGACAGGGCGAGGAAAACCTTGCTCGTCGATGGTAGAGAGTGTGACGTATCCGCATCTGTCAATAATCCATGAAGCCTTGTCCTCATCCTTCATCCAGCGCTTGGGATCTGGATGATGCCGCATGGCATCCTGATTGGAAATGAAGACACCGTTCTGATAGCAATTGATGCAGTAGTCCTCGTTCATGTGTCCATCACCATGAGTGCCGAAGAGATCCGGTGAGTCAATGGCGGTTCCGCAACTCTGGCAGATATGTTTACCTTCCATGATTAGATGATGGCATTGATGAAGCAATCAGTAAAGAAAAAGGTCGATGAATGCATATAATTAATATACAATCTATGTATATGGAGGCGAAAATGGCGCGGCCAAGAACGGAGAATGTCCAGATAAACATCTCCATTCCAAGCGAATGGAAGAAGGAGCTCGAGAACCTTGCGAGGATATACTCGGTGGAGGAAGGGCGGACTGTCACGT
>CASDZV010000043.1 GCA_949285905.1 uncultured Spirochaetales bacterium | reverse complement strand
TCAGGGAATTTGGAGAAGAGGATGGCAGGAAGGTCTATCAGGTGGCAGATGATATATTCTCAAAGCTTGAAGCTGAATCCGACTATAAAGGTAATGAAGCCATAAGAAAACATATCCAGATGAAGCTTCTTCCTCCCCTTGCCTACTACAAGGCCCTTCTCTCTGCCGGGTATTCCAGGACAGAGGCCCTTGATTACGTCAGGGCTGAAGAGAAGAAGACTGCAGAGAAAAAGAAAGAGTCCATGTCGAAGATGGCAAGGCTGCCATTCGCGTATTCAATCTACCGCATGGGCGTCAGGAAGTTCATGGCAAAGAATTTTCCGGAAGAAGGCTGGAAGACCGAATGGGTAAGATGCGATGGAAAGGAGATCCACTTTAATCTCCATAGCTGCATCTACCATGATCTGTGCAGTAAATATGGATGCCCTGAGCTGTGCACTGTTTTCTGTGAGAATGACGAGATCGCTTTTTCCGGGCTGCTGCCGAAGATCAGGTTTGAGCGCAGCGGAACTCTTGGAAACGGAGCTGAATGCTGCGATTTCCATTTCAGAAAAGGCTGACAAAAGATAAGAAAAAGGGAGTGACGTGATGCCTCAATTGAACAAAGGAGGAAAATACGTCTTCGGATGGTCTTTAATTAGTGAAGATGGTAGCATACATTTTCCTCCGATGGCGATCTGTGAATATGATCTGGCTGCTGATGACAGGATCATCATATTCACCGGAAGCAGGATAACCGGCGGTTTCTGTGTCACAAACCGCAGAATGCTTTTAAGCTCAAAGCTGAAGCACATACTGACTGACCTGCCGGAACTTGATGGCAGCTGTCCGGACAGCGAAGGACAGTTCATAAGATATAAGGGACGGTACTATTCATGGCTTCATCTGTCTGGGGATGGCTGTGTCAGGATACCGTCCTCTGCCCTGGATTCCCTCGGTTTGAAAACAGGCGACAGGCTGATGGCAATCCGAAGCAGCGATATCGCTTTCACGATGGGAGCGAGAGGGCCGCTTATTGAAAAGGGAGTAAATTATCCCGGAGAAATAGAGGTTTTCTGATTCTCTCAAAATATGGATACCTTTATCACTGCCGACCCAGATAATGGAGAAAAAGAATGCCCTGCATAATGGTGCTGTCAAGAATTCTGTGTAAATGAAATTCTTGACAGCACCTCCCCGCTTTCAGAAAAATCAGACCTTCCAGCCTGAAGCTTCCTCACGATCTGCGACAAAGGCTTTATACAGCCCATTTTCCTGCATGAGGGCTTCGTGATTTCCTTCTTCAGTTATCACACCGTCATCAAGGACTATGATGTTGTCAGCATTTCTTATTGTCTTCAGCCTGTGTGCTATCATTATGACTGTCTTATCTTTTGAAAGTGACTCCATAGCTTTCTGGAGCTTGTCTTCATTCTCAGGATCTACATTTGCCGTCGCTTCATCGAATATGATGATTGGAGCATCCTTCAATATGGCTCGGGCGATCGAGATTCTCTGTTTTTCTCCTCCGGAAAGATCAGCTCCTCCTTCTCCGATTACTGTTTGTGGGCAGGGCAAGCAGTATCCGTCCTTACAAGCGCTGTTTTGCAGATGGCATTGATCTGGTATTTGACTGCAATAACACAGTCGGCCTTTATTCTCTCCATGGCATCACTGGCAGGCTTTCTTCCGAGTGCCGTCTTAGGAACAGTAGCAGGAACTCTTGTAGATCGGATGGACAGAAAAGCCGTACTGATTGTTGCCGACCTCTTTATTGCACTTGTCAGTTTGATAATTGCTGTCGCCTCTTTCTACAGTTCATTGCCTGTATGGTTGGTGATTGCTGTGCTGGCAGTCCGGAGTATTGGGACAGCATTCCATGCTCCTGCAATAAGTGCGGTGGCTCCGCTGATTGTCCCGACGGAACAATTGACAAAGTGTGCCGGTTATACGCAGTCCTTACAGACAATCGGCTATATTGCCGGAACGGCGGTTGCCGGTGTGCTGTATCCAATCTGGAGTATCAGTGGCATGGTAGCCCTGGATATCGCGGGCGCGGTTATCGCATCACTAGCTGTAGCACTTATCAGAATACCGAAGCCAGAAAAAGAGGCAGAAACACGTTCTGATACAAGTTTCTGGATTGAAATGAAAGAGGGTTATAGTATTGTAAAGCAAGACAAAGGCGTGTTTGCTCTTATCTGGATTGCGGCAGCCTTTACGCTCTTATACTCCCCGATAAATGCTCTTTTTCCGTTGATGTCCCTTGATTATTTCGAAGGAACAACACTGCAGGCATCTGTTGCAGAAATCGCCTTCTCGGCTGGCATGATTATCGGCGGCATAATTCTCGGTCTATGGGGAGGATTCAAAAACAGAGGAATTGGTATCTCAATTTCGATTGCACTCATGGAAGTGCCGATTTTTATTTCCGGGTTGCTACCACAGAATGGCTTTTGGGGATTTGCATTTCTGTGCGTAATCATGGGAATCTCCGGACCATTTTATAACGGGCCTGTAACAGCACTTATGCAGGAGAGAATTGCTGCAGATTATTTAGGGCGTGTGTTTGGGCTATATGGTAGTGCTGCCTCACTTGCAATGCCTGTCGGTTTGATTATTTCAGGTTTTTTTGCTGATGGCATTGGAGTAAAT
>CASDZV010000042.1 GCA_949285905.1 uncultured Spirochaetales bacterium | reverse complement strand
CACTGGTACGTTTTTGGTACGTTTTTTGGAAAAAATAGCTTATTCCTGACATAATATGGAAAATATGTAGAAAATAAGTACTTACAGGATAATAGGATGCAAATGGGCTAAAAATGTCTTTTTATGTTGCGTTTTGTTGCAACTATGCTAATCTCTTATTGGAGGGCAGAATGTCAGGAAAGCTCATTGTCATTGCTATAGGCGGAAATTCCCTTATTGAGGATCCGAAGAAGGTCACTGTAGATGCTCAGTATAAGGCTGCAGAGAAGACTGCTCATCACATTGCTACAATCATAGAAGAGGGCAACCGGGTAGTCATTGTCCATGGCAACGGACCTCAGGTCGGGTACATCCTGCTGCGCTCTGAGTATGCTAGGAAGATTCTCCATGCCGTTCCATTGGATTCTTGTGTTGCAGATACACAGGGAGCAATCGGCTATCAGTTGCAAAAGGCTCTGGACAATGAATTTATCATGCGTTCTATGCCGAACAGAGCTGTCACTGTTGTGACTCAGGTTGAAGTCAGTCCATCAGATCCTTCATTTGACAATCCGACAAAACCAATCGGTTCATTCATGACAGAGGAGGATGCAAGAGACCATCAGAAGACATTCGGATGGGCTGTGAAAGAGGATGCTGGAAGAGGCTGGAGACGTGTTGTTCCTTCACCTAAGCCACTCTCGATTGTAGAACTCGATACAATCCGTTTCCTCTCTGAAAGCGGAGCGGCAGTCATCGCAGCTGGCGGAGGTGGCATACCGGTTGTTAAGGATGAGGAAGGAGTCTACTGGGGAAAGGAAGCTGTCATCGACAAGGATCTTGCTGCTGCGATTCTTGCCAAGTCCCTCAATGCAGATGCTTTCATCATCTCAACAGCAGTAGAGAAAGTCTGTCTTGATTACGGTAAACCATCAGAGCGTGCAATCGACACAATGACAGTGGAAGAGGCGAGGAAATACTCAGAGGAAGGCCAGTTCGCACCGGGATCGATGCTTCCGAAGATACAGGCACTTGTGGATTATGTTGAATCGACAGGAAATCTGGGAATGGTTACCGACCCAGAACATATTCCGGGCGCTTTAAAGGGACGGAGCGGTACACGGATCGTACGCTGACGTAGTATTCTGAGGCATAGGCAGAGAGTGCGAAGATGTAGTATGCAAGGTTGTCCTGAATCATCATGTCCAGCAGACAGCCTTTGAGGACAAGAAGCACTGAAGCTGTGATGAGCATCGGGCGTGATACCCGCCCGATGCTTTTTCTTTTTTCTTTCCGTCCAATCGAGGCAAAATGAAGAAAAGAGAGCACAAGCACAACAGGAGATATTATCATCACATTCCAGTTGCCATACGTGACGTTATGATTCGTCGCAACCATCATAAACAGAAGAACTGATGACAGAATTCCCATGAAAAGCCAGATCAGCGCTGAAGAAATATCTCCGATGATTCTCAGTGCCTTATGCTTTGCTCCTGTAAGCAGAATGAAGAACGCGGCAACTGCCGAGATGATGATGCTCCTTCCTGTCAGGCTGTAGCTTTCAGGTGTCGCTTCTCTTGTCCTTGTCTCGTGAAGTATTTCAGGTTCAAAGCCTTCGTAGCGGCTTACTGCGCTTATCAGGACATCTGGAAGAAAACAGGCATCGTAAAGCGAGACGGGCCTGTCAACGCGCGGACCCTGAAGATAGTTCAGTACAAAAGCAAAGAAGAGAGACTTATGCATATATGGCGTAGACCACGCTCTGAAACTTTTCCCCGTCTCCTGTGACTCTGCCCATGTCCTGAAGTTTCCTCCAGTAGCGGCATTGTATATATCCCTCGGACGTGTCGCACAATTGTCTTCATAGTAATGGTAGAGGTATGTGTCATTCTCTGGAAGCGTGTTATAGCTCAGAAAAGACAGGACGGTTTTCTTCTCTTCAGGAGATAGCATCAGTTCAAGCTTGTAGACAGTCCTGTCCTCGCTGATGAATGAATCATATCTGGAATCAGCATAGCTGGGGATGACAGAGTAGTAGAGACGGCCGAAGATGAAGTTCATATAAAAGCTTTCATCGAAGCGGAAAGTCCCGTAATCGAACATGACGGCATCGCTTTCCGGGGTTTCCACAACAATACCTGCGTGGCCGAAATAGACATATACAGGCTCAGATGGAGAAGCTGTGACAAGGTAGATATGCGTATTCTCGTAGAAATTTCTCTCATTTTCACTGACTGGTGCAGAAAAATCGAAATGGCTTAATTCTTCCTCACTCCAGAAAAGATCACTTCTGAGCGGTATGCCACCTGTCACAGATGCAGCTGTCGTAGTAGACAGTGACATAATCAGCAAAGTGATGATGGTGACAATTTTCCGCATAATGAAATGATAGCATCTTGCACTTTCCTGTCCAACACGTTTGACTTCTCTCCTTCCAATTCCTATCCTCTTGGTTATGGAGCACGACAGCAAAGGACTGGCAATTGTCATAAAAAGCGACAAGATCCGGGAAAATGACCGGATGCTGACGCTTTTCTCGCCATCTCTTGGAATTCTCCATGTTGTTTCATATGGTGCCAGGAAGAGTATCAGGACTGTGAAGGCTCCTCTTTATACGGAGGGAAATTTCTCGCTTGAGAACAGCCGTAAGGGAACAGTGCTCAAGGATATCGATGTGATAGCCACGCATGATGCGCTGCTGGACGACCTCGACAGAGTACAGTCTGCAATGCTCTTCTCTGATCTTGTGCTTACATCGCGGAGCGCAGATCCAGAGCTGTACGCACTCTACACGTCAGCGCTCGATGCACTGGAGACAGAGCCATATGAGAAAGTCACAGTAGAATTCATTGTACACTTTCTTTTAATTGAGGGACTTTCACCAGATTTCACTCATTGTCCTGTATGCAGCCGTCCTTTCCGCCAGGATGAGATTCTCGGGTTTTCCGCATCTGAGGGTGTTCCTGTCTGCCATGACTGTGATACTATGCAAGGTACGCTGCTGCTTCCTCCTAATGCCAGAGCATATCTCAGGCGCTCTGTAGAGCTGAGCTTTTCTGAAGCGCTTTCGCTGGTCGTCTCAGAGGAGCAGGAGCACAGAATTTTCAGATATCTTCTCAGAACGCTGCCTTTCTCATTTCCAGGGAAGCTTAGAAGCCTTGAGTTCGGTATCTGGAATATTTAGGGGATGAGATATTGTGGATATAAGGATACCTGTGTCAGATCCAGGGAAGGTCAGGACCCTGAAGGAACGTTTTTCTCTGGATCTTCTCACTGCAACAGTACTTGAGCGTCGCGGACTGGAAAGAGCAGAGGACGCTGTTTATTATCTTGAGACAGATACGGTTTATCAGCATTCACCGCTTGAGTGCGATGATGTATATACCGCCATTGAACGGATTACAGCAGCTATCGAGGAAGGGGAGAATATCCTTGTGTTCGGAGACAGGGATGTCGATGGTATCACGGGTTCTGCTATTCTTTACAGAGGCTTGAGAAAGCTCGGGGCTGGAAATGTCTCCGTGCGGCTTCCAGAGGGCGATGAGCCATATGGTATGACAGAGGATACAGTCAGTGAAATCCTGGAGAAAGGGTATACACTTGTCATCACTGTAGATAACGGTATCTCTGCAGTAGATGAGATAAGGGAACTTGAGAAGCATGGTATTGATGTGATTGTCCTTGATCATCATATTCCCGGGGATGAGCTTCCACCTGCTGTCGCTGTTTTCGATCCTAAAGTCCCTGGATCTGGGTATGCGTATGATGGACTTGCGGGGTGCGCAGTAGCTGCAAAGATGATATGGGCACTCTCTTTCTCGCAGACACCTTTGTGGGGGAGTGAATGCATCGTGCTGCATGCAGAGCCAAGAAACGGTTCTATACGGATCAATGCAGTGCGTCTTGAGAATCTCATTGAGATTGACCGCATCACAGAGGAAATCCTGGAAGGTGGAGGCTTCTCGTCTGAAAAGGACAGGCTGATGGATTTTCTGGCAGTGAATCTGCCGATTATTGTTCTTGATGAAGAGACAGAGAAGAAGATGCTCCGCCGTGCGTTCGGCAGCGGTGTGGATATTTCCCTTGTGGATATCCGCTCAAAGCTGGAGGCTGTGATGCCTCGCGCGAAGAACCACTCTCTTTTTGATCTTGCAATGCTTTCAAGAGCTGCTAAATACAGCGATGGAGATAAAGAGATTGAGACTCTTGTCTCGCTTTTCCGTTCCCTTTCCATTCATTCTTATCCTTCGCTCTCTGCTGAGTATGACAGTCTCATGCAGTTGGCGGCTATCGGAACGGTTGCAGACCTGATGCCGATGAAGGATGAGAACAGAATCATCGTTAAACGGGGATTGAGACTTTTAAGCGAGAAGCCGCTGATGTGTCTCCAGTCCCTTCTCGGACGGCAGAATCTGGCAGGTAAGCATATCAACACGCGTGACATATCATTTTACGTCGCACCGGTGCTGAATGCTGCAGGACGTCTCGGGCACCCGATGGATGCATTCTCGCTTCTGGTATCTGAAAATCCTGATGAGGCAGATGCACTGACAGAGAATCTGCTTTCCATGAACAGGCAGCGCCAGGCTAATGAGGAGAATGCGCTCTCGCTTGTGCGTGACAAGGCCCGTGAAAGCTTTGAGAAGCTAGGTGGAAAATTCGTTATCATCGCAGATGAAAGTGTTCCCAGAGGCCTTACAGGAGCTATTGCCTCGAAAATCTCAAAGGAGTATTCCGTTCCTGCTGTTGTGATGGCTGTTGTGGATAACGAGAGAGTGTCGGCATCAATGCGGTGCTCGGATAATTATGATGCAAAAGCATTCCTCTCAACATTTGCCTCCTTGTTTGATGATTACGGCGGACACCGATGTGCTGCAGGTTTCTCCATGCCATATGAGAATAAGGACAGCGTCATCCGGATGATGGAGAGCGTTGTTTCCTCTATGGATAAATGTGCTGAATCAGGTAAGGAGATTACAGCCGATGCAACTATTCCTCCTGAATATATGACAACCGGTCTATGGAGACTTTCAGCACTGCTTGAGCCATACGGGCAGGAGAATGAGGCACTCAGGCTATATATCAAGGATGCGACGATTGCTGATGTGACACCACCTCGTCCTGATCAGAAGATGCTGCGTCTTCTTCTGCGCCATGGCACCTATTCATGGCCTGCTGTATGGTGGAATCCTCACGACGCTGAGAGCTATAAGAAGGGAATGCATGTCTCTGTTGTATTCACCCCTGACGTCAATTACTGGAGAGGACAGGAAAAAGAGCAGCTTTCCATTGTCGAAATGGAAGCGGTGAGAGATTGACATATCTTGGGCAAAATGATAATTTTCGGACGATTCTGACCCAGATGGGAGAGGAGGTGATTTAATATGGCATACGTAAAAGTAGATGAGAACGAACCACTCGAGAAGTCGATCAAGCGTTTCAAGAGAATGGTCGAGAAGGAAGGTATCATCCGCGAGTGGAAGAAGCGTGAATACTACGAGAAGCCCTCTACCATCCAGAACCGCAAGAACAAAGCTCTTGCGCGCAAGCAGATGAAGAAGGTCAGGAAGATGCATGCTTCCAAGTCATATTGATCACAAGCCGCTTCCGGGCGGCTTTTGTTGTAATTGGTGAAAATGTCTTTCTGATTTTCTTCTTTCGGTTTTGCTCTCGCTCATGTAGAATTCTTATAAAAAGGAGAGCACCCATTATGCGTAGATTCATCAGAATGCTTGCCGTGGGGGGGGGTAATATTATTGCTCCTTTCATGCGCTCAGAAAATTCCTGTATCGTTACCTCCTGTTGAAAGGACATGCAATGTAACACTTTATCTTAATCTTCCGGACGAAGATGCAAAGGTTCTGAACTTTGAAGATGGTGAAGTAGTTGAAGTCAGTAAAGGCATCGTATTAAATGATGTCTTAATCCCCATTGTTGAAGACAACACATACACATTCAATGGCTGGTATTATGATGAGGAAGGAAAGAATCCATGTAATGAAGTATCTCAGAATACTTCAGTCTATGCTTCGTGGTTGTCAATATGGGATGGCCACAGCTCGGATACAGCTTCGATTACTGACCAATACACTTCTGACAGAATCGTCATAACTAAAGCAAGTGAGTTAAGAGGTCTTGCAGATCTTGTGAATGGCAAGACAAAGTCAGATGCCTCTATAGATCCTACCTTTGAAGGAAAGATGATTATCCTTGCAAATGATATTGATCTGGATAATCATGAATGGATTCCGATTGGAATAGGGGGCAAAAGCTTCAAAGGAACATTCTCAGGACCTTCCAGCACTGATAGGGCTGTGATATATAACCTGAGAATTACTAAGCCATATCAGAGCAATTATGATTACACAGATGTCTGTGGCCTCTTTGGTGTTGTTTCCGGTGCAACAATAAGTAATCTGAGTATTGAAGGTGAAATCAGTGTGTCTTCTCCTGAAAATGATATCCGTGCAGGTGCTGTTGTCGGAGAAGCGAAAGAGAGTTCTGTCATTTCAAATTGCGGTTCTTCCGTCGATATTGATGTAACGGGGAAATTTGCTTATGCAGGTGGTATAGCAGGGGCAATCGATGAAGCGGAGATTTCTTCCTGTTTTAATGATGGGGCAGTAGAGTCCTATGGTCTTGATCAGTGTCAGAGCGGTGGTATAACTGCGCATATTTTCGGAACTTCCTCAATCAGCAATTGCAGAAACGAAGGAAGCATATATGCAGAAAACAGTCCAATCCCTTCAGTAACGGATCCGGACCAGGATGGTACCGGTTGTATGGCTGGTGGGATAGCCGGCTATCAGGAGATGGGGAGCGGGAAGAATCTGATTTCCAGCTGCATTAATACTGGCGGCGTTGTCTCGAAAGAGAATGGTCACAATAACAGCGATGCAGGTGGTATAGTCGCGTATGTCCTGAATCTCTACAATGCAAATGCCTCGATATCAATAGAGAACTGCATTAACGAAGGAAATGTCCTGAGTTTCTATAATGGAGGAGAATTTGAGCACTCGCTTTATGGACAGTATGCCTATGCTGCATATGGCGGAGGTATAACAGGTACGCTCCTGAACTATTACAGCTCATCAGAAATCAGAATCGAAGATTGTGTAAATTATGGAGATATTACAGGGCAAAGCAATGTCGAGAGACCTGAATTGAAGAGCTCCGCAATCGGCGGTGTAACAGGCATCTTGCAGAACATTGAAGGCTCAACCATCATAACGGGCAATCATAATAGCGGAATGCTTACTACTGTCATGGATTCAGGATATGCAGTCGGCGTTGTCATTGAGGCTTCTCCTGTTACTATCACTGAAAATACTGATGATACAAATCAGTGGTTGGAAGATATAGGCTATATTCAGAGAATGTGATTTCATATTCACTCAGATTTCCTCCACAAAGCCCGGGAAACCGGGTTTTGCTATCAGCATATAGTTTCAGGCAGCAAATCCTTCCAGGAGGATTTTAATTTCTACTTCTGCTAGAATTCACCTATGTCTGTTTTCTGGAAATCGAGATACTTGATTGATTCCGGCTATGGCATGGGAAGCTACAGCATCGGACACTTTGCATGGCTTGCTCTGCTGCTTCTTTCCATTATCCTTCTTGGCTCTTCTTACCGGAAAGGGAATGAGAAGAGAAGGCGAGGGATAAGATATACTGTCGCTTCACTTGTCATCATAGATGAGGTTTTAAAAGATGTTGTCATGCCTTTGACAGGGCAGTGGGACTGGAGTTTCCTGCCACTTCACCTTTGCTCGATTTCTGTATTTGCTGTAGCCTTGCACGCTGTCACTGAAAGCCGCTTGCTTGCAGAGTATCTTTACGCAGTGACGCTGCCTACAGCTCTGATGGCTATGGTCTTCCCTGACTGGACTGGAACATTGCCACTATGGAATTTCCTCTCAATCCATTCGTTCTCGATCCACTTCCTGCTTGTACTCTATCCATGTCTCCTCATCTATGGAGGGTTCCGGCCATCGGTGAGATACCTTATCAGGATAATTCCTGCTGTAATATGCCTTGCATTCATCATGCACTTCGTCAACAATGAGTTAGGAACCAATTTCTTCTTTGTCAATGGCGGTGGAGATGGTGTCAATCCGCTCTCTGTCCTTGAGGATTACGCAGGGCGTTTTTACCTTCTTGCCTTGCCTGTAATCGCAGCAATATGCTGGTTGCCGATGTATCTTATTCCCATGCGAGTGAACAAAGACAGGCAATAATATATTATTTTGTCGTTTACATCAAAAACTCCTATTTGATTTGACAGCTACCTCAGCTCATGTGATACTGATTACGTAAAACATTAAAAAGGAGTGCCTATGCTGATTCTTATCTCCGATGCTTTCGACAAGAGTCTTCCTGAGAAGCTTTCCGTTTTCGGGGAAGTGACTGATGATAAGTCCCGGCTTGCCGAGGCTGATGTGGTGCTTATTCGTTCCAAGACAAAGGCTACGAAGGAATACATCGACTCTGCACCAAATATGAAATTGATTATCCGCGGCGGTGTCGGTATGGATAATATCGACAAAGAATACTGCAAGGAGAAGGGAATCATTGCAGTCAATACTCCTAAGTCTTCTGCTATTGCCGTTGCTGAGCTTGCTTTCGCGCTGATGATTTCCGTTCCCTGCCATATACCGTTCTACGACAGCACGATGAAGAAAGGTGAGTGGCAGAAGAGTGTCAAGCGTACGGAGCTCTATGGCAAGACACTCTGCCTTCTTGGTATGGGGAATATCGCGAGGAAAGTTGCAGAGCGCGCTAAGGCATTCGGAATGCGTGTCGTCGCTTATGATAAGTACGTGGAGTCTTCAGAACTGGCAGAGATGATGAGCCTTGAGGAGGCTGTCCGGGAGGCAGATTACATCTCGATGCACCTTCCATACACACCTGAAACAGATAAGATGGTCAATGCCGCTCTCATCTCGAAGATGACGCATCATCCTGTGATCATCAATACAGGGCGGGGTAAGTGCGTGGATGAGTGTGCGATGGCAGAAGCACTCAGAAGCGGTGCTGTTTCCTGGTTCTGCACAGATGTCTATTCGTCAGAGCCACCGGCAGCAGACAATCCGCTTCTTTCATGCGAGAACGTCACACTGACACCGCATGTCGGTGCAAATACGACAGAGAACCTTCTCAGAATCGGTGAGGAGGTATATGAGACTATCGGAAAACTGAAAGAGGAGGGCAGAATATGAGAAAGCTCAATTTCGCCGCGGGACCTTCTGTGATGCCGCTTGAGGTGCTGGAGGAACTGCAGAAGAATATCGTGGATTACCATGGCAAGGGCCTTTCGATGATTGAGGCCTCTCACCGCGGTGGTATGTTCGAGGAGATGTATGACGAGTGTCTTGCTGATTTCCGCAGCGTGCTCTCAATTCCAGATGATTACGATGTTTATTTCCTCGGAGGCGGCGCAACTCTCCAGTTCACGATGATTCCCGCAAACTTCCTCATCTCTGGCAGATCTGCAGATTATACCCGTACAGGCTCATGGTCGAACAAGGCTGCAGACGATGCCGCAAAGCTTGGCAACGTGAATATTGCCTTCGATGGCAAGGAATCGGGGTACACTACGCTTCCGGATCCAAAAACCATCAAGCCGTCAGACGGTTCATGCTACTTCTATCTCTGCTCTAATGAGACAATCGGAGGTATCGAATGGCAGGAATTCCCAGAGACAGGGGATGTTCCTCTTATTGCTGACATGTCCTCTGATATGCTCTCACGCCCTGTGGATGTGAAGAAATTCGCAATGATTTATGGCGGTGTGCAGAAAAATCTCGGTCCTGCAGGAGCGACCTTTATCATTATGCGCCATGACATGCTGGAGAAGCGGAATCCGAATATGACAGCATATATGGATTATGCAAAGCATGCGAAGGACAAGGGACTGTACAACACACCTCCTGTCTTCTCTATCTGGGCAGTCGGGCTTGTCCTGAAGTGGATTATCCAGAATGGAGGAGCAGAAGGCATGCTCAGGAATGCAACTGAGAAGTCAGGATATATCTATGATGTCATTGACAGTTCTTCCGGTTTTTACCGTTCTCCTGTGGACAAGCGCTACCGCTCAAGGATGAATGTTGTCTTCCGTTGTCCGACAGAGGAGCTGGAGGCTAAGTTCATTGCAGAGGCACAGAAGGAAGGAATGCTCGGTCTCAAGGGCCACAGATCCGTTGGCGGTCTCAGAGCAAGTCTTTATAATGCTCTGCCGATGGAAGATGCGGCAATGCTCGCTTCGTTCATGAAGGAATTCGAGAGGAAGAATGGTTAAACGGATAGACGAGACGAACAAGGCTATCATCAAGGCGCTCTCAGATGGGCGCCGTCCATACTCTGCTGTTGCTGAGGAGCTTGGTATAACGGAGAATACTGTCCGTTCAAGAGTGAACAGGATGATTGACGAAGGGGTGCTGCGTATAACCGCACTGGTCGATCCTTCGCTTCTTCCCGGTGTTCAGGTTGTTGTGATGGGGGTGAAGCTGAAGACGATGGATCTTGAAAGAAAAGCGAGGGAATTCTCAGCACTCCGTGGTGTATTTTCCGCTTCTGTTGTCACTGGCCGCTATGACCTTATCGTTCAGCTCCAGCTTTCTGAGGATGACGGGCTATCCCTTCTGGATTTCTTCAAGTACGAACTTGTAAAGGTTGCTGAGGTACAGGAGGTGGAAACATTCGTGGTTTATCAGTCTCATCAGCTGTGGATTCCATACTGCATTTAGAAGGTGGGTGCTAAAAGGCACCCATCTTTTAGTAATACCACTTTAATCATTTTTCCATCTTGGTATAATAAAACGGTAAAAAAAGAAGGAGTTATTGATGATTTCTACTGAATATATGGGACTTAAGCTTAAATCTCCTGTGATTGTCTCATCAGGTCCCCTTACACAGAATATTGTTTCCCTGAAAAAAGCAGAGGAGGCAGGGGCTGGTGCTGTTGTTCTCAAATCCATCTTTGAGGAGCAGATCAACAGCGATGTCCAGAAAGAAGTTGAAAGCAATGAAGCGTATATCGGACACTCCAGTGCTGACTATGCTGCTTTCTCCCGCGACAGGTATATTGACCGATATATGAAGCTTCTGACAGAAGCCAAGAAGAATCTTTCCATTCCTGTAATCGCCTCAGTCTCGGCAAATTCCATGGATACATGGATTGATTACTGCTCCCGCTTCGTGAAGTGCGGTGCAGATGGCATAGAACTCAATTACTATCCTATCTCATCGGATGCGAGTGTGAGCGGTGCTGAGGTCGATAAGCGTTTCATCGCTTTCGTTGAGAAAGCAAGGAAGGCAATTGATGGGCCGCTTTCAATCAAGATGGGGTACAAGTATTCTTCCCTTGCTTCTCTCATTGCTTCAATAGACAAGGCCGGCATTGATGGTATTGTGCTTTTTAACCGTTTCTTCCGCCCTGATATCGACATAGAGAAGATCGAGATGGCTGCACCCGCTCCTGTATCAAGCGCTGCTGAGTACGGCGAGGAGCTGAGGTGGATTGGTCTGATGAGCGGAGAGATCAAAGCTGATATGTGTGGCAATACAGGTATCCACGATGGAGAGACAGCTGTGAAGATGCTGCTCTCAGGTGCAAAGGCTGTGGAAATCTGCACGGCAATCATCAAGAAGGGATTCGGTGTCATCTCTGAGATGAACAGCTTCATCGAAGAATGGATGAAGAGACATGGATATGAATCCACCTCTGATTTCATCGGGCTTCTTTCCCAGGAGCATATGGCAGATGGATGGAAATGGGAGCGCACCCAGTTCCTGAAGACGATAGGGCAGTGATTATGGATTATTCGAAGTATAGCAACATCGCACCATATCGGGGTAAGGAAGTCGAGGAGGCTATTCACCGTATTCTCGAACACAGGGAATATCTTGGTGCATTTGTCTCAGTTCTTGTCGGTGGCAATGATCTCTCTGCAATTTACACATACCTTAATGGTATTCTCGATAACATCGGAAAAGTGAAATCCTATGAGGACTTCCAGAAGAAGATTACAGCAGGTGTGTTTGTACCTACTGTCATCGACCGCACGATGGAGGCGTTCACTGATTCTGGATCGGATGTGATTGATCCTTCAAAGGGTTATCTCTTCCTGTCTAATCACCGTGATATCATCCTCGATTGCGCACTTCTCGATTACACTCTCCTGAAAAGCGGCAAGCCTCTATGCGAGATGGCTTTCGGTGATAACCTCATGTCAAATCAGTTTATTGAGGATCTTTTCCGCCTTAATGGCGGCATTATAGTCCGCAGGGCACTTGGCATGAAGGAGAAATACCTCTCGACGATTGAGCTCTCCTCATACTTTGTGGATGTTATCACTAAGGAGAATATCTCTGTGTGGCTCGCACAGAGGCCTGGAAGATCCAAGGATGGCATTGACACTACTCAGCCTGCAATCATCAAGATGCTCTACCTTTCTCAGAAGAGCAGCGGTATATCATTCTCGGATCTCATTAATAAGATGAATATCCTTCCGATCTCCATCAGCTATGAGTACGATCCCAATGATATCAACAAAGGACGTGAAGAGGTCCTGAGAGAGCATCACCATGGTGAGTATGAGAAGAAGAAATACGAGGATCTTATTTCCATGGCAAGAGGTATGAAAGCCTGGAAGGGCAGGGTACACCTTGCTGTCGGAAAGCCGATTCAGGGTGAATTCAGCACACCTGAGGAAGTTGCCAGAGAAGTCGATAGGCAGATTCATCTCAATTATAAGCTCTGGGACACTAATCTCTGTGCCTATGACTACATAGAGAAGACGGACAGGTTTTCCAGCGAGCTGAAAGATTTCGACTCAGAGGCGTTCCTTGCACGCTTTAATCATCTTTCGCCGGATGTAAGGGATTTTGTTCTCAACAGCTATGCAAATCCTGTGCGTTCACGGCTCCAGGAGGAGGGAGAGTGAGACAGATTGCTCTCCTCCTTTTGTCATTCCTTCTCTTCTCATGCTCAGAAGAGCAATTTGAGCTCTATTCTCTTTCAGCTGAGCTGGATAGAGATATAGAGATTTCAGAGAAAAGAGAAGAGAAGAACACGCTTTTCATCACAGCAGAATTCTCTGAAAGCGACAGCATTTATACATTCCGTCTCACATCGCCAGATGGTGATCTTTCCTGGGAGGGTGTGTTCACAGGGGATGGGAATGAGAAGAGCTCTGAGGAATTATCCATCACTGACAATGCGCTCTTTCCATCAGGAGAGTACTCAGTGCTGATTTATTCAGATAAAGGTACTGAGCTTGAGGAGACCTTCACTCTCTCCTATGACTCTGATTTAAGATTCTTTTCTGATGGGGTCCTCAGCGGAAATGCTGAGATAACAGAGCTTGATAGTGATGGAAATACTATTGCAGAAGGGGAGAGGGCAGAGGGTTATACAATCTCCCAGAATGCCAGATCTGCAATAATCTCGTATCGTGACGGTGCTGGAAATAGCGTGACTGTCACTCAGTTCTTCCAACCATCAGCCTGAGATCCTTCTCTTTGAGCCTTACAAGGAATGTCCTTCCATGGGGGCATGCAGGATCTTCAAGCTCGAAGACTTTCCGTATCAGCGCTTCTGCGCTCCATCTGTCAATTTCGTCTCCTGCCTTGATTGCTGCGCGGCATGCGATGACTGCAAAAAGCTTTGATTCAAGCTCCTTCTCATCCAGACGTGATGATTTTATGAAATCGACAATCTCACTCTCAATCGGACGGCAGGACGCAGGAAGCGCAGTAATCTCCCATCCTCCGTCATCTGTCTCTGATATCATTATGCCGAGTTTAGTGTAAGTCTCGCTGTGTTTCCTGAGAAATTCACAGCCATCTCTGTCTAGTTCAAGCTTCACGGGAATGAGAAGATTCTGTACCGTCCGCTGTGAAAGAAGCTCATCATAGAGAATACGTTCGTGTGCAGCATGCTGATCTATCAGGTAAAGCTCATCGCCGCGTTCTGCAATCAGGAAAAGACTGAAGACTTGGCCGATATATCTTATCTCATCTTTCTTTTCATCTTCAGCAGTATGCACGGCAACGGGTGTATTCCTTCTCTCGTCGCGCTCTTTCTGCAGTGCCTTTGCTTTTTCAAGCCAGGCACTGTCTTTTTCACGATACTCGCTTCTTATGCGCTCTGTAACCTTTCCTTCTCCCATGCTCCTGGGTGGTGTGTATGTGAAGCTTTTCTTCTCAGGAGTGAATGGGATATCGCTTGTCTTGGTATTCTCAAGGAAGAATTCCCTCTGCACAGGCGTGATTTCAGGAATACGTCTTTTTATGCCATTCTGAAGCAATGTCGTGATAGCATGGTGGATCTCTGCTTTATTGCGTATCTTCACTTCTCTCTTGGCAGGGTGTATGTTGAAGTCAACAAGCTCTGGATTGTCCTGGATAAAGACTGCAGCGTATGGAAATGACCCTCCGGGGAGAAGCTCTCCATAGCCATACGTCACAGCTTGCACAATTGAGTATTCTTCCACAGGCCTGTTGTTGACGTAGACACGTATCTCTTTTCTGTCAGAGCGTTTGACAGCAGAGTTGCCAGCAACAATCGTGATTGAGAAATCCTCTCCCTCCGTTCTGAGCTCTTCAACATCCCCGTCAGCTATTCCTTCTGCTCTGTAGAGGAACATGACTCTTTCCTTGAGAGAGCTGCATTTAGGCCAGTCCAGCCTTATGGCACCGTCTGATGTGAACAGGAAGCGCTGGGATGGAAATGCAAGTGCTTTTGAGACCAGGAGCTGGCGGCAAAGAGCTGCCTCAGAAGCTGCACGCTTTAAAAATGCGCGGCGGGCCGGTATTTCTCCGAAGAGGTTCTCTGCAGTGACTACTGTACCTTTATCAGGGGAAGATGAAGTTATCTTAGAGCGTTTTCCATTATCTATTACAAGTGTTGAGCCTTCTCCTGTTTCCTGAGATCTGGTAGAGACTGTCAGTTTGGAAACTGCACCGATTGAATACAGTGCTTCTCCACGGAAGCCGAGTGTTCTTATATCATAGAGGTCATCGAGCGTATGAAGCTTGCTTGTTGCGTGCCTTGTCCCGAGGAGTCTGAGATCCTCTCTTGCAATGCCGGAGCCGTTATCTGCGACACTGAGGCAATCAATCCCGCCTCCGTCTATTGAGACTCTTATTTCATCTGCTCCAGCATCGAGTGCGTTGTCTAATAATTCGCGGAGAACAGACTGCGGACGCTCAATAACCTCTCCTGCGGCTATGCGCGAGGAGAGGAGTGGATCGAGAAGGTTTATTCTGGACATCTCAGAAGAACAGCCTTGCCTTCACAGATATTCCGAGATCAGCGGCGGCAAGATAGTCAGGAACGTTGATATAAGTGGAAGCAGTACTGTCGAAGACAGACTTGAGCTCTGCGGAAAATCCAGCGTTTCCAACTGTGAAGTCTGCACCGATTGCAAAGAGTGCATCTGTCATGAAGTAATCTTCGCTGTCGAAATCAGAGAAGTTGTCTTTTGCGAATCTACCGTACAGCTTGATATGATCGGTGAGCTCGCTGTAGATAGAGAGCGAGAAGTAATCATCGCTGAATGCGAGAAGATCAGTAACAGCATATGCAGCAGCGACTTCAAAAGGCCCAAAGCCGATGGAGAGGTCAGCTCTTGCAAAGACAGTCATCTCACTTTCTGCAGTCTCTTCATAGAGCGTTCTGTGCGTTGCCGCAGAGACAGCACTGAAGCGGTCTGGTGTAAGGGAACCGGAGCGGATACCGCCGTCGATTCCGAGCTTGAATGCATCGAATGAGATATCAAAAGAGGCACCAGCCATGTAAGAGCACATTCTGGAATCAGCAAAATCGTAGATGATATCAGAATTGACCATAGTGCCGTTCTCATAGACTGATCTGATTTCTCCGATAGCATATGCGCTCAGCGCGAACTTGTCAGTAAACGGAATTCTCAGCTTGATCTCAGGATAGAGCATGAGTGTGTAGTCCTTGAATGAAGACTGCATGAGAATCTCACTAGGGACGATGAAGCTCAGAGATGCGCCTCCGAATCTTACAGGATAGAATGTGAGTGCACCTTCCATGATGTGTGGGGCCTGTGCATTATCTGCATAGATAGAGAGTGCGAGGTTCGGGAAGTTGAATCCTGCTCTCACTGCAAGGTCATCATCTTTTCCATAATCCATGAAAAGAGTGCTGTTCTTTCTGTAGCTGCGGTCAGCGTTGATATATGCGAGGCTGTATTCCTCGTTCCCGAGGGTGAGGGAATCGATGAATGCAAGCGAATCAGTTACAGCACGGTAGATCTTCATTTCCTCGCTCTCTTCTGAAGCTCCGAAATCCAGCTCCTTGTAGCCATTGAAACCAGCAAGGTAGAAATCATTGCCATTGAGTGCGAGACGGATCGGCGCGCGGAGTGCTATTGCAAAGTCATCATTGCCGATTCTCAGGCGCGGTGTGACCTCGAAGATCGAGACTGCGCTGTTGAAGATGTAGTCATAGCCGACTTCAAGCCCGCCGGAGAAGATGCTCTTCTTTTCTTCTTTCATAGGTGCTGGAGTTACAGCTGCAGTTTCTTCAGTTCTTTCTGTTACAGCAGCGTCTGGAACTGCAACCTCTTCAGCAGGCACTGTTTCTTCAACGGCTGTCGCTGTTTCTTCGGCAACCGGTGCAGTTTCATCAGCATCCGGTACCGTTTCCACCGTCTCTTCTTCAGTTTCAGCAGCCGGCTCTGTAACTGCTGCTGTTTCTCTCTGAGGAATATCGATGACTACAGGTGCAGGAGGCGTTACGCTCACACCTGGTTCTGCAATGGTTGGCGATGATGGAACAGACGGCTCCCATTCAACATCGACAACAACAGGCTCTGATGGAGGAACAGCAACTGATGGATCTTCTACTGTTGGTGAAAGAGGCTTTCCTGCAGCGATAGCAGAGTATGCGATATATTCGTCATCGCTTACTTCTGTGCTCTCGCGAGGCCATGCCTTGTAGTCGAGAGCTTCCATCGGACCGACTTCAGTGCTCAGTCCCCTGATGCCATCATAAGCTGTGACTGTCGCCTCTGAGAAATTGTGGAAACTCTCCTCGCTATCTGTTGAGACAAGCACATATTCACCTGGGGAGGTGAGTGTTACATAGCTGGATGGAGTGAAGATTCTGAGTGTCAGATTCTCTTTCAGTACTGCGCTGATACCACCATAAACGAGGTACAGTGAGGAATCTGAAAGGTCGTAGCTTGTCACAGCAAGCATTGAGTTCTCTGACAGATAAATGTCGCCATAATCAGAAGTGAATGCCACGGCGTCTTCATCTGTCTTTATGACCGTGCCGCTCTCTCCGACTTCTTCAGAGTCAAGGATGGTTCCGTCAGGAGCATAGAGTGTCACTCTGGAGCTGTCTCCCTCGCTGAGAGAGAGCGACGTGGAAGCCGTAACAGCAAACGAAACCGAAAGCAGGATCATTAACAATGATAGAATCTTCTTCATAGATACCCTCCAGGCAAAGAACCTGTCTGAATCATTTTACCACAATAAAGCAATGTAAGACCACAGATTTTCAATTCTCTGTCTCTATCTCATTGATTTCCCTTTTCAGGGAGGATTGACGAGCTGAAATCATGGGCATTGTAGATATGCTCACGTGTGAGTTTGTCGATGTGGGAAAGCTCCTGGATCACAGGCTTCAGCCTGGCTCTGACGTTCGTCTGGTCATAGGGGCACACAGGTTTTATGACCGGCAGGTCATATAACTCCGCAAGGCGCCGTGTCACACTTTCCCGTGTCTCGATGAGCGGCCTTATGATGTGCATCTTCCCATTGAAGAACTCCTGCACAGGGAGCATTGTCGAGAAACTGGCACGGAAGCAGAGATTCATCATTGTCGTCTCGGCAAGGTCATCGAGGTGGTGCCCCATGGCAATGAGCTTTGTATCAGTCTCTTCTGCATATGTGAAGAGGATTCGCCGTCTGTTGCGTGCGCAGAGATAGCAGTTGAAATCATCATGGAAAGATGTCGGGAACTGCGGCTCGTCCTTTATCGTGAATGCGATATCCAGCGCATCGAAGTATGCTTCCAGCTTCTCCCTGTATTCTTCGGGAATAGGATGTTCAATCCAGTTTATCATCAGTGCCCTGAGTGTATAAGTGACTGGAAGCCATTTGCGCCTGAGGGAGAGAGCAAGTGCGAGTGCAAGGGAATCTTTCCCCCCTGATGCTGCAATAAGGACATCATCGCCGCTCTGTATCATCCTGTAGCGGTTGATGGCTTTACCCGTTCCCTTTATGAACCGCATCACCCATGGCGGTATCTCACCGTTTATTAAAGCGGTATATGGTGTCTTCTCATCCATTGGCAACCTCCAGGAAGACCCTCTCCGCATCGCGCACGTTTACATAGGATGGCAGGTACAGCGCTACTTTCCTGAGGCTTCTGGAGAAGATATCGCCGGCTCTGGAGAAGAGCATCTCATCCTCCGCCGGTTTCTGTATACTTCCGTCCGGCATGAGTATATTGATGTCTGTCTCGAAGCTTATAGGCTCTGGGATGTCTATTATCGTCTCATACTCCCTGAGCTCAGGGTAAAGAGGGGAGAGGCGTGAGAATATCTCGTGCTCTGTTCTCCAGCGCTCCTCGATTTTCCCTGCTCTTTTCTCCATTTGACCGTTTTTGTCATACGGCTTCCATGCCTTTCTCTCTTCAATCGCACCGTTTTCAACAGCTTCCACGAGGGAAAAGGGCTCATAGTCCATCTTTGAAAGACAGAGGGCTTTGAATGAGTCATCATCCCTGAGGTAGAGATCATCAAGTGTTATGACTTTGTCTCTAAGGGCTGATATGACAGCTTTCTTGATCATCGCAGTCGCGCCCCTGACACCTTTATGCCAGTAGAGATTGCGGTACATCATGTACTTGGAGAAAAGCACCTGCTCAACCAGTGATATCGCATCCTGGCTGATGGCGATCCTGCCATGGCAGTAAGAGATGGATGAGATTATGTAGCTTGTGTCCTGCCTGCCGTAAGGGATGCCTGCAAAGAAGGCATCGCGCGAGAGGTAATCGAGCTTGTCGGGATCAAGCGTACCTGAGAGCACACTGCGGTAGAAGAGTGTCTCCTCATCATCTGCAGGCACTTCTGTATCGATGATGGCTCCTGTCATCTCCGGCACCGCGCCTGCTCTCTGTATCGCAGCATAGAGTTCAGGAGTTGCTGAAATGAGAGTCCTTGCGATCTCCTCATGTTCTCTGACCGAGAGCTCTTTTAAAGAGTGGGCATAAGGAAAGTGCCCTATATCATGCAGAAGGCATGCAGAGAGGAAACTCATGAGGCCTCTTTCAGTGAAAGGCAGTCCCGATCCCTTCCTTGAAAGCGAGAGCATCATCTCACGCCCGAGATAGTAGACACCAAGGGAGTGGCTGAGCCTTGTGTGGACAGCTCCCGGATAGATATGGAAAGCAGGTCCGTTCTGCTTGATCCTGGAAAGCTTCACGACTTCTTTCACGTCGAGTATCTTCCGGATGCCCTCTGTCATCGGAATGTTCCCCCAGAGGGGATCCTTTACTGTGTGTGTGAATCCTCTTGTGAGGATTTCTGATGCAAATTGTCCTGTCACACTGAGAGAGTAGCACGTTCAGAGGTATTCACAAAGCGCTAAAATGATGTGAGAATCAGGACTATGCTGAAAGTGCTTCTTTTCCTCATTCTGATAATCTCGCCGCTCACTGCTGCATCTCCAGTCTCTGAGACTATCGGGCGCATTCAGACAGCAGTCGGGGAAGATTCTCTCACTGCTATCGCCCTCGAAGCCGCTGCTGAGGAATATACAGAGGCCTGGCTTGATGAATACGCTGTTGATAAAATCACATTCGGGGAAGCCTATTCAGCGCTTCTTTCAGAGACACTGCCGCTTTCAAATATCATTGCAGGAGCAGAGAAAAACGGTGCCGTCACGCTGAAAAGTCTTTCAGACGGCACTGTCATCACATTCATATTCCTCGACGGGAGGATAAACGCTGTCAGTTTATCCCCCTGATGGACTTGAAACGTCCGAGAAGCGCAGCAAAATGCTCTGTTGCCGCTTTCACAGGAAGAGGTGTGCTCATGTCAACACCTGCTTTCTTCAGCGATTCGAGCGGGTACTTCGAACCACCTGACCTGAGGAAGGAGAGATAGTCATTCCTCTCTTTCTCTCCTCCGTTCAGAACACGCTCTGAAAGTGCGATGGACGCGGAGATCCCAGTAGCGTATTTGTAGCAGTAGAATGCGTTGTAGAAGTGGGGGACTCTCAGCCCCTCAAGATCGCTCACATCCTCGAATATCATTATGTCTCCGAAATATGCTTCGAGAAGGCGCCTGTATTCTTCTCTCATGACAGAGAGTGTGATGGGTTTGCCTTTTTCCGCTAATGTATGTATGACAAGCTCGAACTCTGCGAACATCGTCTGCCTGAAGAGGGTAGCAACTTCATCGTCGAGGTTCTTGCCGATGATGTATGCTTCCTCATTGCTGTCTGAAGCATGTTCCACAAGATAGCGCGAGAGGAGATTCTCATTAAATGTCGATGCTGTCTCTGCCTCGAATATTGAGTAGTCATAGTTCATATAAGGATTGCTGTGTGCTGAATACCAGGTGTGCATTGAGTGCCCGCCTTCATGAATCAGCGTGAATACAGAATCCATGACATCCTCTTCGAAGTTCGTCAGGATATAAGGATTGCCTGTGTATCCACCTGCGGAGAATGCGCCGCTACGCTTGCCTTTGTTCTCATATCTGTCAACCCAGCGGTCTGTGGTGAGGCCTTTCACAAGCACTGACCTGTATTCCTCCCCAAGTGGCTTTACCGCTTCGCTGATGATGTCTACAGCCTCATCGTACGTGTGGTGGCTGCTGACGCTTTCAGCCATCGGCATATAGCAGTCCCAGTGCCTGAGTTTCTCTTTTCCCAGCACTTTGGCTTTGACACGGTAGTATTCGTGCAGGACAGGGAATGCTTCATGAACAGCTTCAATGAGGGAAGTATATACTTTAACAGGAATCTTATCTGGGAAAAGCGCCGCTTCCAGCGAGGATCTGAAACCGCGCGCACGGGAGAGAAAGATATCTTCCTGTACAGATGCTGAGTATAGATCCGCAATGGTATGCTTATGCTCATCGTAGCCTTTGTAATACGCCCTGTATGCTTTTTCCCTGACGCTTTCATCTCTATCCCTGAGGAAAACAGCGTAAGAGGAATGTGTCAGTTTTCTGCCATTGATCTCTCCGAAGTCCAGATCTGAGTTGTTGAGATCCATGAAGGCTTTCTGTGCAGAGCCTGAAACGGGGGAGAAGAGGCTCAGCAGGTGTTCTTCCTTCTCAGAGAGCACATGGTCTTTTTCCCTTAGCGTCTTCTTCATCCAGATGCGCCATTGGCTGAAGCGTGGCTCCTTCATCCATGAGAGAATGACCTTGCTGTCTATCGAGAGAAGCTCAGGAGTGAAGTATGAGAAACGCTCTGAGAAATCTGCGGCAGCTGCCTGGTAGACACTCATCCGTCTCATATTCTCCGCATCTGTTCCGTCTGTCTCGTACATCAGGAATGCCCAGTTGCCGACACGTTCAGCTTCCATTGACACGTTCTTGTAGTACCTGAGAGCTTCATAAAGAGCATCCGGGCTCTTTGCGAGTGTCCCCTTGAACT
>CASDZV010000041.1 GCA_949285905.1 uncultured Spirochaetales bacterium | reverse complement strand
GCCCTCATACCCGTATACGAATCCCGGCCATACTATCTTGTCGACTATGTTGTTCTCATGGAACACGAGTGTGTTCATGTTGTTCCTGAGCATGAACTCGAAGACCCTCTGCATCTTCTCCACGCTCCACATCTGGAAGGTATCATCGACTTCCAGAGCTCTGACCTTGAAGCTTTCCGCCATTGCAGCTTTCCTCCTAATGTGGTTTCAGGATAGTTGCTGCTGGCCTGTTCTCAATGTACATTCCTTTTTAACTGCTTAAAGATTTTACTATTGGGCAAAGAGAGAACAGATGGTCTGAAACCACACACAGGGATTTAGCAACAGACCCTATTCAAAGGAAAGAATCTGCGTGCTATGTTTAAAACATGAAAAAACTTTTACCTCTATTTCTGATTCTTTGTTTGCTGGGATGCCAGATACCCGCTCCTGACAGCAACAATGACAATACAACTGCAGAAAATCCTGATGATACGCAGAATCCAGACAAACCGGATGGAACAGAAGAAGGTGGTGAAGACAGCAAACCGCCTTTCCCTGATTACACGCTAACAATTCCTGATGAACCTGAAGTCACAGAGCCTGTACAAAGCCCTACAGAAGAACAATCAGCTCTGATTGAGAAAATACTCGCAAACTCACTAGGGAATTCTGCATATGCTGATAACGCATACCTCGTTGTTGATGCCGCAGCAGAATATGCAAAAGAAAATCCAAGTAAAGGTGAAAACGACAAACTTAGAGAAGTTAAAGACTATACTTATGGGAATGTTCGTATATCTGGCTGGTTTACCATTCCCTCTAATGGAACATTTGACACTCCTCCAACCATTGCCCCTTGTAGTCTTAATTTCTCAATTTCCTCAGAATCTGGAATATCAAAGGGAAAGCTCTCTATGAGTATTGAACAGCAAACTCTTATTTTTGCAGACGATATCACAGACTATATTCCACAAGGTGAAAACTGTGTAGATAAGATAAATGAAGGATTTGTGTATCAAAACATGGATTCAACATCTCTTCTTGTAATAATGACAGCCGATTTTGAAGATGATGGCAAGAAACATAGTATTTATTATCGGCAAGAACCCAAACTGATAGATGCAGAAACAGGAGAAGTTGATCCAGGCGCTTTATGTATACTCGATGGGAAAAATATTGAATATGTTCTCATGGGATTTGATAATTCAAAACCGGTTATTCCTGTGAATTTTTCATCACAAATCTGTTTGACATACAATCAATGCTTTATATAACTTAATATATGAGCGCAAATTACTATCCAAGAATCGATATCAAAACCCGTTCAACCCCAATAATTGCCGGAGGCAGCCTCCGGCTCTTCGGCGGGGCCTCGCCCCTGTTCGGCTTGGTGTCCGACCTGTCCATAATATAGCGCAAAAACAAGTTTTGAGAAATCTATTCTTGTTTCCTGAATATTGCAATTCTAAATGGCAAGAAAACTGAAAAGCAAAACAAAGGAAAATACGGAAGATAGCTGTTGTAACATCACGGACATCTTCCTTCCTATCGTTGACAGAAATACCGTGGACTAGCGGCCTCTGTCCTTCCCCTGCTCCGCAATGGATCAGCATTACAGGACCATGCAGATCTTGAAGCTCATGCAGCTGAACTTCAGAAAGCACCTGGCAGAAAAGGCTAGAGCATCAGGATGAAGACTGGATGATAAACAGAGGAATTGTTCCGCCACCAACACCTTCATTTGACAGTAACTTATAACCTGTGTCAGCAATAGCTGTGTTCATTGCAGCCATTGCCTTAACCCTTCAAGCCCCTCCAGAAGGAGTCACAATTACTGTGATATCATCATTAACTATGCTATCTCTCGTAAACTCAGAACCATCCTCTGTCTTGTATTCCGACTCCACTTCTTTTCCATCCGGCCCTTCCAGCTTAGGCAGCACGTATTTTCCGAAAGCTTTACCAGCTTCTATAGCTATTAATTCATCAGAAAGGGCGTAGTCAGCTGATGCAATGGAATCATCAAGCTTGAATGACACAATATGCATGTCAATTTCTTCTTCACTGGGGATTCGTTTCAAGATGCAAGTCATCATGGTGTTATCATCGGTTTTCATTTCGGCTTTCAGCGTGTTTCGTTCATTATCCACGAAGCTGTAGCTCATTTCAGCACCAGCAACAACCACATCATCCAAAGAGATGACAAACACACCATCTTCTGTTTCCGTGCGGTCTGATTTAATAGGCATTCCGATTACAGGTTCTTCAGCGGTACGCATCAAAATCCAGGAATCTGGCAGTGTATGCCGGATATCGATGATATTCGGCATAGGTATTTCGACACCTTCCTCTTCCATGTATACGGCCCATTGCCCTTTGAGAGCCTCTTCATCGGTGAGGGGTTCTTCCTTGTCAGGACTGCCGGGAATCCATGGAGGAAGAGGAACTACCCGGTTATAGCAGGAAGAGAGAGACAGAAGGAGCAATACCCCCCCCCCAGTATAGTGGTGAACAAAGACCTCTTTCTCATAAGCAATCTCCTTTTCTACAAGTAAATACTATCAGACGAAAAGCGGGAAGGAAAGAGAATTCCGAAGAGCGCATCTCTAGTCTTCCCGATATAAGGATTTCCTATGCCCACACAGATCAAAGTCATAATCAAGGGCGAGAACAATATCTCATCCGCAGTGAAGTCCGCCTCTGCCGACCTCAACGTCCTAAAAGGGTATGTCTATTAGAAATTAGGATTTTCGTTTCATCAGGAAAATAAAAAAACCCCATCGCGCTTAAAGTCATCAATTCCCTCTAATTCCCTAACATTCTTTAACATAAAGAATTATATAGGGAATTAGAATAATGTTATACCCTTTTGCTCCTTATCATTCCTAGGATATTAGGCTAAATATCAGGCTAAGTCAGTTCATGTTCAGAGCTTTATCAATTAGCTGATGAATCAGTATTCTTAGTTCCTCTTTAGAATCTAATGCACTTGGTGGCAAGTCTTCTTGGGCATCATAGAAAAGCTGGTGAACTGGAACATTAAGGGCTAAAGCAATTTTCTCTATTGTAGTAAGCGTTGGATTACGTCTACCTGTCTCAATATCACCAACAATACTTGGAGATAAATCAGCAAGTTCTGATAATCTCGCTTGAGTAAGCCCCTGTTCTGTTCTTATAGCTTTTAAATTCTCTATGAATATCTCCTTTGCCAGTCTCATGTAAATGAGCGTATCCAACATCAAAGAAATTCAATACTATACTATAGCCGTCAACTAGGCTATAATTTAAAAATGCAAGATTAAATGTTTTTTTACGAGGGAAAAATGAAAAGACTCACTTACAAAACTCTCTTATTAATTGCATTGTGCCTTCTAGGTCTTATTACATCATGTAACAATCGTTCTCCTCTAATATTACCACCTCTATCTAATGATAAAGAACAAGCAGAAGAAGTACCAAACATAATTGACTTATCTGCTGTCCAGGAAGAGAAGCAGATTAAATTCTCTTGGGCATATCCTACTATAGGTAATATCAGTGGATATGAAATATACATCAAAGGGCAAGAAACTCCTTTATATAAATCTGATAATACAGATTCCACATCTTGGACTTTTGATGCCTCAAATAAACCAAATGGAATATATACATTTACTTTTTATGCAACAGATATGAAAGGTAACAAGTCATCTGGAATTTCTTTTGCTTTCGATTATAAAGAACCTGAATTAGAACTACCCAATATAAAAGACTTAACTGCAATTCAGAAAGGAACAAAAATAATATTTTCTTGGTCTCTACCAACATCCAATGAAATAAATGGTTACGAGTTCTACATTGAAGGTGTTGCATCTGCTATATATTCATCAAGTGCTGTTGAAACAACATCATGGACATATGACACAGAAAATCCCAATGATGGTACTTATGAGTTTACATTTTTCACAACGGATAAAAACGGTAATAAATCATCAGGATTGATTTATTCTTTTGATTATCATCAGCAAAAGAATCTACCAGATGTCACCAACTTTAAAGTTGAACAGCAAAAATATGAACAGGGAGAGGACGTCTATGATAATGACCCTTTAACATGGATGGATTATTCAGTTACCCTTTCTTGGAGCGCTCCTGTTTCTTCCGATGTTACTGGTTATGATATCTATATTGGAGATACATTAATAAAGGAAATAAAAGACCCCTCTGTAGAATCATATACTTATGTTGGAATGCAAAATAATTCAGATGGGGACTATACTTTCAAGATATATACAGTCGATGATTATGTAAGTATATCTCAAGGTTCTGAATACACGATACATTATGATAGAACACCACCAAGGGATTTTTTGGATACAGAAATAAGCATCACACTCAATTATACACCAAGTAGTAGCCCAGCATATTATCCTGATGCAGAATTAGAAATTATATCGAATAATAAAGATATAAAATATATAAGAATCACTTATGATGATTCATGGACTGATAGTGTAATTATGCATGAATTTGTCAATGGAACTCATAAAATGAGATATAGTGGCGGTGCTCCTAATATAAATCTCCTTATACAAACATTTGATGAATATGGAAACATATCTACAGGTGTTTCTCGTTACATACCAAGAGAACCTCTAGAATGAACAAATTAGTATCAAGCAAAATACGTTTGTGGGGCTGTCATAATGACAGTTCCATTTTTTTTCAAATATTTTTAAAAAAAACTGAGTTTTTTCCGTATAATATAAATTGAGGTGTGTCCAAATATCTCCTTGATGTAATTATATATTATGCAAAGAATTATCGTCATTTTTCTATTGACTACTCCTCAATACTAACTTATATTCTCCCTAGATATACATGGTATATCACAGCTAGCTGTATAGCTTGGCTGAGTATAAGAACTGCCATTCAATAAGATGGCAAAAAGGAGACGGTATGGAAAATGCAACTACATTTTTCAAGAAAGCAAAACAAACCGATTGCTTTACAAGATGGTATGGAAGTATTACCTATACATACCCGCATGAAGACAACGAGAAGAAGAATATTCTAAATAATCTATCTGATAGATTACTCAGATTTGGAGTAGCAGCCTACGTCAAGAATGTTGATTATGTAACAAATGATTTTTGTGTGTTAAATTTCAGGAGATCCATAGACAGTCCTGAAAAGCTACTACAGATAGATCATGCATTACGCTTGTCTGTAAGATCTTTCATAAGCCCTATCACCAGAGAAATCGAAACAGGTTACAGCGAAGCAACTCTCAAATTATTGGATGATGTTAAGAAGCAGAATCTTGAAGGGAGCATCAAAGATTTGCAGAACGGAGCGGATGCAAACGCAATTTATGATCCAATGTCAGAGTATCCTAGTGTTCTTCATGTAGCAGTGCTTTTTAAAAGAGTAGATATAGCTAGAGAGCTTCTCCGCTACGGAGCAGATCCTAATGGTGGATTATGCATTGAGAAACCATTATCAGTTGCCTATGATGGTAGCAACGAAGCAAAGGATGTAATAAAACTCCTCCTAATGTATAGGGCTGAGGATATACCAGAAAAACGAGAAAGATGGTTGGAAAGATGTGGCTTAACATTTGACGATATAAGACCAAAAAGATTAATCGTCAAAGAAAAACCGGAACCCACTATCAAACGCAGAAGGATTCCGGTGACCGAGTAAAGGTTACAGTCGTATTGTGATATTGGTTGCCGCCAATATCACAATTACTTTTATATACCCCTATTTTCATTGTGTATAGAGTACGCAACAAACAAATAGAACAAGATAATACAATAGAAGTTGCAATAAAACGAGGAGCAACAGTCTTTGTGTATGGAAATAATGGAGATATTTTATACACAAGAACGGGGGATGAAGTTGTTGGGTATACTTGTAGCACCTTTGCAATAAGGCAAGGGCAAACAGTACATGTATATGATTCGAAAGGCAAGCAGTTGTATACAATACCATACCCTAGGACCACGAAATAAGAAAAATAACAAATTTACAACAAAATTCTTTTGCGATATAATTTTTAATTCTTTTGTACACATAGATATAAATAGAGAAAGTAATATTAATACATATAACTATAGTCAGAAATAGGAGAAGGAAGCCATCCCTCTCCTATTTTTCTTCATGTATAACTTAAATTTAAAAAAACAAGTTAGAAGAACCCGTAACAGGGAAGGCGTACTTTGTCGGGACATCGAGTTTGATGCCATCACAGTTGAAACAACCCGTGACGAATGGAAGCAGTATGGGAAATTGATTACAAGGAATATCGATGATAACTGGTACTACCATGGTATTGATAAGATCTGCTACATATTCCCGAGGGACTATCTAGATGAGAAGGGCCATGGCTGTAAGTACAAAAACGGAGCTGTCACAATAACGCTACTGAAAAACTTTGAGTATTTCCTTGTATGCATACATAAGGAATACATACCACAGGGAGCTAACCTTAAAGAGTATGTTCGGGATGTGTTCAAATACATTGTGTACTGTACTAGTGTGTTCAAGTTGCCAGTGAAGAAGACTGTCATTGATTACAGGAAGAACGGAGAGATAACAGAAACAGAATATCCTGAGAACAATGTAACAACACCTGAAGAGGTATTTGAAAGGATTTACAGCCAGAGGAAACTACACTCCATAGAGCTATGCTTTGATATGCATTTGAACCTATACAGGCTATTCAATCCTGATGAATTCAACAAAAGCAGTAAATGCGGCAATACACTGTACTCCAAGGATTACCGAGTATATGAGAGCAAGAACAGGAAGCTGTCAATGCTCTGCATATATGACAAGGCAGAGCAGCTATGTAAGAAGAAACATAGACGCATATATTGTACTTTATGGAGGTTTGAACTCAGACTGTTTACAGCGTCATTTACGATAATGAAGAACAATGGGGATGAACTACTGAACAGGAGCTATGAGGAGCTACTTGAGACTCTAGAACCCCATTTGAGGAGGCATATAAGGAAATTGGGAATAACCTTTGATAAGTTCCTTAGTGCCCTACCTGATAACCAGTGTTGGCTACGCAAGTTACTTAGCAAGCTATAATATTTTATGTAATTAAGCTATGTACCCCATAAGGGAAAGCGGGTGGCTTATAGGCCACCCTTGCTTATTACAGTTCTGAATCTGACTTTGTTATCCAGTCAGCTACTGTGCTATAAGACCAGACCTTACGTCCCCCTACAGTTCCCTCAGGTTCCCCGCTGTTAGGCTGTAACCATTTTTTATTACAGGCAGTTTTGTAGCACAGTCCCTTTAATGCACAGCATTCCTTAAGGTTGAACCAGTAATGGTTAGGCACAAAGGGTAGAACGTTGGTTGTAATATTATTTGTTACCATTTGCTTTCTCCTCTGTACCTAAATAGTCGTGGAGCTATTTGCTTATAAGCAGTGCTTGCTGGTCTGTGAATACAGCATCAACTATCTCCCCCTGCTTTACCATGCGAGCAACATCAAAGTGGGTATAATTATTTTGCATGCTAACGTCTGACCAGCCAAGCATAAGCCTTATAATGTCAGGATTAACACCTTTCTCTCGCATTAGTGTATTAAGGGTATGCCGGAAGCTATGAGGCTTTAAGTGCCTAGCCTGCCTTTCCTCTTCAGTTATACCAATACCATACAATGCTGTTTTAAATGCCTTTTGCCAGTACCACACAGTATATGAGCTACCATCATCATTGCAGACTACAAGATCATCAGGAGCATTGTATTGTGTAGTTGCATAGTACTCTGTAAGCCTTAATGCAAGGTACTGTGGAATTATAACATCCCTTACTTTATAACTCTTGGGGAGTCCTGCTACAGTATGATTATCATCCTTCCAAGCTTCACATATATGTATGTACTTATCAGCTATATGGACGTTACGCCAGCGCAATGCAAGTATCTCACTGCTACGCATACCTGTAGCTGCCGCAATAAGGAAACAGATATAGTCAGATGGTGTATGCCACAGCATTGAGTCAGCGGGGTTAGCAAACAGCTTTTGTAACTCCAGTTCCGTGAATATACCAGCTTCCCTATTGTTGGTTTTAACCAGCCCCAGTTTCTCAGCGGGGTTATATGGAATATCTTCACGGTATACAGCTTCACTGAATACAACCTTGATAGCCTTCATTATACTGTTGATGTTGTTACCTGATACACCCTTTGCCTGTAAGCCTGAACGGAAATCAAGGAGATCACCCCGCCTTATGTCAGCTATATGCATTTTGCCAAGCTTTGAACCCAGCACATACTTAACAAGCCATTTACGCTCGTTCTTGCAATACCGTTCACCAATATGCTTGCCTTCAGCCTTAAGCCTTGTTGCATGAGGACACCTGTCCCAATCAAAGAACGGTTCCGCATAATCCTTGAACAATGGATTTGGATTGCCAGCTATTGCCCTTTGCATAAGCTGTGTCACAACATGCTTAGCCATTGCTTTAGTTGATTCACCAGTTGTTTTGAACGCTGGCATATCTGGTGTTTTGTAGTACCAGTACTTACCTACTTGCTTTAACCTGAAAGGCTCTTTATGCCTACCCATAATTGCCCACCTCCAAGGGCTTATGGGAAATAGTCGGAATTTGATTTCGAGCTAAATATCAGGCTAAATTACCCCGTAATAAAGACCTTACCCTGCATAGCAGGTTTATAAACCCTAGCTATGTATACAGATACGACAGCCAGTATTGTAATTATCACGAAAAATAAAAAACCCCATCGCGGACAAAAGGAGGTAAACCGCATATGGGGAACAAAAGGAGGTTAGAATGGAAGTTCTGCTTCCACTTTCTGGCCATAATATAGCGAGTTCGATTGAGCGTGAAAAGAGGTTTTAGAAAAAATTTTTAAAATTTTTAATTTTTTCACACAAAATTCAAATTAGCTGATTATTAAGGCATTATATCTATATCCAGAATAGATTAAATCTATCGATAAATTTTATTCTAATACACTATGTATTAAAATTATCACTAAAATATCATCGCCAAATATATACATGAAATAAAAGAAGTTCAGCTTTGATTTACACACATTCAGGACACAAAAAAGGTATTATCTTATCTGTGAATTCCAGAAACAGAGGAGAGCAAAAACATAAAGGCAGAATAATGGGGCACATCCCACAGGAACATGCCCCTGTTCTTCAGTCGTTGTTCTTCATCGAGAACGGCTGTCTTGTGTTCTCAAGAACATCTCTCCACAGAGACCCCTCGATATCAACATAGCTGCGCTTTGACACCGCAACCTTGATAGGAACATAGACAAACTGGTTATTTACTCTCGATGCAATACACTGGGTCTTTCCCGCCATTGCAGCATGAACAGCATGCGCACCGATTCTTGCACAATAAATCGAGTCATAGCTGTCAGCCGGGGCTGAACGGATGATGTACGAAGGATCGATATATTTGATTGTTGTCGTAACACCCTGCTCTGCAAAATAACTCTTCATCGCATCCTTGAGGAATATTCCGATATCATGGAACTTAACGTTTCCAGAGGCATCTGTTTCCCCTGTCTTTGGAAGGAATTCCTGACCTGCGCCCTCTGCAATGAGGATGACAGCATGTCCACGCTCAAGAAGTCTTCGTTTGACATTCTCGAGAAGTCCGTTCGGCCCTTCCAGATCAAATGGAGACTCAGGAATAAGACAGAAATTGACATCTGACTGAGCAAGGGAGGCATTTGCAGCAATGAATCCGGATTCCCTGCCCATGACCTTCACAAGCCCTATTCCGTTGATGGCACCGGTAGCCTCTGCATGAGCGCCTCTGATGACAGGCACTACCTGTGCGACAGCTGTATCGAAACCGAATGAGGCATCAATAAACGAAAGATCGTTATCGATTGTCTTTGGAACTCCGACTACAGCAATCTTAAGACCACGTCTCTTGATCTCCTCTCCGATGTCCTGGGCACCACGGAGTGTACCATCACCACCGATGGAGATAAGTATGTTTATATTCAGTCTCTCAAGAGAATCCACAATCTCCTCAACCTGCTTTCCGCCACCGCGAGCAGAACCAAGGATTGTACCACCCTTCTCAAGGATATCATCAACAACATCTGGATCAAGTGGAATGACAGGCCATGGTGAGTTTTCCAGAAGTCCGAGGTAACCATATTGGATACCGGAGATCCTTCTTACACCATAGCGATACCAGAAACAGCGCACGACTGATCTGATGACATTATTCAATCCAGGGCAGAGGCCTCCGCATGTACAGATAGCAGCATGGACATGTGCCGGATTGAAGTAAATCTTCTCTCGCGGTCCTGCTATCTCAAGCGTATCCGGATGAAGAAGCTCTGACTTTCCATTAACATCTTCTGTCTCAATGGAATAGAGAATACGGTCTGTATCGCGCACATAGTCTGCCAGACCATCTCCTCCGCGCTTCGACATCCTGATTGGTGAATTGAGCTTAGCTGGTCCCAGCGTCTCAATCGTGAAATCATACTGTGTCTTCGTTGTGCTGCTCATTCTTTTCCTCCATGAGCTTACTGACAGCTGCTGAGAATTTTTCAAAACATTTCTCAGCATCGGCCTTTGCCTCTCTTTGAAATTCCCTGTAAAGGGCTATATATTCCCTCGCGAATGGAGTAAGCGTTGCGCCACTGCGCTCCGATCCTCCCTTCTTCCTATCCAGAATCTTCTCTCCGAGATTCTCTTCAAGAGTCTCAAGCATGGAACGCGCTTTTGTATATGACAGCCCCATGCTCTTACTGGCTGCTAGCAGCGAGCCTGTATCCGCGATGCTCTCAAGAAGCCAGAGGACACCAGCCCCCATGAACTTCTTTCCCTCATCATCAAGGATGTACAGTTTCGTGCTCAGCTCCATATCTCTCCTGCTGCTTTATAGATTGTATCAATCAGGTCCTCAAGCGCTTCCGGCTCAACAGAGCAGTATGCTACTCTCAGTGTTCCACCCATGATGTTTATGACACCGATCTGGTATTTGTCTAAGAGATATACACGTAGCTCCTCTGCACTTCTTCCATGAGTATCAAAAGCCATAAAATAACCTGAATTGAAGCTGTATGGAGTAATGAGCGTATCGTTCTCATGCTTTGATACAGCCTTGTGGATAATCTCATAGCGTTTTTTCATCTCACTAAAGAGCAGAGCCTTGTCCTCATTATAATGCATTCCGCCCTGCATTGCCTTAACAATAAGGCTCTGGCCAGGTCTGTCACAGTTTGAGACTGTACATCTGATCATACCTAGCGTCTTCTTTGTCAGAGCATCGATATGGGCATCAGAGAAGCCTCTTGAAGCATATGTCAGGAATCCGACTCTGAAACCCCATACCATTTCTTCCTTAGTCGCCGCATCGCCTTTGATAGCAAAGATGTTCTCATGTGCGTCAGCGAAATATGAGAAGAGGGATTCTTTCTCTGTTCCTTCCTCAAAGAAAAGCCCGAAGTATGCGTCATCGGAAATGACGAGGATTTTCTTGCCTGTATCTGCCACTGTTTTCACAGCTTCCACTATGCGCTCTCTCTCACTGACAGATGGCGTATAACCTGTAGGATTGTTCGGGAAATTGAGGATGATTCTCACATGATCTCCAGGTGCTGCAAGAAGGGCCTTCTTCATACCTTCTGCATTGAAGCCTCCGTCCTCTCCATAGAACGGGAAGAGCACAGGCTCTGCACCGACAAGGTCGCGGAAAATGAGATCATAGTTATCCCAGAAGAGATCCGGGCATACAATTGCATCCCCTTCGCTCACAAAAAGCTGGGCAACCATGCTGATTGCATGTGTCAATCCACCAGTCACAAGAGGAAGCGAGATCTTCTTCCCCTTGAGTGTCGGATTCTTCTCCAGCATACTGTCACGCCAGAGCGCTCTGAGTGTTTTATCGCCACCACCAGGTGCGTAAGAGAAAATCTGAGAAGGCTTGAATGCTCCTTCCCGGAATTCAGAGTAGATGTCATTTAAATAGAATGGCTCACCGTTTTTTGTAGCAAGGCCAACAGTGGCATTATACTTCTTTGCCTTTTCCTTGGCTTCATCACTCTGGGCAACAATGCCTTTCGGGAAATACATTCTCTTCCCAAGAGGTGACAGAAATCCGTAAGCAACGGAATCCGAGAGTGTTCTGTTCAGTTCTTCTGCAAGAATATTCATAAAGCCTCCAGCCTCCTTATACATTATTTAAGCTAGTTGGTATACTAGAAAAGAAGAAGCTGACCATCTTCATTCTCAGCATTCCCCTCTTCCCTTCCCAGCATGGAAAGAAACTCATCCTCTGTGACAACCCTCACCCCGAGGCGCTCGGCATCAGCTCTCTTGGAACCACCACCCGTTCCGGAAAGGAGATGTGTCGTCTTTGAAGTCACTGAACTCACCGTGCGTCCACCTCTCTTCTCGATCTCCTTCAGCGCCTTTGTCCGCGGATTGAACGTACGGAAAGAACCAGTAATGCACCAGACCTGCCCAGAGAAAATCTGGTCCAGATTGTCTTCGTCAGTTTCATCCTGAGCCGCAGACATATGCACGCCTGCTTTCCTCAGCGCTTCAATTGTCGCTCTCAGTTCCGGAGATGAGAAAGCCTCGACGATGCGACTGCCTGTAAGTTCTCCGAAACCTGCAATGGAGGCAAAGGCGGCTGTATCCTTTCTGTCAGAAGCCTCGAGGATTTTATCAATTGAATCAAATCCGCTCTTAACAAGAAGCTCAGCGCTTTTCTTGCCGATTTCAGCTACCCCGAGGGATGAAAGAACTGTAGAGAAAGGACGGGAAAGGCTTTCTTTGATACCTTTTTCCAGAAGTTTGATGCTCTTTTCGCCTATTCCTGAGAGATCTGCCGCTCTGGAATAATCTGCGCTGTAAATATCCTCAACACTGCGCAGAATACCTGCATTGTACAAGAGTTCCACAGTCTTCGGGCCAAGTGTCTCGATATCCATCTGGTCAGTGGAAGCAAAATAAGCAATCCGCCCTTTTGCCTGATCAGGGCACTGATAATTCGGGCAGTACTGCAGCCCGCCCTTCTGCACTATCTGGGTATTGCAGCAAGGACAGAGCTGAGGAATATGATAAGTCGTATTCCCTTCACTATTTTTCTCAATGACACTCTCAACAGCTGGAATGACATCACCCCGCTTGGAAATAGAGACAGTGTCCCCTATCGCAAGTTCCAGCTCATCAATATACTCCTGGTTGTGAAGTGTCGCTCTCCGGATTGTGGATCCTCCAAGCTTTGTCGGAGAGATCTCAGCAACAGGTGTTATACGTCCGGTGCGCCCAACCTGCACTGTTATATCGAGCAGCTTTGCTTCAGCCTGCGGGGCTTCAAATTTGTAGGCAATAGCCCATCGTGGATGGTGCTCTGTGTATCCGAAGCGTTCGCGCACATCAAGTTCATTGATTTTGAAGACAAGTCCATCGATTTCATACGGCAGACCTTTACGCTCCGCTGTCTTTTTTCTGATGAATTCACCTATTTCAGAGAATGCATAAGCTTCGCCTTCCAGCCCTGCATCCCTGAGTTTTGCCTCTGCCTTCGCACTGTCCGAATCGAAGAATGCGAGATGCGGATTGATTCTGAAACCAAGGGCTTTGAGGCGTGAGAGGATATGAAGATGATCAGAAGGCGTCTCATCTTTATTGCTCCAGAAACCTTCATAACAGAACATCGTCAGCGGCACACGGCCAGCTTCACTGCTTTTCTGCCTGCGTACAGTTCCGGCAGCAAGATTTCTAGGATTCGCGGCACGTTTCGTCTCATCCTCTTCAGCTTCATTAAGCCTTTCGAAATCCGCTTTTTCAAGATAGACTTCACCCCGCACTGCGATATCCACGGAAGATGGAAGGGAAAGAGGTACCGAGTGCATCGTCATGATGTTGGGAGTGACATCATTACCAACTTCTCCATTGCCACGCGTCACCGCACGAACAAGGATTCCTTTCTCATAATAAAGAACCATGGAGATTCCATCGATCTTCTCCTCTGCGGCAAAGGACAAGGCACCGCCCTCTTTCTGAATGGACTTGGAAAAAAATTCGAGGACTGCTTCGTCTGAGTATGCTTTATCGAGGGAGAGGACAGGAATCGTATGCCTGACTTCCGGAAAATCATTTGTCAGATCAGAGCCGACACGCTTTGTCGGAGAATCCGGGTGCTGCAGTTCCGGGTGCATCGTCTCAAGCTCAATAAGCTTATCTGTAAGCCTGTCGTATTCGCTGTCAGATACAAGGGACACTCCTTCCTTGTAGTACTTATCCTGATACACTTTCAGCTCCTGGGTGAGCTTATCGATCTCTTCCTTGATACTCATACCCCGATGATAGCACCACTATGTGCTTCTCGTCTCGTTGCACTGTACTTTAAGAGATGTTATCCTTTTTTCATGGCTGACCGAAAGAACTTCTCCCGTTACAACATGCGGTGCGGCATCCTGCTGCATGCGCCAAAAGGCAATGAGCGCATTGCCTCACTCACACTTCCAGAGATGGATTCGCGTTTTCTGGCACTGACAGGAAGCGACCTGCCTGGAAATAATTCAATAGAGTTCCTTGGCCGTACCATGCCGCTCATAGCGAAGGAGAACATCTCATACCCTGAGCAGATAGTCCTCGCGCTTTTCGCACCGGATTATGAATCTGCTGTACTGATGATGAGGGAAGTCAGCCTGGCGACAGAAGCCATCACAGAGCCCTCCGATCCATTACCTTTGCCAGACAGTCTCGAATACAGCTGGGGTGAAATGGATGAGAACGCAGAAGGAAAATACAGAGAAGCTGAAACCCATTTCTCTCTCACCCGCATCGCGAAGCGCAATAACAGACTATATACTGTTACAGCCTGGATGGAAGGCTCGAACATGCACATCGAAGCTCCTTCCCAATGGGTTGAGCTGATACGCTCCACAGTAGAACGGGCGACAGGCTATCCGAAAAGAAACATATTAGTGCATCTCCTGCCATATACAGCAAAGCACGATGAATTCCTGATTGAGCCTGCTATCCTGGCTGCAATAGCAGCTACAGCTGCAATACGCACAGGCCTTCCTGCTGAAATACGGGATGACGGCTTCTTCTCGCGTCCTGCTGTGAATGTGCACCGCCGTGTCCTGCTTGACGAAGAAAGCAAGCCTGTTTTTGAGAGAGCAGAGATGATAGTCGACCAAGGGGCATTTGCCTTCGCACCGGAAGAGTACCAGAGAGAGGCGATGACAGGTCTCATTCCACCTTATCCGCTGAAAGGATTCAGAGGTTCTGTGAAAATAACATCATCTCCAACACCTCCAGCGGCATTCTGTGGTTCTCTTGGTTACAGCGAAGCGCTTGCTTCCACTGAGTACCATATTTCGAGGCTTGCTGAGATAGCAGGCACGACCCCGCATCTCTACAGGACAATTATTGAAAAAGACAAGCGGAAATTCACAGATTACATCCCGGGATTCGACCTAGATGGACAGAAAAAATGCACAGACACTATTGTCGCGAAATCCTCTTTTGACCGCAAATGGTCTGCAAATACTTTCCAGAACGAGGAATTCGGACTCATCGGGTATCTTAAGGGTATTGGTATGGCAACAGGTGCCGGAATCGCAGGATTTTCGACAACGCTTTCGAAAGAAACAGGATTCTCCGCTATGATGACATTCACACAGAAGCAGAATGTCACTATAAACACTTCAGCCATCACGCATCCGGGAACGATGAAGCTATGGAAGAAAAGAATCTCGGACCGCATCATCCCAGGGCGTCCGGAGGGTGTCATGTTCCTCGACCCCGGGCCGGATACAATGGATTCCGGGCCTGATGTCCTATCCAGGATTGTAGCATCCTTCACGCTCCAGCTCGACAGCGCCGCAAAGCGTCTGAATGTACTGAAAGAAACAGAGAAGCTGCCTGTATCAATCAAATTTGATGCAGAGAACACATACTACCCATGCGAATTCGAAAACTCAGGCTATGGAGCAGTTGTATGCGAAGTGCATATTGACAAGCTTACAATGATTCCGTCTGTCTCCGGAGTATGGGCTTCATTCACGTTCCCTTCAATCATGGACAGGACATCGCTTGAGAATTCTCTCAGACGTACAATCATCATGACACTGAGAGAGAATGGTATGGACATACCCCTTTCATGTCATATAAACATCGACATTTCCGACGAAGGAACAGATGACACAATCTCATCTGTGCAGCAGCTTGCCCGTGGCCTTACACTTGGAGCACTGGCCAATGCGATGCATCAGGCTGCTGGAAACAAGGCCTCATCCCTGCCTATCAGCGCAGAGGAAATCAATGAAGTCTTCAAGGAGGAGATCCTATGAAGATAGACTGCATTATCGACGGGAAGACGCTTACCCTCTCCCTCAATTCAGACAAACCTCTCTCCCTGATTCTGAGAGAGAATACAGGGGACATAGATACTGTCAACCACTGCAACGGCGAGATGTGCGGCCTCTGTACAGTCCTTGTAGACGGCAAGGCAATGCTTTCATGCATGGTACCTGCCTTCGAGATCAGAGGGAAAACCGTGACGACATTCGAGACATTCAGGCGATCGCGGAACATGAAGGACATCGAGAAAGCATATGAAAGCGTAGGAAGCTACCCCTGTTCAGAGTGCTATGCTTCCCGTTCACTTATCTTCGATTCCCTGATAGAAGAGGGAATCACAGATCCCGAGGATATACTCAAGGAACTGTCAATTGTGAAGTGCTCATGCATGGATCCGGAAGATGCAATAAAAATCGTGCGGAAAGGCATTGAAATAAGGAGGAAGAGAAATGTACGACGGTCTCAGTTCTCCTGATATCCACACACCTAAGAACCTCGGAGAATACGCCTCCATCATTCTCCATTACCCGTCATCCACACTATGGGCTGGAGGAACATTCATCATGTCCCGCCCAGACTCCTATCCTTCGCGGATGATGAATGCGGAAATCATATATCTTGGGGATGTGGAGGAACTGCATCGTTTCCAGCGGAACGATCGTTTTGCGGAATTCGGCGCCATGGTAACGCTTGATGAGATACTGAGTACAGGGAAAACTGTTCTGCCAAAAGCCCTGATAGACAATATCCAGACAATCGGAAGCCGTCTCATAACACGGCGTGTCACCATAGGTGGCACGCTATCCACAAAAGGCTTCACAACATCATTCCCGGGAACGCTCATCACACTTGATGCCACTGCAGAAGTTAGGTTCATCAAGAAAAAGAGACTTCATTCCCGCTGGATGCAGATTACCAGGCTCCTTGACAGGAATGGCCGCATCATACTCCCGCAGCAAGGTATGATTTCCAGAGTCCGCATCGCTTTCTCCGAAAAGAACTGCCAGTATTTCAGGGAAATAGGCTCATTCATGCTGGACCCGGAGAATTCTGTAGCAGCCTCGTTTGCGGCAACGCTCGATCAGGATATCCTGATCAATCCAAGAATCGCATTCACATATCCCACTCATGGTGTTTGCTATTCACGAGATATAGACAGCATTTTCTCGTCTCTCCGTTTCCCGCTTGAAGACAGCGAAGTGAGAACACTGGAGACAATGATCTTCACATTCGTCGAATCATCATTCCAGAACATCTCATCACTTCAGAAGACACGCACAAGCGGAATTCTCAGAGAAATCATCGATGATCTGAACGAGAAAACGCTTACAGTGCCATCCGAAGAGAGCTGAGGACAAAGAGGACTGTATCGCTTATACTCATAGAATGAGCTTTGTACATCTACATAACCATACAGACTATTCACTCCTCGATGGCGCTGCCTCTATCCCTAAATACATGGCAAAGGCGAAAGCCACAGGCATGACATCACTTGCAATAACGGATCATGGCAATATGTTCGGTGCTGTCACGTTCTACGAAGCATGCAAGAAAGAAGGCATCAACCCCATTGTTGGATGCGAGTTCTATATAACGAATAACAGAAGGGACCGCTCTCCTTCTTCCGACGGCAACAGGTATTATCACCTTATCTGTCTTGCAATGAGCGACAAAGGCTATCACAACCTAATGGAACTCAACTCCATCTCATACAAAGAAGGGTTCTATTACAAACCAAGGATTGATCATGAATCGCTTGCAGCCCACAGCGAGGATGTCATATGCCTCTCTGCATGTCTTGCCGGAGAAATTGCCCAGCACCTCCTGCATGACAACTATGAGAAAGCAAAAGAGACTGCGCTCTGGTACAAGAACCTCTTCGGAGACCGGTATTATCTTGAGATGCAGGACCATGGCCTTCCTGAGGAAAAGAAAATTCTTCCCCTCATCCTCCGTCTTGCACGTGAGTGCGACATTCCTCCGGTATGCACAAATGATATCCATTACATTGAAAAAGACGACTGGAATGCACACGATACACTCCTTTGTATCGGCACAGCCTCCAAGAAGACAGACAAGAACAGGCTCAGATACAAGGAGGGCGAATTCTATTTCCGCACTCCGCAGGAGATGGCTGATCTCTTCTCATGGTGTCCTGAAGCCGTTGAGAATTCAGGTAAAATTGCAGAACGCTGCCATCTTGAAATCAATTTTCCGGGTCCGATTCTTCCCAAATGCACAATCCCACCAGAGTTCAAATCCGATGCCGAGTATCTTACATACCTGGCGAATGAAGGTCTGAAACAGCGCTATCCTGTCGTAACCGAGGAACTTCAGCAGAGACTGGACTATGAACTTGGGATAATCATCCAGATGGACTTCCCCGCATACTTTCTTATCGTGCGTGACTACATCCATTGGGCAAAGACGCACAACATTCCTGTAGGACCTGGGCGCGGAAGCGGCGCAGGATCTCTGGTCGCATATGCAACTACAATCACAGATGTCGATCCGATGAAATACAATCTGATCTTCGAACGCTTTTTGAACCCGGAGCGTGTATCGCTTCCTGATTTCGATGTTGACTTCTGCTTCGAAGGACGCAGCCAGGTCATCGACTACGTGACAGAACACTACGGCAAAGACAGAGTCGGTCAGATCATCACATTCGGAACACTGAAACCTAAACAGGTTGTGAAAGATGTATGCCGCGTTCTCGACATACCATATGAGGAATCGAACAGAATCTGTTCCCTGATATCCGATGAACTTAAAATGACTCTGGATAAAGCATTTGATCTTGAACCGAGGCTGAAGGAGATAGAGGCACGGGGGCCGTTGTATGCAGAACTTTTTGACACGGCAAGACGTCTGGAAGGGCTGAACAGACACTCATCCCTCCATGCAGCAGGTGTTGTCATCGGCAGGGAGAATCTCGACCAATATGTTCCACTCTACGCAGATCCGAAAACAGGCTCGATATCAACACAGTACCCGATGACGCAGATTGAGAACTGCGGCCTCGTGAAAATGGACTTTCTTGGGCTGAAGACACTGACACTAATCAAGCACACTGTAGAGCTGATTCACAAGAAAGACCCCGCCTTCGATATCAGCAAAATCGACGAAACAGACAATAAGACATTTGAAATGCTCTGCAGAGGGGACTCAAAATGTGTATTCCAGTTTGAATCAGATGGTATGGCCGACATCCTCAGACGCGAGCATCCGCAGACAATTGAGGAACTTGTCGCTTTGAATGCGCTCTACCGCCCAGGTCCGATGCAGTTCATTGACCAGTTCATAGACGCGAAATTCGGTCGCGTTCCAATCAAATATCCTGACCCGTGTCTGGAAGATGAACTGAAAGAGACTTATGGTGTCATCGTCTATCAGGAACAGGTCATGAAAGTTGCCCAGATCATCGCAGGTTATACTCTCGGACAGGCAGACAACCTCAGGCGTATCATGGGTAAGAAGAAGAAGGAAAAACTTGCAGAGGAGCTCATCAAGTTCAAGGCCGGCGCAGTCAAGAACGGCTTCACAGAAGAGCATGCAGAGGAAATTTTCCACATCCTCGAGCCTTTTGCGGGCTATGGTTTCAACAAGTCCCATGCTGTTGCATACTCAGTCGTTGCGTACCAGACAGCATTCCTGAAAGCAAACTACCCTGCGGAATTCCTTGCCGCCAACCTTACAAACGAGATGGGCAACCCCGGCAAATTCACAGAGTATCTCAACCTCGCTCCAAAATACGGGCTGAAGATTCTCCCCCCTTCAATCAACAAATCAGAGAAACACTTCAATGTCGTAGACGGAGACATAATTTATGGTCTTGCAGGAATCAAGAACGTGGGAGAGAACGTCGTCGGAGAGATTATAAAAGAACGGGAAGCCCACGGACCATACAAGGATCTCATGGATTTCCTGTCCAGGCAGAGCGAGATCAGCAGCAAAACTGTTGAATCCCTGATCAAAGCAGGCGCATTTGAAGAACTAGGTACAGATACCGCAACGCTTTTGGAGAATCTGGAAGATGCTCTGCTTTTTGACAGATCCTCAAAGGAGTCCACTGCATATGGACAGCTCTCACTCTTCGGTTCTGACGACCCTGTTATCGGAGAATTCAAGATGAGAGATGCAGAACCGATGCCGATTGCAGAGAAACTGCAGATGGAGAAGGAATATCTAGGATTCTACATCTCCGGGCATCCACTAGACGCTTACGAGACTGAAATTGCGGCTTCCGTGAGGGTGAACCTTTCCGATCCTGATACAATCCCGCTGGAGCAGGAAACTTCTCTTATAGCGCTTGTCACCGGAGTGCGTCAGGTCATAACGAAAGCAAAGAAGGAAAAGATGGGCATATACTCGCTGCAGACAAAGGAAGGAGATGTTGATGCAGTGGCATTCCCTTCTGTCTATGAAGAGATCAGAGATAAAATCGAAAGTGATCAGATTTACGGTTTCCGTGGCACATTCAGAAGAAAGGAAGGTGACACAAGAGTCTCATTCACGCTCTCCTCTGTATGTTCTCCAAAAGACCTGAAGCCGGAAGCTGTCACAATGGTCCATATACAGCTCAGGAAGGGCGATACATACAGACAAGAGGAATTGCGGAGCATTGGCAAGACACTGCAGGAACATGAAGGCTACACACCAGTCTCGTTCACGATAGAGAATAACTCATGTGAAGAACTGAGAGCCGGAGCAATGTACCATGTTGACTATTCACGTACGCTTCTTAATGAACTAGAAGCCTTACCACTGGTCAAAAAGGCCTGGATTTCTTAACTTCTGATTGGAGGCTGAAATGCATCACGCACTAATGTCCATCGCACTCTTTTTCGCAAGATTGCTGGAAATATACTCATTCATCATATGGATCCGGATTATTATCTCATGGGTCCGGCCATATCCGCGTCCAGGTTCATTCACTTACTACATGGCAATGATTGTCGATCCATATCTCTCCCTCTTCCGCTCCAAAACAGCAAGAATGGGCATGCTCGACTTCTCCCCTGTAATCGCAGTCGGTGTTCTGGCTGTCGTGGAGACACTGCTCTCAGTCTATGGCCATTATGGTTTTCTGACTCTCTGGATTATCCTTGCCAATGTCATATATGCCTTCTGGTCGTATGGAGTATCGATTTACCTTTTTTTTTCCATCATCATGCTTATATTCAAGACAATCGCATCTTTTTCGCACAATCCCATGATGTATGGAATGGCAGGACAGTTCTCAGACCCGATCTCCAATCTTGTCAGACGGAGCTTCGGCAACAGAATACCACGTGACAGCACTGTCGCACTTATTTCGCTTGCTATAATGATTGCGCTCTACTTCGTGCTGAAGCAGGTATTCATCCTTCTTGCAGACATGGCGCTGAGGATACCGCTTTGAAGTCAACTACCCCATCCTTTAGAGGATGAGGCTTGAAAGAGCCTGGTTGACTAGCCCAAGCGAAGCATTGCCGTGAGACAAGGCCAGCTACGTTGCCATTGGGAATATATAGGCACCTGCGGATGTGGTCCTAGTCCGCTGCTCTGCGCCATGCGGTTAAGCGGTCCTGTGGGTCGGGACGGTGCTGCATGGATACAAAACCCCTGGACAACATCGGCGAAGGACAGCGGGGAGAGATGCCCCGCAACAGGGAGAGATCCCTGCATTACCCGCTAAGCCGGGAAAGGAGACCAGATGGTCTATGTGATTTCACAGAACGGGAAGCCGCTTATGCCGACCGAGCATCACGGGAAGGTCAGATGGCTTCTGAAGAAGAAGAGAGCGAAGGTCGTGAGACGCACGCCGTTCACGATTCAACTTCTCTACGGCACCGGATGCGAACGGACACAGCCGGTCACTCTTGGCGTCGATACCGGCTACCAGAGTGCAGGCTACTCCGCATCCACTGAGAAAAGGGTTCTCTTCGAGGCTGAGGAGGAGATGCGGACGGATATCCCCCAGCTTCTGACGGAAAGGCGTGAGAAGCGGAGAGCAAGGCGGAACAGGAAGACACGCTACCGCGAGCCACGCTTCGACAACCGCAGGAGAAAGAACGGATGGCTTCCGCCATCTGCGGAGGAGAAGCTTGCAGCGCATCAGAACATGGTGCGCTTCATCTCATCGTTCCTGCCGGTCTCTGAGATCATCATCGAGACGGCGGCTTTCGATATACAGAAGATCAAGAATCCTGATATCGAGGGAGAAGAGTACCAGCAGGGAGAGCAGATGGGCTTCTGGAACGCAAGGGAATATGTCCTCTACAGGGACGGGCACACATGCCGTCTCTGCGGCGGGAAGCGTAAGGATCCCGTCCTTGAGGTGCACAACAAGATAAGACGCATCGATGGTGGCTCCGACAGGCCGGAGAACCTCATCACGCTCTGCTCCACATGCCACGATCTACTCCACAAAGGCGGGATCAAGGCGGATTACAGGAAGCCGGAAGGCTATAAGGCAGAGACGCTGATGTCAGTCATGCGCTGGGAACTCCTGAGAAGGCTCAGGGCTGAATACGGTGAGAATCGCATATCCATGACATTCGGGTATATCACGAAGAACACGAGAATCCAGCATGAGCTGGAAAAATCGCACCGGGTCGATGCGCGCTGCATCGCTGGGCATCACGCTGCCGCATCCAGCGGTGAATGGTATGCCATGCGGAAGCTCAGATGCCACAACAGGAAGCTTCACAAGGATACGATCCTCAAGGGCGGCATCAGGAAGCAGAACCAGACAGAGAAGATAATCGGAGGTTTCGGGCTCTGGGATACCATCCGGCACGAAAGGACGCTCTGCTATATCCATGGCCGAAGAAGCTCTGGATATTTCGATATACGGAAGCTGGACGGCACGAAGGTGCACCCGGCGGTTCATTACAGGAAGCTGACGCTCGTTGAGCGTGCGAATACAAGACTGATAGAAAGGAGGAAGCCGATTCCTTTCCAACCTAAAGAGGCTGGAGTATCCTCGGCTAATATTTGATGAACAAGGAAAGGAGGATCACAGAAGCACCTGGCATTGGGAAAAAGGCCGCAGAAGACCTGCTGTCGCTTGGTGTCACGACCCTCCGCAGCCTGCTTTCACTGCGCCCCCGCGCATATGACGACAGAAGAGAGGAGCGGAGAGTTCGCGATGCGAGTATCGAGGATCCATCCATCTCTTGCAGGATATCCATCATCCGTCACTCTGAGTTCAGTTCAAAAGCAGGACGCACGCTGAAAGTGCTGGCAGAAGATGATGATGGAACAAGAATCGAGCTCTTGTGCTTCAACAGATACTTCCTCAAGGAACAGCTGAGAATCGGCAGTAGCTGGTACATTTACGGAAAGGCGATGAGAAATCATGGGACCTACCAGATTTCCTCATTTGAGATTAAAAGAACAAGAGAAGAAGCTGGAATCGGCAGGATACTCCCTGTCTATCCACTGACAGGAAGCCTGACACAGAAAACTCTCAGGAAAGCAGTTGAATATGCGCTCATTGCCCTTTCCCCTATCGAAGACGAACTGCCGTCTTCCATATATGACAGGGAAAATCTTATGCACCACAGCAAAGCTTACAGAAGCCTGCATTTCCCGGCAGCAATGGAAGAAGCTCACGACGCACTCAATACACTTGCATTTACTGAGCTCTTTTTGATGGAGCTGAGCATTCTCAGGGAGAAACCAGAATCCATTGAAAGAAAAAGCCTTCCTTCTGTGCGCGAGAAAGAACTCATCAGCAGGCTTCCTTTCGCTCTTACTGAAGACCAGATGAAAGCTGCCGAAGAGATACGGAAAGACATAGACAGCGACACACCGATGAACAGGCTGCTACAGGGCGATGTCGGATCAGGGAAGACGCTTGTTGCATGGCTGACTGCGATTCATGTCATCGACAAAGGCAAGCAAGTCGCATTCATGGCCCCGACAGAGCTTCTTGCAAGACAGCATGCAGATGGAGCTGCAGAACTTCTCTCCCCCCTCGGAGTGCGGATTGCCTTCATAACAGGAAGTGTCAAAGGAGAAAGCAGAAGACTGCTTCTCGCTTCACTCAAAGATGGCACAACCGATCTTGTAATAGGCACACATGCGCTCTTTTCGGAGGACGTGAGCTTTCACAATCTTGGGTACGCCATCATCGACGAGCAGCATCGCTTCGGAGTCCAGCAAAGGGAAGCTCTGATGAAAAAAGGAAAGAATGCTGACATTCTCTCAATGACTGCGACGCCTATTCCACGGTCACTGGCACTGACGCTCTTTGCAGATTACAACGTCTCTGTTCTCCACACAATGCCCAAAGGGAGGCTACCCGTGAAAACATATCTTGTCAGCGAATCCAAGCGCAGCGATATGTACAAGGTGGTGGGAGTCGAGTTTGAACGCGGGCATCAGGCGTACTTTGTCTATCCGAGAATCGATGACGAGGGAGACGGAGATCTGAGAGATGTCACAACAATGTATGATTACCTCAAGGCAGAATATCCTGGCAAACCTTCAGCGCTCATACATTCAAAACTCCCAGATGATGAGAAGATGGGAATACTCCGCGCGTTCAGAGAAAAGAAGCTGAGCTATCTTGTGGCGACATCTGTTATTGAAGTCGGCATTGATATCCCCGAGGCGACATGCATCATCATCGAACATGCAGAGCGATTCGGGCTTGCAGCACTTCATCAGCTGAGAGGAAGAGTCGGAAGAAGCACACTTCCCTCTTACTGCTTCCTTGTTTACGGGAACAATCTTACAGAAGAAGCAAAAGCCCGTCTCAGAGTCATGAAAGACACAAATGATGGATTCAGGATCGCAGAGAAGGATCTTGAGATACGAGGGCCGGGAGAAATGACAGGAGAGAGACAATCAGGATTCCTGCATCTCAAGTTCGCATCCCTTACCAGCGACATTGATCTTATTGAACGAGCAAGAAACGAGGCAGAGCGTATCATTAAAGATGACAGAGGCCTTATTAAAGCTGAGAACGCAATACTCAGGAACCAGCTTCACAATACGCTCATCCAGCCAAGAAAGATCTGAGAAGAAATCATACAATGGCCTAGAGGTCATTTTCTTGCCAGCGCTGCCATTACCTGCCGATATCACCGGCTTCCTGAAAATGCGGTATCAGATTTTGCTACGCGACCTGCTACGCAAGAAAGATTCTCGACGGAACTATCCTTGCAGTCTTGCCTAATCCTCCTTTGCCGGCTCTACCTCGCCAGAATCAGTGATCTCATCCAGCTCTGCCAGCATTCTGTCGAAGTCGCTCTGATAGAGTCTGTCCTGAATAACCCTGTACTTCTCGAACTCGCTGAGTGCATGCGCCTTCGCAAGCTCTGCAGACATCTTTCCGTTGTCCTTGAGAATCTCCTTGTTCCAGAGAGTAAGGAAACTGTTGAGCCGCTCTTCCCAGTCCTCCATGGTCATCGGGATGTGGCACTCATCCATGTCCTCTGCAAAATCGAGATAGGCAGAGACGATCCTCTCAAGCTTCCTGATCTCATCCTCAGAAAGATAGTTCTTGGCTATGACGACATCGTATCTGTGAATTTTCCCATCCGGGGAACCATCCCAGCTTGCGAGCCCCATGTGTTCCTTCTTGGCATCAGCACGGTTGTAGAGGACTTCAGCCGCAGTCTGTCCATTGACACTGTAGTGAAGCTTGTTCTGGACGGCTACAAAGAAACGTCTAGTGGCTTTGGCTGAAGGATCATAGTCCACAGCGGTGGCATAGATGTCGATGATCTTCTGGTGGAATCGCCTTTCCGAAAGCTTTATCTCCCGGACTTTTTCAATGAGCTTGTCAAAGTATTCCTTTGTCAGCTTTGAACCACCGTTCTTCAGCCTCTCGTCGTCCATCACCCAGCCTTTGATTATGAAGTCCTTGACAATGGTGTTGGCCCACTTCCGGAACTGCACTGCCCTCTCATTGTTCACCTTGAAGCCGACGGCGATGATCATCTGGAGATTGTAGTGGATGACATCCCTTGAGACCTGGAGACTGCCTTCTGTCTGAACTATTCGGAATTTCCTAATAGTTGCCTCCTTGGAGAGCTCTGCGTCATTGTGAATCTTTCTGATATGCTCATTGACAGTTGTGACTTCAACGCGCCATACAGCGTCGCCATCATCTTCTGAGTGAGCCAGATGTTCTCATTTTCATAGCGTATCTCGAGACTCTCATTTGAGTCATCTGTGGCTGCTACATATGTGCGATATTCAGTCGCTGACGAACGGATTATTGATGTCACTTTTTTCTTTGCACTCATTCAATTCCCTCCTTCTACACGCTGGATAATGGCTGGGCTGGAAGTTTCAGAGACTCAACAACTTGATTCAGCTGCTCTGTTATTATGCGGAACTCACAATTGAGATCCAGTGTCCTGACGCTGATTCTGTTGCCACTCATCTGATAGGAGATGTCAGGTTGTACAACCTCCTCCGTCCTGGCATAGAGCAACATTCCATCAACAGCCCATCCCGGCCTTGCAAACGCCTCGTTCTTGACGTATGTGAAAATCTGATAAAGGTTACCAGAGTGCAGGCTATGCGTCCCGAACTGAGTCTGCATGGTTCTGGTGTAGTATTTTGCATCAATGATAAGGACTCTGTTTCCATAAGTGAGCATGATGTCGCTCTGCATGACAGGAAGCAGTGTCCCAATCCCATCATCCAGGGCCCAGGGAATCTGGGAGGACGATGTCTTTATCTCAGGATGCTCTTTTGCGTAGTACTCGAGTATGAACTTCTCATACAGACGGCTAATTCTCTGCTCATCAATGAATGAAACGAGCTTGTACTCTCCGCTTTCCGTCGTAAGGAGCATTCCTTCGATTACCAGCTGACAGATACTGATCAGCATCCTGTATGATCCCGAGTTCCGATGAAATCTTATCGAGTTCCAGTTTATAGAGGATGGATCGATTTCATCCACGTTCGAGAAGAAGAGCATCTCCTTCTTCAGATCCGCTTTATATCCGTCATCGACATCAGCATGACGCAAAAGAAGCATGACCGTTGCCTTCAGAATCTGATTCAACAGATTGTTCTCGGTAAGCTCGTCATACTCGCAGCTCAGCAGGCGTTTCCGCGCTGTAAGGTTCCTGAATGTAGCCTGCATATCAATCTTTCCCCTGAGAGTCGGAAAATTCTCAGCGAAGAGACGGTATTCACGGTAGAGTCCTTGCTTTATCTGCCTTCCAATACCCTTTGCCAGGATTGCCGCAAACAGGTTGTGAAGCTTATCGAACTCCTCTGTGGCAATGCTTTCGTACTCTCCTTGATTCAGGGTCTGGAAAGCATATGAGAGCATGTAATAGATGTTCTTTATCAGAATGCTCTTATCTTTTATCATTGAAAGACACCACGGAGTATGTTTTCCCACTTCTGGAGGCGGGATGTGTCATCAAACCAGTATTCGCCGAGCATCGGAAGGATGTCATATTCGACAACCGAGCGGAGCCATTCATCTGTACAGATATCACGTGAGCAGAAATAACTGTGTCCTATGCAGAAGCCTTTGCCAAGTGTCTTGTCATTGGCAATCTCATAATTCAGTTCTTTGATTCTTGAGATCAGTTCGTTCAGTGTCTCACTGTTCAGGCTCTCCTGATAGCTGATAAATCCTTCAGAATCGAATCCCGGCTCAAGGTTGAAGAAGCTGAAACGGCGGCGCAGTGCATAGTCTATCATCGCAAGGCTTCTGTCTGCCGTATTCATCATGCCTATGATGTAAAGATTCTTCGGGACAGCAAATGGCAGTCCATTATAGGCAAGTGTGGCCTTTGTTCCCCTGTAATCATTCTCAATCAGCATCAGAAGCTCGCCAAAGATCTTGCTAAGGTTTCCCCTGTTGATCTCATCTATGATGAAGAAGAAAGTCTTGTCTCCCTGGTTTGCAGCCCTCTGGCAGAATTTGTAGAAGATGCCATATTTCAGTTCAAAACCATTCTTGACAGGCTTGTAGCCCATCACGAAATCCTCATAGGAGTAGTTCTGGTGGAACTGGACGAACTCTATGCGGCTATCGTCCTTCTCCCCCATCATGGAGTAGGCAAGCCGTCTCGCAGTGAAAGTCTTTCCGACACCAGGAGCACCTTGCAGTATTATGTTCTTCTTGTTTTTCAGAACAGCAACCAAGGCATCATACTTTTCTTCAGGCATGTAGACTTCGTTGAGGAAATCGTCCTTTGAATATGAATCAATTGGCTTGTCCGTCTCTTTTGGATTCTCTTCCCTGATCAGGTCGATGATGAAATCATATTCTCCCTGAGAGAGCTTGAAGAGACTTCCGTTAGGGTTCTGGAAGAACTCCATCTTCTCAAGTTCCGAACAATCCTTCAGAGTCGCATAATCTATTGGATTCGCAAGGCCCTCTGTTTTCTCGAAATAGATTTTCTGTCCATCCTGTTCGCTCGTGATACGGCCCAAAGCTACAATCTGTTTGACAGGGTTCGATTCATATCCAATGATCTTGTCCCCTGCTCTCGCATCGAGGAAATTCTGGAAGATCCTTCTCTTGTTTCCAGCCTCATTATAGAGGGTGTACGCTTGCGATTCCCCTACAGAGAGATCGGAGAAGCTCCAGATCTTCGGATTGGCATTGAGCCACCAGCAACGAGGCTTATTCTCACCATCCTCGTCTGTTGCATATAGTCTGACATCTTTCAGATCCACCTTGCAAAGAGCTGTTGCAAGGGGCTCTCTGAGCTTCCATACAAAGCTGCCTTCCTCATCTTTCTCGGCAGAACGGCCGGAATATAAGATTGGCCACCATTTCTGGTTATCTAATCCACTCTCATTTGATTCTATTCCTGTAGCACCTGCTATTCGTTTTGCTAATGCCACAGATCCAGCCATGTAGAAATTCGGGGTCTCGCCGTATTTCACTGAAAGCTGTTTGCACGAAGCCGCACCACCGTAATCCTTCATGCGCTTCATGATTTCAAGGCTGCTCTCTGTAAACACAGATCTGTCCTGAAGGAGCCTCATCCAATCCTCTTCAGATAGGCCTGTATCAAAATCCTCGCCATACCAGACCACTTTGTCTTCTGAGTTGTTCTGGGAGTAATATCTGCTGATGTAGAATCCGACATCGATTGTCAGCGTCTTCAGTTCTGGATCTGGATAGCAGCTGTCTGTCAGCTGTGATTGGAGTAGTGAAACAAGATCTGAATCTTCTTTAAGGAAGGCGCTGAGTTCATCATAGAGCTTGAGAAAGTTTCGCAGGTTCTCAGAATATGCTCCTTTCTTGAACCTGTAATCTGATTCAAGCGTGTCCGCGACAGCTTTTATCTCTCCGTATTTGTAGATGTAGTATTTGTCTGGATACCGAAGCCAGAGATAGGTCGTGATTGCATTTTCATACTGATAATGCTGTGCAGCCCCATTTCCGTACTTTTCCAGAAGGCTCGTTGATTTCAGCTTGAAGTTCTCAATTCTCTGTATTACATCAAGACTCTCATCAAATAGTTCAATGAACAAGGAGCGAACTTCCTCTGGTGCCGCCTTTGTAAAAATCAAAAGCATTCCTTTTGGATAATAATTTATAGACATCAGGAGATTCATTGTCTTTCCCAATGCTTTGTTAAGCATCTCGTGGAAATCAAGTGCGTCGATATCCCAGTTATCCTGGAAACATTTTACCGCCTCCCACTTGTACTTCTCATTGGGCCATTGCTGAGACACAAAATCTTTCTTGTATTCGATGAGGACTTCATTAAGCCTATTTTTGTTTATCATGTCTGCCTCCTTTTTCTACCTGCCACGCTGACAAGACATAGTCTTGAAAGTCCTCAGCATTACATCAGGCATATCATTGTCTCAATCAATATCTTTCAGCATTCCCTGATTGTTACTTCGATTGTATGTTTCCACGTCACAGTCTGAAGATCTTGAGTTGTTCTTAAGAATCTCCCATTTCCATGACTTGTTATTACCGATTCTCTGAACAAGTCCAGCATCAATCAATTCCTTCAGATACCTTCCCACCGTGCTCCGGACAACACCTGTGCCGTCCGCAATCTCCTGATATGATGAATTCGGATTCTCCCTGACATATGAAAGTATGCTTGCCAGGCGTACTTCTTTGGAAACAGCCTTTTTCGGGACGGCATCTGTCCGATTATCTGTCCGATTGCTGTTTTCGGACTGTTCCATCGGACAGTTCCCGGACTGTTCATCAACGCCCATCACATATTTGAACGTCACCCGGATGTAACTGTCTGCAATTTTGAAGATGCTCCTGTCGTATGACCTGAGAATCCTGTTCATGCCTGAGCCAAGCTCCTCAACCATCTCTACATCCTTGAAAATCCTCATGAGCTCCCTGTTGCGAGGCATGCTGACACCAGCGAAGAAATCCTCTTCACTCAGTCCGGCAGGAAGGCCTCCGATTGATGTCATCTCAAGACGGTCTGAGAACAGCTCGACAACAGGCGTGTAGCCATGGGTGTAGTCGTTGTGGATCAGCATGTTGATAAGAGCTTCCCTTGCAGGCACAGGCTCGAACATCTTCCTCTCCAGTCGGAACTTTGGTGTAATTTTCGTCCATGTCCTATTCTCTACGAGAAGTCGGTCAAGCAACCTGTCGGCAGTCCTGATAAGACAGGTGAACCCATATTCGTAGGTTTCAACCAAGTCACATTTATCAGTCCCTGCATAACGGGCAACCTTGAATGACATGTGATTGTTGTCAGCCATGAGATAGGCGACGAAATTGTACTTTCCGTCGGGAGTAAGAAAATCGAGTGTCTTCGCAAACTGGTCGGTGAGCTTGTGTCCATGCTCTTCGTAGTAGATTTTCAGCAGGTTGAATGAGAGATCCTGGTCTGGAGATACGATGTTCTTGAGAGTTGTCGGGACTCGCTTTGCATAGAGCTCCCTAATCATGCTCTCAGGCATGGGACGGCAGGTAGATCCGACTCTGTAATGACAACCTTTGGGGCTCATGCCATATTTGGATATGTAGTACGGCTTGTCAGCTCCAGATGAGACAGTGACCTTCACGAGATGCTTTCCGCCCTCCACAGACTCTACATCGATGTCGAAAAGGCCGAGACAAGAAGGCCGCACATTCTCCGAAAGTCGCTGTGCAATCTTCTTCTGAACATCATCAGGGGCAGGTACGCCATAAAGCGTGCCATCATCAGTAAGACCAAAGATGATTTCTCCGCCACATGTATTGAGGAAGGAGACGACCTCCTTCTCAAGCCCCTCGACATCTTTTGTCAGCTCTCTCTTGTATTCAATCGCTTTTCCTTCCATTCCTGTCTTGACCTCCATTAACAATCCGCGAATTACGCCTCTCTCAGACTTCTATATATCTCCTCCGTGAATATGCCCAGAACTTCCCTCTTGATCTCGTCATTACTCAGAAGCAGAGAGAAGAAGTCCTGGTTCTGGGAGAGTCCTTCAATGAGAGCATCGTCTATATCGTCGAAATAGGAGAACTCGAAGTCCTTCTCAGTGTTGTTTTTCGCACTGGTCTTCAGCTTCTCTGATTTGAGGAGGATGTCACGGATCTGCAACATTGCCTTCACAGCAACATCGTTGTCATAGCTCTTGCCTGTCTTGCTGTTGATCTCTGCAATGATCTGGGAAAGACGCTCCTCCTTCGCTTCGGTGAGGCCAAAGGTCTCCGCAGAAGGAAGCTTCACAACAGGCTGAGCAATGAGGGTCGATTTAACATGCTCCTCAGCCTTCTTCTGGACAAAGTTCGTTGCCTGAATCTTACCATCAAGATTGAAGCCGCCTCCTGGATGCTTGATATCAATGTATGCAAGAAGATATGAAATGAACTTGTACTTCTTGTGCAGTGTGATATCTTCGAAGCAGGATACCTGCAGCAGGAACTCGTAGAAGCGGACAAAATGTCTCATCCTGACAACAATCTCTCTCTGCTTGAGAGGATTGTACTTCTCAATCATGTTCTTTGCCCTCTGCAGATAGAATGTCATCCTCTGCTTTTCAGCTGCACTCGGATCCTTCTTGTAGAAAAGTTCATTCGCCTTATCTATGTCATCAGGATCGAGGACTGTGTAGGCATCGATCTGTGCTTCAAGATCATAGATGGCTGTGGGCGTTACAGAGTTTGCAAGCAGAGTCGTCGTGTAGTACGGGGCAAAGGCTGAAATGATGTCCTCATACGTGTTTACGAAGTCCAAAATGAAGGTTTTCTTATCGAATGGAGGACATATTCTATTTAATCTTGAGAGTGTCTGGACTGCCGCCACCCCTTTCAGCCTCTTCAAGACATACATCGCGCAGAGCTTCGGCTGATCGAAACCCGTCTGGTATTTGTTTGCGACAAGAAGCACCTTATAGTCATCCTTGTCAAAGACCTTTGGGAGCTTGTCTTCAGAGAAGCCGTTCATCAAAGCCTCCGTGTACTCCATCTCATCTCCGGGAAGCTTAACTTTGCCTGAGAAGGCAATAAGAGCGTTGATATCAGTGTAGCCTTTCTTCTTCGTATACTCCTCGAATGCCTGGAGATACTTCACAGCTCCCTGCCTCGATGCTGTGATGACCATGGCCTTTGCCATGCCACCAAGCTCAGACATCACAGTTGTCCTGAAATGCTCAACGATTACTTCAACTCTCTGAGAGATGTTTGTGTCATGAAGCTCTACAAAACGTGCTATCTGACGCTTGGCATCAGCCGTCTTGCATTTCGGATCCTCCTCAATCTCCTTGTTGATCTTGTAGAAGGTGTCGTATGTCGTGTAGTTCTGAAGGACATCGAGGATAAAACCTTCCTCGATTGCCTGCTTCATCGAGTAGATGTGGAAAGCCTCCCTCTGTCCCTTCGTGTTGACCCTTCCAAACAGCTGGATGGTCGTCGGTTTAGGAGTGGCCGTGAATGCAAACATCGAAACATTTGGCTGCTTGCCATTTCGATGGATCTCGTCCGTGATGATGTCTTCAACACTATCGAAGTCCTCATCGGTCTTGCCAAGGGCCTTTGTGACTGCTGCCATGTCCTTGCCCGCAGTGGAGGAGTGTGCCTCATCAATGATTACGGCAAAGTGTTTGTTATTCAGGTCATGAACATCATCCACAATGTAAGGGAATTTCTGGATAGTCGTCGCTATGATCTTCGTATTGCCTTCCAGTGCTTTCTTCAGATCTTCTGAATCACACTTGTCATCCATGACACGGATGAGACCTGCCTTGTGTTCCAGGCTTGTTATTGCCCTCTGAAGCTGTCTGTCAACAACAACACGATCCGTGATGATGACAATGTTGTCAAAAATGATCTTGTTGTCTGAATCATGGAGAGAGGCCAGGCGATGGGCAAGCCAGGCAATCGAGTTTGTCTTGCCAGATCCTGCACTGTGCTGAATGAGGTAATTCTGTGAAGTCCTGTTCTCCTTGACGTCTGCAAGCAGCTTCCTGATCACATCAAGCTGATGATAGCGGGGAAAAATGATGAACTCGGTTTTTATCGTTTTGCCAGTCAGCTCATCTTTCTTCTCTTTTTTGCTGATGAAGATGAACTTGCTAATCAGGTCAAGAACCGTGTCTTTTTGAAGGATATCCTCCCACATATAGGAGACGCTGTATCTATCCTTAAAGGTTGGGTTGCCAGCTCCAGCATTCACACCTTCCCCATTGCCCATATTAAACGGAAGGAAGAAAGTGGACTCACCTGTAAGCCTAGTAGTCATATAGACCTGCTCCAGATCCATAGCAAAGTTCACAAGACAGCCAGCCTTGAACCAGAATAAACGGGTTTTAGGATTTCTCTCTTTCCGGTATTGATAGATTGCATCCTGATAAGACTGTCCTGCTGCATTACACTTCAATTCAAAGGACATGATGGCAAGGCCATTGAGGAAGATGACGAGATCAATTCTCTCATCGTCACTTGCCCAGACCTCCTCCATTACGGAGAAAACGTTCTTCTCGTACTTGGCTAGAAGTTCCTTGTTGAAGGTTGTAGCAGGCTTCGTGTACATCAGATTCAGCTTCAGATTTGATATCTCAATGCCATGTTTCAATACCCCCAGAAGACTTCCTGACCCTTTTGTAGCCTCTCTGTTGATATAGTTGACTATCGTAGTTTCAAGATCTGACTTGTAGATTTTTCGAAGCGCTTCCATCTCGTCAGGTTGAGTATCATTGAGGAATTTGAAGAGCATCTCCTTGTCCATGGCAAAGAAGCGATCAAAGGAAGATGCTTTACGCTCAACAAAGCCAGTATCCTTGTCTGTAAGCTTATTGATTATGAATCGCTGATATTCTTTCTCCGTAAGGATGTTATTCATACAGCAAGAACCTCCTTCTTGCCTGTTACGTATTCATAAATCAAAGACTTCTTGTAAGCTGCCAAAGTCTCGAGCTGATGTTTCTTAGAAGAGATGTTTGAGTCAATTGCAGAGCATTTTGAGTCGAGAAAATTAGCAATTTCTAATTGTTCAGAAACTGAGGGAACAATCAGTTTCATGTTTCTGATAATGTCTTGGCTAATATTTGGATCTTTTCTTGTCCCCGCAGCATAAAGAAGCCATATGTACTTGAGCATTTTAATCTGATAGTGAGCATACTCAGGGACAACAATAAGCCTATCAAAATTAATATTGCAAACTGCTTGGTTTGTCATGGAGTAACATTTTAACAATCCTGTATTACCAATTGTGCTTGCACCTCCATACATTGCAATCATAACTGTACCTGGACTTTGCAATCTCCCAGCAATCGACTTCATTCCAGACTCCGTGATTTTGCGTCCACTTTTAAAGACTTGTTCTCCAGTCAAGTCATAAGAACAGCACCAATTGATAGACCCATCATAATAATCAGGATTAGATGATGTAGGCGTTCCTCCACTGCTTGTTGAAGCAATCGATTTTATCCGCAATGTTTTCCAAGCAGAAGGGATATTGCCAAACCAAGGAACACCGCTATCCTTCAAAGGCACAGACTTATCCAACCCTTTGGTGACAGCCTCTGTAATCAGCGACTTCTTATAGGCCTCAAGCGTCTCGATTTCTTTTTGGATAACAGAAGTGAGAGAAATTATTTCTGAGAATTTAATATCAAGAAAGTGGACAATCTTTTTTTGTTCATTGAATGAAGGTACTGGCATTTTCACATTACCAAATGCAGTAGCAGATATTTCTTTGAAAGTAGTTCCAGCTCCATAAAGTTCAAATATCTCAGGATAGATACTTAGTAGATAGTAGAAATATTTTACATCCACATTTTGCTTTGGAATTCCCCATAGACATCCTTGATTTGTAGTCAATGGATTAGCCGATATAGACACCGATCCAATCGGTGCTCGTTTTGAAAAAATAAGGCTATCTGCTGGAACAAGCTGAGTACTACAAGATTTAAGACCTGCTTCCGTTATGAAAGAATGACCTTCGGAAACAAAAACATCTTTTGTTTTATAATCCGCAGGCGTAATCCATGGTATTTCTCCATCCCAGTATGAGGGTTCTTTACTATCTGGAGTTGAGCCAGAGCCAATTTGAAGGCTATATTTCAGTGGTTTAATTTTCCAGTTACTTGGAATAGATCCAATCCAAACAATCCCACTATCTTTCATTGCTCTAGCCATATCAGATACCTTCCTGCATCAGATTCTTCAGTCTCTCTGCTATAGTCTCTTCCAAAGAAAGAAATTCTCTTAGTAACTCTTCACTGGGTCGTGGCTCTTCATACTTGTAGAAGTAACGTGTGAATGGGATTTCTGCACCTGTTTTTATTACAGGTTTCTTAGCTCCGAGGTTCTCTTCATAGAAGGCCTTAGCATCGGGGATATAGGGAAGGACTTCTCGTACCATATAGGTGTCGATATCTTCCTCAACCTTTACAATCTCGGAGTCCTTTGTCTCCTTGTCATAGATTATGTTGCCTTTCTTGTCTCTCTGGATCTTTGCATTCTTGTCCATTATTGAAAGACCATCAGCAATCTTCTCGAGAAGCTTCTTGTCCTGAGTCATTGATGAGAATACTTTCGATAGCACTGGCATGAATTCTTCAGGAGAGTTATAGACATCTTCAGATGTGTTCTCTCTGAGAGTGCTGAGGATGGAATCATAGATAGGCTTGTTATTCTGCATCTGCTCAAGCTTCTTCTGACTCTTTGCAGAGAGTTCTTCCTCAGAGTTCTCAAGCTCGTTGACTGCGGCTTCATCATAGAGCGATGAGAGGCTGTTCTTCATGAGGAGGTTCTCTATGCGTTCATTGTTGATTGCATAGCTTCTCTGAAGAGGCTGCATGACTGTGTATTCCCTATAGATGAACTCTGTATTCTTGAAGATCTTGCATTCTTCAGTCTCAGTGAAGTTCGAGTAGAGCTCTGTTATTCTCTTTCGATCTTCAGGAGTAATCTCATTGCGCTTGTTTCCAAGAGACTTCCTGAGCTTGTGGGAAATATGGCTTGCATCGATGAGCTGGATTTTCCCATTTCTCTCTTTTCTCTTATTTTTGGAAAGAATCCAGATGTAGGTGGCGATGCCTGTGTTGTAGAAAAGATCTGTCGGAAGGGCGATGATAGCCTCAATAAGGTCTTTCTCAAGCATCCAGCGCCTGATCTGGCTCTCTCCAGATGCTGTTCCTCCTGTAAAGAGAGGGGAGCCGTTCTCAATGATGGCTGCCCTGCCGCAGTTGTCGTCCATCTTGTCGACAGCCGACTGAAGGAATAGCATCTGCATGTCGCCTGAACTTGGAAGTCCTGCACCCCACCTTCCGTCAAATCCTTTCTGATGCTCTTCCTTTACGGCCTCCTCAACTCCTTCTGCGGCGTCCTTACCTCCCCAAGGCTGTCCAAAGGGAGGATTCTCAAGGACAAAACGCATCTTCGTACTCTTGAACCTGTCAGCCTTCATCGTATCCTGATAGCAGATGTTCTCGGCGTTCTGTCCCTTTATGAGCATCTCTGCAAGACAGATTGCATAGGACTCTGGATTCACTTCCTGGCCAAATAGCCGCACATCTGCTGAAGGATTGTAGCGCTTGATGAAATTATAGCCTGTCGAGAGCATTCCACCCGTTCCACAGGCCTGGTCCAGGATTGTAATGACCTTTCCATCATCGAAGATATCATCACAGCCCTCAGAAAGAAGAATGTTGACCATCAGTTTGATGATGTCTCGTCCTGTATAGTGGTCACCTGCCTCGGCATTCTCGGAGAATCTCCTGATGAGATCTTCAAAGATGTACCCCATCTTTACGTTGTCTATCGTTTTTGGATCAAGATCGAGCTCTGAAAAGGCCTTAACGACTGAAAGGAGACGATTGTTCTTGTCCATCTTGTCGATTTCTTCGCCAAAGTTGAGTCCCCGCTCCTTAGACATCAATATCTCCTGGACATTGGTAGAGAAGCCGTTAAGGTAGCTCTTGAAATTGTCGGCAAGATGATCAGAGTCGTTTAATAACTCTGCCAATGTGAACTCGCTCGTGTTGTAGAACTGGAATCCTGAAATTCTGAACATTGCCTTGGCTGGGAATTCCGGGTTGGACTTGTACTGACTGACCACCTTATCCTTTGTGGGAGCAAGTGCGCATTCAAAACGCCGAATGATGGTCATCGGGATGATGACATCCTTGTACTTGTCGCTTCGGTACGGGCCACGGAGCTTGTTGGCAATTGACCAGATGAAGTTCACTTCTGTCGTGACATCGACAGGTGAGTCATCGAACATCACATCTATCTTCTTTCCTTCAGGAACGGACATGCTACCCCCTTCATCGAACAACAGTGTACTCAGTCTGTCGTGATGAATTTCGTTATGCCGAGGGCGAGAAATGCCTGACCACTCTTTTCATTCCCTCGTCTGAATATGCTTCCATTGTAACATGCCAAGCGAATTTTGCTAATTCTGATGGTGCACATTCATGTAAACAGGCTTTACTTTCTCAGGCTGCTGTGATTACACGTAAACGTCTTGTAGTAGAATGAGATAAGAATTTGATGTACACATCTTGCCCTATGTATACATCTACACAGGAATCACCCTTCATCAACAGATGCCTGAGAAAAGAAGACGACGGCTCATTCCAGCCCCGGTTTCCTGGACTTGATTCACCTCCATAGACCCCATGCACTTAGCCGGGTGCAATGAGCGAGCAATGGAGGTGGAAGTGGTTGTCATCTGGCTTCTGGCGGCATCTCCACAGACTCTGCTTCGACCCAGACGTTTGCACCTTCATTGAGCATCTCATTGGTTTGTCTGAGATACTTGCGGAGGCCTTTGAGAGCAAATGCCCTTCTGTCCTTGCTTTCCTTCAGCTACGCTTCTGTGAGATCCACACTGATACGGCTGAGCATGGTTGCGTAGGCTTCAGTGTCGAACCCCATCATGAGGGATAGCATGTCGCCCAGCTTAAGAAGCTCTTCATACATGTTTCTGCAAAGCATGTCGATTCTCATCATCTCGTCGGTCGCATCATCCAGGAATTCGGCTGCGAGGCTTGATATTGTGACACCATTCAATTTCGCTCGGTCTTCTAGTTTGGCTCTGAGTTCATCACTGATCCTGATTGCAAGAACTTCTTTCTTCATCTTGTTTTCTCCATGATTGTAAGTATTGCTTCCTTAAGACCTGATTGGTCTTTCTGCAGCCACTCGTTGATATCCTTTCCTTGTTCAAGCTCAAATCTTATTGCCCTTCTCCCACTGGCTGTGACAGGCTTTTCGATTTGGGCGGTATAGGGTTTGAACCTATGACTTCCACCACGTCAAAGTGGAATAGAATTACAATTCTGAATGATTTGTTACGAATCAGTGTCTATTTTTCATGCCATTAACTATGCCTGCAACTTTCTTGCGAACGCGTTATAATCCTCCTCTGGAGGAATATATGGCAGTAACAAGAGAACAGGCTGAGATGCTTTTCAGAAAATACAATGAATCAGAGAGCCTCTATCATCACGCACTCAGTGTAGAAGCTGTGATGAGGGAAGCTGCACTGCGCTATGGAGAGGATCCTGAATATTGGGGGATTGTAGGATTCCTGCACGATATAGACTGGGAAAAATTCCCTGAGGAGCATTGCCATAAAGCACCGGAGCTTCTGAAGGAAATTGACGCCCCGGAAGATATGATTCATGCGGTCTGCAGCCATGGATACGGACTTGTGACGGATGTGAAACCAGAGAAAATGATGGAGAAGATGCTCTTCACTGTCGACGAGCTTACAGGGCTTATCACAGCGACAGCGCTGATGAGACCAGAGAAGATGAAGGGAATCTCGGTAAAGTCAATAAAGAAGAAATGGAAAGACAAATCCTTTGCAGCAGGCGTCAACAGACAGGTCATAACAGAAGGCTGCGAGATGCTGGGAATGGATTCCGCTGAGATTATCCAGCTTGCCATCGACGGCATGACAAAGGTCGCACCACAGCTCGGTCTCTGGCCGGAAGAAGCTTGAACATACCTACAGCATAAGCTAAGCTCGAGCCATGAGAATCACGGGTGGAAAATATGTCAGACGGCAGGTCCAGTGCCCGCCAGGAGTGATCAGACCGGCCATGGACAGGATGAGGGAATCAATGTTCGCTATCCTGGGAGACCTCTCAGGACTCTCTTTTCTTGACCTTTTCTCAGGTTCTGGATGTGTCGCTATTGAAGCCGCTTCAAGAGGTGCTGATCCTGTGCACCTTGTAGAAGCAGACAGAGGAAAGAAGCAGACAATAGAGAAGAACCTTATCTTTGTAGAGGAAAACAAACGCCTCTTTATGATGGATGCTCTCCGCTTTCTCTCCTCTGGCATGTACAGCTACTCTATCGTCTACGCAGACCCTCCTTTCCCGATGGAGAATAAAATCCAGATTCTTCATGCTGCAGAGAAAGGCAGCAGTGTCAAAGACGGAGGGCTTTTTATCATTCATATTCCAGCTGAAGAAAGGAAACTCTGGCCTGAAAAAGATGAGGCTTTCAGCTTGATTGATGAGCGAAAATATGGCAGATCTGTTCTGCTTTTCTACAGGAAGGAAATTGATGAACTTCACAATTGATGAAAACGGTATCGGACACAGCATAATGAGTGTCAGAAGCACTGATACTGACAGATTCTTCAAAGGGCGGATACCATTCTTCTTCTCAGCCCTTCAGGAAGTGGCGGCGACTCATTCCACGCTATGCCATTGCGGAATTCCAGAGCTTGTAGCAAGGGAAAACAAGACATGGGTCGTCGTAAGGGCAAAGATCACTATAGAGCGCCTTCCCGACTGGATGGAAGATGTGCATGTGGATACCTGGGCCGAGATGCCATTCAAACTATTCGCTCCACGTATTGTAGAGGGAAGAGCAGCTGACGGCTCGCTTATCTTCTCTGCTGTCAGTCACTGGGTTGTGATAGACATCGGCAGAAAGCGCCCGATTAAACCAGATGAGGCCCTCAAGTACTTCGTACTACCTGACAAAAGCCTCAGATTCACAGATCCAGACATTGGAAAGCTCAGGATTGCAGAGGACTTCACAGGTTTCAGGATCCCTGATTTCAAGCCTGTGACAAACTATTATGACACAGACACGAACGGGCATATCAACAATGTCAGCTACATAAACTGGCTTGTTGATGCGTTTCCATTCTCTTTCCAGGATTCACACAGACTCCATTCCATTGACTGTCACTGGGCAAAGCAGACTTTCGATGGTGACGACATCACAGTTGAAACCTATTCAGAAAGTGATGATCCTCTCAGTGCTGACAACCCTGTCTTCTTCACGCGTATCGTAAAAAAGAACGAGGACGGAACAGTTATCCCTGTCTTTGAGGCAGAGACAGACTGGGTAAAGCGCTGATCAATAATGGGGCGGGCGCCTGTTAGGCCTCGCCTCTCCTGAGACTTCAATCAGATCCTCGACTTTCTTTTCCAGCGCCTCAATGCGCTTTTCGAGAATCACTATTGACTTTGATTGCTCAATAACCACTTTATTCAGTTCATCGCTCTGGCTTTCCAGATAGCTTACTTTTATCTCAAGGCGTTCAAGTTCTTCATTCATGTAGCAATCTTAGCATGCAAAGAAGGAATGCAACAGAGTTGCAACAGCAACGTGCAAATTATGTTAATATTGATAGCGGAGAAGAAAATGAAAGGAGAAAGGATCGCACAGCTTGAACTTCTTCTGCGCTCGCATCCAGAAGGAATAAGACGCGCAGAGATTGCACGCCGCATGGGTGTTCACCGTTCCACGATATCCAGGTATGTGGACAATTTGTCCAAGCACATTGGTATATACGAGGAAAACAATCTCATAAAACTCAGGGAGAATGATGACGAGTCTTCCCCTATGGAACTTTCTGTATATGAGAGCCTTGCGTTCAATATGGGAGCAGAGGTCCTTGCATCGACTGCGGAATTCGCCAATCCTCACCTTGCCTCCGGATTAAGGAAACTTGCAATGAACATGCGTTCCTATGCACCAAAGATCAGCGAGAATGCCCTCTCCCTGGCAGAAAGGATTGACCAGACAATCCAGAACAACAGAAACGTGACAGGGCATTATAACGCTATTCTTGAGGTTCTTATCGACTGCTGGGTCTCTGGGCGCATTGCCAGAATCTCAACATCTGTACCTGACAAGGAGGAAATCGAGATAGCTCCTTACTTCATCGGCTACAAGGATGAGGGGGAAGGAAGAAAACCGATAACAGTCACAGGTCGACTGCGTCATACAAAAGACATCATCACCCTGGATATCGCATCCATAACAGATGCGAGAATGCTTGATGAGACATATACAATACCGGATAATCTGAAACCTTTCTCGCATACAGAGAATTCAAAATATGATGCCATAGATATGATACCTCTGAAACTGAAAATCAGGGAGAAAAGCGCTCTCAATTCTTTTTCAACGATTGTCCATGACAAACCAGTTCTGGAGAAATGTCAGGATGGAAGCTGGATCTGCACAATGAAAGCTGAGAATTCAATAGAACTGATGCTGCGTGTAATACAAAGTGGTACCTCTGTCAGAGTGATTGAACCGGAGAACTTCAGGAAGAAGCTCATAACACTTCTTGAGAGCATACTGAGGATGTATCGCTGATGTATACGATTCTGATAGTAGATGATGAGGACGAAGTCAGGAAATCAATAATCTCAAGAACTCCATGGGAAGAATACGGGTTCAACGTCATAGGAGAGGCATCCAACGGACGGGAAGCTCTCGATTTCCTTGAAGAGACTATGCCAGATGTCATCATAACGGACATAAGAATGCCATATCTGGATGGCATCGGTCTTATTGAGGAAGTAAGAAAGAATAAATCACAGACAGTCGATGTAATCATTCTCTCTGGTTATGATGAGTTCACATTCGCACAGACTGCGATGAGGCTCAACGTAGCAGAATACGTACTGAAACCTGTCAGTGTGGATTCTATGCGCGATGTGCTCAAGCGCACCAGAACAAGGCTCGACGAAGACAGAGCTAAAGTATATGACAGCAAGAAGCTGGAAAGTTTTTACAAGGATGCTATTGAAGTATACAGGGAGAAGTTCCTTGTGTCCCTTATCGTCCCTACCAGAAAACCCGATGCCACTCTTCTGAAAGAGAGAGCCGAAGCATATGGCGAGCCACTGTCCGGGAACATGTTCGCAGCTGTCATCATCGATCTTCCTACAGAGATACTCTCATCAATAGCTGTCGCAGAGATCATCGAAGACGCAACAAAGGATGAGAACAGCGTGATTGCATTCCAGTATGAAAACCAGATTGTCCTTATATACTCATCTGAAATGCAAAGCGATTTCTCATCGCTGTTCTCGAAGCAGATAAACAGATCACTTACGATGCTGCAGTCACGCTTCTACCACTACTTCACAAAAGCTTTCAATATGGGAATTGGTGAGATTGTTGCAGACATTACGAAACTTCCCGAGTCTTACCGCAGTGCGCTGGAAGCTCTGAACTACTCACAGCTCTATCCAGAACAGCACATCATCAGCATCGGCGATGTCGAAATGATAGATAATAGCCACCTTGAAAAAGCCGGTGATATGAAAACAGAGCTTGTTATGGCGATTAAGTTCGGAGGGAAAGAAGACACAGAAAAGGCTGTCCACACGTTCTTCCAAGGTGTAACTGAAACCCCGAATATACAAAACATGGTCATAACAGTGCTTTCAATCATCTCTGAAATATGTTCAGCATACGGAAAGAATGTCGCAACGCTTCTGGAAGATGAGGACCTCTTTACAGCTATCTCCCATGCAAACAGTCTCTCCCGCTCCGAGACGCTGATGACAAAACTTGCCCTGCGCGCAAACGAAAGCGCTGTCGGCGCACGGGAAAACTCACGCATCCAGTTTGTTGAGAACGCAAAGAAAGTCATTAAGGAAAATTACAGCAATCCTGTATTCGGCCTGGAGCAGGTCACTGATGCAATAAACGTATCCCCTGCTTACTTCTCGACAATCTTCAAGAAAGAGACGGGTGTCTCATTTGTACAGTACCTGACTATGGTCAGACTTGAGAAAGCGAAGGAAATGCTGAAGAACTCAGATGCGAAGACATATGAGATAGCAGAGAAAGCTGGCTTCTCAGAACCCAATTACTTCTCATTCATCTTCAAGAAGAACATTGGCGTATCTCCATCACAATACAGGACGCAGAACAGATGAGAAGAAGAAGGCGTACGTTATCAATCAATACGCTCATGTCGCTGTCAATGGCTTTGATGATATCCATTTTCGTCCTGCTTGCCGGATCGCTCATCAATCTGTTTGTCTCTTCTGCCATCGAAGACAATGCGATGGATTCCACTTCCGAGATAGTCACACAGGTGAACAACAATCTCAGCACATACATCAGTGATATCATCGACGTCTCAGATTACATCAGAGAGCTTGGTAGAACGACATCCAATCTCACCGCTGAAGAGATACAGATAAGGATGGAAGCCCTCATAAGCTCCCGTGATGACCTTGTAAGCATCTCTGTTTTTGATACTGACGGAGGTACAATAATCTCAACATCTCCGTATATGAACAACTCACAGGATGAAATAAGAGGAACACTATGGTTCAGCAGGGCCTCAGAAGGAGAAGGCGATTTCTTCTTCACAGGACCGCACCGCAGTGATTTCGGAACAGGAGACGCAGTCATCTCTTATTCTACGGTTATCAACTACGGGGACATAAACAGGAAAGCAGAGACAGCCATCCTTCTCATCGATCTCAATTTCAATGCAGTTGAGGAACTTCTGAACAGCGTACATCTTTCAGAGACCGGCTACATCTATATCATTTCCAATGATGGGGACATCGTATACCATCCCAAAGAGCTGCAGCTCAGGGAAGGTACATTCATTGAAGATACAGAAGGAGTCTATGAGCATGTCTATGGCTCCTATATATCAGAGTTTGACGGAAGAGAGCGGCTGACAATGATACAGACTGTTGAGCAGACGCGCTGGAGAATTGTAGGAATTGCTTTCATGGATGAGCTCCTGAAACCTCTTCGCCCGTTCAGGATATCGCTCGCTGTCCTCATGATAATCTTCATTCTGCTCGCCGTTCTCATCTCCAGGATACTGTCAGTTCACATCACCCGTCCGCTCAGACTGCTGGAAATGAACATGCGTCGGATACAGAACGGAGATTTCAGCATAACAAAACTGAAAAGCGGATCAAAAGAGGTTGAATCTCTCTCACACTCCTTCCTCATCATGATACGGCGAATTGAGGATCTCATGGATAAGGTAAGGAAAACGGAGGCAGTAAAAAGGCAGAGGGAGCTGGATGCCCTGCAGGCAAAGATCAACCCCCATTTCCTCTACAATACGCTCGACAGCGTTGTATGGATGGCTGAGACTGGCAACAACCAGGGTGTTGTGAAAATGGTCACAGCACTGGCAAGCCTTTTCAGGATATCAATAGCTAAGGGACATGACACAATCACTCTCAAAGAGGAGCTCTCACACGTAGAGAGCTATCTGGACATACAATCAATGAGATACAAGGATAAGTTCCGCTTTACTATCTCGCTGCCAGAAGAACTTGAGAATGCTCCTACAATCAAGCTGATTGTCCAGCCCATTGTCGAGAACTCAATTTATCATGGAATCAAATATCTTCAGGAAGAAGGAGAGATAGAGATCTCCGTAAAAGCTGAAGGAGAAGACAAGATTATCATCGCTGTGCGTGATAACGGCATCGGCATGGCCCCAGAGACACTCTCTTCGCTGCTGGACAAGACATGTGAACATGATCATCTCTCGGACGGAAATGGAATTGGACTGCTTAATATCGACGAAAGGATCAAACTCTCTTATGGTGAGGAATATGGTCTTTCGATAGACTCCGAGCTTGATGAAGGAACAACTGTGACAATCACAATCCCTCATCTTCCTCCTATTCCACCTGTAGTGATCAGACGCTGAGAAGAATTTTCTTTTTTTCTGTGAAATGTTAACCGAAATGCAGACTTAACGCGTATATATAGTAAGTGATGGCGCCATTCATCACCTGTCCGGCAGAAGCCATGCTGAATCCATACTGCAGGACGCTCGCAGAGGAGAGCATTGGTCATTATTCCCTTACGGCAGTGTTCTCAACCCCGGACACTGCCTTCTTCATCTATCCTGCAGAAGTCTGCCGGGCATCGGGCGGTATGGTATCCACACATAACGACCGTCAACAATGTCATAACCAATTGCTTCAGATACAGGTTCCCTGCCTTCTGCAAGCGCCGCAGCGATTCTGTATGCAGCTTTTGCCTGATTTCCGGCATCATTGAAGACTGTAGCAAGAAGCATTCCGTTATCAAGAGCGGCCTGGCCAACTGGAGTGCCGTCAATTCCGATGACAGGCATGAAGCCCTTTGTACTGAAATAGCCATACTCCTGCAGCGCTTCCAGTGCACCTAGTGCCATATCATCATTATTTGCGAAGACTGCCTCAATGCGATCTCCCGAACGAAGGAGCATTGATGTCATAACACTATATCCGCCGCTGCGTGTCCAGTCACCGGTATCCTCATGAACTTTCTCAAGACGGAGCCCCTTTTCCAGAAGCGTATCAATGAAGTACTCGGTCCTGAGCTCTGTATCCTGATGCCCTGTCTCTCCCTTGATCACAACAAACTGCATCGCTCCATCACCATTACGGTCCGCATGAGGATACAACTCCCAGTACTCTGCCATCAACTCACCAGCCATACGCCCTGAATCCTCTGCTCTGGCGCCTACATAATAAACTTTGTCCCACTTTGCCATATCATCGCGGACAGGTTCTCTGTTAAAGAACACAAGTGGCACATTGCTCTGCCTGCATTTCTCGATGATGACGCCAGAGGCGGTCCTGTCCACAGAGTTAACAATGATGGCTGAGTAGCCATTGTTGATAAATCTCTCAATCTGTTCGTTCTGCGTCTGCTGTTTTCCTGCTGCATCTACAATAGTGACAGGGATATCATTCTCGCTGCATTCCATGATTGCTTCACGCACTTCCGTTATGAAAGAATCCTGGAAATCATAGACAGCGACTCCTATCTTCAATTCCTTCTCGGAATGGCAGGAGACGAATAAAAAAACAAGAAGAATGACTGGAAGAAGTTTTCTCATAAGCAGCAAAGAGAATGGCTGAGCAGATTGCCCAGCCATTTCTCAAGGAAGGATAATCATTTTTTCTTCAGATACTTGATACTGTCGAGTGATACAGCAGCAAGAATGATGAAGCCTTTGAAAACGAACTGCAGGTTTGTATCGATACCGAGGAACGTAAGACAGTATGTGAGAGATGTGAAGATGACAACACCGATTGCGGCGCCTCCGATCTTTCCGATACCGCCATTGAATGAGATACCACCTACAACACAGGCCGCAATAGCATCCATTTCGTATCCCTGTCCCGTACCAGCAGAGGCGTTAGCCCGGAATGCCTCAAGGAATGAGCCGCAGCCATAGAAGACACCGGCCATGATGAAGACGCCGACTGTTACCCAGAATACTGAGATACCGGATACAGCGGCTGCTTCAGAGTTGCCGCCTACAGCGTACATGTTCTTTCCGAATGTCGTCTTATTCCAGATAATCCATGCAACAATGATGGCGATGACAGCCGGGATGATGAGCTTCGGGAATGTTATCAGCTGCCCATTAAGAACTCCGATTGTCCAGCGTCCGCCAATAAGGCTTCTGATACCACTGTCGATTGATCCGACAGGTGTTCCTGATGTTCCATAGAAGAGCATACCATAAATGATGAGCTGGTTCGCCATTGTGGAGATGAATGGATGCATCTTGAAACGTGCTGTGAAGAATCCAGCTACGGCACTGAAGAACACACAGAGAACAACAGCAAGCGAAAGCGCCATCAATACCCTGACGCCCATCGGAAGGGCAGAGAAATCCCATGTCGGAAGACCGAAAAGAGCAACAATATTCATACCCGGATGCAGGATGAGACCTGTGGTAACAGAACCCAATGCAACCATTCTTCCGATTGAGAGGTCCGTACCTGCCAGCAAGATAAGACCCGCGACACCAAGTGCATAGAACATTCTCGTCGATGCCTGCTCGAGGATTGTGAGGATATTAGGCAGTGACAGAAGGTTTCCAGATCCCATCAGAGGCGCCGCGATGATACAGACAATGAAGAATACAATAATAGCAATATAGAGACCATTTGCGAGGAAGAATGAAGAAGGAGTGAAGTTCCTTATGAAGTTCTTCCACTTCATCTGCATATCTTCACCAAAAGCAGACTTGCCGTTTCTGAGCTCCCTGTTCTTCTGGATGTGATCTACAAATGCCTGATGCTTTGCAGCTTTTGCTTTATCAAGCTGGTCCTTGAAGCGGGACTTTGAATCGTAAAGCGCACTCTTCAACTCGTAGCGGCAGATCTCAATCTCGCTCTTGAGCATCTGCGGATCCCCACCAGAGAGGCGTGCTCTTACTTCGTCCTCCCTCTGCTTTCCTGCCTGCTTGATCTCAGCAACTTCCTTGGCGTAATAGGCCTTGGCACCTTCAATGCGCTTGTTCTGCTTTGCATTGACAGCAGCCTCGATATCTTTCGAAACCACATTGACATACTTCACTGCTTCTTTGGAGAGCGCGGCTATCTCAGCCTTATTCTTGGCCTCGACCACTTTAGCATCTTCAATCTCCCTGCCAAGTTCAGCAATGCGTTTCGATTTCTCAGCTTCGTCGACAAGCTTGTTTTTCTTCAGTGACGCTATCTCAATCTTCGCATCACTTATCTTCTTGACTCCGTGTTCCCTGAGTGCGCGCAGCTTCTCAGAGTACTCCTGGACTTTCTTATTCTCCTCAAGGGTCACGAACCCTTTTTCCTGGATATCTGCCATAATCCCTTCTCCTTACAGGTACTTAGCTGAGAGCCTGAGAAGCTCTTCCTGATTTGTCTCCTTGGTATTCACAATACCCGCAAGCTGATGATTGCTCATGACAGCAATCCTGTTTGTGATACCAAGAATCTCCGGCATTTCAGAAGATACGACTATAATAGTCTTCCCTTCCTTTGCCATTCTGATGATCAGCTGATAAATCTCATACTTCGCACCGACATCAATACCGCGCGTCGGCTCATCCATCAGGAATACATCAGGCGCTCTCTCCATCCATTTGCCGATGATGACCTTCTGCTGGTTTCCTCCGGAAAGCGCTGTGATAAGCTCATCCGGCGAAACGCACTTGGTGTTCATCTGTGCAATTTCCCTGTTCGTTGCCTCATACATCTTCTTGTTATCGAGAAGACGCATTGTCTTATATGCTTCAAGATTCGTTATCGTGGTATTGAATCTGATTGTATCCTTGCCGAACATACCATTGAGCTTCCGTTCCTCAGTTACAAGAGCAAATGAATGCTCCATCGCATCTTTTGACGAATGGAAACGGAGTTTTCTGCCATTGACTGAAACCTCTCCGCTGGCAATGGTCCTGATACCAAAAAGTGTTTCCAGAAGCTCGCTTCGTCCAGCTCCGACAAGTCCATACAATCCGAAAATCTCACCGCGACGGACAGAGAATGAAATATCATGAAGCACTGGATTATACTTTGTCCTGAGATTGTTCACGACAAGATATTCCTCCCCTGGCGTGTTATCAACATCAGGGAAACGCTTGTCCAGTGAACGGCCGACCATCGCAGAGATGAGCTCATTCATGTTTGTGTCGGCAATATGCTTCTTGAAGATCATCTTTCCATCTCTGAGGACTGCGACATCATCACAGATTTCAAAAATCTCATCCATCTTATGAGAAATATAGACAAAGGAAACACCTTGTTTTCTGAGATCATCGACTATTGAGAAGAGTTTCTTGACCTCTCGTTCTGTCAGAGAGCTTGTAGGTTCATCGAGAACGATGAGCTTGGCATCATAGCTGACAGCCTTTGCAATCTCAACCATCTGACGCTGAGAGACGGACATTGTCCTCATAACTGTCTTCGGGTTGACATTCATCTTCAGGCGTGCAAAAAGGTTATTGCTTTCCTGCAGCATTCTTGCCTCGTCTACTATACCGCCCTTTGTCGGATAGCGTCCAAGGAAAAGATTATCCATAACAGTACGGTCCAGGCACTGCTGCAGCTCCTGGTGCACCATTGCTACACCATTTTCCAAAGCATCTTTTGGATTCTTGAAATCTATAGGATGCCCGAAAAGGGAAATCTGTCCTTCATCCTTCGCATAGATGCCAAAAAGGCATTTCATCATAGTGGATTTACCTGCGCCGTTCTCTCCCATAAGGCCGCAGACCGTTCCTTCTTCCACTGTCAGATTAATGCCATCAAGGACCCTGTTCTTGGCAAAGGATTTGGATAGATTCTTTATCTCAAGTACAGTTTTCCCACTCATTTTATCCTTCCAAACTGTGCATTAAAACTAAATGATGGCGGCAAGCCGCCATCATATCCTCATGGATTTTAGTACTGGAGTCTGTCCAGGTAATCTCTACCAGAGTTGGTTCTGACCATGTTGATAGCATAAGCATCATAGCTGTTGAGGTTCATGAACCTGTCGAGGCAGGAAGACTCGTTCTGGCCATCGCCCTGTACGATTGTCAGGTCAATGTTGAGAAGTGGTGCATAGTACTGAAGTGCTGGGATGTAGGATGATGAGAGGAAGTTATCACCAGAATTGTAGATAGTGAGAAGAACTCTCTTTGTAGGAGCATCTGACTGCTTGATACCTGCATCTCTAGCGCCTGCCTGGTACTCTGTCCAGTTGGATGAGTTAACGCCTGTATTCTGAGCGAGAAGTGCCTTTGTCTCTGCAACATAATCAACGGAAGCGGAGATCTTGTTGCCATACTGGTCAGGCTCTGTGATACCAGCTGTTACGACAGCGTCTCCTGTAAGGCCGTCAAGCAGGTTTCTGATAACCTGAAGAGTTGCTGTAGCCTGTGCGTCAACGTTCTGAGAAACAGTACCTGTGAGAGTACCAGCTCCGATAGCCTCGATAGCATCAGCGTTAGCATCATAACCGAAGATAGGAACACCAGCTGGATAGTTGGAAGCCTGGAGACAACCCATTGCCATACCATCATTGTTGGAGATAACCATATCAATCTGATCACCAAGTCTTGTTGCCCATCCACCCATTGCGTCTGTAGCAGCATTGGCATTCCATGTTGTTCCATCTGTTCCTGTCATAGCGCGGGAGTCGAGCTCAACTACAGTCATTGTTGTTCCGCCAACGTTTGCTGAGCCCTGCTTTGTGTTCTCAACACCAGGATCTGTTGAACCTGTCCATGTGCCAAGAGCTTCTCTTACACCCTGTGTTCTTGCTTTGGAGTCATTGTGTCCGACGTCACCAATGCAGAGCACGTATCCGATAACGCCATCGCCATTGCGGTCAACAACTGCAGGATCTGCAGATGCGAGGAAATCAACAATGAGCTGTCCCTGAACTGCACCACCGCCAGCTGCATCGAATCCGACGTAGTATGTCTTGTCATTCCAGTTCATGACTTCCATATCGATTTCACCCGTTACAGGGTCTGAAGGCTGTCTGTTGAAGAATACGACTGGCTTCTGAGCATTTGTTACGACTGTTGCCTCAGCTCCGCCCTGTGCGAAAAGCGATGTGCAGACTACTGCCACTAAAAGAATGGCTACTGCTACCTTTTTCATCTTAACCTCCTAATGCAGGCAACGCCTGCGTTTAGATTTACCTCTGCTAAAAGTCTCTACCCGCTTTGAATTGCCGTACATATAGGATTTTTTTCAGAAATAATGTTTTTTTTCGCTATTTACCTTCTTTTGAGGAAAATGACATCGTACCCAGCCGTGTTCTTGCTGTTCCCTGTATGCACCCATCTGCAACTGTTGCATTAGCTTCATAATCGACATTGCCGATGGATGTTTCCATGCATCCGGAGAATGAAACAGCATCTCCGGATGCGGTCCCGAAGAAATCGGACGAGAAGAGAAAGAAGCTGATAGTACCAGAAACTCTGCTGTCCTCCCGTTTCAGATTCAGTGTTCCCCTGTACTTTCCAAATGGTGTCCTGACAAATACTTCAAACGTCTCCAACAAGAATACCCTTTACTGTGAATTTGCCTTTGTGATCTGTAGTGCCATCACCGTAGACTCTATGCCCGTCATAGCGTCCGGAGATAGAGAAATCAATTGTACCTATATATGAGTCGATGACTCCTTCCACTCTGAAGGAATCCTCCCCTGTCATCTGTCCATGGAATTTCCCTATATAACCGATGAAAGAATAGAATCCATCAATATCTCCAGACTCAGAGATATTGAATTCAAAATCTGCAGGGAAATCACCATAAAACGTATCTACATCTGCGCGAACACGGCTCATAATTTAAATATAAAGGATAATCTCTCTAAAGAAAAACATAATCGGGCAATTCCAGACCATTCATGGCTTACAGTTTCCGCAAGGCTCAAGATCAAGAGCATCTATCATGTAATCACGCGGCGCTTTGATCTCAACGATATTCTCTTCTGCTATCGTATCAATACGCCAGCAGGAAGGAAGATGGAAGCTGGTACCACTTACGCTGTAGACATAATCAGTAGCACCAGGAAGTGTTGATGGATCGATAGGCTTTTCCCCTGTATTTGCCCAGTTCTGCCCTGTCCTGTAATCAATAGTGACACCAGGCTGCTTATTGAACATATAGACGGCGAAATCTATATCATCGCACTGAAGACAATCAGCTTCGTAAATCTCACCATGAGCAAGGAGATTGTCTTCATGGAAATCCGGAGTGACCCTGATGAGAATCTGATGCTTTGGATAATCGTCCCCATTAAATGTTTCCATGTGGTCCGTAACTATATTTTCATATGCAAGATTTCCTTCAATATTAAAGAATCTCGTACCTGTGATGAGATTTCTTTCATCTGCATTGAGTCCTGAGAACTGATGACCAAGCAGGTGGCATCTGTTGTAGATGTAGTTCAGAAATGAATAGGTATTATTATTGCCTTCGAATCCAGTTGGATAGACAGAGCCGATTGCTTCTCTGTCATCATCAGGAAATGATGTGATATCAAACAAACCTTGAACAACACCGACACGACCAAGCTCATCGAGATCTGAGAGCTCTATATATGGCGTTCCGTCTCTTACATCTTCTTCATCAAAAGCCGGCTCTCCGTCATTGTAAAGGATAAATGCCACCTCATCATCCATCGATGTGGAAATGACAGCATCATGATTCATGAATGCTTCTGTCCCTGTCGTCGCCTCTGTCTCCGTCTCTTCCTCTGCAGGAAGAAAAGAGCCAAGAAAATCACAGGATGAAAACATAAGAACAGCCGCAAACAGGTAAATCCAGATATGCTTTCTCACTTTGTATATACCTCCTTAGTTATTCTGTCGTGCGAACGGCCAGGAAAATTTACAGAACTCTTCTTGTACCAGTAATATTTTGCCGGGTTGTATTTCCTGTCCGATGGATAGTGTCTGTTCCATCTGTAGACAATAAGACAATCAGCATTATCAGGAATTTCCTCTGTTTCCAGGAAGAGAACAGCATCCGGAGGTATATCAGCTGGAATCGGTGTCAGTATTTTGCTTCGATCTGTGAACTGCGCTGCCGAATACTCCGACATGTAAACGAGGTCGAAGGAAGATATGATATCTTCAGCAACACTAAGGTCCTGCGATAGCCTTTTGCCGAATAAGGTGTAGCCGTGCTTGTCATCAAGAGTGATGATGACTGTCATACAGTCTCCTTTTCCCCAAAAGGCCTGCGCCGTTATAGTATATCCCAAAACAAGAGAATGTGAAATGTTAATACCATTAAATGGAAAAGGCAGCCCGAAGACTGCCTTTCCGATTGTTCAAGGATTTAACCTTAGATTGTTGATCCGAGAACTTCACCGCACTTCTCGTAGAATGCAAGTCTTTCCTTTGCATCCTCGGCAGCGGCAGCAAAGAGCTCATCTGCATGCTCTGGGTTCGTCTTATACAGTGAGGCGTATCTTGTCTCACCCTTGATGAACTCCTCGTAATCAGCTGTTGCTGGCTTTGTCTCCCAGACAAATCTCTTACCAGCTTCAAGACGTGGATCGAAGCGATAGAGTGGCCAGTAGCCAGCTTCAACAGCCTTCTTAGCCTCAACCTGAGAATATCTCATGTTGATACCATGGTTGATACATGGAGCATAGCAGAAGACAATTGATGGTCCCTGATAAGATACAGCTTCCTGCAGAGCCTTCTGAGCCTGGAGTCTGTTGTATCCGAGAGCGATGGATGCGACATATGCGTGGCCATAGCTCATCATCATGAAGCCCATGTTCTTCTTGCCAACCTTCTTACCAGCATTAGCGAACTTAGCAACAGCAGCCATAGGAGTTGACTTAGAAGCCTGTCCACCTGTGTTGGAGTAAACCTCTGTATCAAGCACGAGGATTGTGACGTTCTTGCCAGAAGCGACAACATGGTCAACACCACCGAAGCCGATATCATAAGCCCAGCCATCACCACCAATGATGATTACATCCTTCTCTGAGAAGTAATCCTGAAGCTCTACAATCTTGTCGAGGAGAATCTGAGACTCTGCGTCTGCAGCCTTCTCAGCAGCAAGAACTGCCTGGACTTCCTTCTGAGCTGTGATGGAAGCTTCTGTTGTGTCCTCCCAGAGTGAGTAGCACTTCTCGATAGCTGCCTTAAGAGCATCTGAGCATCCCTTTGCCATGAGCTCATCACACTTGATCTTCAGGAGGTTCCTGTTGGAATCAACTGCGAGGCGCATACCGAGACCATACTCAGCATTGTCCTCGAAGAGTGAGTTGCCCCATGCCGGTCCACGACCATCCGCTCTCTTTGTGTAAGGAATTGTCGGGAATGTACCGGAATAGATTGAAGAACAACCTGTTGCATTAGCAATGACTGCTCTCTCACCACAGATCTGTGAAAGCATCTTCACATAAGGTGTCTCACCACATCCTGCACAAGCTCCGGAGAACTCAAAGAGCGGCTGCTTGAACTGGAGCCCCTTAACTGTGTTCATATTCAGACCATCAAGGTTGTCATATGTAAGGCCTTCAAAGAATGTGCAGTTCTCAATCTCTCCATTTGCTCTCTCTTCCGCAATCGGCTTAAGCTCAAGAGCTTTCTCCTTAGCAGGGCAAGCCTCAACACAGACGCCACATCCCTGGCAGTCCTCTGTGTAGACCTGAATCTTGAAGAGGAGGCCTCTGTCGTTCTTTGTGTTCGACTTGATAGCCTGGAATGTTGCTGGAGCTTTCTCCATATCCTCTGGAGTAATCTGCTTAGCGCGGATAGCTGCATGTGGACAGGACTGTACACACTGGTTGCACTGGATACACTTTGTGCTGTCCCAATGTGGAACATAAGCTGCAACACCTCTCTTCTCGAGCTTAGCTGTACCTGTCGGAAGCTTTCCATCGAAAGACATCTGGGAAACAGGAATGTCATTGCCCTCAAGGTGCATGATGCGCTCGATGACATTCTTTGTGAAATCATCTGCATCATCTGGAATGAGTCTCTTAGGCTCATAGCTCTTTGTGATTGTTGCAGGAACCTTGACCTCCACAAGCGCAGCAGATGCTCCGTCTACAGCGGCCCAGTTCTTGTTAACAACCTCCTCGCCCTTCTTGAGGAATGTCTTCTTGATGTACTTCTTGATCAGATCAATAGCTTCTGTCTCAGGAAGGACATTAGCAATCTTGAAGAATGCAGCCTGCATAACAGTGTTGATTCTTGAACCAAGACCTACGCTTCTTGCGATATCGAGAGCATCGATATTGTAGAAGTGAATGTGCTTGTTGATGATCTGCTCCTGCATTTCCTTTGTCAGGTGCTCGAAGACCTCATCTGAAGGAATCTGGCTGTTAAGAAGGAATACACCATTCTCCTTAAGAGCTGAAAGCATGTCATAGCGGCCGATATATGCTGGGTTGTGGCAGGCTACGAAGTCTGCATGGTCAATCAGCCATGGCATATCAAGTTTACCCTTTCCGAATCTGAGGTGGGAAATTGTGATACCGCCAGACTTCTTTGAGTCATATGCGAAATATGCCTGTGCATTCATATCAGTGTTGTCACCGATAATCTTGATGGAGTTCTTGTTAGCACCAACTGTACCATCAGAGCCAAGGCCCCAGAACATACAGGATACAACACCCTCTGGTGTAACATCGATCTTGTCACCAACTGGGATGGAGCGACCTGTCACATCGTCGTTGATACCGACTGTGAAGTCATGCCATGCATCGTCACGTGAGAGGAAATCGAAGACTGCTTTAGCATGGGTCGGTGTGAAGTCCTTGGAGGAAAGACCATAGCGGCCTCCGATAACCTTCATACCTGTTCTGCCCTGCTGTGCAAGCGCTGTTACGACATCTTCATAGAGAGGCTCACCAAGAGCACCAGGCTCCTTTGTCCTATCCATGACAGCAATCCTCTTTGCTGTTGCAGGAATGCAAGCAACGAAGTCATTTGCTGAGAATGGTCTGTAGAGCCTTACTTTGACAAGACCTACCTTGCCGCCCTTCTTGTTGATGTAATCTACAACCCATTCAAATGTATCAGCTGCAGAGCCCATGATGATGACAACATCTGTAGCATCTGGTGCACCGACATAATCAAAGAGATGATACTGTCTGCCAGTAACTCCTGCGACCTTGTCCATATACTTCTGAACAATGCCAGGAACAGCATCATAGTATGGGTTTACGGTCTCTCTTCCCTGGAAGTAGACATCCTCGTTCTGCGCGGCAACCTTTGTCATCGGATGCTCAGGGCGCTGTGCACGTGAGCGGAAGCGCTCAATGTACTTCTCATCAACCAGTGAGCGGATGTCATCATAGGAAATCTCCTCGACCTTCTGAATCTCGTGAGATGTTCTGAATCCATCGAAGAATGCGAGGAATGGAACCTGTGACTCAAGTGTAGCGAGATGTGCCACAAGTGCCATATCCATTGTTTCCTGGATACTGGAAGCGCATGTCATTGCGAAACCTGTATTGCGGCATGCCATGACATCGGAGTGATCGCCAAAGATTGAGAGTGACTGAGCTGCGAGCGATCTTGCTGAGACATGGAAGACCGTTGGAATCATCTCACCTGCGATCTTGTACATGTTAGGAATCATCAGGAGAAGACCCTGAGATGCCGTAAATGTGGTTGTCAGAGCACCTGCGGCGAGAGCACCATGAACTGCACCTGCAGCACCTGCCTCAGACTGCATTTCCATAATGTCTACTTTCTTGCCCCAGAGGTTCTCGCGGCCAGTTGAAGACCACTGCTCTGCATACTCGCCCATTGGAGAGGACGGAGTAATCGGGTAAATAGCGGCTACATCACTGAAGGCATAAGCTATATGCGCCGCAGCGGTGTTTCCGTCAATGGTAACCATTTTCTTGTCTGCCATTTCAACACTCCTAAATATTTCATGTGGCAATGCCACAGCCATAACCAAGTAAGGGTATTAGCCAATTACATAGAATATCGCAAGTCAGCGGAGAATACAACCTAGAGGATGTTAGCAGCATAGAAAAATAAGTGGAGAAGAAAAGAAGAGAAGGGCCGGACAGGAAAGGATCCTGACTGAAAATACCGGAAAAGCAGAATGAACTGTACCCTGCCGGCGCCTTAACTCTCAAATGACTTTAGATTAGCTATGGCTAACTAATATATACCACAGAGTTCTCTTTTCTGTCAACTCCCGATTCTGACAAAAAGCCTGGGGATACCCAGGCCAGAATCAGAAGAGATTGAACAGTGCGACAACGGAGACTCTTGTCGACTCCCACATCGGATTGAAGATTTTCAGGAAATCGCCGTCTCCGAAGCCGGAACTGCCCGGGAGCATCACATTGGCTCCAATGCTGATAACCGAGAGATTGAATGTCAGGCCGAGCCTGTAGACAAGCTTTGAATGCTTGAGAGCATCTCCGGCGTCTTCCATGAGAAGACCGTTCATCGTCCAGTCGCCGTCTTTTCCCGTATACTGGAAATCGAACTGGGTACCAAGCCCGAGCGCCACGTCAACCAATCCACCTATCGGGAAGTTTGCATTCACAGTCGGAATTGCCGCAATGCTGACAGCCCCGCCCTTGCCAAATCCGATTGTTGCTGGAATATCAATACTAAGATGCTCTATAGGATTGAGACGGAGATCTGCACCAAATGAATAGCTGTTGATATCCTCCAGGTCTTCCTCTTCAAAATCAATGACGGTCTTATTGTATGAGACCAGAGGACCTATCTGTAGCAGCGGTGCTGCCATAAGCACAGAAGAGGCAGCAAAAAACAAAAGCAATAACACCGGAATTTTCTTCTTCATAACATCCTCCTAAAATATGATCCTGTCTGAAAAAATATACACGCCTCTGCAGACAGGACAATCTGCAAAGACGTGCAGAACTGTCGGAAAAACAGACAGAATCAGTATCCCTGATCGCACATTGCGTCAGCAACCTTCCTGAATCCTGCGATATTTGCACCCTTCACATAATCGATGTATCCGTCGCTTTCCCTGCCACAGCTCACACATTCCTCATGTATTGCTTTCATGATGCCCTTCAGTTTCTCATCAACTTCCTCAGCTGACCATGAATAATGCATTGCATTCTGGCTCATCTCCAGCCCTGATACAGCGACACCGCCGGCATTGGCGGCCTTGCCAGGCGCGAAATGAATACGGCTGTTTCTGAAAAGAGCTATTGCATCTGCCGTGCATCCCATATTTGATGTCTCGACAACATATTTGACACCATTTTTGACAAGGGCTGCCGCATCAGCTTTACCAAGTTCATTCTGGATTGCACAAGGGAATGCCAGATCACAAGGTACTTCCCATGGCTTTTTTCCAGGAACGAACTCTGCTCCGAACCGGGCAGCATATGGCTTGACGACATCATTGTTGCTTGCTCTCAGCTGCAGCATATAAGCCCACTTTTCAGGAGTATTGATACCTTTCTCGTCATAAATGTATCCATCCGGACCGGAAATCGTCACAACCTTTGCGCCAAGCTGGGAGGCCTTCATGACCGCGCCCCATGCAACGTTGCCAAAACCTGAGATGGCAATACGCTTTCCAGCAATATCCTCACCACATTCACGAAGCATATTCTCTGCAAAATACATCGTACCGAAACCCGTTGCTTCCGGTCTGATGCGCGAGCCTCCCCATCCAAAGCCCTTGCCTGTCAGAACACCTGTATTCTCACCCGCGATGCGTTTGTACTGCCCGTAAAGGTATCCGATCTCCCTTGCACCAACGCCAATATCACCGGCAGGAACATCTGTGTCGGGTCCTATATATTTATATAGCTCTGTCATGAATGACCGGCAGAAGCGGAGGATTTCCGCATCGGAGCGCCCTTTCGGCGAAAAATCAGAGCCTCCCTTTCCGCCACCCATCGGCAGTGTCGTGAGAGCATTCTTGAATGTCTGCTCAAATCCGAGGAATTTCATCGTGCCCTCTGTGACAGAAGCATGGAAACGCAGTCCGCCTTTATAAGGACCAAGCGCGTTGTTGAACTGTACTCTGTAGCCTCTGTTTACGTGAATGCTACCGTCATCATCCTCCCATTCCACTTTGAAGGAAATGACACGATCAGGTTCTGTTATACGCTCAAGAATCCTGTTCTGAATGTACCTGGGATTGTCATTAACCGTATCGATGACAGATTCCACCACTTCCCTGACTGCCTGAATGAATTCCGGCTCAGCCGGATTCCTGCGCTCAACTTCCTGCATGAAATCATCTAGTCTGTACATGTCATCCTCCGATTTCAGATTAAGGCAGGGGTGTGCTTCCGTCAATAAAAAGATACATCAGAATCCGGCCAAGATTCTGATGTATTCATAAATTTCTATAAAATTATCTTAAGATTATCTCACTTGCCGAGATATGCTTTCTTCACAGCCTCGTTGGAAACAAGCTCACTTCCTCTGCCGGAGAGAGTAATAACACCTGTTTCCATGACATACCCCATATCAGCAACCTGGAGTGCCATATTAGCATTCTGCTCAACAAGAAGAATAGTCACACCTTCTTTCTTTATCTCTTTGATAATCGAGAAGATATCCCGGACGATAAGAGGTGCGAGTCCCAGTGATGGCTCATCCATCATCATCAGCTTGGGCCGTGACATCAAGGCCCTGCCGACTGCAAGCATCTGCTGTTCGCCTCCGGAGAGTGTACCGCCATACTGCCAGCTGCGCTCCTTCAGTCTTGGAAAGAGCGAGAAAACCCACTCGAGGTCATTCTCAATACTGTCCTTTCTGAGATACGCACCGATCTTAAGATTCTCCAGGACAGTCAGATCAGGGAAAATCTTCCGTCCTTCAGGAACCAGTGTTATGCCCCGGCCGACAATATATGCAGGATCCTTTCCTGTAATATCCTCCCCCATGAAGAGAATTTTCCCTGCCCTGGGCTTGACAAGTCCTGCAATTGTTCTGAGTGTCGTGGACTTGCCGGCACCATTTGCGCCGATAAGCGTGACAATGGTCCCCTCCTCAACAGAGAAGGAGATTTCCCTTACTGCCTCAATTCCACCATAATTGACAGATAATCCCTGTATCTCAAACATCTTCGGCCACCCCCAGATAAGCATCGATTACACGCTGGTTGTTCTGTACCTCCTCCGGCGTTCCCTCGGCGATGAGAGAACCGAAATCAAGAACATAGATCCTGTCTGAAATACCCATGACAAGATCCATATGATGCTCAATCATCAGTACAGTAAGATTGTAGCGTTCCTTGATCTCCTTTATGAATGCAGAGAGCTCCTGAGTTTCCTGCGGATTCATACCGGCTGCAGGCTCATCCAGAAGGAGAAGATGTGGTTTTGTAGCTAATGCGCGAGCAATCTCAAGCCTGCGCTGAAGACCATACGGCAGACTTGTAGCCTTCTCATTCCTGTATGCTTCAAGCCCCTGTTCCTCGAGAAGAGCGTCAGCTGCTTTCTCCATACGCTTCTCTTCTTTCCAGCTGAGACGGAACGTTGCTGAGAAAACATTCTCCTTTGCCCTGACATGCATTGCAGTAAGCACGTTCTCGAAAACGGTCATGCTCTTGAAGAGCCTGATATTCTGAAACGTCCTGGCAATACCCATCTTGGTAATCTGGTCAGGTGTGGGATTAAGCACTTTCTCGTCCGCATACCGGTCCTCCTCAAAACCTGCATAGATTTTCTTCATCTTGCCAGATGGATGATTGGTTATAATAGGATTTCCGTCATAGAGAATGCGTCCGTTTGATGGCTCATAAACACCGGTAATGCAGTTGAAAGCTGTTGTTTTCCCTGCTCCATTGGGACCAATAAGAGCAACAATCTCGCCCTCGGCCACATGCATGGAAAGATTATTCACAGCAACAACACCGCCGAACTGCATTGTAACATTCTCAAGCTGCAGGAGATTTTTCATTTCACCGCCTCCTTCGCCTTTCTGCTTCTCAGGGCAAGCACACGGCTCTTCAAGCGCTCAAAAGAAAGCTCTTTATCACCCATGATACCCTTCGAGAAGAAAAGAACGATAACCATGATGATGACAGAGAAAACAAGGCGTCTGAAACCGGAACGGAAGAGATCCGGAGCGGAAATGCCAAGGAACTTACCCATATCAAGACCACGCAGCCACCACTCTGAAAGTGCAATATAGAGGAAAGAGGCTATACAGGAACCAGATATCGAACCAATTCCTCCGATAACGACAATCAAAAGTATCTCGTAAGTCATCATGGACTTGAACTGCTGTGCCTGGACAGTGTACTGGAATGTGGCAAGAAGCGCTCCGGAAATTCCTGCAAAGAAGGACGAAATGACAAATGACAGCTCCTTGTGTCTGAAGAGATTTATGCCCATAGCCTCAGCAGCTGTCTCGTCATCCCTGATGGCTTTGAACGCCCTGCCATATGATGAGTTGATGAGAAGCACTATAAGCAGGATGCACACACCAGCGACAATGAAGACAAAGAGCGTCGGAGGGAATGGGATATCTGTAAATGGCAGCGTAATTCTCGAAAGGTCCTTATACTCTTTCAGAAGGTTCGCTCCATTCGTGAGCGGACCAAGCACATCCCACTGGAAGACTGCTCTGACAATCTCAGCAAAACCAAGTGTCGCGATTGCGAGATAATCGGACTTGAGACGAAGAACAGGAAGACCGATAAGGAATGCGAAAAATGCGGCGACAAGGCCTGCTGCGATGAGACCAACGAGAGAGCCCGTGTCGAAGCCGACAATGCACTCATAATAGCGATATACACGCTCAGATTCCTTGACACTTACAGGCATCGTGAAAATTGCATAGGTATATGCACCAAGAAGCATGAAGCCAGCCTGTCCCAGCGAGAAAAGTCCCGTAAAACCATTGAGAAGATTCATCGAGACAGCAACAAGCGAGTAAATTGCACCCTTTCGCAGCACAGTGAAGAGAATACTTGTCGGACGCAGTGTGAATTCAAGCACGAGCACTGCAAGGTAGACAACAGCAATTGCGGCAAACAAGCGTATCAGATGATTTCTTTTTGCTCTATCCATATTCCCTCCTCAGACCTTGTCCACAGACTTCTCGCCAAAGAGACCGGTGGGTTTCACGACGAGAACGATAATAAGGAAAGCGAATGTGAATGCATCGGAGAAGGTCGTCCACCCTGATCCGGGGATTCCGAAGATAGAAGCACCACCTTTGATGATGTTCTCGCAGATTCCGATGATGAACGCTCCGATCACAGCGCCTGGAATGGACCCGATTCCGCCGAATACTGCGGCTACGAAGGCTTTCAGTCCTGGCATGGCGCCGCTTGTCGGTGTTACGGAAGCATAGTTTGTGAAATACAGCAGCGAAGCAACAGATGCAAGCAACGAACCGATCATGAATGTGATTGAGATGACTCTGTTGATTCTGATACCCATCAGCTGGCTCGTTTCAAAATCCCTTGATACAGCCCTCATTGCCATCCCGACCTTCGTATGCTTGATAAGCATTGTCAGTAGCACAACAAGAACAACAGTCAGGACTGGTGTCACAAGCGTGACAACTCTTGTTGAGGCGCCCCAGATGACTACAGAACGGGAAAGCCATGGAAGCTCAGGGTAGACTTTCGCAAGTCCGCCTGTGAAGTACAGGGCGGCATTCTGCAGAAGGTACGACACACCTATTGCACTGATCATTACAGACATTCTCGGAGCCGACCTGAGAGGTCTGTAAGCAACACGTTCTATGACAAATCCCAGTACTACAGTGAGAATGAGTACAAGAGGGACAGATATAGCAAAAGGAAATGTGGCAGAGAGATATACCATAATCAGACCAGCACACATGAAAACATCACCGTGTGCAAAGTTAATCAGGCGCAGAATACCATAAACCATCGTATATCCGATAGCAATTAGGGCATACTGTCCCCCTACAGATATGCCTGAAAGGAAATATGATAGGTTCTGGTGAAAGAATTCAGCCATAAACGCTCCTGAAATGAGATTGCGGCAGGAAAGCCCTGCCGCGTTGAAAAACTTAAGTGCTATCAGTCAACGACGACAGCTGGAAGTGCATCCCAGAGACCTGTCTCTGTATTGGCATGCTTTACATAAACAGTGTTGCGGATTGCATCTCCATTGACCTGATCGAGAGCAATGTGCCCTGTAACTCCATCAATTTCTGTTCCCCAGAGGGCTTCCATGATATCTGCCGGATCGGTGCTTCCTGCATCCTGCATTGCCTGAAGTACGAAGTAGTATGCATCATAGCCCATTGCTGTAACTGCGGAGATTGTGTCATCTCCTCCATTGTTGGAAAGACGCGTAGAGTCTGCATTGACCCATTCCTTGAATGCGGCATCGAACTCAGGATCAGCGCCTTCTGGATAGAATGTCGTTACTGTGATATCAACATCCTTGCCCTTTGCAGCCTGAAGAATGACGTTGCTGTCCCATGTGTCGCCTGCAAGAATAGGCATACCAAGATTCTGGCTGTCTGACTGGTTGATGATCAGCTGTGCAGCCTCTGTGGAAACAGGAGAGAAGAAGACTTCGCAGCCACTGTTCTTAGCATTGGCGATATATGATGTGAAGTCGCTGTTTCCTTCAGGGAAGGTCTCAGAAACAATCTCTCCTCCAAGAGACTCGAAACGCTCAACGAAGTAATTCACAAGACCACCAGAGTAATCATCGCCAAGCTTTGCAAGGCAATAGACCTTTCTCGCCCCAAGCGTGTCATATGCATAGTTTGCGAGGACTGTACCCTGGAACGGATCGAGGTAGCAGATGCGGAAATAGTGTGAATTCCCCTCTGTAACCTGGGGGTTTGTGCATGTGATGCCTACAATAGGAACACCAGCGATGCGGAATGTGTCGCTTCCAGCGATGGATACACCAGAGCCATATGAGCCAAGAGCGACAGAGACGTCTGCATTAATCAGCGTTGCCGCGGCTGTTGCTGCACGGTCATTGGAGCTTTCATTGTCTGCCTGAACAAGCTCGACAGCATACTCCACTCCCCCGATTGTCACGGTAGGAGTAAGATAATGGGCATACTGGATACCAAGCGTCTCCTGCTTTCCACCAGCACCGTTATCTCCGGAAGCCGGCTCAAAGATTCCAACTTTGACGACATTTGAATCATCCTCTCCCGATCCGCCAGCGAAGACAGATACAACGGCAAGAAGCATCATCAGGACAAAGAGCAGATTCTTCTTCATTTTCATCCTCCCTCGGGTAATTCTTTTCCCCCAGTGGTTATGGGCACTGTAAAATGCCCTGTTTGGGTTCATATTACATGGATTGATGTGTTATGTGAATGCTTGATTGCATGAATATACGTATTTTTTGCATTTTATTGAATAAAACTCAGATGAACACATGTGATATACTGACCATATGAAAAAAATAGACAGGATCATCTATACACTCTCGCTGATTCTCCTCGCTGCTGAACTTGGCGTCATGATTATATCAATTCTGGCAAAACCGCTTTCGGATACATACCTCCGCGTCTGGGGCATTATCACAATTGTGACACTTCTGGCAGCGCTCTATGGCTTCATCAGGAAAAGAGCCTCAATGAAAAAGGAGATGTGATGTATCTGCTTGATCAGACCTGGCTTCCTTTTGCAAACCTCATGCTCCGCCATGTCTACAGTGTTCTTCTGATCTGCTCAGATTATGACCGCTTCATGCTGGAAGAAGACGGGAGAGTCGAAGAGGAGCTGTACAAGGAATACACAGCCCTCGGTCTCTCAAGCCCTCCGAAAATCACGCATGTCTCGACAGAAGAGATGGCACTATCGATGATAGACAACCAGCAGTTCGATCTTGTCATCTCCATGCTCGATCTTGGATCAAACAGGGTGGAAGGACTTGCAAAGGCTATCAAGGAAAGGAAGCCTGGAATGCCTGTCATAGCGCTCTCCCCATCCCCTGACCACAGGAAAGCAAAAGAACTCAGGGGAGAGAACTGCCCGTATATCGATTACCTCTTCTACTGGCAAGGCAATGCCGCACTGTTTCTTGCAATGGTGAAGCTCATAGAAGACAGGATGAATGTCAAACATGACACAGATGAAGCTGATGTACAGGTCATAATTCTTGTAGAGGATTCTGTGCGTTTCACTTCATCGTTCCTGCCCCAGATGTACACATGCCTCATCAGACAGAACAGGCTCTCGATACTTGAAGCGCTGAATGAATGGGGAAAGACGCTCAGGATGAGAGGACGTCCCAAAATTCTTCTTGCCACAGATTACGAAGAAGCATGGGGTTTATACACGGAGTACAGGTCCAATATCCTGGGCATCATCACTGACATAAACTTCCCCTCCCCTGAAGGAAACGAGGCATCTGGGCTCAGACTTGCAGAGAATATAAAGAAAGATAATCCTGAAGTTCCCATCCTTATCCAGAGCACAGAGACTAAAAACAAGGCAGATGCAGAGGCGATGGGTGCGGACTTTTTATGGAAGCTCTCTCCTTCCATACTTCAGGAGCTGGAGAACCATTTCCTGAAATACTATAATTTCGGCCCGTTCATCTTCATTGATCCGGAAACTGGAAAGGAAATCCGGAGAGCAAACACAATGAAGGAAGTGCAGGAGGCCCTGAGAGATCTCCCGCTCACTTCTTTCAGATACCACTCCAAACGCAATGATTTCTCACGCTGGCTCAGGGCCCAGTCGCTATATATGCTCGCAAAGAAAATCAAGAACATCAATCTCGATACTGGTATGAGCGACAGGGAAGTAAGGGATCTGCTGTATACGACAATAAGGGATTACAGAAGCGAACGCACGCGTGGTGTGATTGCAGAGTTTTCCACTTCTTCGTACGACGATACGGTGCTCTTTGCCAGAATCGGAAAAGGTTCGCTTGGCGGAAAAGGGAGAGGACTGGCATTCATTGCAATGGAAATGAAAGCAAATGGAATCAGACAGCTGTACCCATCGCTTTATCTGTCAATACCACGTACAATCGTAATAACAACAGAATTCTTCGACACCTTTATGGAAGAAAACGGCTTTTCATGCAAGGATTTCCAGGACGCTGATGACATAAGCATCCTGCATACATTCCTTGCTGGAAAGGTGCCTGAACGCCTTGTCACAGAGCTGAAGGCTGTCCTGAAGGTCATTACAAAGCCTCTTTCCATAAGGTCTTCATCTCTCCTTGAGGATTCTCATTTCCAGCCATTTGCAGGAGTGTATCAGACAACAATGATTTCAAACCGCGGCAGCGATGAGAAGAGACTTGAAGAGCTTCTGACATCTGTAAAGACGGTTTGGGCATCGACATATTTCAGCACAGCCAGAGAGTATCTCAAAAGCACACTGCACTCCCCAGAAGAAGAGAAGATGGCTGTCATCATCCAGCAGGTGACAGGGTCCGAACATGGCGATTACTGGTATCCGAACATCTCGGGCGTGGCAAGGTCTCTCAATTATTACCCCATCCCTGGGCAGAAATCAGAAGATGGTGTGGGTATGCTCTCATTCGGGCTTGGCAAGACAATTGTCGACGAGGGGACAGCGCTCCGCTTCTGTCCTGCAAAGCCGAAGATGCCTTCCGATTCGCTTACTGGGCAATCCTCTGTACAGGATCAGTTCTACGCACTCTCCCTGAAAGAGACATTCGACCCGGAAAAGAACTCTGACAACCTTGTACAGCTGCCGATAGACAAGGAAATAGAGAAGTTCCCGAAAGCATTCCGTGGCATCACATCAACACTGGATCCTTATACCGGCTCCCTATCTGAATCAATACGTGCAGAGGGCATGAAAATGCTTACATTCAATGGCGTATTGAAATACGAGACAATACCACTTGCGAAGGTTGTCGATGATATGCTCAAGCTTGGAACAAATGCCATGGCAGAGCCTGTCGAAATTGAATTCGCAGTCAACACAGAACATGGTGACCACCCTGATTTCTCAATTCTGCAGATTCGCCCTATTTCCGGAACAACTGGTTTCACAGATGTGCCAATAACAGAAGAGGATATCTCATCATCTCTGGTTTTCGCGGAGAAAGTGATGGGCAACGGCATCGTTGGAGACATAAGCGAGATCATATCAATAAAACCGGAAGCGTTTGATAGAAAACACATGGTCGACATGGCCAGGGAACTTGAGATACTTAACAAGGAAGCTGAAGGAAATTATGTCCTCATAGCCGCGGGGCGTCTTGGATCATCGGACAGATGGCTCGGGATACCGTGCACATGGTCGCAGATTTCAAAGGCTCATGTCATTGTAGAAACAGGTCTCAAGGAGCTTCAGGTTGAGCCAAGCCAGGGTACGCATTTCTTCCAGAACATGACCTCTCTTGGCTGTATTTATCTTACAATCAACCCGATGTACAACGATGGAATCATGCGATTCAATGAGATAGCCAAACTGCCTCTCATCAGAGAGACAGAGCACTTCATTGCAGTTAAAGCCACAGCTCCCCTTGTGATAAAAGCCAATGGCCTTGAAGGCAGAGCTGTCATAAGAGAAGCTAAGACTTAAGGAGGAGAGAAAATGCCAACAGTATTATGGACACCGACAAGAGTCTCTCTTGGACATGGTGCAGAAGATTCTTTCGGCGCGGAACTGAAAAGAGACGGCGCAAGAAAAGTCCTGATTCACTATGGTTCTGAACGTATCGTACGTGACGGACTGATGAAAAGACTTACCGACCAGCTGGACAAGGAAAATATTTCCTATATCACTCTCGGTGGTGTCAAACCAAATCCGAGGGTTGCACTAGTGCGGAAAGGCATCGAGCTTGGCAGAAAGGAAGAAGTGGACTATGTAGCAGCTGTCGGAGGCGGTTCTGTCATAGACAGCGCAAAGGCCATTGCATATGGCCTTTATGACAGATCAGGGAACGATGTCTGGGACTTTTATGATGGCACGAGGAAGCCAGAAGGCGCCTTTCCTCTTGGTGTTGTGCTCACTCTCTCAGCAACAGGTTCAGAAATGAGCGACAGTTCTGTCATAACAAATGAGGATGGAGACCTGAAGCGTGGCTATAACTCAGACTTCTGCCGTCCTCGCTTCGCCCTTCTGAATCCGGAGCTGACATATTCTGTCTCACCGTATCAGACATCGTGCGGAACCGCAGATATGATGATGCACACCCTTGAACGTTTCTTCCACTCAGGAAAATCTCTGGATCTTACAGACAATCTCGCAATTGCTCTCCTGAAAACAGTCATCGACAATGGTACGAAAGCGTTGCAGAATCCGATGGACTATGAGGCTAGGAAGAACCTTATGTGGGCCTCCTCACTCTCTCACAATGGCTTGATGCAGGAAGGGAACGAACAAAGAGGAGACTGGTCCTGCCATCAGATGGAACATGAGCTTTCAGGAATGTTCGATGTGGCACATGGAGCAGGTCTTACTGCTATCTGGGCATCCTGGGCACGCTATGTCTTCCTGGAGAACCCTGAACGTTTTGCAAAACTTGGTGAAGGCGTATTCGGCATCAAGCGTACATCCTCGCCGGAAAACGATGCAGAAGCGACCATCAAAGCATTTGAGGACTACTTCAGGCGCATTAATATGCCGACAAGCATCAAAGAGCTCGGAATCGTGCTTGACGATAAACAGCTTGATACTCTTGCTGATAAAGCAGTCTTCCATGGCAAAAGAACCCTCGGCGCATTCAAAATTCTCCAGAGAGAAGATATCAGAGCAATCTACAAAGCAGCTAAAGGCTGACAGAAAAAGGGCTGTTGCACAAAAGAGCAAAACAAGTGACAACAGCCCTGACGAACGCGGGGAAAGCAGGCTGACAAAAGAATATTTCAGAGAAATTGCTGCAGGAAACCGATACCTTCCTGCAGATTATTGATTCCGTATCGGAACGAGCGACTATGAACAAAGAACTCACTAGCATTAGGTCCCAAGACAAAGGAAAAGCTATAGATACCAACAGGTACTCAAAGGTTTTCGCTATGGGTTATCAGATTCCAAGACTCCATTTCCATACAGGAAGAACCTCAATATCCATGTTTGCCATAGATATCACCCGGCTATCATTTTGAGTGAGAATCAGAAATCTATTGACATCAGGCATTACTTTCCTAGCCTTAACCAGTGAATTGACCTCTCTCTCCATTGAATTCTGATCGAGGCTGTATGCTACCTGAATCAGGGTCTGTTCACACGGAAGATAAAAGTCAATATCAAGCCCCGTTCTGGCGCTCTTTATGAAAGCTACATTCTCTTCAAAATCCGTAGGATATCTCCTATACAGTTCTACGGCTACAATATTCTCAAGAAGGACAGGATCCTTGTCCACCAGAAATAGAGAAAGTATTCCCGTATCCATAAAATAATGCTTTCGGACCGATTCCTTTTCGGAGAATGGAGAGAACCAGTTCCGGATTGGAAATAGCAAATAGGCGTCTTCCATATATGAAAAATAATCTATTGCTGTCTGTGTATTCATGTTCACGCCAACACTTCTCATGACCGAAGATATCCTGTTATATGAAATAGTATCCTTCACTGATTCAGCAATCTTCTTCACCATGAGACGAAGCGATATAGGATTACGTATGTCATGCCGTGTTATGATATCCCCTTCAAGAACCTTCCTATAAACAGAAGAAACATATTCTCTTTTGCTGCTTTTTTCTGTATTCTCCGGAAAACCTCCAAAATGCAGATAATCCTCAAATGCATTCAGGATCCTCGCAGATGAAGATGTCACAAGAATAGAATTCTTATCATGCTTAATTCCTTTTGCATCAAGGTATTCTAAAAAGGAATACGGAAACACAAGAGTTGACAGATATCTTCCTCCTAAAGTGCTTTCCATTTCTCTGCTCAGCATCTTCGCATTGCTGCCTGTAATGAATACATGAAGCTTTGAATCAGCCATTCGCCGGCAGAATTTCTCCCAAAGAGGAACATTCTGTATTTCATCAAAGAAGAACCAGCCTTCTTTCTCTGTAAGCTCCGTTTTGACAGCAAGGATATCATCAAACTCGTCAGGCGAAAAACCATCAAGACGTTCATCCTCAAAATTGATGTATATTATCTGATTCCACCCTACGCCTTCTTTTATCAGCCTCTGGACCAGATGATAAAGCATTGTTGTCTTGCCAGATCGTCTTATTCCTACAAGGATTCGGTTGCTATCACATTCTATATCTCCACTTCGTGGTACAATATCCATATTCCGGATTATCTCATGCTGCTCAAGAATAATCCGCTTCAGCACAGAGTGGTCCATTTGTTCTCCTTCCGTTGTTATTATATAGAATTTTGTCAATTATAGGAATATAAAAATCATGAATTTTATCAATTATATAATCATAAATTTCAAATATCAGTCTGATTCTACCATGGCGCAATGCAATCACCGACACCCCGGCATCCTCAGACCTTGCGACCGGAGGGGAAAACACAAAGGGACTGGTATATAGCCATATACATGGATGAACTGTACTCTGCTTCAAGGATGTAGAAACCAGATATGCCCGATTCCTCTAAGTCCTGACATCTTCTTAACCTGAACTTTTGCGTTTGCTGTACTTAACAGGCATACCGCTATATGCGGCTTCCCTTCTCTGAGACTGACAGGAAGTAATCCCAGAGCGATGAATGAGGAGGTTCTGCTGTTATTGAGATCATCTCCTTCCTGATTGGATGAATGAAAGACACATGACGGGCATGCAGGCATATTCCACCATCAGGATTTGAGCGCGCTGCCCCGTATTTCAGGTCCCCTTTGATATGCATACCCATAGCTGCAAGCTGCGCTCTAATCTGATGGTGACGCCCTGTATGGAGATCAATCTCAAGAAGGTAGTACTTGTCAGATGCAGCTATAAGATGATATGTGAGCTTGGCAATCTTGGATCCTTTCCTCTCTTTTGAGGAAGCAACACTTTTATTGCTGGAGGCATCTCGTGTGATATAGTGGACAAGCTCCCCTTCTTTTTTCTCAGGTGCCTTATCCACGATTGCCCAATACGTTTTCTTCACATCCGAGGTACGGAAAAGCGCAGTCATGCGCGAAAGCGCTTTATCCGTCTTGCAGTATACAACAATCCCTGATGTCGGCCTATCGAGACGATGAGGAATCCCGAGATAAACATTGCCAGGTTTCTTGTATTTCTCTTTCAGATAGCTCTTCACATCATCAGCAAGCGTTCGGTCCCCGGTCTCATCTCCCTGCACAAGCTCCCCTGGCAGTTTGTTAACAATGATAAGATGGTTATCCTCATAGAGGATTCTGTTTTCTATATCAGTCATCCAGTCCATCCAGAAGTGAAGGCTGCTCCTTCTCCACAGTTGTCGATGTATCCTTTGTCTGCCGTATCGAGAGAGACTGCAGTTCTTTCCCTGTAAGTTTCTGCCCAGCAGCAGATGGAGACTTATAAACAGGGAAATCAGAGAAACGTGCAGTATCTTCCATGATCTTATAGCCATAACCTGGCTTGAACTTCATCGAGATGATAGCAGAAGGCCAGAGCGACATCTTCTTCACCTTCGCTTTCTCGCCGCTCACAACTGAATATACTTTATCTGTTGTGAATGCTGAGATATGGAAGCGTTTTATCTGATAGACATTCTTGTCACGGATCTTATCACGGTAGATTACAGTGAACACCTCCTTGGAGATGATTTCCTTATCACCGTAATTGATGTAGAAGATACCCTCCGTCCCGATAAAGACCTTATCCTGAACATTGACAACCCTGTACTCTCCATTTGTCTTCATATAGAAGACTTTGTCATATGGGCTGACCTTCAGAAGAGATTCTCCCGTCTTTATGTTCGTGCCAAGGTATCCTGTTTCCTGATCATACCGGATATCCATATTGCGGACCGCAACCTGCCGGACATTGAGCGTTTCAAATGTGGAAATCTCTGTCTTACGCTTGAATGTCTCCTTATCGAGCATATCCTCCAGCTCTGTCAGATAACCCTCTGCATAGTCTGTGATATGCTCAAGGTTGTAATCTATCTTCTCCATCTGTGCCTGGATTTCTGTTATCTCCGCCTTGTTCTTCTCGATATCAAACAAGCTTATGCGCCTGATAGGAATCTTCAGAAGCCTGTCGATATCATCATCATTAAGCGGCTCACCACCAAGCTCATTCTCAAACGGAACAAATCCCTCCACGATTGTGGCTTTCACAGCTTCAGCTGTCTTCTCTGTCTCAATGCGCTTGTAAATCCTCTCCTCGATGAAGATACGCTCCAGCGTTCTTGCGCGGAGTCTTTCAAGAAGATGCCGCTTGTCATTCTCAAGTTCAGCTGTGAGAACTTCCACAAGATGCTTCGCGTGGAATTTGATCATCTTGGTTATCGGCATTGCTTTCGGAAGACCATCGACAATAACCAGCGGATTAACGGAAATCTTCTTCTCACAGTCTGTCGCAGCATAAAGCACATCGACCATATCCTCTGAGTAAACTCCACGCTGCCAGCAGATTTCTATCTGAGCTTTCTCCGCTGTATAGTCACTGATTGATGCTATCTTCAGCCGTCCTGTTGCGTTTGCTTTCTCGATTGAAGCAATCATCGCATCGCTTGTTACTCCATATGGAAGCTCTTCTATAATGAGCTTCTTCGGATCTGATGCATTGAGGCGCGCCCTGACAGCCACTTTTCCCAGCCCGTCATTATACTCGGAGACATCCATGATGCCGCCACCGGGGAAATCAGGATAGAGATGGAAGCGCTCCCCTCTGAGTGCCTTCTTCTCTGCCTCAAGGACTTCGAAGATGTTGTGTGGCAATATAGATGTGGACATACCGACAGCAATACCCACAGTACCCTGCACAGCGACAACTGGAATCTTAGCAGGAAAAACGACAGGTTCCTTGCTTCTGCCATCATACGAATTGACATATTCCGTTATCTCGGGGTTATAAAGGACCTTCTTTGCAAAAGGCTTAAGACGGCATTCAATATACCTGGCAGCCGCAGCACCATCCCCTGTAAGGAAATTCCCGAAGTTTCCACCTTTCTCGATGAAAAGCTCTGAGTTAGCCAGATTGACGAGAGCTTCATAGATAGAGGCATCACCGTGCGGGTGATACTTCATAGTAGCTCCGACAACATTGGCAACCTTCATCATCCTGCCATCATCCATCTCGAAAAGCGTATGCATGATACGGCGCTGTACAGGTTTGAAGCCATCGACAAGATCTGGAATAGCCCTGTCTCTGACTACATACGAAGCATATTCAAGAAAGTAATTCCGGTAGAGTTTATCAGCCTGAGACATTCAGAAGATTCTCCATAATGAACTCCCTCCTCTGAGGAGTGTTGTCACCCATATAAAACTCCATTTTGTCCCTGATATCCTTAATGGATGTAATCGAGACTGGAAGAAGCTTCATATCTTCCCCGATAAAAGTCTTGAAATCAGAGGCATCAATTTCTCCCAGACCTTTGAATCTAGTCACCTCGCATCCCCTTATGCGGCCCATTGCTGCATCGCGCTCTGCTTCAGTAAAGCAGAATTCCGTAGTCTGCTTGTTCCTTACCTTGAAAAGCGGCGTTTCAAGTATGAAAAGCTTTCCGGAAGTGACCAATTCCTCAAAATACGAGAGGAAGAATGTCATAAGCAGGATGCGTATATGAAAGCCATCAGTATCTGCATCGGTTGCAATCACTACCTTTGAATATCGGAGATCCTCAATGCCATTCTCTATACCAAGAGCAACCATTATATTGTAAAGCTCCTCATGCTTATAAAGCTCTGTACGTTTATAGCCCTGCACATTGAATGGCTTTCCACGAAGGGCAAATACAGCCTGTGTATCAGGATTGCGGCTCTTTGAGATTGTTCCGGCCGCGCTATCACCCTCTGCGAGGAAAATCATGGACTCCTCTGCTTCTTTTCTGTGTGCAGCAGGCGCATTGTTGATATGATACTTGCAATCTCTGAGCTTGGGGATATGGACAGCTGTCTTCTTTGCCCTCTCTTTGGAATTGTTCCTGACCTCCTGCTCTTCCTTGTGTACTTTCTCGTTTGTAGATACTTTTTCCTGAAGCCCCTGTGCCTTGGTTTTGTCCTTCATCAGGGCATCCATGACAGCTTCCTTGACTTCGTTTACAATCCAGGTGCGAACTTCTGTCGAGCCAAGCTTATTCTTTGTCTGGCTTTCAAAGACAGGATTCTGCATCTTGATAGCAACAGCGGCAACAATACCATCCCTGATCTCAGGAGCCTGCCAGCTCTTTCTATAGAACTCATTGATTCCTTTCAACACACCTTCCTTGAATGCTGCAAGGTGTGTTCCGCCATCTGCTGTGTTCTGGCCATTGACGTATGAAAAGTAATTTTCACCATAACCGGAGGTGTGCGTGAAAGCGAACTCGAGATGCTCATTCCTGAAATGAATAGCTGGATAGAGACCATCATCCCCGATAACTTTCGAAAGAAGATCCAGAAGACCATTCCGGCTTCTGAGAATCTTCTTGTTGTATTCGATTGTCAGACCGGTATTGAGATATGCATAACTCCAGAGTCTGTCTGTAATGAAATCATCATTGAACTGATATTCCGGGAAAATGGATGGATCGGGAGTGAAGGAGACTAATGTGCCATCAGGCTCTGCGGTTGTGCCTTCATTCTTCTTCTTCAGTTTTCCTTTCACAAAAGATGCTTCAACAAACTTCCCTTCCCTGAATGATTTGACAAAGAATGTGGAAGAAAGAGCATTCACGGCTTTTGTGCCGACTCCATTGAGACCTACAGAGAACTGGAACGCTTCATCGTCGTACTTGGCACCCGTGTTTATAATAGACACGCATTCAACAACCTTTCCAAGAGGAATACCTCGCCCGTAATCACGGACAGTAACAGTTCCATCAAGCACAGTGACCTCAATCTTCGCACCATGCTTCATGATGAATTCATCAATGGAATTGTCTACAACTTCTTTGAGGAGAATATAAATGCCGTCATCCGGATGGGAACCGTTACCCAGCCGTCCGATGTACATTCCGGGCCTGAGCCTTATATGTTCAAGGGAAGACAGCGATTTGATATTTTTTTCATCATACGCCATGTATAGCAGTATAGAACAGTTTTCGCTCTCTCTGCAAATACATCTGCACAAAGCACCTAGCTGGCAGTTCGTCGATTTGACAGTTTGCGGAAATGCCCCTTATCCTGAAAGAGGAGGGAGAAACAAAAGGAGGGAGTATGAAGAAGTGGGAAGCTCTGATAAAAGAGAACTATCATTCAATCAGGACAATCAAAGAACGCATTCCATTCAGCGATGAGGAAGTGAAAGCCATACAGAATATAGAAGAGCGCTATCCTATATCTGTTCCAGAGTATTATCTCTCGCTCATACAGGAAGCCAGCCACACAGATCCTGTAAGACGGATGTGCATACCTGATCCTTTAGAATTCTCTGAAGGAGGAACTCCGGACACATCAGGAGAAGCTGACAACACTGTAGTGCAGGGAATGCAGCATAAATATGCAAGGACTGCCCTGATATTATCAACAAATGTATGTGCCATGTACTGCCGTCACTGCTTCAGAAAACGCATGGTAGGCCTTTCAAGCGAAGAGACGGCCAAACACATCCCTGAAATGGCAGAGTATGTAAGAAACCATCCGGAGATAGACAATGTCCTTATTTCCGGTGGCGATGCATTCATGAACCCTGACGCTGTCATCAGACGCTATCTTGAGACATTCACAGCTATCCCAACCATTAAACTCATACGTTTCGGCACTCGCACACCTGTAACATTTCCATACCGTATCACTGAAGATGACGGGGAACTGGAAGCTCTGCTGAAAGAGTTTTCCAATAAGAAAGCAATTATGGTCGTAACACACTACAACCATCCACGAGAGCTGACAGACGAGTCGAGGAAAGCAATAAGAATTCTGCAGGGAGCTGGATGCATTGTGAGGAACCAGACTGTACTTCTTCATGGTGTTAACGATGATCCGGCAACTCTTTCAGATCTCATGTCTTCACTTGTCTCGATAAACATCGAACCTTACTATGTCTTCCAGTGCAGACCAGTTGAAGGAGTGAAGAACCAGTTCCAGGTACCATTATCAAGGGGTGCGGCCATCGTCAGAGAAGCAAAAGGAATGATGAATGGTCCGGCAAAGGCTTTCAGGTATGCGATGTCCCATCCGACAGGTAAGATCGAGATTCTTGGTGAAATCAACGGCAGACTGCTCTTCTCTTATCACCAGGCGAAATATGAGAAGGATAACGGGCGAATCTTCACTCGTCCTCTCTCTGAAAGCGAAGCCTGGTTCGAAGATCCTGACAGAACATAAAAGGCGCCGTTTCCGACGCCTCCAGGCTTATCTCAGTTTCCAGGCAATATCATTGAGGAATAATTCTTTTTCTAGCGATTCCACGGTCGTGTCTTTTGTAATGTGCACAAATTCTATTCCCATAATAGCAGCCCAATCCTTCATCTGCTCTGCTGAGACATCATAACTGAGGACTGTATGATGAGCTCCTCCTGCAGTTATCCAGCACTCAAGGCCTGTTTCAAGATCCGGCATTGCCTGCCACATAACACGGGCAACTGGCAGATTGGGCATTGGCAATATCGGCTTCACACAATGTATATCCTGACAGATAAGGCGCAGCCTTCCTCCCATATCGACAAGAGAGACGACTATTGCATCTCCCTCCTTCCCTTCGAACACAAGCCGCGCAGGATCCTCTCTGTCCCCTATACCTAATGGATGCACCTCGATCCTAGGTCTGCCGGCAGCTACGCTTGGGCAAACTTCAAGCATATGAGCACCAAGACTGTACTTCGCACCGGCAACGAGGTTGTAAGTGTAATCCTCCATGAAAGCAGAGGCTCCGTTGCCATCTTCCCCCATTCTTTTCATGATGGCAGTCATGGCACTGACCTTCCAGTCCCCTTCTCCACCATATCCATAGCCCTGAGCCATCAGATGCTGCGAAGCCAGACCTGGAAGCTGTTTCATGCCATAGAGATCCTGGAAAGTGTTGGAGAATGCTGAGCACCCTTCCTCATCCATCATCCTTTTTATAGCAATCTCTTCCCTTGCCTGATACCGTACAGTCTCTATGTCATTGGTGGCAAAATCATAGGAGGAGCGATATTCCTCCATCAATGCGTCGATTTCCTCGTCAGTAACAGTGTTCATCACATCAACAAGCTTTCCCACTGGCCATGTATTGACCTGCCAGCCAAGTCTGATCTGCACTTCGACTTTATCACCTTCAGTAACAGCGACTTCTCGCATATTATCGCCAAACCTCATTACCCGCAGAGATCTGGAAAATGCAACTCCATAGGCTGTCCGCATCCATGCTGCAAGTCTCTGTTGTACATGCTCGTCTCTCCAGTATCCGGCAATAACCTTCCTTGGCTTTCTGAGGCGAGCTGCTATAAACCCATGTTCCCTGTCTCCATGCGCAGCCTGATTCAGATTCATGAAGTCCATATCAATCTCTTCATTAGGGATCTCCATGTTGTATTGAGTTGCAAGATGGCAATATGGTTTTTCCAGAAGTTCAAGCCCGTTTATCCACATCTTTGACGGGCTGAATGTATGACACCAGGTGATTACACCTAGGCATCTGTCGTCATAATTGGCAGCTTTCATCACCTCTGTGATTTCTGCATTTGTCTTTGCTGTCACTTTGTACACAAGAGGAAACGGAAGCACAGCAGAGAGCTCTGCAGCCATCTCCTCTGCTCTTGAAGCAACTGTATCGAGAACCTCGGGTCCATAAAGGAACTGAGAGCCTACCACGAACCAGAATTCCTGTCTCATATAATCTCCTTATGTTTATTCACGCTCTGTTTCTGTTCTTCCTGAGCAGAACTACCGACTGGACAACAAGGAAGATGCAGATCATTGCCGCAACAGTTATATTTGTCCACCATGCATCATCAAGACCAAGTAGAACTACAATATTCTTGATTGTGCTAAGAGAAAGAACACCAAAAAATGTTCCCGCGATATTGCCAACACCGCCGCTGAGCATCGTTCCTCCGATAATCGAAGATGCGATTGCATTCATCTCCGCTCCCGTTGCATGAGAAGGAGAACCCGATCCTACATGCATGAAATAAACAAAGCCACCGATACCAGCAAGCAGACCGCAGAGAAGATGGGCGATGAACTTCGTCCTTCTGACATTGATTCCTAGCATGTTTGCACTCTGGGCATTGCCTCCGACTGCATAGAAATTACGTCCTATCTTCGTCCATCTGAGCATGATGAAAAGGATAACGACGACAGCAAGGGCAACAAGAACACCAATCTCGACATATGCAGGAACATATGCTCCAAGTCTGTTTGTATAACCTGCACCAGGAATATATACGCGGACAGCCTTCAACGCCTGAAAAGCTTCATTCTCAACATTGAACTGCGTGGAATTGACGATTGTCGTCATGCCTTTTGCAAAAAACATTCCAGCAAGAGTGACAATGAACGGCTGAATGTCCAGGTAAGCGACAAGGTACCCCTGCACAACACCGAACGCAAGTCCGATAGCCAGCGAAAGCATTACAGCTGAAAGAAGATTTCCTCCCTGATAATCCAGATTGACAGCCGCGCTCATGCAAATCAGAGCAGTCAGCTTTCCCACAGATATATCAATGCCTCCTGTTATCATGACAATGCTCATTCCACAGGAAAGAATGATAAGAGCCGCGTTCTCATTGAGAATATTGAAGAACGTCTGGAACCTCAGGAATCCTCTGCCAATGAAAATCATGGCGGCGGCATACATCGCGAAAAAGACTACAATCGTAATGGTAAGAAGGAGGTTGGTATCCGACATCGGTGTCTTTTCAAGACTTCTGTTATTTCTCTTCAGAATACTCATCAGCATGCCTCCTTTCCAAGTTTATCTGCCACAAGCTTTTTCTTGAGCTTGCCGATCTTCTCACGTACTGATGGTGCACTGAGCACAACCAGCACAATGACGACGACGGCCTTATATGCAGGCAGCGCTGCAGAAGAGACATTGAATTTGAAAAGTGTCGTGGTGAGGAACTGGATGACATATGCACCAAGAATCGATGCTGCCATATTAAAACGGCCTCCTGAAAGCGCATTGCCTCCGAGAGCAACAGCAAGTATGGCATCCATCTCGATGTCCAGAGCGACGACTGAGTAATTGATTGTCGAGAACCTCGTCACTTTTATAAATCCCGCAAATGCCACACAAAGACCCATGATCACATAAGTAATGAACTTCACCACTTGTGGATTTATACCATTAAGCTTCGCAGAATATGGATTGATTCCCACAGCCTGTGTATAGAGTCCAAGTGTCGTGAACTTAAGCACAATTGCGATGACTATCATACAGAAGAGCGCTATGAAAATGGGTGTCGGAATCGGTATGCCAGGAATGAATGTTCCGAAATAACCGAATGTCGGATCACTGATGATAGGCAACCGGTTATTGTTAATCCATGCAGCTATAGAGCGTCCTGCTGTATAGAGGATAAGAGTCGCAATCATCGGCTGTATGTTGAAATATGATACAAGTACGCCGTTGAATGCTCCAAACGCCATCGATACAAGACAGCTTACAAGAAATGCTACCAGAATTGTTGACTGTAGCTCATCAGGACGAGGGTTATCGCCACAAAGGACACGGAGAACAACACTTCCACTGATGGCAATCGCAGCACCCACGCTGATATCCTGTCCGCCGGATGCGGCAGTTACAAGCGTCATGCCGATTGCCAGGATAGCAAGCTCAGAAGCATTATCAAGAATTGTGATCAGATAACCTGATAAAACAGGGAAACCATCACTGTTCTCAGCATATGAGATCTGGAAAAACGATGGATCTGCTATCAGATTGAAAATCACAAGCACAAGAAGCGCAGCAACAGGAATGAATATCTGATTTCTGACAAGAACATTAATTTTGGAACCTAGTGTCTTTGCTGTCATTTTCCTTCCCCTCCTGCAATCGTATTCATGATCTTCGCCTGTGTCAGATCATCTCCGGATAGCTCTCCTACAGCTTTCCTGTCCCTCATTACGACAAGACGCGAACAGGTCCGGAGCATTTCATCAATCTCCGAGGAAATAAATGTAACGCTCTTTCCTTCCGAAGCAAGCTTGAGGACAAGTTTCTGAATCTCAACTTTTGTTCCGATATCAATGCCCCGTGTCGGTTCGTCCAGTATCAGGTATTGCGGGTTTGTCAGCAGCCAGCGGGCAAGTATGACCTTCTGCTGATTTCCACCAGAAAGAGACTTGATCGGAGTGTCAGCTGAGGCTGTCTTGATATCCAGAAGCCTGATATATTCATCAGCAAATTCCTCTGCCTTCTGCCGTGATATAGGACCGAAGAAACCTTTCATAACCTGCAGTGCAAGAATGATATTCTCCCTGACAGAGAGATCTCCGACAATGCCATCCCGTTTTCTGTCCTCCGGAAGATATCCTATACCATGTTTCATCGCCTCTCTTGGCTTAGAGATCTTAACGCTTTTCCCATCAATAGAAACTGCGCCTCCAGTAACTTTGTCTGCACCGAAGATTGCACGGACACATTCGCTTCTGCCTGACCCCAGGAGGCCTGTGAATCCATTGACTTCTCCTTTCCTGATCTCGAAATCAAATGGCTTTATACCGGCAACACTGGAAAGACCTTTTGCTTCATATACAACAGAACCTTCTGCAGCTGCTGCACCACTTTCTCCTTTGATATCTGCAAGATCATCAAGCTCTTTTCCAAGCATTTTCGAGACCAGCTCAACACGTGGAAGATTCTCTATAGCATATTCACCGACAAGATGGCCATCACGGAGAACTGTTATTCTGTCGCAGACTTCATAGACCTGATCCAGGAAGTGTGTGACAAAGATAATGCCGACACCCCTTGCTTTAAGATCAAGCATGAGTGAAAAGAGCTTTGCAACCTCGCTTTCATCGAGCGATGATGTAGGCTCATCGAGAATAAGGACCTTGCATTCCATATCAACGGCACGTGCAATAGCCACCATCTGCTGTACTGCTATAGAGCATGAGCCAAGCTGCTGATCTGCTTTTGCTGGAATACCGAGATTCTCAAGAATTCTCGTTGCCCCGGCTTTCATCTTTCTCCAGTTGGTAAAAGCACCTTTGCTTCGGCCTATATACATATTCTCTGCCACTGTGAGATTAGGACAGAGTGTTATTTCCTGATAAACTGTGCTGATACCTGCTTTCTGTGCATCTTCGGGAGATTTGATCTCGACAGGCCTGTCAAAGCCCTCAAGAAAGACCTCTCCGGCATCTTTGGGATGAACCCCTGTAAGAACTTTGATCAGTGTAGACTTACCAGCACCATTCTCACCCATAAGGGCATGTATCTCGCCTTTACGTAGGGTAAAATCGACATTCTGGAGAGCTTTGACACTATAAAAGCTCTTATAGATTCCCCTCATCTCCAGCACCGATTCCTGCTGCATTCCATATCCTCCATATTACAAAACAGCAAAGGCACGGGGATAATCCTCCCGGAAATCCTCCGTGCCTCCATCAGACTCAAAATGCCTGCGAATCAGATTCCGTATTTCTCGACATCTTCCGGAGTGATTGTTGTAGCATCAAATCCTCTCTCTTCAAGGTAGATAACCTTTTCAGCAGGCTGGATTCCCTGCTCGAGATTCTTGATGATTTCATCGATATATGCAGCCTGGAACGGGTTGCACTGGCCATCATAATTCCATCTTCCAGCAAGAAGCTCCTCAAGAGCCCACTTGTTTGTGTCGAATCCCATGATAATGACATCGCCACCTACTCCATGAGAGATATTTGCTCTGTCGAGAGCTGCTACAGCACCACGTGCCATATCATCATTCTCTGCATAGATGACATTGAAAGGCTCGCCAGAATCGATAACAGCCTGTGTTATCTGCTGTGCTGTTTCTGCATTCCATTCAGCTGTCTGCTGTGTTACGAGATTCCAGTTGTCGTTCGCTGCGACCATGGCATCAAGAGCACCGGTTCTACCAATCTGAGCAGCAGATCCCATAACACCCTGGATGTGGATTATGTTGTATTCATCAAGGCCCTGTGATGCGAGCCAGTTGACAGCTGTCTCACCCTCAAGTGCCATATCGGAGACGATGGAAGCAAGATAGAGGCTTGGATCGGCATCAATAGTGCGGTCGAAAAGAATAACCCCTATACCTGCATTCTGTGCATCCTGAAGTACTGTATCCCATCCTGATGTACCGGCAGCGGAGATAAGAAGGTAGTCAACTTCGTCCTGGATATAAAGCTGTGCGGCTGCAATCTGCTCATCATTTCGGAGGCTGTATGAGAAAGATGCATCATATCCATTCTCTTCTGTGAACGTAGCCTTCATATCATTATCATTAGCTGTGCGGTAGCCCGATTCATTTGGGTCATTGTTGATGATACCAACTCTGATAAGTCCGCTATCCTCAGCAGCGCTCTCTGCTGCGCCAGCTGCGAATGTCATAGACAGTGCAATAAGCATGACTGTTAAAGTTAAAAGCAGCTTCTTCATTTGAACACCTCACTTTTTGTTTTCGGCAAGGATTATATTTCTCCTTTTTCCCTTGCTTATGACGATTTGACCATGGGTATTATGAGCTGTCAACTTAAAATTTAAAGAATCCACAGAAATAGTATTAAAAAAGAATACCATTAAAGGTGCTTTTCTGTTAATAAAGACAAATATTATTACTTATTCCCACTTTAGCCGGATTTTTATAATTCTTTTGTCTAATATAATATATGAATAATCTGATTAAAAAACTGATTATTAATTGCAAATCTGCTTTCCAGACAATTTTAAATACAAATTCTACAACATCCGTTATTTCGTGCTATGATTGTCCCATGGCACCGAAATACTTGCAGCTTGCAGACATGCTCAGAATTGAAGCGAGAAAGATAGCAGAGAATGGCGGGAACAGGCTTCCTACCGAAATGGAGATATCATCAATATATTCTGTCAGCAGACAGACTGTGAGAAATGCGCTTTCACTGCTGGAAAGGGACGGAACGATATCCCGGAGGCAGGGAAGTGGTTCATATATCAACAAACGGCAAAAAGAAAACGGGACACGTCAGATTGCTGTAATCACCACATTCATTGATGATTATATCTTCCCTTCGATTCTCCATGACGCGCAGAGCATATTTGCTGAAAATGGGTTTTCCACTCTCGTATACGCAACAGGAAACAATGTCTTCAGGGAACGTGAAATACTCAAGGAGCTTCTTTCAAGAGACATTTCCGGAATATTAATCGAAGGATCAAGAACGGCTTTACCGACTCCAAACGAGGAACTTTTCGATGAAATAAGAAAGCAGAAGATACCTATCCTTTTTCTTCATGGACTCTGCTCTCTCCATGAATCATTCCCTTATATCATGGATGACAATGAAGCTGGAGGAAAACAGCTTGCAAAACACCTGATAGCTAAAGGCCACAGAAAAATCGGAGGCATATTCAAAAGCGATGATATCCAGGGACCGATGAGATACTATGGGATGATTTCTGCCATGCTTGACGCCGGATTGAATGTCGAAGACAGGAGAATATGCTGGTACGATACGCTCGACCGCACAGATATTATCGGAGACACAAGCTATGACAGGCTGGACCGCTTCATAAAAGAACGGCTTACCGATTCAACAGCTGTGATATGCTACAATGATGAAATCGCCTACAACCTTGTCAAAAGACTTCTGGACATGGGGAAAAAGATACCAGAAGACGTAGCTGTTGTCAGTTTCGATAATAGTTTCTACAGTCATATCGGGCCTGTCCCGATTACATCTATAGGACACAGGATGAAGGCAGGAAAAGCTGCCGCAGATATGCTTCTCTCAGTTTTAAGAGGAGAAGAACCGGATTCTGTCAGAATGCCGTGGGAACTCCACCAGAGGGCAAGCAGCTAAGAAAGAATCTTCTCAAGAAGCACAAGGCGGATACCCGGTATTCCGTTGAAAGTGGCAGGAATGGTACCAGCTTCCCGGTATCCGAGCGTCTTGTAAAGAGCTCTCGCAACTGCATTTCTTTCATTAGTATCCATCCTGAGGGTACAACAGCCACTTTTCCTTGCAAAATCCTCATAGAACTTCACAAATGCTCTGCCATAGCCGCTGTGTGATCGGGAAGGAGAAACAACCAGAGTGTGCAGGACCATCACATCATCTGTCTCCGTGCTCCATCGCCCCTCTTTGTATGACTCAAGCTGCTTTCTGTTTATGATGGCTGCTGCAACGATTTCACCGTTGTCCTCTTCGACAAAGAGCTCACCTGCATTCATTGCATTCCTGGCAGTCTCCTCAGTGGGATACACACCGCGCTGCCAGCAGGCAGTAATCTCACCGCGCTCATCAGCTGAATGGACTTCTTCATAAATGGCAGCTACTGCTGGAATGTCTTTGTCTTCTGCTTTCCGGAACAAAACTCCTCCTTATGAAAACTTCCCACGGAGGGGAAGCTTCTGATCACTTTGCATTGAAACGGGAAAGAAAATCCTTCGTTCTCGGGCTTCGGGGAGAAGAGAAGATCTCCTCAGGTGTCCCCTCTTCTTCTATGCGGCCATCTGCCATATAGATGACACGGGAGGAAACGTCACGGGCAAAAGCCATCTCATGAGTGACGACAAGCATTGTCATACCGGACTCTGCAAGCACTTTCATGACATCCAGAACTTCTCCGACCATTTCAGGATCCAGCGCAGATGTCGGTTCATCAAAAAGAAGCACTTCCGGATCCATAGCAAGTGCACGTGCTATGGCAACGCGCTGTTTCTGTCCACCGGAAAGCTGTCTCGGCTTTGCTTTTATGTACTGAGCCATTCCGACTTTTGCCAGATACTCCAGCGCTTTTGTCTCCGCTTCAGTCTTGCTTCTGTGAAGTACATGTGTCTGACCGATCATGCAGTTGTCGAGGACGGTATAGTTATTGAAAAGATTGAAAGACTGGAAGACCATACCGACTTTTGTACGGTACTTATCCTCATCGACCTCGCCAGTGAGGATGTTCTTCCCATGATAGAGAATCTTTCCGCCTGTCGATTCCTCAAGCATATTAATACATCTCAGCAGCGTTGACTTTCCAGAGCCAGATGCACCGATGATGCTGATTACATCGCCCTTTGAAACAGAGAAATCAATATCACGCAGGACTTCATTTGTGCCAAATGTCTTAACAAGGTGCTCTATCTTCAGAATTTCTTCCATCAGTATGTACCCCCTTTCTTCGCATCATAGCGTGTCAGTCCGCTTGTGAAGGCAAGCGTATCAGTTGTAGCAAGGTCGAAATTTGATGGACCATCCATTTTATTCTCAACAAAGCGGAGAATCCTGGAGCAGACGAAAGTGAGGACGAAGTAGATGATCATCGTTACAGTTGCTGCTTCAAAGTATGTATAGAGCGCACCTGAAATACTCTTGAATGTGAAGAAAAGCTCAACAGTGCCGATAATCGAAAGAACACAGGTATCTTTGATGTTGATGATAAGGTTGTTGCCGATCTGTGGCATTATATTTCTCAGAGCCTGAGGCAGTATGACAAGCAGCATCGTCTGGAAATGAGACATGCCGATAGCTCTGGCACCCTCGCTCTGGCCGGGGTCGACGGAGAGGATTCCTCCTCTGACAGTCTCTGCCATGTAAGCACCTGTATTGACAGATACTATGATGATAGCGGCACTCCACATACCAAGGTTAATGCCAAACAGCTGACTCATGCCATAATAAATGAACGCTGCCTGAAGCATCATAGGAGTCCCTCTGAAAACCTCCACATAGGCTGTCAGGATGACTTTTATGACACGGAGAACACCTCTTTTGAAAATACCATCTTTCTTATGAGGCTCTGTTGTCTGGATAAGACCTACTGCGAAACCGATAACGCACCCCAGAAGGGTACAGATTATCGCGATAACCATCGTAGTAGCAGCTCCCTTCAAAAGGGAGCTACCATAATGCTGGAGGATGTAAATCATCCTCTCGACAAAATTCATTTCTGCTATTGTCATTTCATCACCGGATCACTGAGCAAGCGGCTGCACAGAAATCGCTTCATCCATCATCCTGTTATAATCTTCTACTGTGAGTGTATCGAGAACACTGTTGATTGCTTCCAGAAGTTCCGTATTCCCCTTCTGTACGGATATTCCGATATTAATCTCTTCCTGGCTTACCTGGAAATCATCATCTGTACCAGCGAAGTCCAGAAGTCTCATGTTAGGATAAGCTATTAAAGCAGCCTGCCCTGTAGGCATATCCGTACAGACAAGATCTACTCTGCCGCTGTTGAGAGCAACGAGCATTGCAGGTGCGCTTTCCTGTGCTGGCAGGATATTTGCATCCGGGATCTGCGGAAGACAGACATCGTACCATACAGTACCAAGCTGGCTTGTACATGTTGCTCCTGCAAGGTCCTGAACACCAGCAGCATTCTCATATGGGCTGCCCGCATTCACAAGACAGATAATAGATGCATAGTAATAAGGTTTAGTAAAATCTACCATCTGGAGTCTCTCAGATGTGATTGACTGTCCTGCAATTACGCAGTCAACTGTACCTGAGAGAACAGCTGGAACAAGTGAATCCCAGTCAAGCTTCACAATCTGAAGATCATAGCCAAGAGTATCTGCAATGAGCTTTGCCATCATGACATCATAGCCATATGCATAATCATTTGAATCTGCAATAGGAACAGCGCCGTTTGCATCTGTCGGCTGAGTCCAGTTATACGGAGCATAACCACACTCCATCGCAACACGAAGCACGGGACGTCCGGATGCGGATACTGCTTCATTCTTTTCAGAGCTTCCTCCTGCAAATACTGCAGTAATGGAAAGAACAATCATTATAGCTACTGCTGCCAGTTTTCTAACTCTCATAGTGATAGGCCTCCTGCCGTATATGGCTTGGATAATAAAGAAGAGTTAAAATAGTGTCAATATGTTATGATACAAACTTAACTGTTATTATAATAACAAACCAAGAAGATTATACATCTCTTTTTCCTGCAAAGAAGATTATCTCCCGCAGTAGAATGCTATATTTGACAACTCCGCGATGAACTCCGTTCAAATAATAGGAATCCCCATTCCAGAGACGTCATGGCAATATAGCTTTACATTCCTTTTAGTGATATTCTCTGCCGTATGAGCAGATATCCATTCAATGAGATAGAGCCTAAATGGCAGAAGTACTGGGAAGAGCACAAGACATTCCGTGCTGTTGAAGATGAATCAATTCCAGCCGAGAAGAGAAGATATGTTCTGGATATGTTTCCATATCCATCGGGAGCCGGTCTTCATGTAGGACATCCTGAGGGATACACAGCAACAGATATTTACTCAAGGTATCTCAGGATGAAAGGATACAATGTCCTTCACCCGATGGGATTTGATTCTTTTGGTCTTCCTGCAGAGAACTATGCTATCAAGACAGGTACGCACCCATGGGAGACAACCAACAAGAACATAAACACATTCCGTCGACAGATAAAGAGCCTCGGCTTCTCATATGACTGGGACAGGGAAGTCTCTACATGCGAACCTGATTACTATCACTGGACACAGTGGATTTTCGAGAAGCTCTATGAGAAAGGTCTGGCTTATGAGGCAGTCACTCCAATCAACTGGTGCCCAAGCTGCAAGACAGGCCTTGCTAATGAAGAAGTCAAGGAAGGCCGCTGTGAGCGCTGTGGCGAAAAAGTCGAGAAGAAGAATATCAGACAATGGATGCTCCGAATCACTGCATATGCAGACAAGCTTCTGGAAGGTCTTGATGAACTTGACTGGCCGGAATCGGTAAAAACCATGCAGCGCAACTGGATCGGTCGCTCAGAAGGAGCCGCTGTCTTCTTCACTGTGGATGGAACAGGTGACAAGCTTGAAGTATACACAACCCGCTGTGACACGCTCTTTGGCGCTACATACATGGTTATAGCTCCAGAGCATCCGCTTGTCTCGAAACTGACATCTCCAGAGCAGAAGGAAGCTGTTGATAAATACCTCGATGAGGTAAAGCATAAATCCGATCTTGAGAGGACCGATCTTGCAAAAGAGAAGACAGGTGTATTCTCCGGCTCATATGCAATAAACCCGGTCAACGGCAAGCGTATTCCTATCTGGATTGCAGATTACGTACTTATCAGCTATGGAACAGGTGCTATCATGGCTGTTCCTGCTCATGATACAAGGGACTGGGAATTTGCAAAGAAGTTCAATCTGCCGATTATCGAAGTGCTCAAGGGAAAGGTTGATGTACAGGAAGAGGCATGGACAGAGGATGGTATCCATGTCAACTCAGAGTGGCTTGATGGTCTGAACAAAGAGGATGCCATCAGGAAAATGCTTGAGTTCCTCGAAAAGAACGGATACGGACATAAAGCTGTGAATTACAAACTGCGTGACTGGGTATTCTCCCGCCAGCGCTACTGGGGAGAGCCTATACCTCTCATCCACTGCCCTCACTGCGGTACAGTGCTTGTACCAGAGGATGAGCTTCCTCTGCGCCTCCCAGAGGTTGACAAATACGAACCGACAGGCACAGGCGAGTCCCCTCTTGCAAATGTTGACAGCTGGGTGAACTGCAAGTGTCCGAAGTGCGGCGGAGATGCGAAAAGGGAAACAAACACAATGCCACAGTGGGCTGGCTCCTGCTGGTATTATCTGAGATACATTGACCCACATAATGACAAAGCATTTGTAGATCCAGAGAAAGAGAAATACTGGATGCCTGTCGATCTCTACGTCGGAGGTGCAGAGCACGCTGTTCTCCACCTGCTCTATTCAAGATTCTGGCATAAAGTACTTTATGATCTGGGACTGGTATCCACATCAGAGCCGTTCCATTCTCTGGTCAATCAGGGAATGATCACATCCTTTGCTTACCAGAAGGCAAACAAGAGTCTTGTTCCTACCGATCTTGTCGAGGAACACGATGGAAAATATTTCGACAAGGAAACAGGAGAAGAACTCACACAGGTCATTGCCAAGATGTCAAAGTCCCTCAAGAATGTCATCAACCCTGATGACTTCATCAAGAACTATGGCGCAGACAGTGTAAGAATGTATGAGATGTTCATGGGACCTCTGAGAGAATCAAAACCCTGGGCGACAAATGGTTTCATCGGTGTTTACCGCTTCCTCGACAGAATCTGGAGAATCGCCACAGAGAAGAAGATTGAGGATATTGCTCTAAATCCAGAGCTCGACAAGCTTCTCAACAAGACAATCAAGAAGGTTACAGAAGATACTGAGACGCTTGCATTCAATACTGCTATCAGCCAGATGATGGTCTTCGTCAATGAGCTCAACAGGCTTGATACTGTACCAAAGAAGGCAATGGAGACTCTTACTCTCCTCCTTTCACCATACACACCACACCTTGCAGAAGAGCTGTGGGTGATGTTCGGGCATGAGCCATCAGTAGCTCTCGAGAAATGGCCGGAGTACGATGAAGCAAAGACTGTTGATGATGAGATTGAAATCGTCGTACAGATTAACGGCAAAGTAAGAGCGAAAATGCTGATGCCGCGCGAGGCCTCAAAGGACGAGATGCTTGAGAAAGCCAAGAGCAATGAGAAGATTCTGGGCTGGACAGAAGGAAAAACAATCATCAAGGAGATTGTCGTTCCTGGAAAGCTCGTGAATATCGTCGTTAAATAGCAACGCAGCAATTAACTCTTCAATTCCACCTCGCAAGGGGTGGAATTTTTGATGTTGCGTATAGAAATACAATGAAATACACTCCTTTCAAGGAGGTTTTATGATTATCTCATTGCGTTTGCCGGACACAGATGCTGCTCTATTCAGGAAATATGCAGAGCTTAATGGAATGAACTTGTCTGAAATGATCAGGTAGACAGTGCTTTCACGCATCGAAGCGGACTTCGATCTGGAAGTCTACAGAAAAGCACTAGAGGAATACAAGGCAGACCCTGTCACAGAGGAGATTGCAGATAATGAGGACTGAACTCGCAAGGAGAGCTGCCAGCGAATTGAACGCTATGGATAATATAACCAGAAGTCTTATCATTGGCTGGATACGGCGCCATCTCCTCCCCCTTTCTGACCCGAAAAGCATTGGAAATTCACTCGGAGGCAACAAACGCTGGCAATACAGAATCGGAGACTACCGGCTACTTGCGAGAGTAAGCGAGAAGAAGATTGTCATCATTGCTATAACCCATGGTCATACACTGCCGGAGAACAGAACATGGATGGTACCGAAGTCTCCGAAGGATATTGCTCTTTAATCAGATTTCGTGAATCCGTGCAAGACCGCCCATTGATGTTTCCCTGTACAGCGACGGAAGAGCATGTCCTGTTTCCATCATGACTTCCACGACATCATCGAAAGATATCTTGTGAGTGCCATCTCCCATGATTGCGTAAGTAGCATGATCAATTGCCCGCATGCAGGCCATGGCATTGCGTTCGATACAAGGTATCTGCACAAGACCCATCAAAGGGTCGCATGTAAGCCCTAAGTGATGCTCAAGCCCCATCTCCGCGGCATACTCAATCTGCCGGATTGTACCGCCTGTAAGCTGAGCTGCAGCAGCCCCTGCCATTGCACAAGCCACTCCAACTTCTCCCTGGCATCCGACTTCCGCTCCAGAAATTGAACCATTCGTTTTCACGATGTTGCCAATCATGCCTGCTGTGAGAAGAGCCCTCAGAACGCGTATCTCTGGCAGATCATACTCCCTCATCAGATGAAAAAGCACACCAGGAAGAACTCCGCAGCTTCCGCATGTAGGAGCCGTTACGATCTTTCCTCCTCCCGCATTCTCTTCAGAAACAGCAAGAGCAAAGGCAAATGCATGGGCAGCATTGCCAAGAGATCCTGTGAAATCTTTGGACTTGGCATATGACTGACAGGCTTTGCGCTGCAGATGAAGACCTCCAGGAAGGACTCCTTCTGCATCAAGTCCTCTTTTGATCGAAGCCTTCATCACTTCCCAGATATCAGCCATGTAATCAAGAATCTCTTCCCCTTCAAACTCAAGAGCTGTCTCCCAGATCTGATAACCATTATCATCGCAATACTTCAGAAGTCTCGACATCGTACCTACTTTGTCATCAGGATAGACTTCTTCAGCAGCAGATCCATCATCACCTTCACGCACGACCTTGCCACCACCGACAGAATAATATGTCTCAGTGGCGCTGCCAGGAGCAATCTCTGTAAGCGTCAGAGCATTTGGATGGAAAGACTTGACGACATCGGGAAACCAATATATCTCGCACTCTATCTCATGTTCTTTCAGTGCATCCCTGATAGCCTTATCTGTAAGGTGGCCCTTTCCTGTTGCGGCAAGCGAACCAAAAAGCTCGGCTTTCACTTTCTTCGCTTCCGGATGCGAAGAGACAAACATCTCTGTCGCTGTACGTGGCCCCATCGTATGGGATGAAGATGGACCATAACCTATGCGATATAACTCTCTCAGCCCTTCCATAGCCTGAGTCTAACAAATCTCAGGAAACGTTGCATCAGCATTCACCATGATGGCAATGCAGTAATCATCATCGATGCATCTCCTGTTTCCTCCACTATCACGGTCGCAAGCATCCTGAGTGTCTTTTCCGCGTACCTGTATACCCCGGGGTAGAGAAGCAGTGTGACATTGTCTCCGCTGAAAGCAACTGAGAATGACTGGATATCATAACGCTCAGAGACCCACTCGCCACGTGGAATGGAATCGAAATGAACAGCAATCTTCTCATTAAGCGTAATACCATATCCCAGTGTTCCGTCGAAGATGTCTTTGAGAAACGATGATTCATCTACTGCTTGAAGGCTGGAGACTGTATCAAGGACACGCCGCATCGAAAGAAGGAACACAGGTTCCGCCCTGTACGATGCAGCTCTGAGAAGCATTTCACTGAATGTGCCATATTCAGGCAGAAGATGGACTGTTCTCCTGTCTCCGGGCTCAAAGAAGCCACCGATTGCTCCAAGCTCACCCAGAGGTTTCAATGAAAAGACTGAAAGGCCACCGGATCTGACAGAGACACTGATACGCCTTGTTCCTTTCGGGATGTGACGCTCTTCCAGTTTTTCTCCGTCAAAGTATGTAAGAGTGAACCAGAATGTCTCTGAAAAGACTTCTTCCAGAGGGTGTGTCTCTGGAATAACGAGTGTAACATCAGTTCTGTGTCTCAAAGTGCAGGATGATAAAACGACAACGAGAAGCAGCAAAAGAATATATTTCATACTATATATACTTTCAGAACCCGCTCTCTGGCTAACTTTCATCCATGTTTATTTGGCGTCAACAACCTTCAGGACAAGCCTAATGTCATTCTGGCTGCAGCTTTAACGAGCACTCGCTTACGGCAAAAAAAGATCTCAATTATCGAAATCGACAAGGTCTTTTCCATTCTTATATGGATTTTCAGATAAGCTACTTATCAGCGTGCTTTTCTCAGCTGCAAATATTGTTTTCTGAAAGCAAGCAGTATGTTCTGCACCTCTTCAGAACGGTAATCAGCATATGTCCATGGAAAAGATTCAAATCCTTTGCTGTGATAAATTAGCGTCACCTCAGCATAAAGAGACATTCCGATAGCTATTCTATGTGCTCTGTTCTTCGTTGTAGCAAGTACAATATTCCCTTCTGTTATAAGCCCCGGATCAAGATTTACAGAACGTTTGCCCTCAATGGCATATTTCATCTCAATCTCATTTGTTTCTGTCTTTATTCTGGCAAGGCTGTCAGGTGTAACGAGGTTGTCAAACGCTATGAAAAAACGCTCAATTTCATTGCCCATTTCCGGCACATAATAATCTGTGAAGCTGAAAGGCATCGGGGAAGAGATAACGGAAACAGGTCCATACAACGCCTCAAGCTCATCCTTAAGAGCTTCAGGGAATCCTCTTACTGAGAGGACTCCCATAAAAAGCATCACTTTCTCATAAGGTTTCTGAATCATCCGATTACCGAGGAATAGACGCCAAGCACCCTGAATGAGACAGCTTTCGCTCTGATCTCTTCTGTGAGTTTTTCGAATACCGCCTTGTCAGAAGGAAGCTGAAGCTCGACAAAGAAAAGATACTCCCATGGCTTGCCTGGTATTGGCCTTGATTCAAGTTTTGTCATATTCACACCATCATCTGCGATGGTCTTGAGAACATCCATAAGCGCACCCGGCTCATCTGAGACAGAAAACGAGAGAGCTGCCTTATTCAGCTCCGCCTGCGAACGATAGATGCTCTCGTTCTCTTCTCTTGCAAGAATATAGAAACGTGTATAGTTTGAGGCATCTGTCTCGATACCCTGTCTGAGCACTTCCATTCCGTAGTAATGCGCAGCTGGAGAACCTGCAATCGCGGCAACAGATTTATCTCCGAGTTTTGCAATATACTCTACAGCCCCAGCTGTATCAAAGAATGGGACACGCTCTGCATCCGGAAGCTCTTTATCGAGGAAAGCACGGCACTGCTGAAGGCCCTGGGGATGTGAATAGACTTTTCTGATTTCCTCGATTTTTGTCCCTGGAATCGTGATGAGATTATGCATGACTCTGACCTGCTGCTCTCCGACGACAGTAAGCTCAGGATGCATTGCTAACAGATCAAGCGTATCATAGACGGTTCCACCAAGAGTATTCTCAACAGGCAAAACTCCGTACTTAGCCTTCCCGGAAGATACAGCATCGAATGCATCAGAGAAAGAATGGCAAGGCAACAGCTGCACGTCCTCATCAAATGAACGGCGGGCAGCAAGTTCGGAAAAGGCTCCCCTGACGCCCTGGAAAGAAACAGTGATTGCTGAGAAATCAGCACTCTTCTTCTCTTCCTGCTGTGTCTTCATGCTCTCAGGAAGCACACGTGGTATCTTCTCGAGACTCTTACCGACAACAGGACAGAGTGCCTGGATATCATGAACAAGCTTCTTGAACTGAGAAGGGAACAAAGACTGAGGCCCATCTGAAAGAGCCTTCTCCGGACAGTTGTGAACTTCTACAATCACTCCAGAGGCTCCGGATGCTACAATCGCGAGACTCATCGGCGCGACCATGTCCCGGATACCTGTTGCATGTGACGGATCCCCGATAACAGGCAGATGTGTAAGCTTCTGCACAACAGGGATCGCAGAGCAATCGAGTGTGTTCCTTGTTGCTTTCTCATATGTCCTGATCCCCCTCTCGCAGAGCACTACCTGATCTGTTCCAGAAGCCATCAGATACTCAGCCGCCATAAGCCATTCCTCAATAGTAGCTGAGAGTCCCCGCTTGAGAAGAACAGGCATTCCCGTCTTGCCGACCTCCTTCAGAAGCTCGAAGTTCTGCATATTTCTGGCACCGATCTGGAACATGTCGACATATTCAGCCATCATCTTCACATCTGAAGGAGATACAACTTCTGATGTGATAGGCATGTCAAAGGCTTCTCCGGCTTTCTTTAACAGCTTCAGTCCTTCTTCTCCAAGTCCCTGGAACGCATAAGGGCTTGTACGAGGCTTGAATGCACCTCCGCGGAGCATGACAGCACCCGCTTCCCTTACAGATTCCGCGATAGTCATGATCTGATCATAGTTCTCAACAGCGCATGGTCCAGCTATGACAGCAACTCTGTTGCCTCCGATCTTTACCTTGCCGACCTGGACTATTGTATCTTCCTTCTTCATCTCGCGCGAAGCGAGCTTGTAAGGCTTTGAGATAGGAACAACAGAGCTGACTCCCGGCATAAGCTCAACTGTGCGCGGATCGATTGAGACCTTTCCGACAGCACCGAGAACAGTATCCTGCTGTCCAACGATTTCCTTGACGATAAAACCCTTCTCAGAAAGGAAGGACCTTACTTTATCTTTTTCCTGGGGTGTTATACCCTGTTTAAGGATGACAATCATATGGGAAACGCTAGCTTTTCCAGAGAATTTGGTCAACGTGACAACATGCTTGATGAGAAATATATCGACACCATATTCACATCTTTTCAGGAGACTCTTGAACGCATGGGTTCCCCGCTTCCTTCTGTCAGTCTCATTGCAGAAGAAGACAGGAATCCTTATCGCGTGCTCATCTCAACGCTGATCAGTCTCAGGACGAAAGATGAAGTCACGTTGTCTGCTTCAAAGCGGCTGTTTGCAGCAGCACCGGATGTGGAAACTCTTGCCTCACTGGATGCAGAGACAATAGCTGAAATCATAAAACCTGCAGGATTCTACAGAAGGAAAGGAGAACAGCTGAAGCATATAGCCCAGATACTCCTTGATAATTTTCATGGCAGCATACCAGATGACATGGACACTCTCATGGCTCTTCCTGGCGTTGGCATCAAAACCGCATCTCTTGTACTTAACCTGGGGTATGGGCTCGATGCTATCTGTGTTGACTGCCATGTCCATCAAATCGTGAACCGTATGGGCTGGACGGATACAAAAACTGCAGAAGAAACGGAAAAAGAACTGAGAAAAATTCTGCCCAGGCGTTTCTGGATATCTCTCAATGAGCTGCTTGTACGCTATGGGCAGAAAGTATGTACACCTGTCTCTCCCTTCTGCTCGCTATGCCCGAAACAGGAGCGCTGTCCGAAGAAGGGAATCATCAAACACCGCTGATTACTTATTTCCCAGCTTTCTTACAGCAGGTGATGCGACACGATAGATACAGTAAAGAATAAGCAGATGATAAATCAGGTCTTCAAGCCACAGGAACCACTCATCACCATTGAGGCCGCCAAGTCCATACACGAAATCCTCAAGCACGATGAAAATAATCCATGCAACAAGAACGACGAGTGTTGAGACCTTAATAAAAGATGCCTTGATTCCTCCAATGAACGACGGAACTATCAGGAGAAGACCTGCTACAAGCAGCACAACACCTACTATGATATCAAAAGTCTGATCAAGCTCATCATAAAGCGCGTTGCCTCCGAAATCTGCAATTCCTTCAATACCAATCACAACAAACAGGATTCCGACAAGAATCTTGAGGATGAAATCCCCGTTTACCTTGCTAGTTGCCATATAACTTCCTCCATGTGCATATGCACGCGTATATTCTACCCTTTGCAGGCAGACAAAGGAATAGCCTTCACTGAAAAGTAATTTCTATATATCCTCAAGAACTGAGGACAATATGAAAAAGATAATCTTCATTGTAGGCTCCAGAAGAGAGCATTCATTCAACAAAGCACTCTCAGAAGCGGTGGCCGCCATCATAAAAGAAAGAGTACAGATTTCATTTCTGGACTATGCTTCAATTCCTCTTTTCAATCAGGATGAAGAGTACCCTGCTCCACCTGAAGTGCAGAGAGTCAGAGATGAGATTATGGCAGCAGATGGTATCTGGATCTTCTCACCTGAATATAACTTCAATATCCCTGGAGGACTGAAAAACCTTCTGGACTGGCTTTCAAGGCCGCTTGTGAAAGATGATCCGGAAAGGATAACAGCCCTCACATCAATACCTGTGACGTTTTCCGGTGCCGGAGGGAAGATGGGAACGAGAAATGTCAGAAAGCATCTTGCAGACTTCGCAGTTTTTGCAAAGATGAAACATATGGATGGGGAAGAGACCGGAATAGCACTCACAGGAGAAGAGTTTGCTTCAGATACGTTCCTCCTCGACGAAGACAGAAGAAAAATGCTTGAGAACCAGGCAGAGCGCTTTCTTTCATTCATTGGCGTATGATCAGGCTCTTTGTTTTTCTTGGCAACCCGGGAAAGGAGTATAAAACGACTCGCCACAATGCTGGCTTCCTTTTCTCTGACTATCTCTATCCGGATGCTTCATGGCAAGTGAAATTCCACTCAGCTTACACGGAAGCAGAGGGCAAGAAGATTTTAAAACCAATGACGATGATGAATCTCTCGGGAACAGCTGTCTCTGAAGCTGCTTCGTTCTACAAACTGAAAGCAGAGGAAATTCTTATCATACATGACGATCTTGAACTGCCTATGGGAAAAGCAAGACTGCAGAAAGGAGGGGGACTGCAGGGCCATAACGGGCTTAGGAACATCAAGGAGCGTCTTGGATCTGATCAGTTCTACCGCCTCAGGATTGGTATAGGACGACCGAAGCACGGAGATGTCAGGCTGTATGTCACATCGCCATTCACAAAGGATGAGACAATTACGCTCACATCCCTCTTCCCGTTGCTCAGGACTGCAATTACAACACCTGAGAATGAAGCAGAGGTTGTTGTATGAATGGCTATGCAGCAGCCTCTCTTACTGTACTGATCTGGGGTCTGACATTTGTATCAACGAAGATTCTGCTTCTCACATTCACCCCAGTTGAGATACTTGCAATAAGATTCATCATCGGGAGTATTGCTCTCTTCGCAATTTCTCCAAGATTCTTTCATTCCCAAGGATGGAAGGAAGAGAAGTATTTCATAGCAGCAGGAGCAACAGGCATATTCCTGTACTATTTCCTCGAGAATGCATCCATGTTATGGACAAGTGCATCAAACAGCGGCGTCATCGTCTCAACAGCCCCGCTTTTCACCGCGCTTTTTTCCCGGGAAAAGAAATCAAAATGGTTTTTCATAGGATTTGCTTCAGCCGTTGCAGGCATTGCAATGATGAGCCTTGACTCCCTTGGGCTAAGCATGGAGAGCCTCATAGGAGACTTCCTTGCGCTTCTTGCGGCTGCGCTTTGGGCTGTGTATGCAATCATTACAAAGAAAATAAGCACATTCGGATACCTTGAGATACACACAGTACGCCGGTCTTTCATCTATGGTCTTATGTTCATCTCCATTCCTCTTCTTTTCTGGAATGGCATTGGCATGGAAAGGAACATGTTCACAGCAGAAAATATATTCAACCTGCTATTTCTCGGTGTCTTCGCCTCCGCACTGTGCTTCGTGCTGTGGAATATAGCGGTAAAGAAGCTTGGCGCAATGAAAACAAGCGTATTCATATACCTTGTGCCAGTTGTCACCGTAATCGCTTCATCCATCATTCTGAAAGAGTCACTGGGTGCATTATCGGTGCTTGGAACAGTTCTCACACTTGCAGGACTTTTCCTCTCTTCACACTAAAACCGCAAAATAAGCTTAAAAGACCCCTGTTTCTATGATAGGATAGTGTGTACTAAAAGAGGGTTGGAATGGAAAAGCGGGATTTAAGAATACCCTTTATCACGAGGGAAAAGATAAAGATAAACGGACCGGTATTCCCTACCGATGAAAGCATCGATCTTCTCTACAGAGAGGCTTCGCTTATTGCTTACAGCTATAACTCTGAACTGAAGAAAAGCGGAGCTGAAAGCGGCTTTGTATCTCCTGGAAAACTTCATGCTTCTGCCGTGCTGCATCTGATTTACCAGATTGTGCTCTCTGCAAGAATGGGAGATGGGCAGAGTGATTTCTTCACGCGCCGTATAGCAACTGTCGCATCCAATGATGAGCTTTCAAATGCACTGTCATTCTATTCACGTACATTCCCGTCCCCAGCACTGGAGGAAAAGAAACCAGATGCAGCGACGAGGATGACAGAAGATATGAGAGGATTCTTCATTCATCAGGTATTGATGATGAATCCGGCTCTTCTCGCCGCATCTAAGCCCTTTGTATCACCTGACCAGATTATATACCCCCCAGAGTGCAAAGCTCTTTCAAGTATCCTCTCATCCTATGTGAAGGATGACCTGAGAAATGGACAGCCTAATACAGATGATATCTTCACGATGCTGCAGCTTCCGGCAAGGCTTTATCCGAATTCTCTTGAAGAGCAGATCAGATATATTCTGCGTGAATGGAGCGCATTCCTTCCCGCTGATCTTATAAAGCTTCTGATGACTTCCCTTGATTACATCCACGAAGAGGAAAAAGACAGAGGCGGTGTCGGCGGAGGTGGTGGACCGACACATGTCATAGACTATTCAGACAGCGATCTCAATGAATACGAAGCCTTCTCTGATGACTCAAACTGGATGCCCCGTGTTGTCATGATGGCAAAATGCACGCTTGTATGGCTTGATCAGCTTTCAAAGCAGTATAAGCGGTCAATAACACGCCTCGACCAGATTCCTGATGAGGAGCTGGATCTCCTGAGAGAACGCGGTTTCACAGCACTCTGGCTTATCGGGCTCTGGGAGCGTTCAGAAGCTTCCAAGAAGATCAAGAATCTCTGTGGCAACCCAGATGCCGAAGCCTCTGCCTACTCTTTGAAAGATTATGAGATAGCTTCTTCCATCGGTGGCTGGGCGGCTCTGGATAACCTCAGGCAGCGCTGTTCAAAGCGTGGCATCCGTCTCGCCTCCGATATGGTTCCTAACCATACAGGTATCGACGGAAACTGGGTCTATGAGCATCCGGATTATTTTGTACAGCAGGATTGGCCTCCTTATCCTTCTTATACATACAACGGTCCGGATCTATCGAATAATCCGGATTATGAAGTGAAGATTGAGGATCATTATTACAACAGAACAGATGCTGCTGTAACCTTCATGCTCCGCAATAAGCACACAGGTCAGGTACGTTACATATTCCATGGAAATGATGGAACTTCAATGCCCTGGAATGATACAGCACAGCTGGATTACCTGAATCCTACGACACGTGAAGCTGTCATTCAGAAAATTATCCATGTTGCAAAGAACTTCCCTATCATACGTTTTGATGCCGCAATGACTCTTGCAAAGCGCCATATCCAGCGTCTTTGGTATCCGAAACCAGGACATGGCGGAGATATTGCAGGCAGGGCACGCTATGCTATCAGTGATGAGGAGTTCAACCGCCGTATTCCGCAGGAGTTCTGGAGAGAAGTTGTAGACAGAATTGCCCAGGAAGTTCCGGACACGCTTCTTCTGGCAGAAGCCTTCTGGATGATGGAAGGCTATTTTGTCCGCACACTCGGCATGCACCGTGTCTATAACTCCGCATTCATGAACATGCTCAAGAATCAGGAGAACCAGAAATACAGACTCGGCATCAAGAACACTCTTGTTTTCGAGCCGGAGATTCTCAAGCGTTATGTTAACTTCATGAACAACCCTGATGAGGAAACTGCTATTGCGCAGTTTGGAGATGGCGACAAGTATTTCGCAGTCTGTACGCTTCTCGCAACGCTTCCGGGCCTACCGATGGTAGGACACGGACAGATTGAAGGCTATCATGAGAAATACGGCATGGAATACAAGAGAGCATACTACAACGAACAGCCTAACGGATGGCTTGTCGGAGAGCATTATAGACGAGTATTCCCCCTCTTCCGCCGCCGCTACCTATTCTCAGGAGTCGAGTACTTCCAGCTCTATGACTGCTATAATCAGTATGGAAACGTGGAAGAATCAATCTATGCGTTTGTAAATGGTATCGACACAGAGCGAACACTTGTTCTTGTCAACAATCAGTACGAAGCTTGTGGAGGAACAATCAATATCTCGGTACCAAAGCTCAAGAAGGACAAAGATTCACGCACAGCTGTCACGACAAAGCTGGCCGACAACCTTGGTCTTTCTTTCGGTGGCCGCAACTATGCGCTTCTTGACTGCTTCACAGATGGTCTGACTTACATTATTCCATCCATACAGCTTTATGACGAAGGCTTCTCATTCTCTCTGAATGGATATGAAGCTAAAGTCTATTGGAACATAAGACAGGTTGAGGACACAGATGGAAGTTATGAGAAGCTCTGGAGAATGTTCGGAAGAAAAGGAATCAAGAACATCAGCAAAGCTGTAGCACTCCTTCGCCTTGAGCCGCTTTTCAAAGCAATGGAGATGCTGCGCACTCAGGAGACTCTGAAACACATCAGGGAACTTATCAGCGGAACACTGTCAAAGCAGGGAGAACGTGATCTCCTGCTCTCTATCGCAGAGTGCTATACAACAATTCCGGAGGTTTACAAGTCGCTTGAGGAGCCTGCCAAGGGACAGATTGCCGTTGTTCCTGAAGAAATAGAACCCAAACCGATGATCAGACAGATCAGGACACTGGCAACACTCTTCCGTGACAAGAAAGGCAAATGCTTCTCTTCCTGGGCAAGTGCAGACAGCTCTCTTGTCCTGACAATTGCTTCATCTCTTGTCCTGTACCCGTTCGTTTCCTCGCTTGACATCAGGGGGGCAATGGAAGAGGCAGACAGGCTGCTTGTAGATGCCTTCTTTGAATATGAATTCAATGAGCTTGGTTATGATGAAAGCAGCAGAAGAGCCGTAACTCATGGAGCTGCAATACTCACAACTGCTGGCAAAGAATACAAGAAGGGAGATTCCTCTCTCAGCCTCTTCACAGCTGTAATGAATGATGAAGGCGTACAGAACCTCGCACAGTGCAATGAGTATCAGGGAGAAATCTGGTACAACAAAGAACAGGTGCAGAGGGCGATTCTGCTTTCCGCGCTTTCAATTGCACTGAATCCAGTATCAAAGGATTTCTCTCCAGATGAATATGTGAAAGAGCTCTTTGAGAAAGAAGCAAAGAGCGGATACAAGCTGAAAGAACTCCTCAAAGAAAGTGAGAATTAACCACAAGGAGCAGGATTTCCTGCTCCTTTCTTTTTATACTGAAAAGAGTTGCATCGCCAGAATGAGCAGACTGGCAAGATTGACTACAGCATAGAGGTGCTGTATCCTTTCTATATGAAAACGTGGATTACATACATAGCAGCCATATTAATGGGTCTGGCAACGTCCCTGCTTTTCAGTTCTTTTCCCGCCACAGCGGGGATTCTTTCATCAGTTTCATCATATCTCATCAATATTGGTGTATTCATAGCAATTCCCGTAACATTCATCACACTATCTTCTGGAACTGCTTCATTGATGAAAGACAGAAAGGGATTCAGGACATTCGGTATTTCGCTGTTATGGGCAATTGTCTCTGCTGTGGTGATGGCTTCTGCTGCTGCATTGCTATTTGTTGTTAATCCAGTGTCTTTTCCTGTCACCAGTTCGGCAGGAAGTGCGCCAGGAGCGCTATCCTCTCATGTATCATACATGCTGACCACTGCTACAAGCTCACTTTTCCCTATTAACGCATTCTGGACAATAGGAACCACAACACGTTTTATCTTCCCCCTTATTGTCGTATCCTGGATACTTGGACTTGCCCTGAAACCTTCTGCAGATATCATAAGGCCGGCATATACAACGATGAATTCATTCTCTGAAGTCATGTACAGAATATCCCGTACATACTCTGTTCTGGGATTCTTCATTGTTTACTTCGCTTCAGCATCAATGTTTACTCAGATGTATCAGGAGAAGACGCTCCTTGCCGTACCGGAGTATGCAAAAAGCCTTGGAATCGCCATCGGAGCTGTTTTCATTATTGTAATTCCCCTTCTATATGCTATCTTCACAGGCTTCAGGAAGAATCCTTACAAAGTCATATACAGGGCGCTCGCACCTGCTCTGATGGGACTGACAACAGAAAATATCATCACAGCAATACCGCTGAATGAGAGCATTGCCAGGAACAGCCTTGGAGTACAGAAAAGAATTGCCTCAACTGTCACTCCGCTTATGGCAGTCATAGGAAAAGGAGGAAGTGCATTCATATCAGTGCTCTCACTTCTCTCCCTCTTCCAGGCAACAACGGAAACATCTCCATCCAGTACTGTGATTATCATAACTGCACTCACAGCAGCTGCAGTATCGTTCATTTCATCTGCATCAAACGGAACAGAGGCTCTTATGATTACAGTAATCACACTGCAGCTTCTCGGTATAAATCTCTACGGAGGTGAAAATGCAATGATTGCATTCATGCCGCTTCTCTGCGGTATCGGAACAATGCTGGATGCTGCACTGACAGCTTGTGCAAACAGCATTGCGGCCTCTGCTGTTGGAACAGATATTGAAGTTCCATACAAGGATACAATCTGATGCCTGAAAGAAAGAGAAAGAAGCAATTCTCGCTGTCCCTTATCCTGCAGCTTCTGATTTCAATTGCATACTCTGCAATGCTTGTTCATATGACTATCGTTCTTCTTCAAAGAAGAATATCGGGGTGGTATACATACCTCATGGTATATCTGCCACAACTTGTTATTATCGTTTCCTCACTTATCTTTCTGTTCATTCTCAGGCTCAGACACAGGACACATAGCATAGACAGTTCGCTGCTGCCCCTGCTTTTCTCATTCATTGCTCTGGAAGCTACGATGATTGTTCCTCTTTATACGGAAGTGACGGATATCACAATTCTTGCCCCAAATGCAGTCGTGATTATAGAACGCTTTGCAATGCTTGCAGCAGCAATTGTATTTGTTTTCACTTCTGTGCAGTTTTATGGTACGAATGCCTCAAGATTGCGTTTATATCTCACATTGGCGCTGACAGCTGCTCTTTTCACTGCGCTGGCAATGCCTTTGAATACAGGAACAACAGATCTCGCAACACTTACAGTTTTCTCTTCATCCTATGATGCATTGCTTTTAGGCACATTGATAGCTATCTACCTTGTAGCAATCATCACATACATATCTGCTGTAGCAAAAGACCGTTCAACACACAGCATCAGCCGTGCCATAGCATTTATTCTCATGATGATTGGAAACCTTCTTTCCATGAGCAATGTCATCATGCCTTCAATAATCTCTGGAATACTGTATGTAATCGGTATTGTGATGCTTACAATCACATCTAAGAACACATTCTGAAAACAGCTGCAGGATTTGAGGATCGGTAGTCCAGATATTAACCGCAGACAACAGAAGACCGCCGCTTTTGGAGCGACGGTCTCTGCCTGTTTAGTTCATATTGATGATGCTCTTGTCATAATCCTCTGGAGGAACAAATCCAAGAAGATTGATACAAGTTGCTGGTATTGAAGAAATTCCAAGGCCTTCATTGAGTGTCTTCGAATACTCTCCATTGTACTCCGGATCATATACAATGCATGGTACAGGATTGAGAGAGTGAGATGTCTTAGCCTTCGGCTCTCCGTTCTCTTTTCTCTTCACTTCTCCCTTCTTGTCATGCTCATACATATCATCGGCATTGCCATGATCTGCTGTGACGACCATTACACCGCCAGCCTTCTCGATTGCCTCGCGAAGACGTCCGATCTGCAGATCCATAGCCTCCATAGAGCAGACAACTGCTTCGAAAACACCAGTGTGTCCGACCATATCACCATTGGGGAAGTTGAGCTTGATGAAATCCCATTTGCCGCTCTCAATCTCTGCGATAACGCGATCTGTAATCTCAGCACACTTCATCCATGGCCTCTCCTCAAAAGGCACCTTGTCAGAAGGAATCTCGACATATTCTTCTAGCTTCTCATCAAACTTGCCGGAGCGGTTTCCATTGAAGAAGTATGTCACATGCCCAAACTTCTGTGTCTCTGAGATGGAGAACTGCTTGACCCCCGATGCGCAAAGATACTCTGCCATGACTCTGTCGATAGCTGGCGGGGATACAAGATACTGATGAGGAATATGAAGGTCTCCATCGTATTCCATCATTCCAGCATATTCGACCTTCGGCCATCTCTTCCTGTCAAACTCTGTGAAATTCTCTTCATCGAAAGCTCTGGAAAGCTCGATGGCTCTGTCACCACGGAAATTGTAAAGGATAACAGAATCACCATCCTCAATTGTTCCGATAGCCTTGCCATCCTTTCCAATGACAAAAGGAGGAAGATCCTGATCAATAGCACCTGTCTCTTTCCTCAGCGTCTCGATAGCCTCATGTGTACTATCAAACATTCTGCCTTCACCGAGAACGTGAGTTTCCCAGCCACGCTTGACCATATCCCAGTCTGCATTGTAGCGATCCATTGTAATGACCATTCTGCCACCGCCAGAAGCAATAGCTGCATCGAATGTTCCATCTGCAGAAAGCTCCTTGAGGTATTCAGCAAAAGGATCAAAATATTCAAGTGCAGACATCTCACCTACATCACGGCCATCAAGAAGTGCATGGACACGGACTCTTTTCACACCTTCTTTCTTCGCTTCGCTTACCATTGCCTTGAGGTGGTCAATGTGAGAATGGACATTTCCATCTGACAGAAGCCCGATGAAATGAAGCGTGGAATTATTATTCTTGACATTCGCGATAAGCTTCTGCCATGTTGCTCCCTTGAACATATCACCGGATGTAATGGCATTGGAGACAAGCTTTGCACCCTGTGCGAACACTCTTCCACAACCCATTGCATTGTGTCCCACCTCGCTGTTTCCCATATCCGCATCAGAAGGAAGACCGACAGCTGTTCCATGTGCCTTGAGCTTTGTCCATGAGCATGATGCATAAAGAGCATCGAGGTTCTTTGTCATTGAGGAAGCAACAGCATCCCCATCCTTATACTTTCCGAAACCCACACCATCCATTATGACGAGCATAACAGGTCCACGGCGCTGGATTTTTCCGCTTTTCTTAAGTGGTTCGACCATAAGAATCTTCTTCTCCTTCAAATGAAATATATCCGATTGCCTCAAAGCGGTGAAGTAGCTGCACCGAGCCATCTGAGCACATCTGAATCTACAAGCTCATGGAGCTCTTCATATACCCTCTTATGATAATCGTCAATCTGTTTTATCTCTTCCTCTGTGAGCAGAGATTTATCAATAAGCCGTTTCTCATATGGCACTAATGTAAGAACATCAAATGAATAGAACTCCCCGAACTCCGTAACAGCTTCTTTTTTCACAGCAAGCAGATTTTCTATCCTGATACCATAGCGCCCTTCTTTATATACCCCCGGTTCGTCAGAAGTCACCATTCCGGGCTCAAGAGGAACATCTATAAGAGAGGATGAAATCCTGAGAGGCCCCTCGTGCACATTCAGACGGCAACCGACACCATGCCCTGTTCCATGATAATAGCTTTCCCCATACTGCCATAAAAACTGTTTTGCAAGGACATCGAGCTGAACGCCACGTGTGCCTTTGATAAAACGTTGTCTTGCAAGTGCCAGATGCCCTTTTAGGACGAGAGTATAATCCCTCTTTTCCTCTTCCGAGGCCTCTTCTCCGAAAAGAAGCGTACGTGTAATATCTGTGGTTCCGAATTCAAACTGAGAGCCTGTGTCAAGAACCAGAAGACCATGCCCATACACTTCTGCAGAACTCTCCGGTGTCGCACTGTAATGGCACATCGCTCCATGCTCCCGATACCCTGATATAGGGTTGAACGAAGGACCGAGATATCCTGGAATGCGTTCCCTTTCCCTTTCAAGCAGAGAAGAGATTTCAATCTCGCTGTATTTCGAAGAGAAATCGAGGCGCGCAAGGAAGGAGACATATGCAGCTGCATCATAAATATGCGCTAACTTCATTCCCTTCAGCTCTGCTTCATTCTTGATAGTCTTCATTGCCGTAGTAATATCTCTGCCTGTGAGATTGTTCTTACCGGAGAGTGCTTTGTGGAATACTTCGTTTACCTTCTCCGGAGAATAATAACCCGCTCCTTTGGCAAGATTCCTGAGATCACTTGCCGCATTCTCATATGGCCTGATCTCAAAGACCTGCTTTATATGCTGCTGTATTGTTTTATCAGCAAACCTAGCTTTATCTACAAACAGAACTGCCTTTGACAGCGAAATGAAAGCATATGATACAAAAACAGGATTGCATGGAATATCATCAGCTCGAAGGTTTGTGAGCCATGCAATATCATCAATTGAAGCAATGAATGTCCAGCGGAGATTTCTTTCCCGGAGCCACGTCCTGATACGTTTCACTTTCTCTGCCGCGCTCTCACCAGCATATTCTGCCTCCATCTCCTCGCACTGTGTACAGGGAACAACAGGTCTTTTCTCCCAGATTGGATCAATAAGATCCTCTGTAGCAGAAAGTATTATGCTTTTCTTTTTCAATCTCTCAGACAGGGAAGAGAAAAGCGCTATCGAAATTGAGGCACCATCCACACCAACAGAAGAATGCGGCTGCATATTATCCTCAAGCCACTGATAAGGATCAGGGATTCCTTCTGTATCAAGCTTCATCAGTTCATATTCAGTTCCGGCAATCTCCCTCTCTGCCTGAATGAAGTAACGGCTGTCGACCCATAAAAGCGCTCTGTCATGAGTGATGACTACAGTCCCTGCAGAACCAGTGAACCCTGATATGAACTCGCGTGTACGCCAGCGCGCTGCCACATACTCACTCTGATGCGGGTCGGTACCAGTTATCAGATAGGCATCAATGTTTCTTTCCCTTAGCTCGTTTCTGAATTTTATCAGCCTCTTCCCGGTATCCATGTCTGTACCTCCACAAAAGGAATGCAAGAAGCAAAGCTCCTGCTGTTATCATAATCAGGCAGAAGATCTGCCCCTTCGAAATATTCAGGAATGACTGGAAGAGCGCGATATTATCACTTTTATCGCCAAGGGCTATGACATACCCAATATCTGCATCAGGCTGTCTGCAATATTCAATAAAGAACCTGAACAAGCCATATCCCATAAGATAAAAGGAAAAAACCGTCCCATCAGGCAATCGTTTTTTTAGTTTCCATGGCCTTATGACAAACCAGAGAATAAGGAAAAGGACAACTCCTTCAAAAAGTGCCTCATACAGCTGTGAGGGATGACGCGGGAGATTTATCACATCTCCGATAACATATTCAAAACCAATCCTGTCAGCAATGTTCCTTACCCATTCCTCATTTGTGGAAAAAGGCGGAGCTGTAGGGAATACCATTCCCCAGGGAACCTCAGTCACACGCCCATAAAGCTCAGCATTGATGAAATTGCCAAGGCGCCCGAATGTATAGCCAAGCGGTATGGCAGCAACCGCTGTATCTGTAATTCTCAGAAGCTTCTGCTTATAAAAACGGCAGAATATAATGCCTCCAACAAGTGCGCCAACAACGCCCCCATGATAACTCATGCCGGGAAGTCCTACAAAATGACCATCTCTGAAAGGCCAGAAGATCATCCATGGATGCGTAAGGTAGTACCACCCATCACTGTAGAAGAATACGGAAAACAATCTTGCAAACAGGAGAAGGAAAAGAATGCCGTAGAAAAAGAAAGTCTGGCTCTCATCGCTTGAAAGCCTGAGATAGTTATCATGTGTACACTGATACCTGAACAGCACATAAGTAATACCGAATGCAACGAGGTACATTACGGCGTACCATCTGATTGGAAGACCTGGTATGACAAAAGGGGTTATCCAATGAGGAAATTCTACAAACTCTGCAAGCATAGAGTAAGTGTACGCAGAACTATCTGATGATGCAAATATCTCCTATATGGTAATATATTGCAGATATGAAAAAAGCTATTTCTATGCTTGCCATGCTCTTTGCTTTATCCAGCGTAACAGCAGGAGCCACGCATGAATATACACCACTTGTAACTGCGCAGCCATCACATCTTGAGGCAGCAGAAGCAAGAGAGGATTCAAGAAGCATTTCCCAGATTCTCTATTCTCTTGGCAATTTGTATGCATACCTCAGCACCAATTTCCTCTATGACATCGATACTGAGAACATGGAAACCGAAATGATCGGAGCAATGGTCGATTCCCTTGGCGACCAGTACTCTTACTACATCCCTCCAGAGATTGCCTCAGACTTTGAGGAAAACACTGAAGGTGAGTATGTTGGAATAGGTACTTATCTTACAAAGATGAATCCTGCATATGCAGATCCAGAGGATCCTGAAAGCTATATGGTCATCATTGCTTCGCCATTCCCTGGGGGACCGGCAGACAGAGCAGGGCTGAGACCGAGGGACATGATCAGTGCCATCAATGGTGAAGATGTATCAGCAATGTCAGCAACGGAAGCATCCAATCTCATGAAAGGACATATAGGGGAAGAGATAACCCTTACAGTGCACAGAGGAACAGCTGTCTTCGATATAACCCTGATGCCGGAAGTTGTCACAACGCCATCCACATCATCCGGGATGCTCACTGATGACATCGGATATATAGCCATCTACACATTCTCGCTCACTACAGGGTCTTCTGTTGCGTCAGATATCGAAAAACTGCTCTCTGAAGGAGCTGAGAAACTTATAATAGATCTCAGAAACAATGGCGGAGGGACTGTGCAGAGCGCACTGGAAACTGCAGATATGTTCCTTTCAGAAGGTGTGATGCTTGAAACAAAGTATAAGCCTGCATCTGGAAGATCAGAAAATACAGTATATGCCGGATCTGATGTTCTTGTTCCTGAAGACATTCCTGTAATGCTTATCGTGAATGGAGGAACAGCCTCATCAAGCGAAATACTCACAGGCGCGCTGATGGATAATGGCAGAGCCACAGTTCTGGGAAGCCAGACATTCGGAAAGGGAATCTCTCAGGAAATCAGGCCATTCAGAGGAGGATTCATCCAGATTACTACAGGTCACTTCTATACGCCTTCCGGAAATGATATCCACGAAGTGGGCATCACTCCGGATATCATCATTGAAGAACCTGAATACACAGATGAGGAAATGGAAGCATTTGCCGCATTCCTGAATGAAGATAACATCTCTACATACATTTCTCAGCATCCTGAATATACAAAAGAGAATATCGAGAGCTTTGCTGATTCTCACAGCGACAGCGGTGTTCCGAGAGACCTTCTGATACTCCTTATCCGCAATGAATACCTTTACTCTATGGATTATGATGAAAGGCCTGTTGCTGATACCTGGTTTGATAGCTACATCACAAAAGCACTGGAGGTCTTTGGAGAATGAGAGTCTTCCTTCTCAGACGGGACTGTCCGGAAAATGGTATATATACCCTTTCAGAGAAAGAGAAAAACTATCTTTTCAGAGTATTGAGACTGAACATCAATGATGTCTTCACAGCAAAAGACAGCAAAGAACAGTATTACAAGGCCTTTCTTTTTGACAGTGAGACGATAACGCTGGAAAAAACAGATTCTCCAGAAGAGACCCTTCTCGATAATCTCTCATCATACAAAGGCCCCTTTGTTCCGGTTTACGCATTTATTGCAGTGCTCAAAGGGAAGAAAAATGAGATGGAAATCAGGGCGCTGACAGAAATCGGAGTGAAGAAAATCGTGCTGATGGAAACAGAGTTTGTACAGTCTCCCCTCTCTCAGCACCAGAAAGAGCGGCTTGGTGCCATCATAAGGGAAGCTGTACAGCAATCAGGAAGCGCAGAACCAGAACTTGCGGGACCTGTTTCTTTTCAGGAAGCCCTGAAAATGAAAGAAGGGAAGCTTCTTATTCTTCATCAGAGCGAAATCAGGAAAACGGAAAAACTCTCAGATGCTCTTTGTAATATGAATACAGATGACGCTATCTCTTTCATGATAGGCCCTGAAGGAGGCTTCTCGGACAGAGAATGCAATATGGCGATTGAAGAAGGAGCAATACCCGTGTTGTTATCTACAAATATACTGAGAGCTGAAACAGCTGCTATATACACAGCATCTGCAATACAGGCACTGCTTCAGAACTGAAAGAGTCAGCAAAACAGATATTACAAAGAAATAATATGTAATAAAAGTAGCGGATACGTTCTTTTATTTATCTGATATGAAAAGAAATACAACCTTTTCATATTTTCCTTATCTGTCCGATTTCCCATTGTTTCATCACAGAACATTTGCTTTTCTGTACAATTACATTCATTGTAATTCCCGGAGGTGGGGATTTTGAGAATTATTTATTACTCATTAGGGAGGGATATTCAACAGAGAATTTCAAAACTTGCCAGTGATACGGAGACTATAAGCTGCACATCATTGCAGAGGCTTCAGATGCTTCAGTTATCTTCCGATGATATTATCATCATGCATTCTGAAACAGCGGGAAAAGAAAGCATCTGGGAAATAATAAACAACAAGGCAAGACCGATCATCATACTGTCTGAAAATGCAAGACTTCTGCCTCAATGGAGCGCTTCTGAACTGCTTACAGAAGATTTCACAGACCAGGATATTCTCAATGCAATCGAGAATATCTCAACAACGGATGTCATCGATACAATTCTGCAGAGGACACTTATCGGAAGTTCAGAAGTCATGAGAAAAACAAGAGAGCAGCTTAAACATGCCATACACTCTGACCTTCCTGTACATATCATCGGAGAAACAGGAACAGGAAAGACACTTGCAGCCTCTCTGATTCACCGGCTAGGCGATAAAAACGGGAAATTCATTGTCGAAAGCTGCGGCTGCCTTACAACAAGTATCATAGACAGTGAACTCTTCGGACATTATAAAGGATCATTCACAGGTGCAATGGAGAACAGAGAGGGGCTTTTATCTGCAGCGGATGGCGCCACCCTCTTTCTTGATGAAATACAGGATCTTCCTGTAGGAATCCAGAAAAAACTGCTCAGAGTTCTGGATACGGGAGAGTACAGAAAACTCGGTTCGGATAGGATATTAAGGACATCTTTCCGTCTTATCACAGCATCAAACATTCCTCTTTCGACACTTCTTGCTGAGAAAAGAATACGCAAAGATTTCTATTACCGCATATCAGGAATTGAAATAAGAATGCCAAGCCTTGATGAACACAGTGAGGATATTCCTGAGCTGCTGGACGCTTATCAGAAAAAAAGCATCAATGCGGAGAGAGCAATTAATGACTTTTCTCTTTTCATGCACCGCTTCCCTGGTAATGTCAGAGAGCTTTTCACAGAGGCAGACCTCTACATGCAAGGGTTCTGACGCTAGATGGTGCCTGATATGGTTTTATATTTCAAAGTCAATAATTGCTGAATACATTGTTATTTATCACATGTGGATAAATTTCCCCTACCTGTGGAAAACCTGTGGAAAACTCTGGGGAAAAACCGATATTCCACATGTTATGACAGCAATTGAATCTGAATCATAATTATATAAATCCTATGTTAAGTGCATATTAAGTATGAAAGTTATTTACTTATATATAAAGAAATTAAATTTATTAAAGAGTTAATATACATTATGTCTGTTTTCTTCGCTTTTTCTTCTGTTATCCACGTTTTCCACAGTAATTCCACTGCCTTGTGGAAAACCTGTGGAAAAACCATATATAGCGTCTAATCCAAAATGATTCTATACTCTTTGTATGGCGATATACGGTATAGGCAATCCTCTTATAGATTTTCTCTGCTATGCAGACGAATCTGATATAGATTTACTCTCTTTGCACAAAGGCACAATGCTTTTGATTGACAAGAACAAGCGTTCTGAAATTCTCAGCCAGATGGAAAACAGACAGAAGACTATCTCATGCGGCGGATCCTGTCCTAATACTATGGTCACTCTCAGAATGCTCGGTATCGAAACAACCCTTGCAGGCGGTGTCGGTAATGATGAATATGGAGAGATGTATCGCCAGAGACTCAGAGAAAGCGGAGTCACAGATGAGACAGTGACTTTCAATGCCGCAACTGGTACATCGATTATTCTGCTGACTGATGACAGGGAAAGAACAATGAATACTTTTCTTGGCGCAAACAGAATGTTTGACGAAAACAATGTAAATGAGAAAAGCGCAGCTTCCGCTTCCATATTCTATTTCACAGGATATATGTGGGATACAGATTCCCAGAGAAGAGCAGTAAGAAAAGCACTGTCAATTGCCAAAGCGAATAATGTGAAGGTAGCATTCGATCTTGCTGACCCGTTTGCTGTCGGACGTTATCGTTCAGACTTTCTGGACCTTGTAGAGAATTCTGCAGATATAGTATTTGCCAACAGCGAAGAAGCACGATTCCTCTTCAACAACTACGATGCTTATGAATGCTGCCGTTCCATGGGCAAGCTTGCAGAGATTGCTGTTGTAAAGAACGGCAAAAACGGTTCATACATCTCAGATCATGGAAAAATGTATGAAATACCGCTTTATGGTACAACAAAACCTATAGATACAACTGGTGCAGGTGATACTTATGCAGCAGGCTTCCTTTATGGCTATGAAAAAGGCTATTCCCCTGAAGTATCAGGGAAAATAGCCTCTTTTCTGGCAGGAGAGATTATCTCACAGCTCGGTGCACAGTTCTCTTCGGAAAAGGCAGAAGATCTGAGAATGAAAATAACTCAGCTGTTCTGACAATTCTTTTCTGTGTTAACGATTTTCCTATAGCGTGAAAGTATCACAAGGGCAAGAAGCGCTGTCATCAAAGATGTTCCTGGAAGATTCAGCCATATGCCATTAATCCCTATCGGATTGAACACTACAATCAGGATAAGAGGGAATATGAACGCAGCAGAGACAGAGATAGAAGCTGCATAGAGCGGCTTCTCTATAGCTGACATAAATGCTTGTGTACATACAGCTACCCATCTGATAATAAATGCAAATGCTGAAATCCTCAGTGCAGCAATACCAAGAGTATGGATGTTCGTATTTCCTTCCTCAATAAACAGCGTTACAGCGAAATCAGGAAAGAAGAAGAGGAATATACCAAAAAGAAGCGAAATAACAGCACCTGTTCCGAAGCAGTACTTCTCTATAGCCCCTACTCTGTCAAAACGCCGTGCTCCCCAGTTATAACCGACCGATGGTTGCAATGCATCGCATGTCCCATATAAAAGTGGCATAACAACGCCATCTGCTGACATGATGATACCATAGACACTGACAGCATCTGCTCCTCCCATGGAAAGAAGAAGGACATTCATAATAATTGAGATAATCCTTCCTGAGACATTGGAAAGAAATGTCGGCATACCACAGGATACTATCGTTTTTATCAGCGATAAATGAAACTTTGGAACACGGAATCTCAGATTGAGTTTACCTCTGACGAAGAATGAGAGAGCTGCAAGAACAGCAGAGCTCATACCAAGGCATGTACCCATCGCAGCAGATGCTATTCCCCCATCAAGTATGATCAGGAAAAGCACTTCAAAACACACACCTGCAAGAGCCATGAAGATATTCATCATCAGCGAACCTCTGATCTTACCGCAGATCCTAAGATAGTTATCAACAGCAAAAACAAGTGTTGTAAGAGGTGAAAAACGCGCATACATCCTCAGATAATCCACAGCATATGGGATAAGGTGCTCATCAGCTCCCATGAGAGCAAAAAGCGAAGGTGCCGTTATATAAAGGAGTGATCCTGTCAGGATACCTGCCGCGACTATCATGACAATGGCTGATGAGAAAATACTGTTTGCCTCTTCTTTCTCACCTCTACCGAGCTTGATTGCAATCGGAACTGATGAACCGACTCCGATCATATCGGAAACAGCAAAATTAATGATAACAAAAGGCATTGCAAGATTAATGCTTGCAAAAGCTTCCGCACCCAATACTCTTCCTACAAGAATAGCTTCCAGAAGATAATAAAGGGACGAGGCAAGCATTCCCAATGCTCCTGGAATAGCTGCCCTGAAGAAAAGATGTCCTGGCTTCGTTCCGAGAAATAGCTTCTCGGTGGTATCCATTGGCATAAAGACCTCCAGATTACAATAAGAAACTATAGAGCGACTCCATAGTCAATATGTCTGAGAATCTTACTCAATGCTATCGCAAAAAAGAAGGACCCGGTATTATTCCAGGTCCTCAAGTCTGAACAACGGAAATCAGTAATTCTGGCCTACAAGCTCAAAATATGCCTGCGGATGAGCACATACAGGGCATATGCCAGGAGCTTTCTTGCCTACAACAATATGACCACAGTTTCTGCACTTCCAGATCATCTCGCCATCTCTTGAGAATACAAGTCCTTCCTCTACATTCTTAAGAAGTGCAAGATATCTCTCCTCATGATGCTTCTCGATAGCAGCAACACCTCTGAACTTTGCTGCGATCTCCTTGAATCCTTCTTCGTCTGCTACCTTTGCAAACTCAGCATACATATCTGTCCACTCATAGTTCTCGCCCTCTGCTGCTGCCTTGAGGTTCTCTGCTGTTGATTTGATATCACCACCCTCGAGATACTTGAACCAGAGCTTAGCATGCTCTTTCTCATTCTCAGCTGTTTCAAGGAAGATAGCTGCAATCTGCTCATAGCCTTCCTTCTTTGCCTTGGAAGCAAAATAAGTATACTTGTTTCTTGCCTGGCTCTCGCCTGCAAATGCCGCCTGAAGATTCTTTTCAGTTCTTGATCCTTTCAGTTCCATTTTTCTTCTCCTTCTCTCTGCATTCTCTGCAGATACCTTCAAATATAATCTCCCCAGATGTGATAACAAATCCATCTTCCACAGGAGTAGCCATACCTAAGAAATCATTATCATCTGATAATTCAATATCGACAACCCTGCCACAGCTTCTGCAATATCCATGGTGGTGTCTGTCTATACGATGATCGTAATGGACCTCACCATTGCCAAAAGCTTCAATTCTTCCTATTTTTCCTTCTTCAGAAAGAAGGGAAAGATTACGGTAGACTGTTGCCTTTGAAATAGAACTATGCTCTGAAGCGATAATACGGTAAATATCATCAGCACTCGGATGCCCGTTGTATGACATCACTGTTTCATATGTAAGTGCTTTCTGCATCGTATTACGGCGTTCCATTCTGAATCCTTATTGATAATTGTTATCAACAAAGTATCATTATCAATGTATTTTTGTCAATAAGAAAGCTCCGGATATCCGGAGCCTTCGTTCATTTCTTAGGAAGAATACGAACCTGCTTATAAAGTCCATCACCTTCGCTCTTAGTCTCTACACCATCGAAATCATTGAGTGCGGTATGCACAAGACGGCGTTCGAATGGGTTCATAGGATCAAGAAGACGCGAGCGTCCTGTGCGACGTACATCAGCAGCAGTACGGTAAGCAGACCTGATGATCTGCTCTTCATGTCTCATACGATAATTCTCGCTATCAATAACCACTTTGATATCCGGATCAAGATTACCAGCATAGACATTGGTAATAAGCTGGATTGCATCCAGATTCTTTCCTTTGCGCCCGATGATTATTGAAGAATCATCACTCTCAATATTGATTCCAATCTTCGAATCCCGGCGGAAAGAGATAGTAGACTTACCACTGTATCCCATTTTAATAATGAGAGTATCCAGGAACTCGAGAATCCTGCGCTCATTGTCGTTCTGAGGCTCTGGATCATTATTCTCCGTGTTTTCTGCTACACTCTCTTCCTCTTCTACATTCTCATCAGAAGAGGAATCATCACCATAATACACACGGATTCTCACATTTCCTTTTCTGAAAAGTCCCTTCTTCTCTTTTTCAATTACCTCAACATCGAACTGATCGCGATCAAGTCCAAGCTCTCTTATAGCCTTGTCTATCGCTTCCTGTTCAGTTCTGCCTTCATATTCTTTCTGCATTACTTTCTCCTGTTCTTTCTTTTTGCTTCTTTCTTTGCAAGTTTCTCAGCATCGCGCTCTGCTATTTCCTCAGCATAGACACCCTTTTTCTTTTTATTTACGAAGACCTGCTGACCAATGGAAATAACGTTTACCGTTGACCAGTAAAGAAGAAGTCCGGAAGGCGCATTATACATGACAAAGAAGAAGATAATAGGCATACCATATGTCATGAACTTCATCATTCCAGCCTGTGAACCTGCTCCTGCCTGTGATCCCATCTGTGTAATCTTCATTGAGAAGATCATAGAGATAGTATAGAGAATCGGCAGAAGATGAATCTGAGCACCAAGAAGAGGAATCGAGAATGGAAGAATGAAGATAGTATCAGGAATGGAAAGATCAGGTATCCATCCTGGAATAAACATCGATCCTCTGAGATCAAAATTAGTGTTGAGAAGTCCATAGAGAGCAATGAAGATAGGGAACTGGATAAGCATTGGCAGACATGAACCCATCGGATTGATTTTCTCTTCCTTGTAGAGCTTTGCCATTGCCGCATTCTGTGCCTCAGGATCATCTGGATAACGCTCTTTGATTTCATTGATCTTCGGTGTAAGAGCACTCATCTTTGCTGTTGAGTCAAGACCTTTCTTTGCAATAGGCTGCAGAAGAAGCTTGATAAGAATAGTAAGCAGGATAATAGCAACACCGTAATTAGGAATGAATCTGTAAAACAGCTGAAGAATCCAGTTAAGAATAGATTCCAGCCAGCTCAGCCAGCTTCCATCAATAATTTCTGTCAGCTCATTCCCTTCAATGCGGAAGATATTATCATCTGCGTTATCATAGATTGAAAGATTACTCTTTACTTTAGGACCAGCATAGAATGAATACATATCGCGGACAGATGATTCTCCAGAAGCACTGCGAGACATGTAAATGACATCCTTCTGAGATACTCCTGTATCGCTGGAAGTCTGAATTGCTTCAGCTGAGGCTATCGTTGATGTATCGGATGGAATAAGTATGAAAGCAAAGTACTTTCCTGCAAGCGACATCCAGTCAACAACTTTCTCATCATCTGAAATGAAGATTCCATCGTCAAACCTTGCTTCGCTCCTGGTCTTTCCTTCATAACGCACGGATACACGGCGATAATCATAATTATTTGAGATAGATTCAAACGAAGGTCCTATCTGTGGTCCTACGGACATTGTGTACATATCAGAGGAAACATTAAGAGGTATTGCAGATCCATCCGGTGTGCTTATACCAACAGCAAGCTGAATCATGTATTCCCCGTTATCAGGAATAGCAAATTGCTTGTTGATTGTGAATTCATCTCCATCTTCCGTGATAAAATCCCGAGTGAATGAAACAATGGTAAGACCATTTGAATTAACGCTTTCGCTATGATTGAAAATATCATCTATCGGATCTGTTTTACTATCACCGACATAAAGCATGAACGCATTTTCATCGCTCTCATCGCGGAAAATAAGCTCTACCGGTTCACCGTTATCGAGATGTTCATTAAGCTTTATAGACGAAACAGAAGCACCTTTAGGATCGAATGTAATTGTATAAGCACCCGATGTAACCGTAAATGGTGTTGAGTCAGGTTCATCACCGATAGCTTCTATATGACTTCCCGATGCAGCCTGGAGCGTTGCATCGATTGTTTCCACAACTGTGCTTTCTTCTGCATAAGAAGGTATTTCCGGTGGAAAAAACACTGCCTGAACAGTCATACCCACTGTTATGACTATAACTGACAGAACAATTGCAATGATGGTATTCCTATCCATCTCTTCTCCTTGAATGATGGAAAGATATTGTATCCGGAAGCTGGAATAGGAATCTCTGCTGATGAGAATGAATAGGAACTATTTCCGCCCAGACCTGTCCAGAAGCTCTAAGAAACCGGACTCAAGCAAGGAAAAGGTGGAAACCTTACCAGGATACAGAACAAGAGCATAATCATGCCCTTTATCTTCCATAGGATCTTCTGAACTTATACGCTTATCATAATTTCTGAAAATCTCCTTAGCTCTACGCCTTGCTTTATTTCTTTCGACAGCATTGCCAAAGTGTTTTGCAGGAATAACGATAATACGATCAAAACCCAGATTGTTGCTAAAACTGATTAATCGCATTCCCCTGCAAGAAAATGACTTACCCTGCCTGAAAATGCGATTGATTTCTTCTTTCTTTCTGATGATCTCTGTCTTAGTAAGGCTTCTTCTCATCGCTTGCTGTAAGGCTGTGTCTGCCCTTAGCTCTGCGGCGAGCAAGTACGAGGCGACCACCCTTTGTGGCCATTCTTGCACGGAAACCGAACTTTCTTGTTCTCTTCATCTTGCTTGGATGATAGGTTCTCTTGCCTTTGTTACTCATTTAATATTCTCCAAATCCATCGCTAAAAAGCGGTTAATATCAAATTATGGCTGCTTTTACGCCCAATTATTGGATTCTAGCAAACACAGCATCACAGGTCAACCCATATTATTCCTATATTGCTCTCAGAATTCTGATATCATCTGCTGCGGCATCAGGAAAACGATGATTGAAATCGGATATTATTCTTCTCTTTTCAAGCATCACTCTGCTTCTTGCTGATGAACCTTTAGCATAGATGCATATTGTACTTCCATCCATTTTTGCAAATGATGTCACACGCCTGAGATTAGGCCCTGCTATAATAGGCCATTCCCTATGATATCTGATATCAGGTGAGATTGTCCTATCAACATATTCCCTGACCAGATCTTTAATTTCCTTTACTTCTATCAATGAAGTCTCCTTCTTTAACTTCATATGATAATGCATTATCTCTCTTTGCTGAGAAATAGCTTTCATTAGGAAGAAATGTATAAAAAGCCTGTGTATATGCAGGAAGCAATTCAAGTACAATACCACGTTTAGCGCTGTCAAGTTCAAGAAGAACATCATCAATCAGCAATATTGGTCTTATTCCTGTCTTCATCGAGAAGTATTCTGATTCAGCAATACGGAATAGTATTGAAGCCAGTCTTACCTGCCCAGTCGATCCAATGGAAGAGAAAGGCATACCATCACACATAACAGTAAATCTATCCCTATGAGGCCCGCTTGTTGTTGTTGACAGTACAATATCTCTTTCAACATTGTCTTCAAGATAAGAGATTATCTCATTCTTATCTTCCAGCGCTCCCCATGATGGCTGATATTTCACATTTATATTCATATCAGTTGATGATATCTTCCTAAAAAGTTCAGGGAATATCTTGTTAAAACCATAAACTGCTTCAGCACGCTCATTCATCATTTCAAGACCAAATGATGCTAGACGTTCGTTATATAGCCCTATAAGTGATTTATCTTTCTGTTTTACAGCAGCATTACGCTGAATGAGTATACTTCTATAAGAGCGAAGAGAATCAAAAAAGAATGGTGAATAAAGACTCATCATCTGATCGAAAAATCTTCGCCGGTGTTCAGGTTCTCCTTTCACAAACAGAATATCATCATGTGAAAACACTATACATGGAAAATTATATATAAGACTTCTTCTGTCATTGATTTCCTTATCATCAATCATTATCCTGCGTTTACCTTCCGCGAAGATAATTTTTATATTTTCTCTAAGTCCTCTATCATTTTCAGTAATAGCTGAAAGAGAAAAACTTTCATTTCCATGTTTTATAGCTTCTTTCAGATGAGATGTCCTGAATGATGATCCATAACACAAAGTGTATACAGCTTCCAGAAAGTTAGTCTTTCCCTGACCATTTATACCTGTTAGAACAATATCCTCTGCATCTGTATTTATCACTGCAGAGGATATATTCCTGAAATTATTTATAGATACAGATCTGAATCTCATTGAATCTGCATAGGCATCAGAACAAAGAGATAATCCTTTTCAGGTTCTGATGTGAATATCATAGCTGAAGATGGCTTATTGAACATAATTTTCATATATTCAGAGTCTATCTTCTTTATTGGTGTGACAATAAGCTGAGAATTGAATGACATTCTGACACTCTCTCCTGAATATGAAGCAGGAATTGATTGTTTACAGTCACCGAAATCATTATTCTCACTTGAGAACGTGATAAGATTATCTGATAAGTCTATATAAATACGCTTTGATTTGCTTTCTACAAGTATTGATATAAGCGATAATGCTTTTTCGGCATCTTCCTTTTTTATTATGCAGACATTATTAAGTCCCTTTGGAATGACTTTCTCATATGAAGGATATGGTCCCTGGATCAGGCTTGAATAAATAGTCCTGTTACCTATCTCAGAGAATATAAATCCTTCTTTTATTCCTATAGAGAAAAGACCTTCTCCTGTTCCTATAGTCTTTATAAGAGATAAAAATCTGGTAGGAATAATAGCAGACATGAATTCCGGAAGTGTCTGTTCGAAGTGGCGGCATACATATGCAAGTCTCTTTCCATCTGTAGCTACCATTACAAGGTCATCATCCTTCTTCTCCATATATACACCTGTAAGAAAATGCCTTGTCTCTTCGTCCCCTACAGCAAATGATGTTTTATCAATCATATCAAAGTAATCACGCTGTGTTAGTGAGAAATAAAGAGATTCATCAATTTCCATCATTTCAGGGAATTTAGATGCTTCAATTGTCTTTATATTGATAAGAAAAGAATCTTTCTCACTTTCATTTGAAGGTCTTATTATAAGATTGTTCTCTTCTTCTGATACTTCAATGTCTGTGTCTGGAATATTTTTCAGAAGCTGTGAAAGTTTATCACAGTATACAGTAGTTACTCCTGGTACAGTCACAGATACTGGAATAATTGATGTGAATCCCATTTTCTGGTCTGTTGCCTTAATTGTAAGTGCATCGTTATTTGCTTCCAGAAGAACATTGCTTGATATTGATAGGGAGTTCTTAGAATTAGCAAAATTGTTCGCTATTTCTATTTCTGAGCGCAGCACGCCTGAATTGCATGTGAATTTCATAAAAGTGACTCCTTTATTGTTTATTAATATATCATAAAATGAATGTAGTAATAATAGTAAGAGCTGTGAAATTGTGGAAAACTATATTTATCTAATTATATTTAAAATAATTAAACTGTGGATAAATATGTGGAAAACATCTTTTGTTATCCACAGTTTTCCACATGGTGATAGAAAAAACAAAACGGGCTGTGGAAAACCCGTTTTTATTTCACATCTTTTCCAGATGATTTCAACATCTTATCCACACCTTTTCCACAGGGTTTTTCCACCGATTGTGGAAAACTCATGTATTGAGAAGCTCTTCCTTTATCGAGTTAATAGCCTGTCTTACTGAGTCATCTGTGTCATATATTGATTTGATTTTCTCGACTGAATACATGATTGTAGTATGATCTTTTCCATTCATCATCTTGCCTATTTCTGAAAGGGAGTATGATGTAAGTTCAGAAGCAAGGTATATTGATATATGTCTTGCCAGTGTAATGTTCTTATTTCTGCTTTTTCCTCTTATATCATATTCTTTCACATTGAAATATGAAGCTGTACTGTGAATGATCATATCAATTGTGATATCGCTGTTTTTGATAGCAGGTGTTACAATGAAGTTCTTAAGCTGCTCTTTTGCTATGTCAAGAGTGACAGGCTTTCCAACAAGTGTTGCAAAAGAGCTGAGCGTTGTGAGTGCGCCTTCAAGATCCCTGACATTCGTATTTACATTCTGGCAGATATATTCCAGCACTTTCTGATCTATCTGATAACCTTTATCTCTGCATTTCTGCATTGCAATAGCCATTCTTGTCTCATATGCAGGTGGCTGAAGATCTACATTCAATCCTTTTCTGAATCTTGTTTTAAGTCTATCTGTGATATCTGTCAGTTCTGTAATCGGGCGGTCACAGGTAAGGACTATCTGCTTATGATTGTCATAAAGTTCATTGAATGTATGGAAGAGTTCCTCCTGTGTTGAATCCTTTTTCTGAAGAAAATGGATATCATCAATAAGTAGGACATCAACATTTCTGTATTTTGACTTGAATGATGATATTTTTTCCTTTGATAAAAGAGAATCTATGAATTCATTTGTAAAACTTTCAGCTGTTGTGTATATGATTTTCATCTTCGGATTATGCTCGTCAATGTAGTTTCCTATTGATTCGAGCAGATGTGTCTTTCCAAGACCCACTCCACCATATATCAGACATGGATTGAATGATGTTCCTGGATTCTGTGCAATGACTTTGCATGCATTGAAAGCAAAACTGCTGTTGTCTCCTGAGATGAAGTTATCAAAAGAGTATTGTTTGTTAAGTGTTGTATTACGTGAAACAGGCTCTGTTTTTTCTTTCTTTATCTCTTTATGAACTGTCTTCTGGGCTGTTTTTCTTGAAGTATTGACAACAAATACTATAGGTACATCATGTCCTGCTATTTCGGCAACAATATTCTCTATATCTGCTTTGCAGTTCTTTTCAGTAGTTTCCTTGTAGAAGTTAGATGAAAGGGAAAGAATCATCTTTCCTTCTTCCTCTCTTTCGAAGCATATTCTCTTTATCCATTGCTTTTTTGATTCGGGCAGTGTTTCTTCAAGATGTTCCGATGCTTGCTGCCATATAACGTTAAGATTTTCCATATCGCGGTGATTATATCAAAGGGTTTTGCACCCGTAAAGAAGAAATAGGAACAGATATGGATATTGGGTATTTAACTTAATTAATTATAAAGAAATATATATGTATTAGTCTACTTGAATCTAAAACCTTAAAGCTGTATACTCAATCAGTACTGAAAATCCGAACACGGCTATGACTATCCAACCTGCTCGATACGGTCTCAGCCACGGATATCTGAATCAGACTGGAAGGATTACAATGGACAACGAAGAACTAAAGATAGCAGGTCACGACCAAGCTGAACTTGAAGCAGAAATCAAGGCCAGTGAAGATTACAATTCAAGCGGTATAACAGTCCTGAAAGGTCTTGAAGCAGTTCGTCTGAGACCTGGTATGTATATTGGATCAACAGGTATTGATGGTCTGCATCACCTTGTCTATGAAGTTGTTGATAACTCTATAGATGAGGCAATGGCTGGATACTGCAATGATATCAAAGTGTATCTTGAAGATGGTGAGAATGGTGAGATATGTACAGTCGAGGATAATGGAAGAGGTATCCCTGTAGATATTCATCCTGAGGAAGGAAAGAGCTCTCTTGAAGTTGTTCTCACTCAGCTTCATGCAGGTGGTAAATTCGATCACAATGCATATAAAGTGTCAGGTGGTCTTCATGGTGTAGGTGTATCATGTGTAAATGCACTTTCTTCCTGGATGGAAGTGACTGTACATCGCGCACCACACATTTACAGACAGGTTTATCATCAGGGTATTCCGGAAAGTGATGTTGCTATTATCGGAGATACTGATAGAACAGGTACTATCGTAAGATTTACCCCAGATTTTGAGATTATGGAGCCTAATTCATTCAATTATGATACACTCTCAGCTCGTTTCAAAGAGCTTTCATATCTCAATAAGGGAATTACAATCACAATTACTGATAGACGTACAGATCCAGAGAAGAGTGAGAAATTCCATGCGGAAGGAGGTCTTTCATCATTTGTTAAGTACCTTAACGAATATAAGACAGTACTCTTTGATCCTATCTCATTCGAATGTCAGAAAGATGATGTTTCTGTTGAAGTATCTCTACAGTACAACGATAAATACGATGAGAAGATATATACTTTTGTAAATAATATCAACACTCGCGAGGGAGGTACTCATCTCTCTGGTTTCAGAGCAGCTTTGTCACGATGCCTTAATAACCAGCTCAAGAAGAGCGTGAAGTATATGAAGAAGTATCCTGACAGTCTTGAATCTTCAGATATTTCCGAAGGTCTGACAGCTGTTATTTCCGTAAAGATACCTAATCCTCAGTTTGAGGGTCAGACAAAGATGAAGCTGGGAAACTCAAATGTCAAAGGTATTGTTGATTCTCTTGTTTATGAGAATCTGACTAATTATTTTGATGAATTCCCTGATTCAATCGATCGTCTTCTTGATAAAGTTACAAGCGCTGCTCTTGGGCGTGTTGCTGCAAGAAAAGCTAGAGAGAATATCAGAAAGAAATCAGAAGGAGGCGGCCTTCCTGGAAAACTTGCTGATTGCACCGAACGCGATCCTGCCCGCTGCGAGGTTTTCATAGTCGAGGGCGATAGTGCTGGCGGTTCGGCAAAACAGGGAAGAGACAGCCGTTTTCAGGCTATTCTTCCTCTCTGGGGCAAGATGCTCAATGTAGAAAAAGCGCAGGAAGCAAAGGTCCTCAATAACGATAAGCTTGAACCTGTCATCCAGACAATCGGTGCTGGAATCACACGATACAACGATACAGGCCGTGATTTCGATGATGAAGATGATGAGAGCGGCAAGAAGAATGAGGAAAAGACTTTTGATATCACAAAAGCACGATATCATAAGATCATAATCATGGCAGATGCTGATGTTGATGGTTCACATATCAGGACGCTGCTCCTTACCTTCTTCTTCCGTTATATGAGACCTCTTATTGAAGCTGGATATATCTATTTTGCCATGCCTCCTCTTTATAAGATCACTATCAATAAAAAGGACTTCTATGCATATGACGAGGTAGATAAGAAGAAGATTCTTGATGAGTATGCACCAGGAATTGACGAATCCAAGATTGCTATTCAGCGTTATAAAGGTCTTGGTGAGATGAATCCTGAACAGCTTTGGGAGACGACGATGAATCCTGAAACGAGAATGATCGGAAAGGTTCATCTTGCGGATGCAGAGCAGGCAGACAGGGTATTCTCTATGCTTATGGGCGAAGATGTTGAGCCGAGAAGAGAATTCATCGAACAGAATGCGACGTTTGTCAGGACGCTTGATATCTGAGGTGTGGTATGGAAGATAATCAGGAACTTAATCCACGTATTGTGCAGGCTGACATCTCCGAGGAGATGAAAACCAGCTATATAAATTATGCAATGTCAGTAATCATCAGCCGTGCCCTTCCAGATGCCAGGGATGGTCTGAAACCTGTACATAGAAGAATTCTTTATGACATGTGGGAATTGGGAATCAGATACAATTCCCCTAATAAGAAGTGTGCCCGTATTGTAGGAGATGTTCTCGGTAAGTATCATCCGCACGGAGATGCATCTGTTTATGACGCACTTGTCCGCCTCGGACAGGATTTCTCCCTTAGATATCCTGTAGTAGCACCTCAGGGTAACTTTGGTTCAATTGATGGTGATCCTCCTGCTGCTATGAGATACACAGAGGCCAGGATGAGTAAAATCGGTGAGGAAATGCTCACTGATATACAGAAGGATACTGTCGATTTCACTCCAAACTATGATGGATCGACAGAGGAACCATCTGTACTTCCTGCAGCTTTTCCCTTCCTTCTTACAAATGGATCTTCAGGTATCGCTGTCGGTATGGCGACAAATCTTGCACCGCACAATCTTATGGAAGTTGTTGATGGTATCTGCGCTTATATCGATAACCCGGATATTACAATTGCAGAGCTGATGAATTACATAAAGGGACCTGATTTTCCTTCATACGGCATCATATGCGGAAAGAAAGGGATTATGGATGCCTATACAACAGGTAAAGGCAAGATAGTCATCCGTTCACGCTACGAGATTGAGGAAAATGATAAGGGTCACGATGCGATAATCTTCACAGAACTTCCCTATCAGGTGAATAAGGCAGAGCTTGTAAAGAAAATCGATGATCTCAGAAAGGATGGTGTGATTCCAAACATCGCATCTGTACGTGATGAATCTGGCCGTGATGGTATAAGGGTTGTAATTGAACTCAAGCAGGGTGCAGTGCCTAAGATTGTACTTAATATGCTTTTCAGCCGCACCGCATTGCAGAGTAATTTCAATGCCTATAACCTTGCAATTTACCAGGGCAGGCCAAAGCTTATGACCTTGAAAGACATGGTGCAGATCTATGTTGATCACCGTGAAGAGGTCATTGAGAGACGCACCAGGTATGATCTTAAGAAAGCTGAGGAAAGAGCTCATATTCTTCTTGGATTGAAGATAGGTCTTGAGAATATCGATGAAGTTATAAGGATTATCAAGGAAAGCCAGGATAATAGCGTGGCTTCTCTTGAGCTTCAGAAAGCGTTCGGACTGGATAAAATCCAGGCAGATGCCATCATTGATATGAAACTTGGAAGGCTTTCTCATCTTGAGACTGAAAAGATTCTTGATGAACTGTCAGATCTTGAAGCTAAGATCGCATATTACAAGGATCTGCTCTCTGATAGAAATAAGATTCTTGGTGTAGTGAAAGATGAGATAAGGGCAATTGGCACTTCATATGGTGACAGGCGCAGAACAGAGATTGTCGAGCAGGAGCTTAATGATTCCTCCCCTGAAGATTTCATTAAGAAAGAAGATGTAGTCATCAGCATTTCCAGAAAAGGCTTCGCAAAGAGACTCAGCACCACTGAATATAAGGCTCAGGGACGTGGCGGCAAGGGTACCATCGGAGCTAAGCTTGTAGATGGAGATTTTGTCGATCATCTCTTTGTCTGTTCTTCTCATGATATCATCATGTTCGTAACGAACTTCGGCAAGGCTTATTACAGCAAGGCTTTTGAGATACCAGAGGGAGCAAAGACAACAAAGGGTTCTAATATCAAGAACTTCCTGCAGATTGAGAATAATGAGAAGGTTACATCTATTGTCACATTCCCCTCTTTCCAGGACGATACATATCTTCTGATGGTCACTCGCCTCGGTGTTGCTAAGAAGGTAAGACTTAATGACTTCATCAATGCAAAAGCACGAGGAGTAAAAGCCATAATTCTTGATGAGGGAGATGAGCTTGTACAGTCCATTTTCATCAAGGATGGTGAAGATGCTATGATTGTGACAAAGAATGGCAAGGGACTCAGAATCCATTCTGAAGATGTCAGAACGATGGGCAGAGCAACTCATGGCGTCAGAGGTATAAGACTTCTGGGAGATAATGAAGTTGTAGGAGTTGTAGCTGTTGATGATGCACGCCGTATTCTTATGGTTACGGAAAAAGGAAAGGGCAAACAGGTAAGGTTTGACCAGTTCATGGCTCATGGCAGAGGTACAATGGGACAGAAGATTTACACTGTTGAAGAATCCTGTCTTGTTGGCGCTGTCTCTGTTGGAGATGATGACGATGTCGTATTTGTGACACTGAAGGGACAGACAATCAGAGTTCATGCAAAAGACATCTCGATTCAAGGCAGAGCAGCAATGGGTGTTCGTGTAGCTTCATTCAAGAAAAAGGATGATTCTGTTAATGCAATCGCGGTAACAGGTTATCAGGAGGAAAGTGAAGAAGACGAAGAGATTCAGATACCAGAAGCCGTAACAGAAGAAAATACGCCTGAGACCGAACCTTCTGATCAGGAATAATCTACAGGGCTGTTGTTAGTGAGAGCTTTCAACAGCCTTTTTTCAAAAGATATAATATATTAACAGTCGGCAATGAAGCTTATAGTTTCCGGCCTACCAATGGCATTCTATAACAAGGTTGATTAACAGCAGCCCGCCCGGATTTTGACAATGATAATAGTTGTTTAGGAAATTGATGAAATAGTTTCGAAAGATCATAGCCTAAGCAAAGAATAACAAACATCAAAGGTAACTTCTTGTTCCAATACTCAAAATAGAGTTCATTTCAAACAAACGGCAATCTTGTAAAGATTCTGTATATGTCGGTAATTACTATAGTTGTTATAATGAGATAGAAACATAAATACGCTATCAGAATTGAAAAATCAAAATATATCACCATATCAAATAGGGTATTACATTCAGATTCTGCAAATTAATCTGTTTCTATAAATAGTATTAGTATTATAGAAATCCCCAAATCAAGCTTCTATTTGATGTTTTATTACCCTGATATCGTCCGTTTTCTTTTTGAATCAAAGAAAACACAGGGTAATCAAAAAACACTAAACTTTCCTGATTATGATGATATCAATATAGAGAAAATTGTCATTAATAAAAATTGAATATTCAACCTTTGTTGCTGTCCAGAGATGATATTTTACTTGCCATATGGTATGTAAAATCAGCTGAAAAAGAGAACAAAGAAAAGATCATGATTACTAAGCGCTGTGTTTCACGTGAAACAATATGCAATGTGGTAACCAAAATACAATCAAGCAAATCGTTGAAAGATTTTAAGGAAAGGTTGTTATTGGATTTTATTGGTGGTTTTCAACTGTTTTGTAATGTTTCACGTGAAACAGTAAAAAAATAGGCAGCATTGTTTTTGCTGCCTGTGGATTTTAAATCCTATTAGAAATAGCTTGAAATCTGATCGTCGTTAATAACGGTGATATCTTTATCTACTGTTTCGCGGATATATCTCTGAACTCCATTGGTTAGTGTAAGCTGGCTCATTGGACAGCCTGCACAAGCTCCTTTAAGTTTTACATGCACGTTTTTTGTTTCTTCATCAAATTTTACAAATTCGATATCCCCTCCGTCGTTCTGGAGAGCTGGACGGATCTGATTAATTGCATCTATGATTGATTTTTCGAGTGTTTCTTTGTCGCTCATTTTACAATCTCCTTTCTTTTGTAAAGATACTGACAAAGCCCTTTTGAGGTCAATCCTTTAACTTGTTTTGCTGTTCAAAATTAATGACAAGAAACAGTTATCAGTGTATTGTTGAAACTATGAAAGCTAAAAAGGTTATTTTCTATAATCAGAAAGGTGGTGTTGGAAAAACTACTTCTGCAGTTAATCTTGGTGCTGCTTTAGCTGATTTGAATTATAAGGTTTTGCTTATTGATTTTGATGCGCAGTGTAATCTTACAGGTGCAGTATCTGGAAATCTGAGAAAACCTAATATTTATAATGTTGTTGTTGGGGATATCCCTGCAGCTTCTGCAATTCAAACTACAATTTTCAAAAATCTCTATTTGATTCCTGGTTCTTTGGATGTGGCGAGTTTGTCTATTGAACTTGTGAATGAAAATAATCGTGAATACTATCTGAAGACTGTACTTGAATCATTGGATTCTGATTTTGATTTTATACTGCTTGATTGTCCTCCATCTTTAGGCTTGGAGACAATGAATGCGCTTGCGTGGGCTGATTATGTTCTTATCCCGTTGCAGTGTGAATATTTGGCTATGGAAGGACTTAATCTGATTATGCGAACAATCAATAATGTAAAGAAAGGACTTAATACTAAGCTTAAAGTACTTGGTATTTTGTTTACAATGTTCTCAAAGAGGTCTTTACTTAGTCAGCAGGTTGTAGAGGATATATCTCAGTTTTTCCCTGATCTTGTTTTCAAGACTATAATCCCAAGATCAGTGCGGATTTCAGAGGCTCCTTCTCATGGTTTGCCTATTAATTATTATGATAAGTCAAATGCTGGATCTAAAGCATTTGCAGAGCTTGCAAAGGAGGTTGTAGATCGTGTCGAATGATAAAAAGCATGGACTTGGCAGAGGAATCAGCTCTCTTTTTGGTGGGGATTTCTCTCTTGATGAACAAGTCGATAATATAATTAATAAAACAACTGGTGATACGCCTGCTATTCCTGAAAATAATGCGAAAAAGGAGAAGAAGACGACAGCAGCCTCTCATATTGTTAAAGAGGACAATGTATCAGATGACACTTCTCGTATTAAGGCTGTTTATGTTCCTTTGTCTTCAGTATCTCCTAATCCGAATCAGCCTAGGAAGGCTTTTGCGCCAGAGGCTATTTCAGAATTGGCTGAATCAATTAAGTCACAAGGTATCATTCAACCACTCATAGTTGAGCAGATAGTTCCTGGAAAATACTCTATCATTGCTGGAGAACGTCGCTTCAGGGCAGCTAAAGAAGTTGGACTTAAGGAAATTCCTGTTATTATCAGGACAATGTCTGAAATGGATAGAATTCAGATTTCTCTGATTGAGAACATCCAGAGAGAAAATCTGAATCCCATTGAAGAAGCTACTGCATATCAGTATCTGATGAAGCGTTCCGGTATGACACAGGAAGAGGTTGCAGATAAAGTCGGCAAATCCCGTTCCGCAATTGCTAATTCTGTGCGTCTTTTATCTCTTAATGATTCTATCAAGGATGATGTTATTTCAGGAAACATCAGTGCTGGACATGCGCGTGCTATCCTTTCGCTTGTCAATCCTTCTGATCAGCTTCTTCTTCGCGATAAAATCATTAACGGAGATCTTTCAGTCCGAGAAGCTGAAAGACTTGCTGAAGAATACAACAAAGGACACAAGTTCATTCCGAAAAAAGGGAACAAGGAAGAAGATCCGGAGATTTCAGAGGTGGTTGAGAAGTTTGTATCTGCTGTTGGTGCGAGATGTGATATCAAAGGATCTCTTTCCAAAGGTAAAATCACAATCAAATTCAGATCTCAGCAGGACCTTGAGCGCATTTACAATCTCATCAGCGGCGGTGATGAGCTATTTACAAAGTAAAGAGGTGAATTATGGATTTAGATAATCTTAAAGATGGTATTTATGCTTTGATTTCAACTGAAAAAGGAGATATCCTTCTTGAGCTTGAATATAAAAAGTGTCCTATGACGGTTTGTAACTTCGTCGGACTTGCTGATGGGTCGCTGAATGTGAATAATCCTGGTGTTCCATTTTACGATGGACTGAAATTTCATAGAGTAATTAAGGATTTTATGATTCAAGGTGGGTGCCCAAAAGGCGATGGAACAGGCGGTCCTGGTTACAGATTTCCTGATGAGTTCCATCCAGATCTCAAGCATACTGGTCCTGGAATTCTTTCTATGGCAAATGCTGGTCCAGGAACAAATGGAAGCCAATTCTTTATCACACATGTTGCAACTCCTTGGCTTGATGGTAAACACACTGTATTCGGACATGTCATTGAGGGACAGGATGTTGTCAATAAGATTGAACAGAATGACTCTATTAAGTCTGTAAAGATTATTCGAAAGGGATCGGATGCTGAGAATTTTGAGGTTTCTGGTTCGAAATTTGCAGAATTGTGTGATGAGGCAACAGCAAAGCATGATGCTGAGCTTGCTGAGGTCCGCAAAAAGATTGAAGCAGAGATTGACAACAGATATCCAAACACAATTAAAACCCATACCGGGCTTAGGTATATTGTTACAAAACAGGGTTCTGGTGTCGCATCTCCAAAATATGGTCAGGCTGTTACTGTTCATTATCAGGGCTCTCTTCTTAATGGTAAGATTTTCGACTCCTCTCTGATACGTAATCAGCCAGCAACCTTCCGCATCGGACAGGTTATTGAGGGGTGGAACGAGGCATTGCAGACAATGAAGAAAGGGGAAAAACGTACCCTTATTATTCCACCGGAGCTTGGGTATGGCGAGTATGGGTATCCTGGTGTGATTCCTCCTGATTCATACCTGATATTTGATGTCGAACTTCTTGATTTCTAATCTGAGGATGCATGGAAACATGCATCTTTTTTTGCCAAAAACACAGGCTGTTGTGTATAGTATTCTGAGGCAGATATGAAAGATAACAGTGTTCATTACGTCTGCAGGGAATGCGGGCACATAGAAAATAAATGGAACGGACGATGTCCTGTTTGTGGTAGCTGGAACAGCTTTGATGAAGAGAAAACAGTTCCTGTTCAGAAGGGGAGGACAGAGCCTCAGACTGTTATAGCTGACACAGTGCAGCGTCTTTCTGATATCCCTTATGAATCTACAATGCGTGTTTCATCAGGTATCGAAGAACTGGACAGGGTACTAGGTGGCGGTGTCATGCGCCCTTCGTCTGTCCTTGTCGGAGGTGAGCCTGGTATCGGTAAAAGCACAATCATGATGCAGATGCTCAGTTTTCTTTCTTCATCAGCACCTGTTCTATATGTCTCAGGAGAGGAATCGCCATCACAGGTAAGACTTAGAGCAGAACGGCTTGGCCTGGATACCAAAAACCTCTCGATATTCTGTGATACGAGGCTCGAGACGTTGTCAGAAACGATCGAAAAACATTCTCCTGGGTATATTGTCATCGATTCACTGCAAACGCTTTACAGCGCTTCTGTTGCGTCCTCAGCAGGATCTCCGAATCAGATTAAAGTGTGCTGCATGGAACTTTCATTGCTTGCCAAGAAATTTGGAGCTTCTGTCTTCTTTATCGCGCATGTCACAAAAGACGGACTTATAGCAGGTCCGAAGATTGTTGAGCATATCGTAGATACTGTTCTCTATTTTGAAAGCGCAGAGACTGGTATGCGGCTTCTCAGAGCAAGTAAGAACAGATTCGGATCTGTTGATGAAATTGGTCTGTTCACTATGGATGCGAAAGGGCTTCATGGTGTTAAGGATCCTTCCTCATTGTTTCTTTCCTCCAGAGGTGGAAATGCATTGCCTTCGGGAATAGCATTCACTTCTGTAGTGGAGGGAAGCAGGACATTCTCTGTCGAGATTCAGGCTCTTGTCGTGCCTGCACGTTCTGGTTATCAGAGGATTTATTCTGACCGTATTGATAACGCAAGAGTCAGCCGCGTTGCTGCGATTCTCCAGAAGCATGCGGGTCTGAATCTTTCCGATCAGGATATTTATGTCAATGTTGCAGGAGGAATGAAGCTTTCTGAAGTATCTATAGAGCTCGCTCTTGCTCTTGCCTTGTATAGCTCTAAGGAAGATATCCCTCTCCGTTCATCTGTTGCTGCATTCGGGGAATTATCACTTGCTGGAGAAGTCAGGCCTGTCTCTTTTGCTGAGCGAAGACTTAAGAATCTGGCAGATATGGGATTCTCCGAAGTCCTGACTGCCGAAAATAAGTACGGCTTATCAATGAATATAAAAAGAGTGGACAATATAAAAGCTGCTTTGATAGCAGCTTTCAGTGCAAGGAAATAGTTTTTAGTAAGTATTGCTTATTATATTCTTGAGATAAGTATCGGGAATGCAATGAATGTTCCGAGCATGCTTCCGACTGAACTCAGGAAGAATACAAGCAGACAATGCAGGATACGATTTTTATACCATCCTGATAATTTCATTGAATCGTCATTCAGTGACTCGAAATCTTTCACTTTTGGCTTGCGGAAAGTGGCTTCCAGTATGCCTCCAAGCATTCCCACGCCGAGAACAGGATTAAGTGCAAAGAATGGAGATGTTATTGCACAGCAGAGTATGTTCAACGGATGTGCCGCTGCTATCGCTGTTGCGATCAATGTCCCGCCTGCATTGACAAGAATCCAGTAAAGGAATGTTCTCAGTCCCTGATCCCATCCATTCATCACGATGCCGATTACAAGAAGGAGAACGATAAGAAGGGGGATGATATATCCGGCAGCTTTGCCGAATCCTTTGCTTTTCGGGATGGATTCCAGTTCCTCTGGTGATTTGATATCCCCATTGCTTTCAAGTTTGCTGAATGCGGAGAGAACACCTTTTGTGTGTCCGGCACCTATGACAGCAACTTTTTTTGTTCCGGGAGAATTATATATTTTTGTCGCGAGGAAAATATCACGTTCATCAATGAGTACTTCTTTGATTGATGGCAGTTCCTTTGCAACTTCATTAAGCATTCCTTCAAGGGTTTCCTGGTTCTTCAGTTCTTCCAGTTCTTCTTTTGAGATTTCCTCATTGGAGAATGCTGCTGAGATAAGTGTTGCAAGCAGTTTGCATTTGTTCCACAGTGTGGATTTTGCCCATGCACGTTTGAATGTTACCTGGATATCGCGATCACAGAGAGACAGAGGTATACTTCTCTCCTCTGCCAGCTTGACAGCACCGAGCAGCTCTTCACCAGGCGCTGTTCCAGTCTGTGCTCCGAGTTTCTTCTGGAATGAAGCTAACGCTGTGTTGGCAAGAAGGAGGAAACCTTTCCCTTCCTTGAATACTTTTCTTATATCTGTGTTTTCCCAGCTCTGCTTTTTTGTCTTGCTGGAGAGTCTTGAAGCATCAAGCTCCACACAGATTCTGTCTGGATGTTCTCTGTCTATTGTCTCTGCGACTTCCTCGACGCTGTGCTGAGAGACGTGAGCAGTTCCGATGAGGAAAACTTCTGATCCATCAGCAAAGGTTATGTGGTGGTATGTGTCGCTAATTTTCTCAACTTGCATATTATCTAGAGTATAATGAAGCTTCAGGGAGAGGGGAAGAGAAGCTGCACAACACATTCCAGTATGTTTTCCTTGTAAAGGCGCAGGAAGAATGTGCCACTCCTTTTTTCAAGATACGGCAAAATGATTCGTGGCAGGTCAGCTTCCTCTGGAATGAATGGAAGTTGCTCGAAAAGATAAGAAGATGCAGGAATCTCCATATCCTCATTCTCTTTTCTATCAAGTTTTCCGCCACTCTCTATGACAGCCTTCTCCGCTTCTGTATATCCTTTCCGCTCCCCTGATTCCTGTTGCTTCAGCTCCAGTTTTTCATCTTGGAAGGAATAGCTGTACCTGATTGCTGCATCGTAGCCTATGACAGCTTTCTCCGCTTTTCTGACAAGCGAAGAAAGCGTGAATAGTGATGATTGATAGTAAAGCGGATCAATCAGATGAAGACGTATTGCTCTTTGCATAGGTCCTATTTCAGCATCGGAAGCATTTCTTTTACAAATGCGGCTGTACGCTCACAGGACGCTACATCAGCTTTTTCATTTACTGAGTGAACGTTCCACAGATTCGGTCCGAGAGATACAGATTCCATGCCGGGGATTATCGAATTGATGATGCCACATTCAAGACCTGCATGAATTGCTGTGACCTGAATCTTCTTGCCCGTTATCTTCTTATACGCTGCGGCAACTTCTCTGGCGAGCTTGGAGTTTGTATCTGGAGCCCAGGATGGATAGCCACCTGAGGCTTTTGCCTTGAAACCGAACGCTGCCGTAAGAGAAAGAAGTTCTGACATCAGTTCCATCTTCTTTGAGTCGATATTGCTTCTGACTGTATATACGACAAGAAGCTTGTCATTCTCCATTGAGACGATGGCAAGATTATCGGAAGTCTCCACAATTCCTTCGATTTCGGCGCTCATGTTTCTCACGCCATGCGGAGAGCAGAAGAGAAGATTAGCAATCTTCTGGCTCCTTTTTGCCTTGATGGCAGTTTCCGGCATTTCAGTTTCCTTGACAGTGAGCTTAATATCCGGATCCGTTGTCTTGTATTCTTCCTCAAGCTCTTTCTGCAGAGTTCTGGCCTGTGACAGTGCCGTATCTTTGTCCGGTACTGTTATGACGGCTTCAGCGCTGAATGGTATGACATTTCTCCTTGTTCCGCCGGAGATTGAGGCAATCTGGAATGATGGAAGACGGTCGAGGTAGCGTGCAAGGACTTTGATAGCATTTGCTCTGCCTTTGTGAATCTCTCCACCGCTGTGACCACCAAGCAGCCCGGAGACTTTTACAGAAAGTGCAGTCCCTGCTGCCTTCTCATATTTTAGCTTCATCGTGGCATCGATATCGATACCGCCTGCGCAGCCAATATACAGAATGCCTTCTTCCTCACTGTCTATATTGATAAGTCTTCTTGCTTTGACTTTCTCTTCTTTGATGGCATATGCACCGCCAAGTCCTGTTTCCTCTTCTACTGTGAAGATTCCTTCTATAGGACCATGCTTTGCTTCCGGATCTGAGAGGATGTCGAGGATAATGGCAACACCAATACCATCATCTGCCCCCAGTGAAGTATCGCTTGCATGGATATACTCGCCATCAGTCTTTATTTTTATCGGATCATTTCTGAAGTCATGAGAAGAGCCTTCCTTTTTCACGCAGACCATGTCCACATGTGCCTGAAGGGCAATCGGAGGCAGTTTCTCCAGGCCTTTCGTTCCTTCCTTGTGCATATAGACATTGCCTTTTTCATCAGAAGATGCCTCTATGCCATTTTTCTCCGCCCATGAAAGCAGATACTCGCGGATTCCTTCTTCATTTCCGCTTTCGCGAGGTATTGAGGATATATCTGAAAAGATCTTCCAGAGTCTTGTATTGTTCAGTTTGCTGTACCACATATGATTTCTCCTTTGATCATCGTGAATTTTATATTCAGGTCCTTGTCCATAACAACGAGATCGGCACGTTTTCCATCCATAATCTCTCCACGGTCTGAAAGAGAATAGATAGAGGCAGGTGTTGTTGATGTGACAGCAGAAGCTGTCGTCACAGGCAGACCCCAGGTGACAAGGTTTACAAAAGCTTTATGCATTGTGAGCGAGGATCCCTGGATAAGCTCAGGTTTGCCTTTTGTGACCCAGAGGCCATCTCCCATCTCTACTTCAACGCCATTAGCGGTCTTTATACCATCTTTCTGCATCGTAGGTCTGAGTGAATCAGTGATGACGACTACGTTCTCCGCTCCTTTCGTCTTGATGATGAAAGGAATGATTTCCGGATTCACATGCTTCCCGTCCGCAATGATTTCCACACTCATCGCGTCGTTGAGAAGAGCACAGCCTACGACACCTGGATTTCTGTGCTGCAGTCCAGTCATGGCATTGAAAAGGTGTGTGACATGGCGGATACCTATATTCATTCCATGAACAGCTTCCTCATAGTTTGCGTCTGTGTGTCCCATCAGAGGCACGATACCGTTTTCCTGGCATAGGCTCACAATCTTCTCAATTCCGGTACGCTCTGGAGCCATTGTCATTGCTTTTATCTTTCCAGATCCTGCATTGAGCATTGTCATGAATGCCTTTTCGTCCGGATCGAGACGGCCAGCAGGGTTCTGTGCTCCTATTTTATTAGGGGAGATGAAGGGTCCTTCAATATGAATACCTGCTATTGATGCACCTTTCTCTTTTCCGCAGGCAGAGACTATCGCTGCTTCATCGCTGGTTATACGCTCCATTGTATCTGTGTAGATAGTCGGGAAGAAGGATGTGACGCCAGCTTCTGCAAGTGTCTCTGACATCTTGAGAATTGCCTCTTGGCAGCCATCTTCTGTGCCGCAACCGCCAATACCATGGATATGTGTATCGATAAATCCGGGGACAGCCAGAAGCCCGGTTCCGTCGATTTCCCTTTCTGCCTTTCCCTCGAATGGGCCGAATAAGCCGTCTGCGATGGAAATATCTGTTCTTATCAATCTGCCAGAGATGACAGCTCTGACATTCCTTATCATCGTTTTCATGGCTCAATTATAGCATCACGATGGAAAACCGCACAGATTTCTGAGCTATCAGGGAAGTGAGTATGTTTTTTCTGTTGTCGGTTTCCCGTACATTCACTAAAATTGGTTTATCATGCTCAGAAAGGATATTCTTCTGATCATAAATCCGAATGCATCCAAAGGCCGTGGCAGGAAAAAAGCAAAAGAGATACAGGCTCTTTTCCGTTCCTATGGCAGGGAATGCACTGTGGCTTATACCAGAGCACCGGGACACGCTGAAAGTCTTGCGAAACGAGGTGCTCTATATGGTTATGACACAATAGTCGCCGCTGGTGGGGATGGTACAGTGAATGAGACTGTCAACGGGATTATGAAATCAGGGGCGTCTGGTGTGAGGATGGGAATCATTCCGATAGGAAGAGGTAACGATTTTTCCTGGATGGCCGGGATCCCGAGGAATCAGAAGAAGGCCGTGAAGCTGATAGTCCAGGAAAAGGCCAGGGCAATAGATGTCGGGTTTTGCTCCGGTACAGGACACCCAGATGGAATGTACTTTGTCAACGGTGCCGGTTTTGGTTTTGAGCCTATGGTTAATTTCCGTGCGATGGAGTACAAGCATATCAACGGGATGCTTAGCTATGCGGTTGCGTTCCTCTATATTCTCAAGCATCCACCTGTTGTCTCCGCTGTTTCTCTTACTATAGATGGAGAAACAGAGGACATTCAGACTCAGCAGATTTCCGTTGCAAATGGCAGGAGAATGGGTTCTTCCTTCATGATAGCCCCATTAGCAGAGATCGATGATAGCCTGTTTGATGTGATGTACACAAAAGTTCCTCTGGACAGAAAAGGAATCGTGCGTGCTGTGATGCTGTTTATGAGAGGCGGTCACGTTTCTGATGGCAGCACATTTTCCTACACAAGAGCTAAGAGCGTAGATATAAACGTCAGAGACAAGGAACTTGAAGCACATTGTGATGGAGAGCTCTTTTCCCACAAAGGCATGGATTTTCATCTCGAGATAAGGCCATCTTCGCTTCTTCTTGTTTATGGCAAAGCGCGTGGCAAGGAAGTCAGATAGCTCGCAAGTCAAGAGGTCCTGGAAATATAATTCTCAGCTAATTCCTTTAATAGCAATAGAAAATATAACAAAAAAACAATTTGACTTCTCAAGGTCCTTGCGATAATATGTAGAATGCGAATTAAGGACAATAATCAGGGTTTTTCCCTTAGTTTGCGGAGTTTTGGAATTGATAAAAGATTTAGTCCCTCGAATTCATTTCTACGATCAGGATTTTGTTGATATGTATGACAGGACCTGGGTATGGCTGGACGAAGTCTGGCATCAGGGTGAGAAGGACGGAACATTCCCGGAAGGGTATTATACCCATGGCGATTCCTCCGTTATAAACCTCTTCGATGCATGTCTGTCATCCCTTTTCCTGGTTTATAGCAATCAGAGATATAGCCCATACTCCATGATTGATTTCTTCTATTCAATGCAGAAAGAAGATGGTCAGATTGCGGAGAATTATGACATAACGACCAAAAGTCCGGTATTTACGGAAGATAATCCTCTTGGAATATCTCTTCCGATGCTTTCCTATGTCGAGTTTGTTTTCTTCCACAAAATAGGAAACAAGAAAAGGCTTAAGGATGTCGTTCCGATGCTGGAGAAATATTTCCAGTGGATTCAGGCGAATTGCATGAAGCCGAATGGACTTTACAGTGTTCCCGATAGCGCGACACACATGGGGAATCTTCCTCGCGAAGGAGCTGTGTATACAGTTGACTACAATGCAGCCGTTGCTGTCTTCGCTCTTTATATGTCTTACATCGGAGACATCCTCAATGATAAGGAGCTTTCATTCCGCTATAAGAGAGTCTATTTCTCTGTAAAGACCAGAATCAATGGCATGATGTGGGACGGGGATGATCATTTCTATTATGATCTTGATGCAGACGAACAGCGTATCAAGAACAAGCATATTGGCTGTTATATGACATTGCTTGCCGAGATTCCTAATGATGAATATGCATCGTTCCTCATTGATAAGCTCAAAGATGAGAATGAGTTCGGAACAGAGAATCCATTCCCGTCCGTCCCTGCTTCTTCAAAGTATTTCTCTGCAGATGGTAATGGTTATAACGGTGGTGTCTCATCGTTCTTCATCTATTTTGTCGTCAAGGGACTGATGAATTATGGTGCTTTCGTATTTGCCCGTGAGTGTACGATAAGACACATGTACTTCATCCTTGATACTCTCCATCCGGATGCAGAGCAGCAGGGTGATACCTGGGAAATATATAAACCAGGGCAGGAAGGGGCCGCTTCTGTTCCTGAAGGCATGGAGAACAGAAAACGGTATCTTCCGTCTCTTGGCCTGGTTGTAATTGCACTGATGGTTGAGAATATCATCGGTCTGGAGATTTCTCTGCCGCGTAAGACTGTCAACTGGACAATGCAGTCGCTTGAAGAGATGGGAATAGAGGATCTTTCCCTGAAGAAGAACAGTATCACAATTCTCTCGAACAAGAATACAAGAGGCTGGGAAATCAGGCTTGAGTCGGAGAAGCTTTATTACTTCACGATTCATATTCTCGAGGATGATAAGAAGAAAACGCTTCCGATACCATCCGGCAAGTGTTCGATGCTTATCGATAAACTATAAAATAGGGAAAATGGAACAATGTTCCGTTTTTTCTTGAAAGACAGGAAATTGAGATGTAGACTTTCCTTGTCTGCAATATAAACAGGAGGCATAGTATGGAAATGAAGGATTTCTCCCTTGAAGGAAAAGTTGCATGGGTAACCGGTGCATCCTATGGAATCGGATTTGCTATTGCAACAGCATTCCACAAGGCTGGTGCGGCAATTGCATTTAATGATATCAATCAGGAACTGGTCGACAAAGGTCTGGCTTCCTACAAGGAAAGCGGCATCGACGCCAAGGGATATGTCTGCGATGTTACCAATGAGGAACAGGTACAGGCAACGACAGAGCAGATCATCAAGGATCTGGGCAAAATTGATATCCTTGTCAACAATGCAGGTATCATCAAGAGAATCCCGATGGTTGAGATGAGTGCTGCAGATTTCCGCAAGGTTATTGATATCGATCTCAACGGACCATTTATCGTATCAAAGGCTGTTATTCCTGGCATGATCAAGCAGGGACACGGCAAGATCATCAACATCTGCTCAATGATGTCAGAACTCGGAAGAGAGACAGTCAGCGCATATGCTGCAGCAAAAGGTGGTCTCAAGATGCTTACAAGAAACATTGCTTCCGAGTATGGCGAATATAATATCCAGTGCAATGGTATCGGACCTGGTTATATCGAGACACCACAGACAGCACCTCTCAGAGTGCCAGGAAATCCGTTCAACGAGTTCATTCTTGCAAAGACACCTGCACACAGATGGGGAAAGACATCGGACCTTCAGGGACCGGCAGTATTCCTCGCATCAGATGCATCCAACTTTGTCAATGGACACGTGCTTTATGTCGATGGCGGTATTCTTGCTTACATCGGAAAGCAGCCACAGTAATTGTCATCAGAATTACGCAGAAAAGAGCCAGGGTAACACCTGGCTTTTCTTAAAGGGGAGTATATGAAGAGTGTCAGGATCTGTATCATCGGAGGAGGCTCAAGACTCTGGGCGATTCAGTTCATCAAGGATCTTGCATTGCAGAATAAAATCGGAGCGGATGTCGCTCTCTATGATATAGACATAGAAGCAGCGCTGAGAAATAAAGCTGTTGCTGACAGAATCTTTGCAATCAATGGAAAGAGCGATGTGCTCTCTGCTTCTGTTGCACCCACTATTGATGCGGGACTCAAGGGGGCAGATTTCGTTGTCATTGCTATTGAACCTGGTGTTATTGGCATCAGGAAATATGATCTTGAGCTTCCTGAGAAGTATGGTATTCATCAGTCTGTAGGAGATACTACAGGACCTGGCGGTATCATGAGAGCGCGCCGCGCAATCCCTCTTTTCCTTGACTTTGCCAGAAAGATAGAATCCTGCTGTCCGGATGCTTGGGTAATCAACTATACAAATCCGCTGACTCTCTGCACAGCCGCACTTTACAAAGCATTTCCGGGAATAAAGGCAATCGGCTGCTGCCATGAAGTTTTCCACCTTGAGACATTCATTGCTGGGAAAGTGGCTCAAAGACTTGGTATCGCAACGCCTGACAGAAGAGAGATTGAAGTGGATGTCACAGGTCTGAACCATTTTACATTCATCACCAGCGCTCTCTATAAAGGAGAGGACCAGATACCATATCTGAAAACACTTGCTGCTGGCGATGATGCTTTCCCGGATCTTACAGAAACAGCGAAGAAAAGAGTAGAAGAGGGCAAATGGTTTGATTCTGATCATCTTGTTGCGCTTCGTTTTCTGAAGGATTTCGGCACTTTAGGAGCAGCCGGAGACAGGCATCTTGCTGAGTTTGTTCCTTTCTTTCTCAACAGCGATCAAAGCGCCTGGCGCTATGGCTTTGTACGAACGCCTTATTCATACAGGGAAGAAGAGGACAGAAGGAAGAAAGCGAAGATATACAGCGATGAGGAGCTTATAGCCAGATCCTCTGATGAAGAAGGAGTGGATATCCTTCTCTCCCTTGCCGGAGAGCGTACTCTGAAGACAAATGTGAATATACCGAATTCCGGACAGGTGGGGTATATCGGTAATGGGCATATCGTGGAAAGCAATGGTTATATTACTGAGAACTCCATTGTTCCTCTGGTTTCAACACCTCCTTCTGTTTCAATCCAGACAATGATCCAAAGAGTGGAAAAAGAGCAGGACATGATACTCTCTGCCGTCTGTGAAGGTGATACAGAGCTTCTTTTTGAGGCATTTGTCTCGGATCCGCTGGTTAATATTTCTATCGATGACGCACATAAACTTTTCAGCGAAATGCTCGAATACTGCACATTGAGGTACTGATGCTGAAAAAACACGCTCTTCTCTTTCTCTCACTTCTTCTGATTATAATCCCATCCTGCAAAGAGGAAGAGGGGGGTGCTCTGAATATTGCAGTGGCACAGGAACCTCCTGTTCTCGATGTAATGGTCAATCCATCTCTTTCGGGGCGTAATATTCTTGTCGGAAATGTCTATGAACGTCTGTTTGAGCAGAATAGTGATGGGGAGATTGTTCCATCCCTTGCGGAAAGTTATGAGCTGAGAGATGAAGGCACAACACTGATTATCTCTTTGAAGGAAGGCGTTGTTTTCCATGATGGAACACTTCTTGAGGCAGGTGACGTCGTCGCATCGCTCAACAGATGGCTTTCTCTCTATGGCAATGCCCGTGAGATAACAAAAGAGGCCCGTTTCTGTGAAGAGGATGGCAATGTCGTTATAAACAGCACATCGTCTCTGGCGCTTCTGCCTGTAATGATGGCAACGTCGCCGAATCCTGCGATAATATTCCCTGAATCATCTCTAGGCAATCTTTCACCGAATGGACTGCTTCTTGATGCACCTGGAACGGGACCTTATCGTATCAGCGAGTATTTCTCAGGTTCTTACATCTTGCTTGAGCTTTTTGATGATTACTGGCGTGAAAAGCCTTCAATAAAAGAAATCCGCTATAATTTTGTGTCCGATTCCGTCACGCGCCGTCTAGGTCTTGAAAGCGGGCTTTACGATTTCATTGACACTGTCTCCTCCGATGATATCCCCTCGCTCAGCCAGAATGAAAATGTGAAACTCTATCAAGGGGAGGAGACCGGATCAATTGTTCTTGTGATGAACAAGAAGGCAGGCATATCGCGGAATCAGGATTTCCGTAAGGCGGTCTCTCTCATCGCAGATCGCGATGCGCTCATGAAAGCCTGTTATGGTGACTATGGCTATTCTCTGCATTCAGATTACATGGACTCGCCTGGTGTATGGAGTGTTGATTCTTCCCTGGATCCCTATGGAAAAATCAACAAGGAGAAAGGAAGGGAATATCTCTCATCGTCTTATGATGGGAGTACTGTGCGTATCCTTTCTTCAAATCTTTCCAATTTAGATAAAATCGCTATTGCTTTATCTTCTGAGCTCGAGGAAGAAGGTGTGAAGACAGAACTGGTCATTCTTGACTGGGCTGCATTCATTGAGAAAAGGAAGGATCCTGAAGAATGGGATATCTACATCTCTGCAACATCAAAAGTCGCATTGCCTTTAGAGAAGAATTATCTTCATTCGTCTTCCCCCGGGGGCTTTGATGACACCGCATCTTCTGCCTTGCTTGCTGGCCTTGCCTCTTGTAAGACTCTTGATGAGGCTGCTGAACGATGGGAAGAGGTGCAGATAATGCTCTGGAATTATATTCCTGTCATTGTTCCAGGCCATTATTCCACAGTCTATGCAGCTTCTACGTCTCTTCAAGGAATAGATTTCACAGATGGCTATCATTTCCGCTTCGCAACGAAGTATTATTAATTGAGATGAAACAGATCTGGAGAAGGATTATCACAATACCGCTGACGATGCTTATCGTCTCTCTCCTTGTCTTCATATCCATCTCGTTTTCTCAGGGGGACAGCTCTGCTTATATTCTCTCCGAAGATGCTGCTGCAGAGGAGATTGAGGCTTACAGGGAAGCCATGGGAATCAATGATGCCTGGATAACACGCTACATCAGATTTCTTTTGTCTTTCTTTTCAGGGAACTGGGGGCTTACAGCTGGCGGGCAGGATATATTCACTGTTATCGCGTCACGGTTTCCTGTAACGCTGTCTGTTTCTGTTCTCGCACTCGTTCTGTCGCTGTCAATTGCGCTTCCTCTGTCATATATAACGCTTAAAGAACACACGCTGAGAAGTTCTGTCGCTACTGTTTATGCGGTACTGGTAATGTCATCTCCTGTGTTTCTTACATCGCTGTTTCTTGTCATCATTTTCTCCGTTGTTCTCAATCTTTTTCCTGTTGCAGGGTATGTGCCATTAAGTAAAGGGCTCTTTCTGCATCTTGGTTCCGTTTTCCTGCCTTCTCTTGCATTGGCTCTGCTTCACTCCACTCTTCTGCTGATAGTCTTCAGGAGTTCTCTCAGGGAAAATATGAAGAAAGCATTTTCAAGGGTTCCTGTGGATCTTGGGATGAAAGAGTGGCAGGTGGCGGTGAAGAGTGCCACAAAGCCATCTCTTCCTGTTCTTTTTATGATGACAGGTGAATCAGCAGCTGCTTTTATAGGAGGGTCTGCCGCTGTGGAGTCCGTCTTTGCTCTCCCTGGTCTTGGCTCTCTGCTTGTAAGTGCATCTCTGAGTCGTGATGTGATGCTCTCTGGTATCCTCCTGATGCTCATAGCACTTGTTATTTCGCTTTTTTCTGTTGCCGCAGAGCTGTTGTCTCTTCTGCTGGATCCAAGGATAAGGTATAGAAGATGAAACAGGCAGGTTTTGCTATTATCGCTTTACTGATCGCATTCGCCATCCTCTTCGGAGGAGGGGGAAATGTTGACACATCACACAGACTTGAAGCGCCTTCGTCGGAAGCCTTCTTTGGTACAGATACACTGGGGAGAGATCTTTTCGCGCGTGTTGCAGGCGGTGTCGGCATGTCTGTCGCTGTGGCTGCTGTCTCTGTCGCCTTCTCTTTTACCGCAGGTGTTGTTCTTTCATACCTTTATACATTGCAGCATTTCCCGCGAGAGATATTGCTATCTGTTTCTGATTCCCTGAAAGCAGTTCCTTCTATTGTGATGGCGCTTTTTCTTGCTTCGCTATCAGGGCCTGGGGTGATGAAACTTGCAATCGCGATTTCTCTGGGGCATATTGCAGATATATCACGTACAGCATATTCCAGGACAGCGAGCATAATAGGAGAGGCCTTTATTGAATCCGAACGTGCTATCGGAGCCCGTCACAGCAGAATCTTCTTCTCGGCAGTGCTTCCGCATGTCATACCGTATCTTGCATTGCAGTGTGTATCCGTCTTCCTTTCTTCAGTGATTGCTGAGTCGACGCTTTCTTATCTCGGCTGCGGCCTTCCTGTTTCTCTTCCTTCTCTTGGATCCATACTCGCAGAGGCCCGGCCGGTACTGCTGAGCGCTCCCTGGATGATAATCTTCCCAGGCGGTGCATTGCTGCTCATCGGCACAGCTTTGGAGCTTATCGCGCTTTCTTTCTCAGAATCGCACACGTCCTCTTAGTGAGCGTAGCAGGGTGAGTTTGTCTGCATAGCCGAGATCTCCTCCTATTGGAAGACCCGAAGCAAGGCGTGAAAGCTGGAGGTTCCTATCCTGCAGAATGTGTCTTATGTATAGAGCTGTAGTGTCGCCTTCCTCTGTCGGGTTTGTAGCTATGATGATTTCTTTGAAGTCTCCTTCATCGATACGTTTGACAAGCTGTGGGAATGACAGACTGTCCGGGCCGACACCTCCCAGTGGATTGATAGCTCCGCCAAGTACGTGGAAAAGCCCGTTATAAGCACCTGACGAGGCGATTGACAGGACATCCTGCGGCTCCTCGACGATGCAAAGAAGCGATCTGTCTCTCGATGGATCAGAGCAGTAAATACATGTTTCGTGCTCTGTGTAGCATCCGCATATAGGGCAGGGATGTATTTTCTCTTTGATTGAAGCAATAGCATTGCCGAGCGCCTTGTTGTAGCTCTCATCGGTTTTTATCAGATGGTAGGAGAGCCTGAGTGCTGATTTCTCCCCCATCCCTGGCAGTTTTTTTATCAGTGCCTGTAATTCGTCCAGCGCTTCCATCAGTGTCTCTCGATATTCTGCAGAATCTCTCTGGATTTTGCTTCAGTTGCCTCTTTTGCTTTGCTTACAGCATCATTTACAGCAGAGGTTATGAGCACTTCAAGTGTGTTTTTATCATTCATGGCAAGAGCTGCGTCAGAGATTGTCAGCTTCTGCAATGTGAATTCACCATTCACAGTCGCCTCGACGAGCCCCGCTCCAGATGTGCCAGTAACAGTTAGTTTTGCGAGTTCGTCCTTAATTGTCTTCATCTGGCTCTGTATAGAGCCCATTGTCTTCATCAGTTCGAACGGGTTCATGTTTAATGGCATAGCTCTCTACTTCTCCTTCTTCTTTTTCTTCTGCGGCATTTGTTCTGATTAAATTCCCGCCGAAGATAGCTTTCAGTTCCTTCATTTGCGGTGAAAATGAGGAATCCTCGCTTTCTCTTCTCTCAAGCCGGAGTTTTATTACAGGATTTTCCCCAAATGCTGAAGCAATAGCTGAACTGAGGTTTCTCTCATCATTTTTCAATGTGTTATATGCCAGCGCTTTAGATGTTGTTAATGTAAAGACACCGTTATCTTCATCAATCTTCTCAACAGAGGTTATGTATCTTGCTGCAGATGTTTTCCCCATCTTCCTGAGAGCTTCTGCAACAGCACCAAGGTCATTGAGTGTCAGACGGAAGGGTTCTTCCGAAGGTGGCATTTCCTCCTCTTCGGCTTCGCAAGGCTCTTCTGCTTTTTCCTTGTCGGATTCTGCCTCTGCTGGAGGTTTCTGCTGATTTTCTGATCTGACAGTTTCCGCTTCAATCGTGACAATCTTCTTCGGCGCTTTCACTACAATGCTGCCATCTGCGATTCCTTTCTTCATATCCTCCAGTTTCTTTACGAGAGCATCTGGGGATACAAGGAAAGGAAGTGCGGAAAGACGCATGATCATAAGCTCGATTTCAAAGCGGGGAGAGAGGGAATAGCGCACATCTCTGTAAAGTGTCATGAACGCTTTCAGGGCAGCTTCAATCTGTTCTCCGGATAGCATCGATATGATGTCCGAAGGAATATCTGAGAGAGGCGCACCAAGAAGATCCTGCCGTCTGATTCCTGCTTTGTACAGCATCAGGGTACGGAAGAAATCTGCGGTGTCTTTTATGATCTGATCAGCAGAAACTCCGCTTTCAAAGAGCTCTGAGACAGCTTCAATAGCTTCTTTTGAATTGTTTGTCAGAGCTTTGCGGATAATGTCTGAGACAGCAGCGAATCCTGCAATAGACAGCTTTTCCCTGATTTTCTGCAGCGTTATGTGTGTCCCGGAAAAAGCTGCGACCTGATCGAAAAGCGTATAAGCATCGCGCATCGATCCGGTGGACTCTCTGGCGATCCAGAACAGGGCATCATCATCTGCTTCGATATTCAGATCCTCAGCAGCGCTCCTCAGGCATTTTGTAATGAGCTCCTGCCCTATGAGATGAAAGCGGAACTGCTGACAGCGAGAGCGTATTGTTGCAGGGACTTTCTGAAGCTCTGTTGTCGCGAAGATGAAGATGATGTACTCAGGAGGTTCCTCGATAGTCTTCAACAGTGCATTGAAAGCAGATGTTGAGAGCATATGGACCTCATCTATGATATAAATCTTATATCTTGAAGACTGTGGAGGATATAGAACTTCCTCTTTAATGGCCCTGATATCGTTGACGCTGGTGTTTGAGGCACCATCTATTTCAATTACGTCGACAGCTTTTCCCTGGGTGATGGCTTTGCAGGAATCGCATTCACCGCAAGGATGCGGAGTCGGGCCATGTTCGCAGTTCAGAGCCTTTGCAAGAAGTCTTGCAGAGCTTGTCTTGCCGACGCCTCTGGGGCCTGAGAAGAGGTATGCATGGGCGATGCGGTTTTCCTTGATTGCATTTTCAAGTGTAGAGACAACGAAATCCTGGCCGACAAGATTCTCGAAATCCTGCGGTCTTTTTCTCGTTGCTGTTACTTCATAGGATGCTGCCATTCTTCCTCCGGTGGCTGATTATATCATGGTAGAGAGAAGAAAGAAACAGCAGCAAATGGTCCTGGTCTCATGTACATTCCGCTTACCGCTGCTGCATCCCTGCCCTGACGGGGTTGGGCGGCGTACATAGCCAAGTATCTGCTGCTGAAAACGGAGAGGGGGGGATTCGAACCCCCGATGGCTTTCGACCATACACGACTTCCAATCGTGCACCTTCGACCACTCGGACACCTCTCCAGAGGTTTATAAGAGATCTGTCCTCTCTTCGGAGAGAGAGGGATTCGAACCCTCGGTAATGCATAGCACTACACCGGATTTCGAGTCCGGCTCCTTCGACCACTCGGACATCTCTCCATTGGTACGAGACTAAGAGGATTCGAACCTCCGACCCTCAGTTCCGCAAACTGATGCTCTATCCAGCTGAGCTATAGTCTCAATTATCGGAGAGGGGGGGATTCGAACCCCCGGACCCGGGTTTGCCAGGTCAACTCCTTAGCAGGGAGCCCGATTCGGCCTCTCTCGCACCTCTCCTTAAAATTCGGAGAGAGAGGGATTCGAACCCCCGGTGACTTGCGCCACAGCAGTTTTCAAGACTGCCACCATCGACCACTCGGACATCTCTCCAATTCTGGAAAATACCAATCAAGGACAGAATGATACCGATAGAGATGATTATTGTCAATGTGGCAGCAGATAAGTTTTCTCTGATATCAGCTATGCACAGTTCTGATCCTCCCTGGGGATTGTAAAAAGAAAGAACGATAACAAGCTGACGCCATCTCTCACTTTTGCTATATTCAGACTATGGGTCTGTCGTTGAAGAACATAGGAGAGAAGCTGCATAGCAGCCTGAAGAAGCTGAAAAAGGAAAAACAGCCACCTGTTGAACCTGCTGAAAGCGTTAAAGCTCCAAAACTTTCCGAAGAGGCCTATAGTCTGTTGCAGAAGCTCTATGAGGAACTAGGACCAAGAGCTGCTGCGACACCGGAGTCCAGAAGTGCGGCACGCCGTATCGGAGAGATTTTCGGCGCTTTTGCAGATGAGGTCACAATCACGTCAGGGAGAATAATTCCTCATCTTTACAGATATATGCTTTTTTCTGTCATGTTCTCATCCTTCCTCATCTTCATATTCACAGTTGTCGGACTACCGATAATTTCCATCGCCGTGGCTCTGTTATGCATCCTCTCTGTGATAAGCGAGCTGCAGATGAAAACGAATCCTCTCAGACGGTTTTTTCCTACAGGAGAGGCAGCAAATGTCCATGGTGTCATTGATCCCGAAGGCCCTGTCGAACACACTGTAGTGCTATCTGCACACCATGATACCGCAGCTGAGAGCAAGACAGAGAAAGAGGGATTGCTTTCAAAATTATCGATACAGACAGGAGCGGCAGGCTTTGTATTCATTGTCATTCTTTCTGTTATCGAACTTGTTGTTGAAACTGTAAGCGGTAAGATTCCCGGTCTTGGGCTTCCTCATTGGAGTATGGTACTGCTTCTCCTTCTGGCTCTTGCGTTCATCCTCGTATCAATCTATGCGGTTATCGCCTCCGAAGGCGCTCATACAAGAGGCGCAGGGGACAATCTCTCCGGAGTTGCAGTCATTGCAACGCTATGCCGTTATTTTTCTGCCAGAAGGAAAGAAGGGAAAGGACTCTCTACGACACGGCTGGTATTTGTCTCTTTTGATGGAGAAGAGTGCGGTGCTGCAGGAAGTGCAGTATGGTATCATGACAACTCGCATATCCTGATCAATCCGGTGAATATTAATTTTGATGGGTTATACAATGAGGAGGATCTCGCATTCCTTTCATCTGACGGCAATGGATTTGTCCCGCTCTCAGCGTCCCTGGCATCCCGCTGTTCCCTTCTCTCGATAGAGATGGGGTATGGCATACAGACGGGCAAGCTTGGATTGCTTGGCGGATCAACAGATGCCGCATCAGCAGCAGCGGCAGGTATAGACGCTACAACGCTGACTTCCATGGCAAAAAACAGAGAGACACCTGCTCATACAGAAGAGGACACTCCTGATAAAGTTTCTCAGGAAGCGCTTTCGATGGCTATGTCTGTAGCAATAAAACTGATTAATGAAATCGACAGCAAAGACGAGGAAGAGGAGGTAGCTCCCAGTATTCTGGACAGCGGCCGCAAATACAGGCTTTCTAGATATTGAGAAGTATTCTGCCCTGTCCGATATCAGAAGTACCATCTCTCAGGGCTTTAATATTTTCAGAGGGCAAAACACCTTCCACAGTTATGTTTGTATCAAATACTTCATTTGAGATAACAACAGAAAGAGATTCGAAAAGCCTTTTTATCTGAGTATATGAGGAATATGGAAGAATCATTCTGAAGCTGCTTTTCTCAATAAGCTCTTCAGTCGGCACAATTTTCAGGACTTCTTTCGCACTGTCTCCATAAGCTTTTACAAGTCCTCCGGTTCCAAGTAGCGTTCCCCCGAAATAACGCACAATTGCAACAGTGATATTTGTAATGCCGGAACCTTTCACGACTTCCAGGGCAGGGCGTCCTGCTGTGTTTTTCGGTTCTCTGTCATCCGATGAAGAGTACATCGTGCCAGCTTTTCCGATTACTGCTGCATGAACAACATGTGTTGCACCCGGATGCTCTGAGCGGACAGAAAGCACTGCGCTTTTCACGTCCTCCATCGTTTCCGTGGGGATAGCTATGGCAATGAATCTTGATTTCTTTACCTCAATCTCCGCTTCCGCTCTCTCAATTGGTATAAGCATGCTGGAATTCTAAGGCAAATTTCCGATCAATGCCAGTTGTGGCCGAAGATATTATCTGCAGGAATGCTCTTTGAAAGCTTCTCTGCAAGGATTGTAAGAGAAGAGTCATAAACTGGGGATATCATATTGAGAATGGACAGCTGTTCTTGACAGCTGAAGCCGGAAGCAACACACCATGGCTGTTCTGAGTAGACCCATGAAAGAGCAAGTTCAGGCTTGTTGTGAACAGCATCCAGAATGTCTTGCAGAAAAGGTGACGAGAATACTGGCAAAGAGCTTCGTCTGTCTGTAATTTCAGATACAGCTCTGTATTTCCCCGAGAGTATTCCCATACCAAGCGGGGAGTATGCGATTGTCTTGAGATTCATGCTCTTTTCTTCTTGCCAGTCCTTTGTCCAGATCAGGGACAGCGGCCTTTCATGGTATTCGACAGGGAAGCGCTCTGTTATCCATCTCAGCAGAGGAAGCGGAACATTTGATACTCCTATCGCTTTTGCTTTGCCTTCTTCTTTCACTCTTGTGAGATCCTCAAGGCCTGCAGTCAGCTGCTTTTCCTCGGCTGGCCAATGCAGGAGCAGAATGTCAGGAGGGCGGTTCAGGCGCTTAAGCTCAGCTTCTGTCTTTCTCCTGATAGTAGGCACAGGCATCACTTTTGAGATGATGAGCGCATCCTCGGCTTTCAGTTCTTTCAGCGCTGCAGCCAGAACAGAAGAAGCATCGCCGTATGAATAGGCAGTGTCGAAGATGCGTATGCCTCTTCTGTAAGCAGCTTTGATCAGATCCTTGCCTTCTTTTGCGGAGAGGCTTTTATGGAATGGTGAGGCAGAGAGGTTCCACAGCCCCATCGCGCTCTTACTCAGCGTCGTCCTCATCTTCTTCTACGACCTTTGAATCCAGCATTATTTTGTCAGAGAAGATGAAATAGCCTGAGAATTTCTTTCCTTCCATTGCAAGAGGAAGCCACAGTCTGTCATCCTCCCACATCGCGGAATAGTCAAGGGCTGAGATGTCACACCAGAACGGCCTCGTCTCTTCGCATTCATCAATAAGCGTTCCTGACCATGATGATGTGAAGAATACATAGCCCAGCATTCTCAATCCGTCTTTGAACTGGAAACGGAGGACGCCGCGTTCTTCGAGATCCGTCACATCAAGACCTGTTTCTTCCTTTGTTTCCCTGATCGCAGCTTCGGTTTTAGTCTCCTCCAGCTCTATGTGTCCTCCCGGTGCGTTGATGTATCCAGCTCCGAGACCTGTCTTTTTAAGTATCATCAGGACCTTGCTGTTTTCCGGATCCATGACGTATGTAAGGACACAGGTTTCAGTCGGCTCCCACATATCCCAGGGGATATCATCGACTTTATCGGCATTGACGAATTTCTCTTCTATGACTTCTTCCGGAGTCTTCTTCTTTGCATCTTCCAGCGCTTTCTCTTCCGGATGAGCTTCCCAGTAGCAGTCCTGGCAGAGGTTCTCATCGTATCCGATGACCCTGTTATAATCGAGGCGTTTGCCGCATTTCGTGCAGTGCAGCCTGAATGGCCAGAACTGCCTGCGGAAGATGATGATCGCAGCGATGCCCAAAACGGGGAAAACCCATCCAAGCCATGCTGGCAGTGACCAGATTGAAGTGAGTGCGACGAATGTGTATACGACGAGGAAATCCACAGCAATGAGAATTGTCGCTTTACGTTTCTTATCGGTGTGAGGGAACTTCCTCTGCGAGATGTTAAGCAGAATGATGAAGAGCATCATCCATGTGAAAAGCTCTTCGAAGATATTCAACAGCATTCTTTGAGAGTAGCAGGAGGGGGAATAATATGCAATCTTTTCAGGAGCACCATATAATAGAACTATGAAAGCTATACTTTGCGGAACGGGCTGGCGGGCAGCATTTTATCTGAGAATAGCAGAGGCATTTCCATCTCTTCTCAGTATTGAAGCGATTTTCACACGCTCAGAAGAACGTCGGATAATATTCAAAGAAAAAGGCTATAATGCATGCACAGACCTCTCTGAAGCACTTTCTTTTCCTCATGATATCGTAATCGTCGCTTCTGGAAAGGAAGGATTCTATCCTCTGATGAGGACGTTGGGAGAACGAGAGGAGTTCGTGCTTTCAGAGACAACATTTCTTTCTCTCACTGAGGAGGAACTGAAAGACCTTTCAACCCTGAAGGGAGCTGTGGCGGAACAGTATAGATATACACCGCTTTTCGCTTCATCCATGGCTGCCTGTAAGCTTATAGGAGATGTCAGTCAGCTTTATCTCTCAGGGTTGCATAATCATCATGCAGCAGCCTTCGCACGGGACGTCCTTCATATTGATTCAGAAAGTATCAGAATTGTCTCCTCTTGTGATTTTCCTTCTTCAATTGTCAGGACAGGAAGCCGGGAAGGGATGGTTGTCGAAAGCAAAATGGAACCCTATACAAGGAAACTGAGGATTCTTCAAGCAGGTGATAGGCTCTTTATAAACGATTTCTCATCGAATCAGTATCATTCATATCTTTATGGCAGGAGTTTTGAAATCAGGGGGGACCGGGGTGTCGTCAATGAACGTGAAGTGAGATATGTCAATGAGAAAGGCTTTGTATGTGTTCTTCCTTTCGCATTCCACCGTGATGTTTCGACAGGTAATGGAAGTCTTACGCTTTCTCATGTTACACTTGGCACTCAGGTGGTTTTCCGTAATCCGTTCTATCCTGCGAATCTGAATGATGATGAGATTGCTATTGCAGAGATTCTCCGCAGGATTTCTTCTGGTGAAACGTATCCGACAATTCAGTCAGGAATAGAGGATGCCAGAATCGGAAGATTGCTATAATAAAGTTAAAAGGAGGACAGAATGTCCATAGCTAAGTATATCGATCATACGTTACTTGCCGCTGATGCCACCAGAGAAGCTGTTGAAAAGCTCTGCGCTGAGGCTGCGGAGCATCAGTTCGCATCTGTCTGCGTCAATTCATGCTGGGTAAAGCTCTCTTCCGAGTGTCTTTCCTCTTCCTGTGTGCATGTCTGTACAGTAGTCGGCTTCCCTCTTGGTGCGATGGAAACAGAAGCAAAAGCCTATGAAGCTGAATGCGCTGTGAAAAATGGCGCAGATGAAGTGGATATGGTGATTAATATCGGATATCTCAAGTCTGGCATGACCGATAAGGTTCTTGAGGATATTATTGCTGTGCGTAAGGCAACTGAGGGAAAAATCCTGAAGGTTATCATCGAGACATGTCTTCTATCAGATGACGAAAAGCGTATAGCATGCGAGCTCTCCATGAAGGCAGGTGCTGATTTCGTCAAGACAAGCACGGGTTTCTCTAAAGGAGGCGCAACTGTCCACGATGTCTCTCTTATGCGTTCCGTTGTCGGAGACAGGCTCGGGGTCAAGGCCTCTGGCGGTGTCAGGGATTACGAAACAGCAAAGGCGATGATAGAAGCTGGTGCGACACGCATCGGTGCGAGTGCAGGAATTGCTATTGTAAAGGAAGAGAATGCCCAGCATTGAAAATACAACGCCGGGGGCAGATTTCCTCAAATCCCTCGGCTTCCCCACATTGGATGTTCATGAATCGTTCACTCATTTCGATTTCACCACGCCGGGAAGACGCGTTCTTGTCATCGGGCCAATGGGATCCGGGAAGACCGAGTTCGCTGCACGTATCTGGCGAGATGCTGCCGTTGCGCGCAAAAAGAGCGAACATGTCAGGGCAATGACTTCTACAGGTATCCTGGACAGAAGGAATATCTTCTTCATCCGTTCTGGTATTGATAGCGGACGTTTCTCTGAGTATCCGGAAGATGCGATGCCGTACCGGTCAGGGTATATACGTTGCGGTGAGAACATTGCTCACATCAATGACTCTTTCGGTTTTGAGGAAGTCATCAGGGATAACCCGGAAGTCGGTACATATATTATCGATGAGGCCTCCTTCTTCGATGAAAGGCTCGCGTATGTTGCCAGAAACTACTCAATAGAAAATGGCTGCATGTTTGTTTTCCCGACGCTCATCCTCAATTTCCGCAGGGAGTTCTTCAATTCCACAGCACGCTTGATGCTGGATATAGCAACTGACGTGATACCACTTACAGCGTATTGCGAGCATGCTGATTGCATGGCATCTGCGTTCTATACATACAGGTATTACCAGATTGGAGATGATGAGTGTCCAGCCCTGTATTTCGACCCGCTGATTGTCGTTGGTGGCGATAAAGTCAAGAACAGCGAGTCAGAGCCGAATTATGCGGCCCGTTGTGAGAACCATCACTTCCTGCCAGGCAAGGAGTATACCTTCTTCACGCTCAAACCACTTGGAGAAGAGGCTGGAAGAGGAAATATCGAACCGCTGAGAAAAGAGATGGCGGCACTCTCCGACTCTCCTGAGAAGTCTCTGCTGTATGACAACCTCTTAAAGCGTTATGGAGATTCTCCTGATGGTGAGATTTACCTGAATGCGATGAAGCCTGGGCATATTGCAGAGAAAGCGCTCTCGTATCTTTTCTGCGAGCAGAATCTTCTGGGAGAGTCTCTTCTGGTCAAGCTGGTGACTGATCTGGGGCTTGATACAGCATATCTCGAGAAGGTTCTGGCTGAAAACAGACATCCTGTGTCTTTCTCTCAGCCATACCTCCTATAATCTTTTTTGTCCAAAAAAACCTCGTTTATTGCAGAAACCCTGAGCTTAGAATTTTTCTAGGGTTTCTGCTGTTTCCTTGACGGTTGCCGGGTTGTGGTTCTCCAGAAGCCATGGAACATCTATATTTCTCTTTCTCAGTTCTTCTGCGAACGCTTTCCAGCGGAAGAGGCCTGTAAGAGCCGGTATGTCACCGATTTTGGTTCCATCCGCCTCTGAAAGGATGTAATCCTTGCAATGGATAGCTACAAGGCGGTCCTTGTAAAGATCAAGGACATCGGAAATGAAACGATGCTCAGCTTCTTCAGAAGGAATGCGAAGAGGGACACCATCGCTCTCTGGAATACCCAGATAAGGGATGAGATTTACAGGATCGAAGATGGTTTTCAGTCTCCTGGTAGGGAAAGAGGCAATGATGTCCGCCATGCGCTCGATAGTAGATATCGTATGGTTGCGAGCGACAGCCTCGATTGCTACATACGCATCGTGCTTCTCTGCAGCTTCCAGCATCCTTGAAAGACTGTCCCGGAAAATAGCAAGATTCTCTCTTGCCGATGTGTCGATGGAGTAGCCACCACCACCTGGTGCAACTGATCCTGTTTCAGTTCCCACATAAGGGCAGCCAAAGGCTGAAGCGAGAGACAGCGACTTCTCAAAGCGTTCAATCTCTTTCTTCCTGGCTTCTTTATCGGGATTGATCGGGTTGATGTAGCAGCCGATGATGGCTACAGTCACACCATGCTTCCTGAGATCGGAAGAGATGGAAGAGATATACTCTTCATCCCATTCCTGCCAGGGGCGTGCAGAAGGGATGACTTTATTCAGCGCGAGCTGAATGAAGGATGGCCTGATGCTTTCTATCCTCTCGCCTAGTGCGGAGGCTGAATCAAATGAGCCGAAATCATGGGCTCTGTATCCTATTCTTGGCATATTGAAAGAATATGCGGTGAATGGAATGAAGTAAAGGAGGAGATGATGGATATTCTCGTTTCTTATGGAATAGTACCTGATGGAAGAGACATAAGCTGTGCGCTTATGAAGGCACTTGGCGAAGAGAAGAGGGTAGTACTTACCGAGGGTGTTTATTTATCAGGTCCTGTTGAGATGCCTTCTCATTCCACCCTTGTCCTGGAAAAAGGTGCAGTCCTCCGTTTTATCCCTGATTTCACGATTTACAAACCTGTCTATACACGCTGGGAAGGTGTGAAATGCTGGGCGATGCATCCATGCTTGTTCATTAATGAGGCAGAGGATGTGACAATTGAGGGCGAAGGTACAATTGATGGGAGCGGGGAGCCGTGGTGGAATGTGGTCAATGACCGCAGAGCGAAGGGCATAAAGGAACCCCAGACAGAGCTGGAGAAGTACTTTGCGTCTCTTAATCCTGATTACAGAGACCAGCCAGGAGGGGGCGGAGGAAGGGATTACCAGTTCATGAGGCCACCTCTTCTCCAGATACGGAGCAGCCGGAATATCACAATTGAAGGTGTTACACTGACAAATTCACCATTCTGGACGATTCATCCGCTTTTTTCAGAACATATTACTATCAAGGGTATTTATATCAAGAATCCATACCTTGCACCGAACACAGATGGTATTGATATCGAATCATCATCATTTGTGAATGTCTATGATTCTGTCGTCGACGTAGGGGATGATGGCATTGCTCTCAAGTCCGGTTCGGGGCCTGATGGTATCAAGGATAATGTTCCTACAAAGCATGTTCATATCAAAGGATGCACAGTGCGCTCTGCACATGGGGGCGCTGTCATCGGCTCTGAGACAGCGGCAGAAATTGCAGATCTGCTGGCAGAGGACTGCTTTTTCGACGGAACTGATCGCGGCATAAGAATCAAATCGCGGCGTACAAGAGGTGGTCTGATTCACGATGTGTCGTTCAGGAATATAAGAATGAAAGACAATCTCTGTCCTTTTGTCATCAATATGTATTACAGATGCGGAACCACAGATATGTCTCTTTTCTCTCTGGATGCACAGGATGTGAATGATGGAACTCCTGAACTTTTCAATATCACAATTGATAACTGCCATGCAGAAGGATCCAGAGCCTCAGCTGGAATGGCTGTCGGTCTTCCCGAGAGTCCTATAGGAAATCTTGTCATAAGAAATTCCACATTTGCTGTCAGTGATAATGCAGATAAACCAATCAGCGAAAGCGATATGTACCTTGGTCTCCCTGATCCACCTTCCCGTGGCTTCAGAATCCGCAATGCAGAAGTGACCATTGATAGCCTTAAAGTTGTATCAGATGAACCTGCAATTATTATCGAAGACGGTGTAAAACTCGAGAAAATCTAGGAAAGGTGTAGAATCTTTCTTCTGATAATCTAGGAATGGTGTAAAACCTTCTTAGTTAAACCATTTTGTGGAGGGGTTGTTTCAAAGCAGGACTTTTTGACAACCCCTTTGTATTAGTACAAAATCTCTTGTTTACGGAATTGGAGAGATAGTAAAGTCCTCTGAATTACTATTGCTGCCAATCGGTTTCTCCGCATTGATTGATTCCCAATCCGAAAGAGAACCGGAAACATTGAGGATTCCTCCTGCAATACCACCAACATAAGCATCTTGTGTATCTGACTGATTGTCTGATGAAATTTTTCCTGTATTTACTACATCAGCCATTGTAAGGATTGTCTCAGAATTGACTTCAAACCCGAATCCAAGAATACCTCCTACATACATGGAGCGAGAAGCGTCTGCAGAAAGAATTCCTTTTATAGCAGCGTTGTTTTCTGAATCAGAAATAGTAAGATTTATATCGAAAGCTCCACCTGCTATCCCCCCAATGTAATTATCAAGAGCTGTTACGGCACCTGCGTTAATTGCTTTCGAAATGACAAGGATTCCTTCTGCTACTCTTCCAACAATACCTCCAGCAATAGCCTGGCATGATGAGGAAATAACACCATTGTTTTCGACATTGGTAATTATTGTATTCTTTTCAGTTTGTATATCACCAATAATTCCACCAACAAATGCTTCTTTATCTGTTGATGTAATGGAAACATCTCCGCCATTCACTATATTGGCGGTGCCATTTTCACTATCGTTTCCAATATTGATGGTACCAGAGCTGTTTATTCGGCAGATAATACCACCAGCAGAAACAGTATTCCCGTAAGATCCTCCAGTTACGGTAATAGTTGCATTGGATTCAATGTCGGATATATTTACGGTTCCGGATTCTTTATTAATATCAATGCGTTCAACGAGGCCACCGGCTCTTATTGGGGAAGAAATTTCACCATCAATAGTAATTTCAGAAATATTAACTGTAATTGCTCCGCTATTCGGAGGATTTACATATAGCAGTCCGATAGCACCACCTGCAGCCTCTCCTGAGACCTTGCCATTGACCATGATGTTCTCAATTGCATATTCTCCTGCCACCATATCATAGTATGCAGTACCGATAAGAAGGCCATTCGCTGTGCTGGAAGTTCCTGTTGATGTTCCTTCCACTGTAATATTTCTGAACGAAGCATTATGAACATATCCGAAAAGACCTGCATGCTTTTCTGCTGTGACGTTAAGTCCCTTTATCGTATGATGATTTCCATCAAAAACCCCTTCGAACGGATTGCCATTTTTCTGCCCCATCATCGATTTCGTATTACGTCCAATAGTCGTCCAAGGAAGTTCTGCGAGGTCAATATCGGTTTCCAGAATAATTGTTTTCCCTGTTAACTTCGTACTGAATCCTTCTGGCAAGTTCTGAGCTGTCCCATTAACAATATCAGCAAGAGCCGCTAATTCTGCTGCGCTGTTAATTGAAATAGTGTCTGAATTCTGTATTTTTGCTACTAGCTCTTCAGTATCTGCAAGAGATCCATCCCATACCGACACAGAAGGTTTCTCTGGTACTACAGGTTTATCAATAGCTGGCAAATCACTGACTATAACATTCCTGCAAGAAGACAGGAAGAAACATACAACGATTGAAAGAAGAAGTAAAAATAATTTTCTCATCCGGGGCTCCTTTGTGTTTATTCTACCCCCCCCGGTATCAAATAATCAAGAGAAATCCTTTTGCTATCAAATGAAAAAGGGCTGTGCAAGAGTTCTCCTCATTTACAGCCCTCCTTATCACAATGTAAAGCTTATTTCACAAGATGAACTGCAAAGCCACCTACCTCTTCGTTGAGATAGCAGACCTTGATCTTGCCTTTTGCATCGCGCTTTACTGTCTCCTCGTTGACTGTGAATCCCTTGTCCTTGAGGAAGTAGATTGCTCTCTCGATATCGTTGCATCTGACAGCGAGATGGCCATTCTTTCCAAGACCTGGCTTCTTCATCAGCTCGATTTCCTTGTCCATGAAGATGGATGAGTTGCCATTGTTGATAGCCATTCCGAACTTTGCGAACTCCTCAGCTGCCCCTGCGGCTGCTGCTTCATCAGCAAGGTTGATACCAACATGCACGAGCTTGAAGCCCTGAAGCTTAAGTCTTGCATCTTCACAGAGGGCTGTAATCTCATCCCACTTCTCGTTATTGATGAGGTCTGCATTGACCATCCAGGATCCACCGATTGCGAGAACATTGGATGTCTTTGCATAGTCCTGGAGGTTGTTGATGTTGATGCCACCTGTTGTCATGAACTTCACCTGTGCAAACGGACCTGCGAAATTCTTAAGCATGCCAACGCCGCCAGAAGCTTCAGCAGGGAAGAACTTGAGAACATCCAGTCCCATTGAAAGTCCCAGTTCGATTTCGGAAGGAGTGCAGACACCAGGTACTACCGGGATATTATGTGACAGACACCACTCAACAGTCTCTCTGTTGAAACCAGCAGAAACGATGAACTTTGCACCAGCTGCAACTGCTTTCTCAGCAAGCTTCGGATTGATGACAGTTCCTGCGCCAACAAGCATCTCTGGATATGCTTTTGTAACCTTCTTGATTGCCTCTTCTGCAGCATCTGTGCGGAATGTGATTTCTGCACATGGAATACCGCCATCGATAAGGGCCTTTGCGAGAGGTACTGCCTTCTCGGCATCATCAATTTTGACTACCGGCACAAGACCGATATCATGAAACGCGGTAAAAATCTCTTCTTTTGTCATTTTTGCTCTCCTTTTCCAGTCAGCCTATCTGCTGTGAGATTGTATCACACAGCTGTTTGAAATGGAACATTGTTTCATTGTCAAACTTGACCGCTCTTTAATCTAAATATAGAATGACAACATCCAATTAATAATAACCTATGAGAACATTATCGGATAGGAGGTTTCTGATGTCCAAGAAATATGTTACTTTCGGTGAAATCATGCTCCGCCTTAGAAGCCAGGAGCTGTATCGTCTTTTCCAGACACCATCCCTTGAGGCCACATTTGGTGGCGGAGAGGCTAATGTTGCTGTTTCTCTTTCTATTTTCGGAGAGAAGGCACAGTTTGTCACAGCACTTCCAGACAATGCTGTTGGTGAAGCTGCAGAGCGCGAACTGATGAAGTATGGTGTAGATACTTCAGCTATCAACAAGGTAAAGGGCGGCAGACTTGGAATTTATTTCCTTGAGACAGGCGCAAATCAGAGACCTTCTCTCGTTGTTTATGACCGCAGCGGTTCTGCTGTAGCAGAAGCAAAGCCGGCAGATTTTGACTTTGAAACAATCATGAAGGGCGCAGACTGGTTCCATACAACAGGTATCACTCCGGCTATCAGCCAGGGTGCTGCAGACTGTGCTCTCGAAGCAATGAAGGCTGCAAAGAATGCTGGTGCAACAGTTTCCATCGACCTCAACTACCGCAAGAAGCTCTGGAACTATGGCAAGAAGGCACCAGAAGTTATGAGAGAGCTTGTTAAGTATGCAGATGTCGTTATCGCAAATGAGGAAGATATCCAGAAGTGTCTCGGCATCGAAGCAGACAGCGATGTTACAAAGGGCGAGCTTGATACAAAGGTATATGAAGAGCTTGCAGCAAAGGTCAAGGAGCAGTTCCCTAACGTATCTGTTGTTGCTATCACTCTGCGTGAGTCAAAGAGCGCAGATCACAATGGATGGTCAGCAGCTCTCTCCGGCAAGACAGGATTCTACCTCTCAAGGCACTATGAGATCACAGATATCGTTGACAGAGTCGGTGGTGGAGATTCCTTCGCAGCTGGTATCATCTATGCACTTTCACACTTCGAAGATGAGCAGTATGCAATCAACTTCGCAGTTGCTTCATCCTGCCTCAAGCATTCAATCAGCGGAGACTTCAACCTTACTCGTCTTTCCGAGGTCAAGGCACTTGCTGAAGGTGATGGATCCGGGCGTGTACAGCGCTGAGAATACACAATTATTAATGCAAAGGGCTGTCGTTGGGCAGCCCTTTTTCGTCAAATAATAAGAAAATCCTTGACAATTGCTGGGGGGGGGTATACTGAAGCTGACTATTCTTCGGAGGTTGAAATGAAGAAGATATTTTTGTTAGCTCTGTCTATACTCCTTGTAATTACTTCCTGCACGAACCAGACTCCTGTTCAGTTGCCCCCATCGGGTGCTGTCAGCCCAGACCAGGGATCACCGGAAATACCAGATCCCAAACCGGACCCGGATCCAGAGCCTGAACCAGACCCGGAACCAGAACCTGTACCAGAAACAGTAGCGGAGAAGGCTGTGAATCTTGCTAAGCCTTTTGTCGCAGGATTTTCCGATGATTATTTCTTTGAGAAGCTGGAAGAGGCATTTAAAAACCTTAATGCAACGGATGTCGAACTGGAGCTGAAGATATCTAAAACAGAAATACCTCCAGTGTCTATGGAAGCTGATGTTTCATTCCCAATAGAATTCGATGAATACAAGATCAATTCAGCTGGAAGTAATTATGCTGGCTCTGTCAGATACTCTGGAAATGCAACGTTCCGAGGAATATGTGAGGAGCCACCAGAGACACAAGGTGGTGCTTTGTTCCCTGTCACTTTCAAAGTCTCGTCCATCAAATTGGAGATTTCTGACCTCATAGCAACTCTTACTGATGCAGATGGCACGGTTTCTTCGATTAAAATTGCGACAGAGGAAGACGGAATAAGTCTTAAGCTGGAAGATATAATTACTATTGTTTGGGCTCTTGGTAATAATGGTCTTTCTTATACAGCAACCTTGCCTTCTGGCGATGTGATTGACATAGAAGCTGCTAGTAAGGCTGATACAACCACAGGAACTCTCATCTTCACACAGGACGATGAATCTGTTTCTGTCAGCTTCAGGGAATTCCTTGCAGAAATTGTGAAACAGGGCATTGAATGAGTTGTATTTCATCGCCTATCATGCAGAGCAGGACTCCGGTCCTGCTTTGTGTTTAATTATGCGGCACATGTGTATTTGATTTTGAAAAAGCACGATGTCTTCGGTTTTGTTTTATGCCCTGAATTGTGATTGCCTTTATTTGTTTGGATTATTTTTAGTTATTCTTCAGTTTTTAATGTTAAATCTTTTGAATCTGTAAATTGTTTTCGTTAAATAATGACTGCAGTATCAAAAAGATTTGCATACAAAAAAATCTACATTTATACTGAAAGTGGTTACTGTGGATGCGGATGTTTACTTCAGGGCCTGTCCACGTCTTTACTTCTATTAAAGGAGGAGATATGAAGGATTTCTTTTGTCTCGCTGAAAAGAACTCTAATGTGAAGACCGAAATCGTAGCTGGTCTTACCACGTTCTTTACAATGGCCTACATAATTTTCGTCAATCCGAATATGTTGGCCGAGACCGGCATGAGCTGGCACGGTGTATTTGTAGCAACTTGTCTTGCAGCAGCTGTCGGAACGCTTATCATGGCACTGGTCGCTAATGTTCCGTATGCAGTAGCCCCTGGTATGGGTCTTAATGCTCTTTTCACGTACACAATCTGTCTTGCAGGCGGTTTTGTATGGCAGGAAGCTCTTGCAATGGTCTTCATCTGTGGTTTGATAAATATCGTCATCACAGTCACAAAGCTCAGAAAGTCCATTGTCAAATCCATTCCGGAAGGCCTTCAGAATGCAATTGGTGGAGGTATAGGTCTTTTTATCGCGTACCTTGGAATGAATAATGCTGGCCTTATCTCCTTCACAGGTGCTTATCCAAGTGTTACCCCAGGTATGCAGCCATTCAATGCACCACACCTTGTTCTTGCAGTAATTGGTCTTCTTATCATCGTTATCCTGATGGTGATGCAGGTCAAGGGTGCAATGCTTATCGGTATTATCGCAACGACAATCATCGGAATTCCTCTTGGTGTCACTCAGCTGCCAGAGACAATCTTCTCTGGAAGTGAGACGATGCAGGGTTTCAGGGAAGTAGCTTTCAGCTTCTTCGGCAATCCTGGTTTCGGATCCCTCTTTGCTGATGCTTCCAAGATTCCATTTGTAATCGTTACAATCTTCTCAATGTGTCTTTCTGATACCTTTGATTCCATCGGAACGTTCATTGGTACAGGCCGCAAGAGCCATATCTTTGATGAAGAAGATGAGAAAGCTCTGGAAGGGTCTGGTTTCAAGAGCCGCCTCGACAAGGCTCTTGTCGCAGACAGCTTCGCAACCAGTGTTGGAGCTCTCTTCGGAACAAGTAATGCGACGACATTTGTCGAGAGTTCTGCAGGTATCGCAGCAGGCGGCCGTACAGGTCTTACCAGCCTTGTGACTGCAATTATGTTCCTTATCTGTCTGCCATTCTCCGGGCTTATCGGAATGGTTCCATCTGCAGCAACATCTCCAGCACTCATCGTTGTCGGTATCCTGATGGTTGAGCCATTTGCGGAAATCAACTGGAGAAGCCTCAAAGATGCAGTACCTGCATTCTTCACAGTTGCTGTGATGAGCTTCACATATGGTATTACAAACGGTATTGCAGCAGGCTTTATCATGTACTGTCTTACAAAGATCTTCACAAAGGAAGCGAAGGAAATCCATCCTATTATCGCTGTGGCATCTGTTCTGTTTGTGATAGATTTCATTCTCAAGGCAACGGCCTGAGCGCAAAACTGATTCATTATCCCGGAGCTTTGAGGCATTGCCTTCTGGTTCCGGGTTTTTTGATGGGAGAGTGGGATGAATACAGTTTATATCCTTGGCGATTCAACAGCAGCCATGAAAGAAGATTCTGCACGCCCTGAGACGGGATGGGGTGAAGCTTTCGGTAAGTATCTGAAACCAGGCTGGAAGCTGGATAACCGTGCTATCAATGGACGCTCTACAAAGGATTATATTTCAAAAGGCCATTTCGACGATGTGCTGGGGTGCGTTGAGTCTGGTGATATCGTTCTCATCCAGTTCGGGCATAACGATGAGAAGCTTGATGACAAAGAACGAGGCGCAAGAGCCTGGCATGAGTATATTGTCAATCTTGTCTATATGTCCGGCCGTTTGAAGGAGATGGGAGCACATCCTGTTTTCATCACATCCATTGCCAGAAGGAACTTCCAGAACAGCATTCTGACAGATACTCATGGAGACTGGCCAGCAGCAATGAAAGCAGCTGCAGAGACTGCGGGCGTTCCATGTATCGACATGACAATCCCAACAATGGTCATGATAGCCTCAGCCGGAGAAGAGGCTTCACGGGTTTTCTTCATGAATTTCGACAGAAATCTCTATGATAATTACCCGAACGGTGATGATGATAACACTCATCTCAGGCCGGAGGGCGCTGAGATGGTCGCAAGAATGATAGCTGAAAAGCTTCAGAGCCTGGTGGATTGCTGTGTCTCTATTTGAATCTCTTTTCTCTCCTGGCCATTCTATTGCATGGTCTTTCCTGTCTCAGTATCCACATCTCTTTGATGCGCTTTCCAGTATTCATAGTTTCATCCTCTCCTGTCCGAAGGATGGGCTTAGAGAGATTGCGGAGAATATCTGGGTAGGGGATGATGCCGTCATCGCCCCCACAGCGCTGATTAATGCTCCGTGTATTATCGGGGAGGGGACAGAAATCCGTCATGGCGCATTCATCAGAGGAAACGCAGTGATCGGGAAGTATGCAGTGATAGGAAACTCTGTTGAAGTTAAAAATGCAATTATCTCTGATGAGGCGGAGGTCCCTCATTTCAACTATGTCGGAGACAGCATACTTGGTTATAAAGCCCACATGGGAGCAGGCGCCATTACATCGAATGTACGCTCTGACAGGAAGGCTGTTGTCATGCATCTTCCTGAGGGGGATGTCTTCACGGGACGCATGAAAGTCGGCGCATTCATCGGCGACAGAGCGGAGATAGGATGCAACACTGTTCTAAATCCCGGGAGTGTCATATTCCCCGATGCATCTGTCTATCCTCTTTCGTCTGTCAGGGGCTTTGTGCCTGCATCCTGTATTTGCAAAGCAGATGGCACTGTAGTCTCTAAACGATAGCCTGAAACCACAGAAATCGACGGATAATGAATTTTGCAATCGATTTCGAAAAAATTCTTTACAATTCACAACGGCCGTTATAACATGTGACAGGAAACAGAAGAATATACCCAGATACGGATAAAATAAGGAGAAGAACATGGACTGTGTTTACAAAATGGGAAATCTCAGGGTCGTTGATCTGACAAAGCCTCTTGATCCGAAGACAGAGACAAGAAGATGCCATCTTTATCGCTTCAATACCGGTGGACCAATTCCAGATTTTCACACGATAATGGATCTTACAAGCCACCTTGGAACACATTGTGAGTGTCCTTATCATCATGATGACAACTGGCCAAGTGTTGCCGATCTCCCTCTTACTGCTTTCTTTGGCCGTGCCATCTATGTGACCATTCCAGATGCGAAACCGAATGAGCATATAACGAAGGAGATGCTTGATAAGTACTGCCTGCCGCTGATGCAGGATGACACTATTGTGATTATCGACAGTCCGTATAAGCTTCCTCCGTTTACAGAGAAGACAAACACTGCAGAGGATAAGAGGCTTTTCGTCAACGGCGAGACAGCAGAGTGGTTCAAGGAACATAAGGCAAAGTGCATCGGATTCGGCGATGGTGTCTCAATTGAGAATTGCAATGAGGATGTTAAGCCGTTCCATGATATCCTTCTTGCGGAGAATATTGTTTTCCTTGAAGTTCTGAAGAATCTCGATAAGCTTGAGAAGGATGTCTTCTTCATGAGCTATGCTCCGCTCCCGATATACGGACTTGATTCGTGTCCTGTCAGAGCATATGCAATTGAGGGGCTTCCAGGTTTTGACAAGTAATTGACAATCTGGTTTGGGATGCCAGCTTTCGGCTTTCGCTGTTTATGGTGTTTCACTGATGAAATATCCCGGATAGTCAGAACACACACAAACGAAAAACTGAGTCTTGCTCTGTACTTTGTATGACTTATTGTTTTTTCTGACACTGTAAACAGCGGATGGCCGGTTCCAGAGGCTTATATGAACATAATCGTTGTCGGTGCGGGAGCGATGGGGTCCATCTATGGCGCCCGCCTGAGCCAGCATAACAATGTGCTGCTTGTAGATACCAATAGTTCTCTTGTTGATAGGATCAACAGCTGTGGTATCACACTTGAGGAGAATGGAACAGAGCGGATATTCCATCCATCTGCTGCACTGAAGGCTGATGCCACAAGAGAAGCTGATCTTGTAATTCTCTTCACTAAGGCTATGTACTCAACAGCTGCTCTTTCAAATGTAAAACAGGCAATAGGCAATAATACTTATCTCATGACACTGCAAAATGGCGCAGGGCATGAGAAGATTCTCTCACAATTTGCCGATGATAGGCATATTATCATAGGGACGACCGAGGACAACGGTGCTGTTCTGGAAATGGGAAAAGTCCATCATGGAGGCAATGGAAAAACGAATATAGGGATGCTTGACGGCTCTCATATTCCGATGCTTGACCTGATTAAGGAAACCTTTGATGCCTCCGGTTTTGATGTGAGGATTCATAAAAACATACAGAGCCTTGTCTGGGACAAGCTCATGACAAATACATCCCTTTCTGTTCTTACAGCGATTCTGCAGTGTGATATGTCCTATGTCTCAGAAGATGAACATGCTTTCTCAGTCTGCCGGAAGCTCATAAGCGAAGCTGTACGGGTTGCCAATGCGATGGGGCTCTCGTTTCAGGAAGAGAATGTTGCAGAGAAAGTCAGAACGACAAGTGCTGCTAATAAGGGTGGCTATACATCCATTATGATGGATATAAAGAATGGAAGAAAGACGGAAGTCGATACAATAAGCGGTGCAGTTGTAAGCAAGGCACATGAGATAGGAATACCTGTTCCTTATCATGAGATGGCAGTGTCTCTTGTTCACGCACTGGAGGGAAGGAAGCCGGATGACCATCTATGATATCGCAAAAGAGGCTGGAGTCTCGGCCAGTACTGTAAGCCGTGTGATAAACAACCGACCTGGTATCAAAAAGTCTACACGTGAGAAGATTGAGAGTATCCTGAAAGTATATAATTTCTCTGTCAGTGAAGCTGCGAGGGGTCTTGTTAACCAGACAAACCGCATGATCGGTATCCTGGTTTCTGATATCAGGAATCAGCACCATACAGAAGGGGCATACATGATTGAGCGGCATTTCATGAAGAAGGGATACTGCTCGCTCATACTCAATGCGGGCGATAGTGATGAGAGTATGGCAGAGTGTGTACGTATCTTATCCTCGCGCCGGGTTGATGCTGTTGTGCTTATCGGATCCGTGTTCCAGAACCGCTGTGTTATGAACGCGATCACAGATTATATGCCTTCTACGCCAATTATCTTCCAGAATGGCATTTTCAATCTGCCTAATGTCTCTTCTGTTGTTTCTGCAGAGGATGAAGGGACTGCAGAGGCTGTTAAGTATCTTTATAGTACGGGCCGGAAGCATATTGTATATATCAATGGTGCAGACACTCCATCGAACAGGAAAAAAGCTGCAGGGTACAGCAATGCGGCAGCAGAACTGCAGCTTGATGAAATACTTTATAATACAGATGGTACTGCGAAGAACAGTGCAGATGTCACAGAAATGGCACTTGCAGAGCATCCAGAAGCCGATGCCATAATTTATGCAACAGACTTGCTTGCAGTCGGTGCTTCAAGGAGAATTCTGGATGATGGTAAGAAAATCCCTGAGGATATTGCGATAATCGGGACTGATAATTCTCCTTTCTCAACACTTGCAAACCCTCGTCTGTCAAGCATCGATACAAAACTTTTCGAGCTTTCCGAAGCATGCTCGTCAATACTTGAGAAAACCCTGCTGAATCCAGGATACACAGAGAATGCGGTAATTGCACCTGCACTTGTTCTGCGGGAGACAACAAGTCAGTGAATAAGCTTCTTCTTCCCTATGTCCAGCGGAATTGAATCCGGGAGTTCTGTCTTCAGTGCCAGCGATCCCAGGAAATAGAATGATGATGAATCGGCTGTTTCTGTCTTCCTGTATTCTTTTGGCGTTTTTCCATAATATTCCTTGAATCTTCTGCAGAAATAGCTGATTGATTCGAATCCGCAATCAGCCGCGATGTCCATCATGCTGTTGTTGGTGGTTATCAGCTCGCGTGCAGCTGCTTCAAGTCTGAGCCCGTTGATTATCTCTGTAGGAGTCTTTCCAAGGTATTTCCTGCAGGCCCTGGACAGATGCTCCGGAGTTTTTCCTGAAAGCTTGTACATGACACTTAGTCCACGGGAGAAGTTTTCCTTCTTCGCCATCTCCAGGAGAAGCCAGCTCAGCCATTGAGGTATGGTGGCAGATGCTTCATGCAGTCCTGTGTTCCCGAAATAATCGGTTATTATCCTGAAAAGAATCCTCTTGTATCCAGCATTTGATTTGTTTTTCATTATTCTCTTGGATAATACCAGCTGTTGAAGGTCCCTGATCAGTGCAGTCAGATCCGCATAGTCGAGGCTGATGGAGAAAGGAGTTTCCGGTTTGAGCAGTTTATTCCAGAGGCTCTCATCATCAAAATAATTCATCAGGGCATCGATATTATCCTCTGGAACAAGCATGTTGATAATCCTGAAATTGTCTGATGCATTATCATAGTAATGAACGTCATCCGGCCTCACGAAAAACAGCATCCCGGTTGAGATATCCTCTTCCTTTCCATTGACGTGGTGTGTCGCGTATCCCTGGTCGACAAGGAATATCTCATAGTAGTCATGGTTGTGGCAGACTTTCAGCTGTTCTTTGTCAGATATATACGTTGCATAAGAGTTTCCGGCTTCCATAAATGGCATTGCATATAACTTAACGATGTTCATGCTATTATTTTATCATGATAATTTGATAAGGCAAAATATCAAAATATTGCAATAATTCTGATAATAAAGGACAAGAAGGCTATAATTTCGGCTCTTATACTGTGGCTGATACCCGGTAAGGAGAGGGTCGATATGAATAACTGGAAAGTAAAGAATCCGCGTCCGGATCTCAGTTTTGAGATAGCATTCACAGCCGCATACCGCAAGGCTGTCAGGAAATTCTCGCATCCTGCCCAGATAGAGCTGGCATGTCTGAAGGCACAGTATCCAGCAGTCCTGATGCCGATTGAGGACAATGATGTTCTGGCAGGACGCATCCAGTTCGGTCTGGTCGGATATGGTATCCAGGGGCAGACAGGTGGTACAGGGTATTACATTGATGAGCCAAGAGTGACAGTTGCGCTTGAAAGAGGGGAAGGCAATGCAAAATACAGGGAGGATCTTCACGATCTTCTCACATTCTGGAAGTCCCGTAACACTTATGGCCGCGTGTTCAGGAACACACCGAAGGAAATATCTGAAGTCATTCCTGAAGACAGATGGGAAACTCAAGCGGTTGCAGCATCCCCTATTATCCGCATGGCTGGTGCTTACATTGATTTCGACAAGCTTGTTCATATAGGTATCGGAGGACTGGAAGATGAAGTGCGCAATGCGCTCAGCACGGCCACCGAAAGAGGAAAGGATCCTGTCATCTATGAATGCATGCTCGGTGCTTTGCAGGTTCTCCGTGACTGCTGCGCATTTTACCAGAAAGAAGCATCAGAGAAAGCTGAGAGCGCAGCATCTCCTGAGAGAAAGAAGGAGATGCTCTCCCTTGCTGCGGCACTTGCAGGAATCCAGGAGCATGCACCTGAAAGCATGCTTGAGGGATTGCAGCTCTGCTGGCTCTATGGGCTTATGTGCCCTCTCGTTGAGTTTGGCCGCATGGATGTCTATATCGGGGATCTTTATGTCCATGACATCGATAATGGAATCATAACAGAGCAGGAAGCTCTGAAGATGGTCCAGACATATTTCTATCTCATCGACAGTCTTGATGACGAGACTGATGGCCGCGTGATTGTCGGAGGTTATGGCAGAAGGAATCCCGAAAATGCTGACCGCTTCTGTCTCGTTGCCTGCGAGGCATGCCGTACAGTCAAGGAGATTCTTCCGCAGTTCACTCTCAGATTCAACAAGGATACGCCGAAGAATGTCTGGGATGCCGCTATGCGATGTATCGGAGAAGGAAGGACATTCCCGCTGCTTTACAATGACGATGTCCTGGTGCCTTCCGTCATGAATGCGTTCGGCGTTGATAGGGAACGGGCAGAGACATATATGCCGCTTGGATGCGGAGAGATTGAATTCGATCATTACAGTTTCGGATCTCCTAACGGATCGCTTGGAACACTCAAAATTCTGGAGCTTGCGATTCATGGTGGATACGATCCTGTTTCCGATACATATCTCTCGTTCAGATCCAAGAGGCTGGATGAGTGCTCTTCGTATGATGAGTTCGTAGATAATTACAAAAAACACCTTGATCGCTTCATCGAGACACAGGCTAAGTATGAAAGATATATCTATGATTCAATCGGAAGCATGCATCCGTTTATGATGGTCACGATGCTCTATGATGGCTGTATTGAGCGCGGAAAGGGTATTTTCAATGGTGGTTGCGAGTATCTTGCAGGAACGCTTGAGCTTTATGGCAACGTCAATGTCGCGAACAGCCTTGCAGCTATAAAGAAGCTTGTGTTTGAAGAGAAGAGCATGTCTGCTTCGACGATGATTGCTGCACTCGATGCCAATTTCTTCGGGTATGAGAAAGAACGGAAAATGATGATGGATGCCCCGAAATATGGAAATGATCTTCCATATGTGGATTCCATACTTGTCAATCTTCATAACTATCTCTGTCAGAAAGTCCGTGAGCAGGCTCCTAAGGTCGGACTCAAGAGTTATCTGTGCGTGAATATCAACAATGCGCAGAATACGACACTTGCACGCTGGGTAGGCGCGTCTCCTGATGGCCGCAAGTCCGGTACCCCGATGGCTAATGCGAATAATCCGTCATCAGGTACAGACAAGAACGGATTGACAGCAATGCTTAATTCAATTGTGAAACCGTCCCATGCGAATATGGCAGGAATGGTCCAGAACATGAGGTTTACAAAGGAAACCTGGAATGATGCAGATGGCAAGGTCCAGTATCTTCTTCTGGATTATTTCAACCGCGGTGGCGCACAGTCGATGATCACTGTTGTCGGCAAAGATGATCTGTATAACGCGATGCAGCATCCGGAGGATTATAAGGATCTTATTGTCCGCATCGGAGGTCTCAGTGCGCGCTTTGTAGAACTCAAGAAGGATGTACAGCAGGAAATCTATGACAGGACAAGCTACTGATATGACAGCTCCTATCTTTGATGTGCAGTCTTTCTCCCTTAATGACGGGCCGGGAATCAGGACGGTCATCTTCTTCAAAGGCTGTCCTCTTTCCTGCCGGTGGTGCCATAACCCGGAGTCTCATACAGGACAGAGGGAACTGATGTTCCATAAAAGGCTCTGTGTGGGATGTATGGAATGTGTCAAGGTCTGTCATTTCGGCGTCCATGAGACAGTTCTACAGGATGGCATGTATGTGCATGTTGTTCATCCGGAACGCTGTGTCGGATGCGGTGAGTGCCTTCGCGTATGCTGTTATGATGCACTTTCCCTTGTAGGGGATGAATACACTGTGGAGAAACTTGTCAGCCGTGTCAGCCATGATCTGCGCTATTTTGACATAAGCACAGGGGAAGGCAGAACAGGAGGCGTGACATTCTCTGGAGGAGAACCGCTGCTGTATATAAAGTTCATCGAAGAGTTCAAGAAACAGATTCCCGGTGTCCATACAGCTATAGAGACATCTGGATATGCGTCAGAAGAGGCAATTGCAAAAGCAGCTGAGCTGATGGATCTTTTCCTTTTTGATTATAAGGTGACTGATCCTGACAAACATAAAGCTCTCTGCGGAGTAAATAATTCAACAATTCTGAAGAATTTTGAATACGTTTACTCAAAAGGAAAAGATATAATTCTCAGGTTGCCTCTGATTCCCGGTGTTAATGACACCCCGGATCATTTCGATGGAATAGCTGAGATAATGAAGTCTCATCCCAGAATCCTGAAGGCTGAGATTATGCCATACCATACATTCGGTATTGGAAAGACAGAGGAGCTGGGAAAGAGTCCTGATGAGAACATGCCGGTAACTGGCGCCACGAATGAGGATGTCAGTATCTGGCTGGAAGAACTCCATAAGAGGGGAGTTGAGAATGTCTGCAGATCCTGAACGGATTTCAGAATAAAAGGAGGAAAAAGATGAAAAGATTCATCACTATCGCAATGGTCATGATGCTGGCAGTTTCCATGGTTTTTGCTGGAGGCTCCGGTGAGACAGCAGCAGCTGATGGAAAGGGCAACCTTCTCATGTCAGTCTGGGCAGGACCTCACGCAGATTTGCAGAAGCAGGTTGTTGCAGATTATCCAAACGCTAATGTTACGATTGATGATGTTGATTATGGCAACCTTAAGGCAAAGCAGCTCACGTCTTTTCAGGCAACACCAGGCTCTGGAAACTATGATGTTGTATGGGTTAACAGTCTCTGGATGAAGGAATATGTCGATGCTGGCTATATTCTTCCTCTTGATGAGTATATTGAGGCGGCAGGACTCGATATGTCCATCTATTCCAAGGGTCTTCTTGATGGATGTACATTTGACGGACATGTCTATGGCTTCCCGACATATGCCCAGACAATGATTCTTGTATATGACAAAGCGGCATTCGAAGCAGAGGGACTTGAAGTTCCTGAAACAGCAGATGAACTTATTGCGGTCGCTAAGCATTTCCACGAAAAGGGAACAGGAATCGCATTCCCTGAAAAGCAGGGCAGTGGAGACACTCTCTTCTCACAGCTTCTTTTCTCTGAAGGCGGTGATTATTTCGATGAGAACGGCAGGCCAGCTATGGATAGCCCGGAAGCTATCAGAGCGGCAACAATCATCGATGAACTTGGAAAATATGCTGTCGAAGGAACTCTTGCATGGCACCACGATGAATGCGGTGAGGCCGTCAGAATGAAGGATGCCCCGATTGCAATCGTCATGTCTGCACTCTGCAACCAGAATCACGATCCTGAGAAATCTCTTATTGTTGATACTGTGGGATATGCACCGATGCCGGGAACAAGCGGACTTGCTGCAGCTACAAATACATTCTGGGTATGGAGTGTCGCAAGCAATGCAAAAGACCCTCAGGCTGCTTATGATCTCGCCGCATGGCTTGCAAGCCCGGAAGTAGAGAAGAGACAGACAATCGCAGACCAGCAGATCAGCGCAATCGAATCAATAAGCAATGATCCAGAAGTTCTTGAGAAAGCACCGTTTATTCCTGTTGCAATGGAACAGCTTGCAAACGGAAAGACTGAGCCATCTCTTGTAACATTCGCAGCATACAAGACAGAGCTCCAGACAGCACTTTCAGAGATTGCGACAACAGACAGGGATCCGGCAGAAATCATGCAGGAACTCCAGGCTAAGCTCGAGACTATGGATTTCAGCTACTGAAATATGATTTAGACCAGGCAGGAGGGCTATTATGAAAAACAGAACATTTGAATTGTCTCTTGAAAAAGGTGATTTACTACCTCTTCTTCTGATGCTACCGACTCTTGTAATCATCCTTTTCATCATGATAGTTCCTCTTGTCTACGGTTTCATCCTGACGTTTTATGAAGCAGGAGTCGGCATGACCGGTTCCACAGCTTTTGCAGGATTTGAGAACTGGAAAAGGTTTTTCCAGGATGGTACAAGCCGGAAAGCAGTTGTCAATACAGTGTGTTTCGCACTTGGTGCAACTGCAGGGGATCTTCTTCTTGGAACAATATGCGCGCTTCTGCTTGTGAAGCTTCCGCACCTGTTCTCCTCGATTTTCCGTCCGGTTGTCACGATGCCTCTCCTTGTTTCCCCTGTTATCGTCGGCCTCATATGGAGATACATCTATGACCCTCGAGGCATCCTGTATTGGTTTCTGGGCCTTTTCGGACTCTCGATTGAGAATTTTCCAGGGGTCACTATGCCATCAACAGCTTTGCTTTCGACTATTATCGCGCACTGGTGGCAGGTGACACCCTTTGTCGTGATTGTTCTTACTGCTGGCTTGTTATCAATACCTGACGAGTATTATGAAGCCGCAAGAATAGATGGAGCAGGAGCGTTTAATGTGTTTTTCCGCATTACGCTTCCACAGCTCAGAAATGTATATATGACAATTCTTGTCATCAGTGGTGTGGATACTATCAAGATCTTTGATATCATCTATGCCCTTACCGGCGGTGGGCCGAGTAATTCGACAATATCGCTGAGCATATATGGATATAATCAGGCCTTTGTACAGTCTAATCTGAACTATGCAATGGTCATTTCGATAATGACAATGGTTCTTTCCTTCCTGATCTTCGGAATACCGTTTGTCCGCAACAATATTGCAGGAAATAAGGAGTGAGACAGTGACTATTCGTGCTAAATACATGATACGCAGGATTGCTTTCAGGATTTTTCTCTTTCTTCTGCTCGCTGTCTTTGTTTTATGGACAGTGACTCCTATTTACATTATTGTCAGCAATTCCTTCCGGAAAACAATTGAGATGAAAGTGATGCCGCCGAAGTTCATCTTCGATCCTACCTTCACGCATTATGAGAAGATTCTCACGCTGGACCGGTTCGGAGTATTCTTCAGGAATTCAATCATCATCTCATGTTTCTCAACATTCTTCTGTATAATGCTTGGTGCTCTTGCAGCTTACGGGCTTAAGCTTTTCAAGTCAAAAATAGGGCAGAGGATTTCAAATGTGATGCTGCTTGGCAAGATGGTTCCGTCTATTGCGATTCTCATACCTCTTTTCATCATGATGAACAGGATTCATCTGACAGGAACTTATGTCGCACCGATACTGACAAACTGCTGTCTGAATCTTCCTTTTGTGACCTGGCTTATGGTTGGTTTCATGCGTGACATACCAAATGAGCTGATAGAATCTGCAAGTCTCAGCGGATGTTCGAGAATCGCGATATTCGGGAAGATAATATTCCCGTTGCTGAAACCGGCAATAGCGTCTGCTGTGATTCTTGTTATGCAGAGTTCCTGGAATGAGCTTATGTTTGCTTTACAGCTGACAAACCTCAATACGTACCCGCTTACTGTAGGTATTGCAAGGTATGTAGGAGCTGTTTCCGTTGACTGGGGTAAATCCAGTGCTGCTGCAACTATAACAATGGCGCCGATTATCATCATAGGATTCTTCCTTCAGAAATATCTTGTCAGCGGAATGACAGCTGGCGCAGTAAAGGGGTGAGTATGTATTACGGAGCACAGTATTTCAGGCCGCCTTTTCCTTCAAGGGATTGCTGGCAGCGTGATCTTGATAATATGCAATCGCTCGGCTTCAATTATATTAAGCTGTGGGTTGTATGGAACTGGGTGGAGCCAGAGAAAGGTCATTTTGATTTCTCAGAACTGGATGAGCTTGTAACAGAGTCTGGCAAACGAGGGCTTTCCGTTGTTCTTAATCTCATTCCGGAAGGTGCGCCTTTCTGGACCGATACGGATGAAGAAGGTTTATATACTACTGCTGATGGAGAGCGCATACAGTATGGAGGGCCTGCGAATATCCCGAGTGCCGGATGGCCTGGACGGTGTATGCATGATCCGGAATTCTGTACTTATGTGGAGACGTTTCTGGAAGCAGCCGCGCGTCATTTCAGTTCATTCCCTCAGATAATAGCAATCGATGTCTGGAATGAGCCGCATCTTGAACCAATGTATGATTACAGAAGCAACATGCTTTGTTACTGCAAGCACTCTGTGGTGGCATTCCGTGAATGGCTCAGGAAGAAATACGTCACACTGGATGCGCTTGGGAAATCATGGTACAGGAAGTACTCCTCCTGGGAAGAAGTGAATCCTCCGAGAAGGTTCGGAACCTGGGCAGATATGATTGACTGGCGCAGATTCTGGCTTGAGGAACTTCAGAGGTGGCTGAGAATACGTGTTGACGCTGTTCATAGAGGCAACCCTGATATTCCTGTCCAGACACATGTGGCTTATAGCGGGATACTTGGGAACAAGATGGAAGGAGGACTGGCAAATGAGCTTGGCGATGAATTCCTTCTGTCTTCGGTTGTGGATATGTTCGGACTTTCAAGCTTCCCTCGCTGGCTGATGGGTAAAGAGCATATGTTCAATCATTTCATATCGAATGAGATGGTTGCTGCTGCTTCGAAAGGGAAGCCTTTCTATCAGGTTGAGCTGCAGGGAGGCGGAGGAAAACCAGGGCTTCTCGGTGGCTGTGTCCCGACACCGGATGATGTGAGAGTGTGGAATTACAATACCGTTGCAGCCGGTGGAAAAGGATCTGTTTACTGGCAGTACGCTCCGGAACCGGCCGGCGTTGAGTCTCCAGGATTCGGTCTTACAGGATTTGAAGGTGAGAATACTCCCCGGAGTCTGGAGGCAGGGCGCTGTGCCAGAGAACTCAACAGGTCAGATCTTGACAGCGCAGGTATAGTCCCATCTGTTAATGCGATCTATGTCTCGCGCGACACTGATCTTTTAGCGTTTTCTTCAGAGAGAAGGGAGTGGATGTATTCAGGAAGTATCGCCGGTACATATGAAATGCTTTACAGAACATCGATTCCTGTGCGTTTCTTCCATCAGGATGATGTGAGAATGCTTGCTGATAGTGATGTTGCTGTATTGTATCTGCCAATGCCGATTGTTCTTTCTGATGAAGAGATCGATATGCTTTCTGTTTTTGTCGAACAGGGAGGAACGCTTGTTTCTGAGGCTTGCCCGGGGCTTTATCATACAGACGGGCTGTTACGGCAGGACCAGAAGAAGCTTGAAGCGCTTTTCGGCGTCCGCCACCGGGAAGTTCAGGGTATCGAGGACTGGGGAAAGACTGATATCGTTATCTCGGAAAATCTTGTTCTCACAGCATGGTTCTACAGAGAGCTTACAGATATCGTTTCTGACAGTGTCTCTGTTATTGGCCGCTTCAGGGATGGGGAAAATGCTATAACAGAGTTCAGGAAAGGGAAAGGCAGGAGCATCCTTATCGGTTCGTATATCGGTTATCACGATGGCATTAATCCTGCTAATGTTGATTTCATTTCCAGCTTTGCAGTTGCATCAGGCTATCATGAGCTTTCTCAGATAAAGATCACAGGAAGCCAGCCTTACAGCAAGTTGCCATCATCTCCTGTAGTCAGGCTTCTGAAGAATGGTGAGAGCTATATTGCTGTTGCTGTTAATCATGGTAAAGAACCGGTACATATTGAGATTATCCCGGGAAAAGGCAAGACTAGAAGCTTTGATCTCAAAGGATATGATGGTACAGTTCAGGAAATTGAATCTTGTTAGGAGTACTGATTGATGGGAAAAAGACTCAGAATCGCTTTTGTAGGGCTTGGTGCCATGGCGGAGCATCTTTATCATGGCATTGCGGAAGATGGCAGATTTGAGATAGCTGGCATATGCTGCCGTACCAGAAACAAGCTTGAGAAGCGGTCTGAAGAGTGGAATGCACCAGGGTTTACGGATTATGAGGAATTGTTTGATACAGTTCCTCTCGATGCTGTTGTTGTAAGCACTCCTCCATCTTCACATAAGGATGTAGTACTTTCCGCTATACGCCATGGAATCAATGTGTTCTGTGAGAAACCTCCTGCAATGGATTCTGCAGAAGCCTTGGAGATGATGAATGCGGCAAATGAAAAAGATATCCTTCTGATGTATGGATTCCTTTCCCGTTTCTCAAAACGGTATGAGGAAGCAAAGAGAATAATAGACAGTGGAGAGCTGGGAAAGATTCTTCTTGTGCGTCTTATGACGATAAGAAGAGCTGGTGTGCCCGGTAGCTGGTTTGTCAGCAGGAAGTTTTCAGGGGGTGGTCCTGTCATCGATTTCGGCTCGCATTCTCTGGATCTTGTGAGGTTCCTTCTGGGAGGGAAAAAGCCATTGTCTGCATATGCCGTCTGTTTTCCATGTGTCCAGAATCTGCACGATATAGTAGGCGGTCCCCCAAAATGGATGCCTCAGTCAGATGTTGATTGCATCCCTGATGTTGAGGATATGGCTATCGCAATCGTGAAATTTGAAGACGATATAACTGTATCTTTGTTCCTCTCGAATGCTGCTCACGTGCGAGAGAATTCAAAGACGATACAGTTTCTTGGTGATAAAGCAGGCTTGTCAATTGATCCGGTTTTTGAAATGAATGGCGTGAAGGATCACCGTCTTTCGGATATCAATATGGAAAGTGAAGTTCCGGGTTTTGATTATCAGGGATCAATTGATGCTGAGATATCTCATTTCGCGGACTGCCTTCTTTCTGGGACAGAATGCAAAGCAACTGCATATGACGGGTGGGTGCTTATGAAGATAATCGATGCTATCTATAAATCTGCAGAAACAGGAAAATCAGAGGAGATTAAGGTCTGAGCGCTGTGATTGGCATGACATATACCCCGTCTTTTCTTCTATAGGCAGCGTTCACCATCCCAGATACTACTGCAAGGAAAGCTGGTGCATTCTCAGCATTGTCATTCCTTATTTTCCTGTCAGTTTTAATCAAAGTATCAGCTGCAGCGTCAATCTGAGACACTCCCAGTTTGATTTCGAAATCTCCCCAGCGTCCGTCGTCAAGTTCAAGTACAGCATCGATTTCTCTGTTTCCATAATCCTGATAATGAAATAATGTCCCTCCGATAGAAGAGGCGTAGGTGAACGCTCTCCATCTTATCCGGACGTATCGTCCGTCTTGAAGATGGAGCTTCCAGCATCGAGTGCTGAAACTTTTCCTGCTTCTTTCAGCTCGGGGCACTGCTTCTTAGGGGATTGCTCCTTGTCGTCCACAGTCGGCCTCTCAGCAGGCTTTACTTCCCCAGCGACCCTGGGTAGGG
>CASDZV010000040.1 GCA_949285905.1 uncultured Spirochaetales bacterium | reverse complement strand
GAAAAAGGCAAAGGAGCTTAAAGGACTGGTGAGCAAAACACAGAGGGAATACCTTGCAAAGCTGCTTGAATGCCTGCCCTCTGAGGCTGCTGACAAGCTGTTCTCTATTCAGATGCCATAGTTATTAAAGCAGAATTCAGGGTTCTTCACCGCAAGCCACATCAGGTTACATCGACACCAGGGCGGCAGAGTGCCACACCAATCTTGGAAGTTAAAAAGGAGGGCAAAACGGATCTTTGGCGGCCTGCAACACCAGCTGTCAAACTTGGCACGGTTCGGCAAAAGCAAGCACGAAGCAAAACAGGCGGCACGGGAAGCGTACATAAAGGAACACAGCAACCTAGAGGGCTGCAACCCGGCCAAGGTAGAGGGGATCTACAGTATCGGCACCATGTAGACCTACCGGGCCGCTATGGAGCCTTTTGCGGAGTGGTGCTCTTCTCTGATACCTTAAAGCAGGCTGTATGCGATGCTCCAAAAGAGGATATCCCCAGTCCTTGTAAAATTCAGAGAAGTCTCTTCCGACACCATTCAAAGCAGAGTCCATCATTGATTCTTCCTCTCCTTTTAATTCACAGAGAAGATTGCTACTTGTCAATAGCCCCTAGTGGTAAAATCGAAAAATACAAGGAGCTTAAAATCGTTTCATTGACTGAAATTGGTTAGTCGAGTATATTATAGATAGCTGGGAAACCAGTTAGGGGCTGGTCGAAAGACCCGGGTCCCCCTCAAGGGCGGGTGAGACACCCGCTATTTTTTTGTCTTTAGGAGCAAGCAATGAAGGAACTCAGTATATTCGTAGATGAATCAGGTGACTTCGGAGATTATGCTGAGCATTCTTCATACTACATTGTTTCGTTGGTATTGCATAATCAGGCTATCGATATCAGCCAGGATATCCTTAAGCTGGAAGAAAAGCTTGCAAATCTTGGATACCCAGAACACTGTATGCATTCTGGCCCGATTATAAGAAATGAACAGGAATATCGAAAGGATACTCTTCTAAACAGACAGAAGTTGCTGAAAACCTTGATGACTTTCTTTCGCAGGATTGATATCTCATGCAAGACAATCTATATCGAGAAGAAGCATATCAGCGATCCTCTCGAAGCAACATCAAGACTGGCAAAGCTGCTCTCAAGGTTTATAAGAGAGAATTATGAGTTCTTTATAAGTTTTGATATTGTAAAGATTTATTACGATAATGGACAGATAGAAGTGAGCAAGCTCCTATCATCAGTTTTCAATGCACTTCTCGAAAATGTCGAATTCAAAAGAGTCTATCCGTCCGATTATAGATTGTTCCAGGTTGCTGATCTTGTCTGTTCATTACGTCTGCTTGAATTAAAGCTTGAACACCATGAGTTGTCACAGGCAGAACGTCTTTTCTTTGAGACGGAAAGGAATATCAGGAAGAACTATCTTAAAATGCTCTCTGACAAATCAAACATTGCTTCAGTCGTTCATATGTGAAATAACGGCTGTAGACACATAATAAAAATGTCTCCCTCTGGGCCACATCACATAAGTGAGAGGTGCGGGGAGTCCTGTCTTCTTCATGTTAGCAAAGCTCGACATGATTGTCTAACAAAATTCCGATAGCTTCCTTCGCTGATTGTAGATACTTACCCCTATTCGAATTGGTGTTCGACCTCGAATAAGATAGCAATATTTTGATCAGAAATAGGATAAGCTTTTGATGCTCTCCCTCTCTAACGAAATGAAATGCCGTTGCACAGAATTGAAACATCATAAACCCCATTGCGCAGAATGAAACGTTAATGCACAAGAACGACCTTGCTTTCTCATAGATATTCGGTGTTTATCTATGCTTCTCACTTCTCAGAGAGGGTACATTTCATCCTTGGAAAACCTTGATTTTCCTCCTGACAATTGCAAACGAAATATCAATGCACACGAATGAAAGATGATTGCATAATCTGCAATGTATCAGCCCTTGATCGGAGGCTTGGAAACTGGTGTTCTAAAGACTACTTTGGGCTGACCAATTGAAAATGCAACCTCGTTGCACGAGATTGAAATCCCATTGCTTAGGATTGAAATATATCTCATGCTGTGTTATATAAATGTTTGTAGCAGAGTTATTTAACCCTATTAATAGGGAGATGGGTTCGAGCCCCGTCTCTCACGTAATTTCAACTCTAGGCTCTGCCCGGAGTTGTTTTTTGTTTGCCCTGCATGGGCATTGATTTGGTGGTGGAAGTCCGTCGCGAGTACAGCACGGAATGAGAGTTCAAAATCGTTAGCCAAGAGCAAGGCGTTGCTGCGAGGCAGGGTCTGAAGGGAGCCGGAGGCAAAATCGCGGGCCTGCGGAGAGAAACCGCATATAAGGCATGCATGATGGATGAGTCTGCAAAATAAGATGAAATCCGGAGCTGGGTCATTTTTGGAGGTCTGGGCATATACAGCTCCCCCGTTGTCTGTGAGAATGATGTTCTTCGGATGCCTTATTGACGGCCTCACTTCGTCAATCGCATTCTTCGCCAATGAGGGAGTGAGCGTCGCAATGATGAAACCATAGCCGTAGGCATACATCACATCTATGTTCTGTCTGCTGTAGAAGCCTTTATCCATCACAAAGACCAGATGCTTCATGTTGTAAGCAATCCTTCTTTCAGCACCTGTTTCAATGTTGTCACATCATGAATGTCTCCATCATGTACATGATAATGAAGAGGCAGATGACTTCCACTGTCCACAATGAGACCAAGGTTTATCTGTGGAAGATCCTCATGATCCCTGCTATAACCGGACTCAACAAGCTCGTTCTCTCTTGAATAGGATGAGATGGATGTTATGTCATTGAAGCATGTTTTGCCAGTGGACGCCTCTTTCCTCCATCGTAATCCCTGATTATGAAACTAGAATTCAGCTTGATACCATTCGATGATCTTCTCAAGTCTGCTTTTCAGTCGTTCCATATAGGGAGACAGGTTCCAGTTTGAGAATGATTATCAGCCATTCATACAGACCACGGCTTATGCTGATATCGACAGAATTGTCATGAATATGCATATGGGATTCATCAAGTGGCAGAAAGTCTGATGCTGTGAAAACCTTCGCTCCCGTACACTTCATATTCACTGGCAGTTCAGCCGTGAAACTGCATGCTCCATCTGGAGACAAGGGGGCTGATGCAACGAGTAGATTGCTGCCGGATTTTCTTGCAATGGTGATAGCAGGACGATTGCAGAAGAAAAGAGGCACGGCAGGAGATGCGTATCTGACCAGCAAACGCAATGAAGATGCCCGCACGTGATTAAAGAATCCACGCTCAGTTAAGCCGAAAGTCGGATAGGAAAAGATACGGCCGCCTTTACGATTATGAAATCCCACAAGTCCAGGAACTCTCTGACCAGTACAAAGAATCAGAGTGCTGAGGATTTCTGCTCCTTTTTTGCAGGAAAAGTGTATCCATCTGGATTCTGCCAGACGGCAGGGCATTCTCTTTCCTTCGTGAATTCCGGAGAACAGCTCCGCACTTGTCATGCATTGTCCCTTGCTTGTTTCAGTTATCCCGATATCATCAGCAAATCCCCTTGAAACAATCCGACGTGCTGCTTCTCCATCAAGGAGTACATTGCGTTTCATTAGCTCTTCAAGCTGTTCATCAGAGAATGCACATACTGTATCGCCATCGATAACGACGAGATCATCTGAATCAAGAGCTTCATCTGTTGATACGTAACGTGCCGGAATTCCGCACTGGATAAGTATCTCGTCGAATGTCCGGTTCTGGCATGAAAGGGCATCTGGACTTTCCGCTGCTTCTTCCAGTTCGATTTGCCTTGCCGTCTTACATGATGTGACGAGAGCTACTCCAATGGGATTCCATGTGTCTAAGTGCAATTTGGCAAGAGCGTCAAGACGAGGCTTTTCCTCCTTCAGCAACCTGATAAAATCAGGTTCTTCATCCAGGGGAGAGCCTTCAAGATCGAACAGGCTCAGCGTAATTCCCCTGCATCCTATAAGAAGCGAGAGATAGAGCTGGAATCGTGTTGCGGCAACTGATTTAGACCAGGCTGTGAATCTTGTGTTCTCTACTTCTGGACAGTATTCAGCAATGCCGTATTGCTGACTGATATGGGAACGGGTCTGTTCAGCGACAGTAAATGAGTTAAGAAAATCAACAGGACTGTTTTCGGAATAAGGACCGAAATGAGGCCTCAGCAGAGCTTTATCCTCTCCGCCTGTGAGTGCATTCAGGAAGCTGCCCCAGTTGCGTCCTTCTGCGGCATGTACGCCCGGAAGCGAAGTCATCTGTGCAATCCGCGTATGCGGTGATACGGATCTGACCTTACTGTATACCCATGCTGCTGTCTCTGCCATCATCTCCCCCTGAAAGTCGAGCCACAAGGCTCTCACAGAATCTGGTTTTCCAGAAGCAAGCATGGCAGAAAGCAGGCTGACTCTATCGTAAGAAGTTCCATGTCTTTCGTTGAAACGTTTTATGTGTTCATCGCAATAGCAATACCAGTCCAGGTATCCACCATGTTGGAGAGAACCATGGTTATGGAGACGGAAATCGTCATCCAGCCAGATTACATCAGGCTCCGTAGCAGCCCAAATTTGTATCTGATTTCCCATATCTTCCCGGAATCTGGGACCAAGAAAACAGGCGCAGCCTTTACTGGTGATGCCCTTGTGATCCCGCATCATCTCCCATCCGTACTCTTTCGTGAAGTCAGCTCCTCCTGTGATTGCACCAATGAGATTCTGGAAGTTCAGCTGATAAGATATGCCATTCTTACGCATTTCCCTGATAAAAGGGGTCATGTTCTCTGCCCATATAGAAGCATGTTCAGTACTGTCCGGCATGTAATACCAGTCTGAACGGAAGGCGACATAGAACATGACCGCCTTAACATCACATTCGTGACAGAAATCCATCAGTTCACGAAAACGCTGTTTGGTGATATCCGGCGTAACATAAGGTTCCATCGGAAGATAATAACGCAGAATATAAAGAGTTTTGTCTTCAGTCATGTCTGTGATCCTTCTGTCCAGAGGTGTTGGATGCATTTCATCCTAGTGTTGCATGTATACAAGGATTATGAGAGTTTGATTTGTTATTTTCAACCATGCCTGCAACATTCATAGCACTTTGCGTCATATGTAGATTACAAGTACCTCAGGAGATACATCCGGCTCTCTCGGTGCATATACAGCTGATGATGCACTTTAATTAGCAGCAGGTGAGCCTGTGTGAAGATACATGCAGGCTCACTGCTTTCCCAACTGATTCTTTTCTTTTTCATTCAAGCTTTCTCATGTTTTTCATCCTTGAGAAAACTATGCACACAAGTACTCCCATCACTCCGATTACAGCGAAGAGGAATGCTGCCCCTGAGCCTTTGCCTGTTCCGAACAGCTGATTGACAACAGTGTTTGATTTATCAGCCATGAACGGTTCAAATACTTTATCAACAAGAAATCCTCCGGCAAGATAGCCAAGCGGTATGGTGAAGAACTGGAGCATGTTCCTTGCAGAGTAGACTCTGCCCTGGATGCCGGATGGAATACTGCTTCTCATCAAGGCATCAAGATTGGTATTCATCACGGGAATGCACAGCCATCCCAGGAATGCCCCCAGACACCATATTGCAGGATTTCTGGAGAAGGACAACAGGAAGTTCTCTGTACTCATTGAGATGAACAGGGAGATGATTATCATTTTCACTCTGCTTTTGGGTGCCGGCATCATTGCTGCGATCGCGCTGCCAGTAATCATTGCAATTCCTGCTGTGGATTGCACTGCGGCCAGTGTGCTTTCGCTTTCGAAGCTTAGAATCATCGCAGGAAGTGCTGCATTGTAGATTGAGGCTATGAAGTTGATTGCAGCGAGGAAGAGTATCACCTGAAGTATTCCTGTGTTCACTTTGAGGAAACACAATGATTCTTTCAGATCCATCATGATATGACTGTCTTCATGTTTTTCACTCTTAACTTCCGGAATCTTCACGAATAACAGAAGCGAGAGGAATGCCACGGTGAATGTTGAAAGATCAACGATGATCACAAGAGTAAGGCCTCCGGCTGAATAGAGTGCCGTTGCGATTACAGGGGAGGCCATGTTTATCACACTGTATGCAAGGGCATTCAGGCTTCCTGCCTTCTGATACTTATCTTCCGGGGTGACGAGGGTGGTTGCAACCTCGCTTGCAGGCTGCTGGAATGTCTGAGCTGTTCCGGTTATGGCGTTCACGAGATACAGATGCCACAGCTCAAGATTTCCTGAGAGCCACACGAAGAGTATCGTGAGTGTGCATATGGCTGCGGCAGTATCAGATAAAAGCATCAGATGCTTCTTGTTCATCCTGTCTGTCAGTGTTCCCACAGGAAGTGAGAGAAGGATGTACGGCACGTATGATGATACCGTCAGAAGTGCGGTGCTCAGTGCAGACCCGGTCTCACCATAAGCCCAGAGAATGAGTGCGAATGGCGTTAATGAAGACCCGAGACGTGAAAGCGTCTGGGTTG
>CASDZV010000039.1 GCA_949285905.1 uncultured Spirochaetales bacterium | reverse complement strand
GGCAGGGGACAGGCCCTGCCTTAACTTTTCAGATTGTCCATTATCTGAACAATGTCATGATGGAAAAATCCCCATAGACAGCTCTATAGTGGTACACTTATATTATGGCAGAGAGAAAAGAGTACACTGTTGCACCGCTTAATGTGATTGAAACAACTCCGGAAGCTATTACCTCCGGCAGTCTTGATGAGGAAATCAGGGAAAGGATGCTTAAAGTCATCGACAGCGAAGCCCCAATTCTCGAGAGTATTCTATTCAAGAGGGTAATCAACTCACTCTCGCTGAAGAAAGTCGGGGCAAGAATCCTTCCTGTTTTCGATAGAATCGCCTCATCTCTCGCTGTACGTATCTCCGACAACGGTGGTGAGCGTGTATTCCACAAAGATGGTGATGATTGCTATTTCCGCCCTACTCCGGACTCTGAAGTGCGCTACTCCTATCAGATACCAACAGAGGAAGCTGTGCAGTGCATACAGTATATACTGGAAAAGGAAGGCAGGATTATCACGAAGACAGAACTCTCCAGACTATTCAAGAAAGAGATGGGATACGACAGGATGGGTTCTCAGGTAGATGCGCTGTTCCTGAAGGCCGCAAAAAGCCCCGCAATTAAGCGAACAGGCAATGGCAGATTCACTATTTAGGCAAAATTCAACTACCATTTTGCGATAAAACTCAGCAATTTCTTTACATTCTGCCAAATACCTTTATACTCTGACTGAGGAGGCATTATGCTCATCAATCTCAGAAAACATAACGCAATCATCGAAAAGAATGCTGCAAGGTGCAAGGAGAAAGGTATCAAGCTCCCGACTTTTGCAGAAATGAAAGATCCTTCCCTTATCAGCGAGGATGTGAAAGCAAAACTGAAGACTGTGGGGCTGTGGGATGTCAATCCTCTGAACCTCTATAGAATCAACTGGCACAATGAGCCATGTGAGTCAGGCGGCCTTTTCGGAGGTGTGAACTACATTGAGATTCCGCGTTCCATTACCGGAACAAAAGCACGAATCATCGCACTTGCCGGCAAATGGTTCCCATGCGGTGTACACAAAGTCGGGGCCACATATGCATGTCTGGCACCAGCTCTTGTAACAGGAAACTTTGATGCTACGAGCCAGCAGGCTGTATGGCCGTCAACCGGCAATTACTGCCGCGGCGGCGCTTACAACAGTGCTCTTCTTGGATGCAGCAGCATAGCAATACTTCCTGAAGATATGTCGCAAGAGCGTTTCAACTGGCTTAAAACGGTAGCCGGGGAGATTATCGCAACACCTGGATGTGAATCGAATGTGAAGGAAATCTTCGACAAGTGCCACGAACTGAATGCAGAAAGGGGCAATCACATTGTCATATTCAATCAGTTCGAGCAGTTTGAGAATTATCTCTGGCACTACGAAGTGACAGGTTCCGCTATCCTTGAAGTTCTGAAAGAGCTCGGCATCAAACCGGGTAATGTGAAAGCATATGCTTCATCTACAGGTTCCGGTGGAACACTTGCCGCAGGAGACCATCTGAAGAATGTATATCCGAATATCAAGATAGGAGCAGGTGAGGCACTGCAGTGTCCGACGCTTCTGAGAAACGGATTCGGCGCCCATCGCATCGAAGGTATCGGAGACAAGCATGTTCCATGGATCCACAACGTGCGGAATACTGACATGGTGCTATCCATCGATGATCAGGACTGCATGGATATTTACCGCCTTTTCAACGAAGAGGAAGGAAGGAAATATCTGGCCTCTATCGGAGTCTGCGACAGTGATATCCAGAATCTCGCACTCTTCGGCATCTCCGGTATCGGCAATATGCTCTCAGCTATCAAAATGGCAAAATACTATGAGATGGATGAGAATGATGTTGTCTTCACAATTCTTACAGACAGCACTGTCATGTACACTTCCCGCCTCAAGGAGCTTACAGAGGAACAGGGTCCGTTCACGGAGAGAGAAGCTGCGAAAGTACATGCTGCGGCCCTTATGCACCAAGGCATCGACAATGCACTCGAACTCGGGTACTACGACAGGCTCAGAATCCATAATCTCAAGTACTACACATGGGTTGAACAGCAGGGCAAGACCTATGAGGAGCTCAACAGGCAGTGGTATGACAGAGATTACTGGACATCAATTCCGAAACTTACGAAGAAAATCGACCGTCTCATCACGGAATTCAACGAGAAAATCGAAAACTGAACAGATGCCGGCCAAGTGCCGGCATTTCTCAAGGAGACAATATGAGATTTCATTACCGCTGTTCTGACTGTGGAAGAGAGTTCCACACAGAAGGCCTGATGTACCAGTGCCCTGAATGCAGCAAGGAAAACGATGGAAGGACATTCCCGAAAGGTAATCTGATTGTTGAGCTGGAAGAAGATGTATTGAGAGCAGCCAGAGAAAAAGAGCATGTCACGCCAGATGACTTCTACCCCTACCCTTCAGCTGACGAAGATTCATTTCCTATAGGAGTGACTCCTCTGATGAGGCCAAGGAGGCTTGAAGAGAAGCTCGGCCTCGGAAATCTTTCTCTGAAACTTGACAGCCAGCTCATCTCAGGTTCCTTCAAGGACAGGGCAAGCTATGAAGTTGCACTGCAGGCAAAAGCACTGGGAGAGAAGAAGATAGTACTCGCCTCGACAGGAAATGCAGGGGCTGCTGCATCTGCAGTAGGAGCTGCAATGGGATTGGATATCATTCTCTTCGTCCCCGCATCGGCTCCTGTCAACAAGCTGCTGCAGAGTGTCCTGTATGGAGCACATGTAGTTCCTGTCAAAGGCAGCTATGACGATGCGTTCGCTCTGTCAATTGAATACACGAAGCTCCATGGTGGCATAAACAGAAACACAGCTTATAATCCGATGACCATTGAAGGTAAGAAATCAATCTCAATCGAACTCTTTGAGCAGATGGGCCGCAATGTTCCAGATGCTGTGTATGTGCCAGTCGGTGATGGATGCATCATCGCCGGTGTCGCGAAAGGTTTTTCAGATCTGAAGAAAGCCGGGCTGATTGATCGAATCCCACACCTCATCGCATGTCAGTCCACAGCCTCAGATGCCATAACAAGAGCAATCGACAATGATGATTACAGCATCATTTCTGCCACGACACGCGCAGACTCCATCTCAGTGGATCTTCCTGCTAACGGACGAATGGCCGCAAGCTATGTAAAGTCTTCAAATGGGTGGGCAGTCACTGTCACTGATGAAGAGATCCTTGAAAGCCAACTGACGCTTACACGTTACGCCGGTGTGCTTGCAGAACCTGCCGCTGCTGCAAGCTATGCAGCATTGGAAAAGGACAGGGATCACCTTGTTGCAGAACTTGGAAAGGATGCAAAAGTCGTTGTCCTCATTACAGGCTCTGGCTTCAAGGACATGAAAGCATTTGATGGAAGAGCAACCATTCCAGAAGCCATCGAAAACAGCATTGACGAAATAAAGAAGCTCTCATTCTGACAAAGCTATACCCGGGAGTGGGTCAGTCCCGGGTATAGACGATTTACACGATATTCACAGAGAAATCTGCCTCCCAGATATCACCATCACGATCAGTAAGCGATACATGGATCATATGCTCGCCTGTTGCCGTTCCGACAATCTTAAGGCCCTGTACAGCTACGCTCTCCCCTGCTTTCACTTCCCTGATAATCCCATTGCCTTTAAGTACAGAGAGGCCGTCATCACCAGTGCACTCAACCTTGAGATTCCTCAGGTTTTCAGTACCATTGTTTGCAATCGAGAATGTAAGCTCAGCCTGTGTGTTTACTGGAACGGATTCAATGCTGTAATGTCTGGCTTCAGGATCTGAAAGCTCCGCATTCTTCCAGAGAGCCTCAAATACAGCCCCATTGCCTTCAAGTTCGACAGTCGTCTCATCCGGTGCTATGTACTCTCCAGTTGAACGGTCCACCCAGCCCGAGAATACAAACGAAGAGTCATCGCACGAAACAGCAGGAACATCAATCACATCCCCATCCTGCACATCCGTCACTCTGTTCTCCAGTCCTGTCACATCATCGCGGAAGACCACTTCAGTGGCCCAGATTGCATACAGCGTCTGGCTGGTGTATGGAGCTACGATAGTCTCGCCAGGCATGTATGTTACACTGTCAGGGGTGACTCCCCATCCTGAGAGAACACCAGATGCTGAGCTGTTGACGCGCACATTGTTTTTATCAGGGAGAACAATCTCCTCACCAGGTGTCACAGTCTTCGATGATGAGTATCTGAATGAGTAATTATCTCCACTTGCATTCCACTCATATGTGATAGATGGATTGTAATAACGGCTGTTAGTCATCAGCCACTGAGCATGCTCCGCTCTCTCTGGTCCATCCTCTGCGAGAATCAGAGAAAGAAGATTATCTGTCTCCTCCTCTGTCATTGCGCTATAGCGGGCACTTCTCATCTCATCGCGCGCCTCCATAGCTTTTCTCCTATTCCCGGCTTCCACTGCTTTCTCATAGCTTCTGGCAGCCTTGCTATAAGCATTTTCAGCTTCACTGACCATATCATCATAATTTTCTATAGCCGCCTCTACGTCTCCTGATGAGACAGCCTCTGAGAATGCCGTTCTGAGCTCTGCGACATCAGATGCCCAGAGCATCGTCGAAGCAATCAGGAGAACTGCAACGACACCTGTAATTCTTCTTTTCATATCCTTGCCTCCTGATAGTAATGTAACTGTACAATCATGAAGAAAGGGAAAAGCATTTATGTATATTATGAGAAGTTAAGAGCTCCCCGGAGGGAGCTCCCATCATTCAAGTTCCACAGCTCCTGTATAGAGCTTATAGTAGACACCTTTCTGGGCAATAAGCGATTCATGATCACCGCGCTCGATGATACGGCCATGATCGAGAACCATGATTGCATTGGAGTTTCTGACAGTGGAAAGACGATGTGCGATGACAAAGACTGTCCTTCCCTCCATCAGCTTATCCATACCGCTCTGGACCAGTGCCTCGGTGTGCGTATCAATAGAAGACGTCGCTTCATCCATGACAAGGACTGGAGGATTCGCAATTGCAGCACGGGCAATCGAGAGAAGCTGTCTCTGCCCCTGTGAGAGGCTCTCTCCGTTATTTGTAAGCATTGTATCATAACCATCAGGCATCATCATAATGAAGTCATGGGCATTGGCGAGTTTCGCAGCCTCAATCACCTCCTCGTCGGTGGCATCAAGCTTTCCGAATCGTATATTCTCCTTGATTGTCCCTGTAAAGAGGTTCGTATCCTGCAGTATCATACCAAGAGAATGCCTCAGATCAGCTTTCTTTATCTTGTTGATGTTGATACCGTCAAAACGGATCTTTCCATCCTGGATATCATAGAAGCGGTTCAGAAGATTGGTGATTGTCGTCTTTCCTGCACCTGTGGAGCCGACAAACGCGATCTTCTGTCCTGGCTTTGCATAAAGCGAGATATCATGAAGGACCGTCTTATCAGGAACATAGCCGAAATCGACATCAACCATGACGATATCACCGCGAAGAGGTGTGTAAGTGACAGGACTTCCATCGTGATGCGGATGCTTCCATGCCCACTGTCCTGTCCACTTCTCAGATTCAATGACGTTGCCATCCTTATCTGTCGTACAGTTGACAAGCTTCACATAGCCGTCATCGACTTCGCTTTCCTCATCCAGAAGCTCAAAGATACGCTCAGCACCAGCAAGTGCAAGAAGCACCATGTTCGTCTGCTGTGATATCTGATTGATATTGTTCGAGAATGAGCGCGAGAGCTGAAGGAATGCAGCCAGAAGGCCAATAGTGTATCCTGCACTCGCCCCACCGGAGAGAATAACAGCAATAGCTCCGACAACAACGAGTGCCACATACTGGATATTCCCGATATTCATTGTCACAGGACCCATGACATTCGCAAGTGCGTTACCCTTTGTCATCGATACACGAAGATTGTCATTAAGTACCTTGAAATCCTTGTTGCTCTGTCCTTCGTGGCAGAATACCTTTATTACACGCTGCCCATTCATCATCTCCTCGATGAAACCATTCACTTCAGCAAGATCCGCCTGCTGGGAAGCAAACTGACGTCCCGAGCGCTTTGCAATTGAAGATGATGATTTGACTGTCAGGAGTGCAAAAAGGATAACGACAATCGTCAGGAACCAGGAGTTGATGATCATCGAAACAAATACCATCACAAGCGTAAGCCCCGCCTGCATGAGTTGTACAAGCGAATTGGATATGAACTGATTCAGCGTATCTGTATCGTTTGAAAAGCGTGACATGATCGTTCCATGCTGGTTCTGGTCAAAATATGAGAGAGGAAGGGAATCAAGCTTCCTGAACATCTTGATACGGATATCGTAGAGCGTATCCTGCGAAATTGATACCATTGTCCTCGAAAGAAGATAATTGAAGACAACGGATACGCTGACAATAAGAGCAAACTGCACCAGCGAAGCAATAACTGGTTTCCAGTCAGGATTCTCCACTCCTATTATCGGAGTAACATACTCATCAATGAACTGTCCAAGGAAGTTCGATGAATAGACAATTGAGAATGAGGAAATAAGAATACAGACAACAATAAAGACAAATTTTGCCTTGCGCTCACCAAAGACAAGACGAAGCACGCGTTTCATTGCCTTCTTTGGATCCTTGGCTCTTGCTCCCCCTGCTACACGTCCTTTAATCATCCAGGTTACCTCCTCTCGTCTGAGTCTCGTAGAGATCACGGTAGTCAGCATTGCGCTCCAGAAGCTCTGAGTGCGTACCGACATCTTCAACCGCACCATTCTTCATCACGATAATCTGGTCCGCGTCCATAACGGAGGAAAGGCGCTGGCTGATGATGATCTTCGTAAGATCCTTGACATCCTCCCTCAGAGCCTTCCTTATCTGGGCATCTGTTGTAGTATCAACAGCTGATGTTGAATCATCCATAATAAGTATCTTAGGCTTCTTCAACAGCGCTCTTGCAATGCAGAGCCTCTGCTTCTGACCTCCTGAGAAGTTTGTACCACCCTGTTCAACATGGCTGTCATAACCATCATTCATTGTCTCAACAAACGGAGATGCGGAAGCAACATCGCACGCTGCCTTAATCTCCTCATCAGTTGCCTCAGGATTGCCCCATCTCATATTCTCAGCAATGGTACCGGAAAACAGTGTGTTCTTCTGCAGCACTACCGAGACCTCATTTCTCAGTGCAGTCAGATTGTAATCCCTGACATCTCTGCCACCGACAAGGACACGGCCCTGTGTTGCATCATAAAGCCTTGCTATCAGCGATATAAGCGTGGTTTTTCCAGAACCAGTATTTCCGATGATCCCGATCATCTGTCCGCTCTTGATATCAAGATTGATGTCATTCAGGACCTTTGAGTTCTTTCCATATCCGAAAGATACATGATCAAATACGATAGAACCATCTTTAACAGCTGTCTCACCATCCGGGTTTATATCCATGCTTGGCTTTGTATTAAGTACTTCTGCGATACGGACCATGGAGGCGTGAGAGATTGAAAGCATGACAATGACCATGCCTGTCATGACAAGTGATGAGAGAATCTGTCCCATGTATGTATAGATGCTCATCAGCTCGCCAGTTCCCATGTGCCCTATATTGATAAGTCTTGCTCCAAAATATGAGAGCGCTATCATACAGCAATATGTCACTGTCATCATCAGAGGATTCATAAGTGCCATGATTGTCTGACCACGCTTGAAGTTGGAACGTATCGTCTCCGAAGCTTCCTCGAATTTGCCAAGCTGCTCATCTTCCCTTACATACGCCTTGACAGTGCGTATACCTGTAAGATTCTCCTGCACGACACGGTTGAATGAGTCATAACCGCGGAATGCGTTTGTAAAAGATATGTGAGTCCTGCGGAAGATAAGGAATATGCACACTGCGGCCAGCGGAATTGCAACTGCGAAGACCAGCGACAGCACCCCGCCATTATGATAGACCATGATGATTGCAAAAATGAACATAATCGGAGAACGGAAGCAGATACGGATCATCATCTGGAATGACATCTGAACATTCTGCACATCGGTAGTCATTCTTGTTATCAGGGATGACGTTGAGAATTTATCCACATCCGCAAACGAGAAATCCATTATCTTTGCATAAAGATCCTTTCGTATGTTTGAAGCAAAACCTGCAGAGGCCTTTGAAGCTGTCCACGCTCCTACAACTCCGAACGACAGGGACAGGAATGCGGCGATAATAATTGCGAATCCGATTCTCATCACCATCGACATATCATTTGTGGAGACACCTGTGTCGACAATAATTGCCATCAGCGTTGGAATGAGAACTTCCATCGCGACTTCCAAAACCATCATTACAGGAGTAATGAATGCATACTTCTTATACTCACGCACTCGCGAAAGCAATGTCTTCAGCATGTTTTTTCCTCCAGTACGTTCTTCAGTTTCTGACTTATTCTCATATATTGTTCCTTCTCATCATCTGCCAGAGCTGCAGAGAGCTTTTTCTCCATCTCAATAGAAAGCATCCTGGCGTTCTCAACGCGCTTTCTGCCTTCCTCTGTGATGAAAATATGCCATGCTCTGCCATCACTTTCATCCCGCTCACGCACGACAAGGTCCTGCTCGGCAAGGGAATCCATCATTGCAGAGACGGTTGCTCTGGTCAGTTTCAGATATTCTTCAATCTCCTTCTGATTTGCCCCGTCATGCCCCTCAAGAAAAGTCAGAGCGCTGATTTGAACAAACGTCAGACCTACAGAGCGAAGATTGCGGTCGAATGTTCTTTTGACAAGCCGCCCAAGCGACCCCATCATGAAAAGAAGCGTATCACCAGTCATAGTTCGTTTCCGAACAAACGATACCCAACGGGAATAATGCAGTCAACAGGGTTCACGAAAACTTCACAAAAAGAAAAAAGCCCCCTGGAAACACCAGGGAGCGGAATGAATATCAATATTTATTTGTCTTTCTTTCCTGTAATCTTATTGAGAATAATAAGAGCAACAAAAAGAATTGCAAGAGCACACGCCAGAAGGCCCCAGCTCTGAAATGCGATTAAGATTGCATTTGGCATACTACACTCTCCTTATTAACCGAAGAACGGGATAAGCTCAGAAAGGAGGAGACCTCCTGCGAGTACGGATGCGATCTGTCCTGAAACATTTGCACCAAGTGCGAACGGCAGAAGATGATTCTGCTTGTTAGCCTCGATACCGACTTTCTGGACAACACGTGAGGACATCGGGAATGCAGAGATTCCAGCACCGCCGATAAGCGGATTGATTTTCTTATCCTTTGGAAGGAAGATGTTGACTATCTTGAGGAAGATGACACCACATGCTGTATCGAAGATGAATGCAACAAGACCGAATGCCATGATCATCAGCGTTGCTGGCTGCAGAAGTGCAGGACCGGACATCATCGGAGAGATTGCAAGACCAAGCATCAGTGTGATAAGTGGTGAAAGCATATCCTGCGCAGCTCTAGAGAGACTGTCGAGAACACCGCATTCTCTCAGGAGGTTACCGAACATGAGCATACCGACAAGTGCAGCTGAGTCCGGAGCAAGGATTCCACAGACGATTGTTGTGACAATCGGGAAGACAATCCTTGTTGTCTTGGAAACAGAACCTGCAGAATAGTGCATCTGGATAGCTCTCTCCTTCTTTGTCGTTGTGGCTTTCAGAACCACAGGCTGAATCATCGGTACCAGAGCCATATAACAGTAAGCAACAACAAGAATTGCTGCTACATAGTTGGAATGAAGACGCTGGGAAACGAGAATCGCTGTAGGACCATCAGCTGCACCGATAATACCGATAGAAGCGGCATCGTTGAGAGGGAAACCCAGAAGTGATGCGATGATCATCGAGATGAAGATACCGCCCTGTCCTGCGGCTCCTATGAAGATCAGCCAAGGCTTTGAGATAAGCGGACCGAAATCAATCATTGCACCGATTCCGATGAAGAGAAGAAGCGGGAAAGCTTCTGCGCTCTCGATACCGACATTAAACAGCCACTGCAGGATTGCATTGTCCTGAAGCATGACTGAACCCGGAAGGTTGACGAGAATCGCTCCGAAACCCATTGGAAGGAGGAGCGTAGGCTCCATCTCCTTCTTGATTGCCAGATAAATGAGAATGAGACCCACGACAATCATTATCAATTGATAAATCAACTCGGTATTCATATTAACAGAGTTTACAGGAATGCGAGGACATTGTCACCCGAAAGAAAGCATGTAACGGCAAGTTTCATGCAAACAATAAGGATAATCTTTCACAATCAGCCGAGAAGACTACGCATCCAGACTGTAGAATTAATCTGCCAGCAAACGAGAAACCTTTTATAGCTATGAATCGGAAATTCTTCATTTGGAGTAATGACACTTACGGCACGTCTCCTCTTCATAGCAAATCTGACAATCTTCATAGAAGTTTGGCATTCTACTTCATACCATCGACATAATTTTAATCATTAAAAGAAATTAATAAAAATACAAAAAATTTAGTTGACCGGTTAACAAAACCGATTTACTGTTTAATTATGCAAGGGACAAAATCCCTTGAAAAAGGAGAAAAGTATGAAGAAAGCGTTTCTAGTTCTGCTTATCGCCATGGTAGCGCTCTCCGGCGTATTTGCCGGTGGCTCAGGTGAGAGCTCAGGGAAGACCGAAATTTACTTCCTGAACTTCAAGCCGGAAATCGCAGATGTATACACAGATGTCGTAAAACCAGCATTCGAGGCAGCATATCCCCAGTACACGCTGAAAGTCGTCACAGCTGCATCCAATCAGTATCAGTCGACACTCAGAAGCGAGCTCTCAAAGTCCGCACCTCCTGTCATCTTCCAGGTAAATGGACCAGTAGGTATTGCGGAGAACGTCAACACAGTCGCACCGCTTCAGGATACACAGTTCTATTCACTTCTTGCAGACAAAGGCATGGCACTTTCACTCGATGGCAATGTCGTAGCTGTTCCTTACGCAGTTGAAGGCTATGGAATCATCTACAATGACGCGATTATGAGAAAGTACTTCGCTCTTCCTGACAAAGCTGTAAGTATCTCCAGCGCAGAGGAAATCACAGACTTTGAGACACTTAAAGCTGTTGTCGAGGACATGTCAAAGCATCTTGATGAGCTTGGAATCCAGGGCGTTTTCGCTTCCACATCATTCATGCCTGGATCAGAGTGGAGATGGACGACACATCTTGTAAACCCTGTCCTTCAGGCAGAATACGGCGATCTTGCGACAGCACAGAGTGCAGCAGAGTTCGATTTCACGTATTCCAGGAACTTCCAGAACATCTTCGACCTCTACCTCAACAACTCAATCACTCCTAAGGGAATGGTTGGATCAAAGGCAGACGCTGACAGTATGGCGGAGTTTGCACTCGGACAGGTCGCTATGGTACAGAACGGCAACTGGGCAGCTGCTCAGATTCTCGGAACACAGGGTAACGTCGTTGCAGATTCCGACATCAAGTTCCTTCCAATCTACATGGGTCTTGATGGCGAAGAGACAAAGGGCATCAACGTAGGAACAGAGAACTACCTTGCATTCAACAAGAATGCCTCAGCAGAGGCTCTTGCAGGTGCTGATACATTCCTCACATGGCTCTACAGCAGCGATGAAGGAAAGGAAATCGTAACCAACCAGCTCATGTTCATCACACCATTTGCATCCTTCTCGGCAGATGAGGTGCCAAATGATCCTCTCGCCAAGCAGGTCAACATCTGGATGAACAAGGAAGGCGTCTCCTCGATTCCTTGGGTATTCAATGGCATTCCTTCTGAGCAGTGGAAAGCTGATTTCGCTCAGGCTATGCTCGAATACATCAACGGAAACTATTCATGGGATCAGGTCACTGCAACTGCACAGGATGCATGGGCACGTGAGGCTGGACTCACAGGAAGGTAATGGACCTTCGCTAGAGAAAGCCGTCGTGTGACGGCTTTCTTTATATCTTAAGGAGTAAAATATGGAAAAAGCACTCAGACGATACTTCCCGCTTTTCGCCTTACCCGCTCTCATATGCTTCGCACTCTCATTTCTTATTCCGATGGTTTGGGGCTTCATTCTCTCATTCTGCGAATTCTCAACCATCACAGATGCCAGCTTCGTAGGTTTTGACAATTATGTAAAGGCATTCACAGTAGACAATTATTTCACAGGTGCGTTCTGGTTCACGCTCGGCTTCACCATCGTAACTGTAATCTCAATAAATATACTGGCATTCGCTCTGGCACTGGCTCTGACAAAGAGTGTTCCAGGTACGAACGCATTCAGGACGATATTCTTCATGCCGAATCTCATCGGCGGTATCGTGCTCGGCTGGATCTGGCAGGTCGTCCTCAATGGTGTCCTCGCATCTTTCGAGAAAACACTTCTCTCAGATGCAAGCTATGGATTCTGGGGACTCGTCATCCTCATGAACTGGCAGAATGTAGGCTACATGATGGTAATTTACATCGCAGCTATACAGAATGTCTCTTCAGATATGCTTGAAGCTGCTTCAATTGATGGAGCAAATGGAAGAACCACTCTTTTCAGAATCATCATTCCATCAGTCATGCCAAGCATCACAATCTGTCTCTTCCTGACTCTGACAAACGGTTTCAAGCTGTACGACCAGAACCTGGCCCTTACAAATGGCGCGCCGAATCATCAGACTGAAATGCTGGCACTGAATATCTTCAACACATTCTACTCGCGAGTAGGCTTTGAAGGCGTCGGACAGGCAAAAGCTGTCATATTCACAATCCTTGTTGCAGCTATTGCTCTGCTGCAGCTTGTGGCGACAAGGAAGAAGGAGGTGGAGAACTAATGGCACAGGTTGGAAAAAAATATACCACGTGGATTATCTTTGCTGTTCTTCTTGTTGTGGCAGCTCTCATCATCTTCCCTATTCTCGTTGTCGTGATGAACTCGGTAAAGGCAAACCTCTTCATCTCATCGACAGGGGCATTCAAACTGCCGAACGAGCAGAGCTTTGTCGGATTTGGCAATTACATCAACGGCATAGAGCGCATCAGCTTTTTCAGTGCTTTCGGCTATTCGCTCTGGATTACAATAGCTTCTGTCGTCTTTATTCTCCTTCTGACAAGCATGCTTGCCTGGTACATCACCCGCGTGAAAGGCAAAGTGACTGCAGCAATCTACTATCTTCTTGTTTTCTCGATGATCGTACCGTTCCAGATGGTCATGTTCACGATGAGCAAGTTTGCGAATATGATTCATCTGGACAACCCTGTAGGTATCATCGTCCTCTATGTCGGATTCGGATGTGGCATGAGCACATTCATGTTCAGCGGCTTTATCAAGAGTATCCCGATAGCACTTGAGGAGGCTGCTATGATTGATGGAGCCACACCAGTGAAGACATTCTTCTCAGTTGTCCTTCCGATGCTCAAGAGCACTGCAATCACAATAGCGATTCTCGAGACTATGTGGGTGTGGAATGACTATCTCATGCCATACCTTGTCATCGGAACGGAGTACAGGACAATCCCTGTTGCCATACAGTATCTCAGAGGCGGTTACGGCTCTGTAGACATGGGTGCGATGATGGCAATGCTTGTACTTGCAATGATACCTGTCATTGTCTTCTATCTCTTCTGTCAGAAGTACATCATCAAGGGAGTACTGGCAGGTGCAGTCAAAGGATGAGGTGTGTTTATGAAGGCAAAGCGAACGACAATCCAGGATATAGCAACTAAGACGGGATACTCCAAGACGGCTGTCTCATTTGCATTCAATTCCCCTTCCCGAATTTCAAAAGAAGCTGTAGAGAAGATACTGGAGGCTGCAAAAGAACTCGATTATATCCCTGACCCGATGGCAAGGAATTTCTCCCTTGGCCGACATATGGCACTGGGGCTTCTGCTTCCGCAGAGAGCCGAATTGTCGCTAGGAAATCCATATATCCACTCTGTTGTGCAAGGCATTGCAGAAGTATGCCAGAAACGTGGCTACATGCTGACAATAATCCCTCCCCTGCATTCATCTGTCACAGAGGCTGCGAAGAATGCCACTGTCGACGGATTGATTACGCTCGGTGTTGTCATTGATAAGAGCATCAGGGGAATTCTCAGGAGACGGAGAATGCCAATAGTCTCAATCGATGGCGCTGCCGATGATGATATCCACTCTGTCTGCATCGATGATGAGGGCGCTGCGGAGCTGCAACTGAGAAAAGTACTTGAGAAGGGCCACAGGAAGATTGCCATGATCGCACTTCCAGACGATGCATACTCTCATTCTTCTTCCACCTCCGATACTGTCGTGAAGAAACGCAAACGCGGCTATATGAAAGCTCTGGAGCAGTACTCGATGTCTTTTGCAGACTTAATAACGGACAAGGCAGCAGCAACTGCAGAAGAAGGCAAAACAGTCGCCTCCGCGATTCTGGAGAGAAGCAGCCCCACATGCTTTGTCACGATGTCCGATGCCGCTGCAATAGGCATTCTCCAGATTCTGGAAAAGAGGCGCAGCAATATCTCTGTAATCGGTTTTGATGGTCTGGAAGAGGAATTTTTCCAGAACAGCAAGCTGACAACAATATACCAGAGCGGAAGGCAGAAGGGTGAGGCAAGCGCTGAAGTCCTCTTCCATCTGATCAACGGAGAAGCAGATACGCCTCTCAGGACGCTTATCCCCTACTCTTTCTGCGAAGGCACAACCCTCAGGGAGGTTCTATGAATATAGGTGGTAAACGCTCATCGGGAATTCTTTTGCATATCACATCACTGCCATCAGAATTCGGGATCGGCGACCTGGGACCGGATGCTTATGAAATCACAGAGAGCATTGCCGCCTCCGGTGCAGTTCTGTGGCAGATGCTTCCATTAGGGCCAACAGGCTATGGCAACAGTCCATACGCGCAGCGCAGTGCATTCGCAGGCAACGAGATGCTGCTCTCACCGGAACTACTGTACAAAGATGGATATCTTCGCAAGGAAGACCTCCTGCACCCGGATTTTCCATCCCGGCATGTTGATTTCCAAAGCGTGAACGAATGGAAAATGCCGAGAATGAAGAAGGCCGGATGGAATGCATATAAAGGAAAGGAACGCGACGAAATCGAAGCATTCAGGGAAAAGGAGAAGTACTGGATAGAAGACTATGCACTTTTCATGGTGCTTTATGAGAAATATCTTGATGCGCGCTGGCATACAGTCTGGGACAAAAAGGAAGGCTGGAGAGACAAGGAAACGATTGAAAGAGTGCGGAAAGAGAAAAGAAATGATATCGATGTCTACGTAGCAATGCAGTTCCTTTTCTCAAAACAGATGCACGCTCTTCTTGATCACGCACATAGCAAAGGATTGAAAATCATCGGGGACATACCTATCTTCGCAGGTGCAGACAGTGCTGATACCTGGTCGCACCTGGATCTTTTCAAAACAGATTCAAGCGGTCACTACAGTGCCGTCTCAGGTGTGCCGCCAGACAACTTCTCATCTACCGGGCAGCTATGGGGGAATCCTGTATACAACTGGAAAAGACATGAGGCAGATGATTTCAGGTGGTGGAAGGAACGTATCAAAAGGTCTCTTGAGATGACAGATATCGTACGCATCGACCATTTCAGGGGATTTGACGCCTACTATGAAATCAAGGCTGATGAGAAAACTGCAGAGCACGGAGTATGGAAGAAATCGCCAGGGAAAGCTTTCTTCACATCACTGGAGAAAGATATGGGACGCATACCCATCATAGCAGAAGACCTTGGATGGATGACACCTTCTGTGAATGCTCTGAGAGAGCGTTTCGGTTTGCCTGGTATGAAGATTGCGGAATTCGGCTTTTCATGGAAGGAAGATGGAACGCTGAATACGTATGATGATTTCCTGCCCCACAACTATTCCAGGAAATTTGTAGCTTACACAGGCACTCATGATAACGATACAGTCAGGGGCTGGTATGACAAGCTCTCGCAAGAAAAGAAACATTCAGTGAGAGAGTACTTATCATCACCTGATGAGGAGATTGTCTGGAGCCTGATAAGAAGTGTTATGATGTCGAATGCGGACACTGTCATTATCCCGATGCAGGATATACTCGAAGAAGGAAGCGAAGCGCGGATGAACTACCCTTCCACATGCAATGATGAAAACTGGACCTGGCGCATGGAAAAGGGAAGTTTCTCGGAATACCGGAGATCACGGTTTGCATTCCTTTCACGCATATCAGGGCGAAACGGGCTTACAGCAGAAGAAGACAGGAAAAGAATATCCGGGAAAAGTTAACCAAACTGCAGGTTTAAAGCGTATATAGGGCAAAGGAAGGTCCTATGAAAAGAATACGTTTTTCTATGGCAGTTATCATCTCACTCCTTCTCTTGGCAGCTTGTCTGCCTTGGGAGGAGAAAGAAAGCGCGAGCGTGACAGAGCGGGAAAAGGACGATGTGCTCCTGCTCTTCGAGGATTTCACAGAAGTCTCGTTCATTCCGTATCTAATCGATAACGGAGAATCGAAGCTTGTCGGCTCATCGCTGGCAGTCACTGCAGAGCTTGAGGAATATGGAAAGAGCAGATGCAGTGGAAGTGTTTCGGCCACATTCAGAGGAACTCTCCAGGGAACATCCCTTAAAGCTGAAGAGTATGAAATCAGCGGAGAGCTGAACGTGGGTAATACCAATATTATCCTCTCTGATGCATCAGGTTATACAGACGGGCTTGTATTCCATATGGAAAAAGACATCACATCATCATATCCAGCACGGATCAGGTATCCAGAAAGCGGTGAAATCCGCATAGCAGGGAAAGATGGGACACTGATGATGCTTTTTCCTGAGAATCCCCCATTCACGCTGCCTTTTGAGTTAAGCGATGAGAAGGTGAAAGAGCTGAAGGAGATTGCCGCGGCAGCTTTCAGCCTCTTTTCGTATATACCTGAGGTTGCTGAAACAAGAACATTCAACTCCGGAACTGCTACATTTACTAGTCTTGACAATGGCTGGAAGATGGAAATCAGAGCAGATGATGGCAACACGTCAATAACGATGTCCATCTCTTCCGGAGACAACGAGATAGACATTATATACGGCAACGAATATCTCAGCTTGGTGAAAGATGGATTCATCGATGGCATTGCTGTACCAGATATATCTGAAAGCGACATGGACCGCATAAAAGTCACGGAGTGTCTCGATGCATTCAGAAGCAGCAATATCGTATATGCACTCATGCACCTTATAAACGGACGTGAAAGTGGTGTCATAACACTTGAAAAGCTTACTGTTGGCAACAGCAGTGCATCAGTCATTCTGAATCTTGATAACTATGGGCTCGCCCAGGGTATAGAAACAAGAACAACCGGGAAACTGAACATGACTCTTTATGGAGAAGAGAGCGAAGGAAAGCTCACAGCAAAACGTTATTCCATAAGCTCAGCTTCCCTCCGCTTCATATCGCAAAGTCTTAATCTGACAATATCACTCAGAAACGTCACAGGTTACCTTGAAGGGGATTCAGACGGCTTCACGCTGACACAGGAAGAAAATGGATACAGCGCAGAATGCGGCAATCTCATACTCTCACTTCCGGAAGCAGGAGAAGCAGAGTATGAGGATGGGATAATCAGCTTCTAACGTCTTGAGAGAAAGAGCTTGATAATCATCAGTACGACCATCAGCAGGAGTGCGATGGAGATTGTAGCAATACCTCCCTCAATTCCTGCTGTCTCTGCAACTGCACCTATAACTGATGGCATGATGATTGCGCCCACAGTCGCAGTCCCGATGCACAATCCCGTGGCAACTGTCGAGCTTGTATAGCGCTCTTCCATTGTCGAAAGCGTGGTTGGATAGATTCCGCTCATTGAAAGGCCAACAAGAAGAACTGCCAGTACAATAACAACAGGATCTGAGGCTGTAATCATCAGGATGAAGAAACCTGTCATCATAAGACCGAGAATGAGAATGAGTACATTCTTATTGGTATGTGAAGAAATGACAGCACACCCGAGACGGCCGAGAAGTATCATAATCCATAGGAAAGACTGCATCGCTGTTGATACTGAATCAGGGAATATCCCCGCATCCTGGAAATATGTGACAAGCCATCCCATAAGAGAGGCCTCGCCGCAGAGATAGAAGAACATGATAAATGTATTGAGCCAGAATGTGAAACTACGGGGAATTGTCCCCTCTCCTTTCTCTTTATGCACTCGTTCTGACGAAAGACCGCGGAAAATGAGCAGAAGAAGCGTCACGAGCATCAGAAGGGCAATTATTACGGGCGCAAAACGCCAGGATGAGGGAATGACAGCGATAGCAATAAACGGCGAGAGAAATGCTCCGACTGCGAAAGATGCATGCAGCAGATTCAATCCAGCTGCTTTATTTGAAGCGCTCTCTCCTACTACGACATTCGTTATATTGCTCATTGTGCCACGTCCGATGCCAGTGAGTGCGAATGCTATGAAAAGGAGAAAAGGATTGCCTGTAACTGTCATCAATACAAGTCCGAGCACAATTCCGAGTCCAAGCGTGAATGTACTCCATTTCCTGCCGATGATGTATGGTATGAAACCTGAAGCGATGACTGCAAATAGGTTGCCGATCTGGTGCGCTGAGAGAAGCACACCTCTGTATGCATAATCGAGGTTATACGATGCTCCCATTTCAGGAAGTATGGCGCCAAGAAGCGTGCTCATAGCACCTGATGCGAAAAAAGCGAGATAAATACGATATAAAAGACTGCGTTTTTCCTTCTGAACACCAAGGAAGGAACCAAGTGAGAACATCTTTTGCCTCCAGATCGGGATTATAGCAAAGAGGTGTTCATCGTAAAAGATGAAAGCACCTGCCCTTAGGCAGATGCTCATGTCAGAACGAAATCTTCTTGTCTTTTGAGAAGACCATGAACAGCACAAGGGATATTGTCGTCATCAGCGTCAGGATTGTTGCCATCGCTCTCATATACAGCAGGCCAAGTCTCGCTGTCGAGGGAGAGGAACCATTCAATCTCCTTCTGGCTCTGCTTCTTCAGGGACTTCGAGAAAATGTACCCATCACCGCTCTCGATGGCTGCATGGATGTTCGCAGCGCAGTTCAGGCCCTTGTCTGCAACCTGTATCGTCCGTCTTGAGATGCTGCTCTCCTTCTTCATCCTCTGTATCGTCTTCCTCAGATAGGGCATCTCAGC
>CASDZV010000038.1 GCA_949285905.1 uncultured Spirochaetales bacterium | reverse complement strand
TCGCCAACGATAAGATTTCTTCCCATGTATTCCCATCCCTGCTGACCGATTCAGCAAATGAATAAAAGATATAATATCAAAAGACGATTCATATATACAGGCCAACTGGATGCAAGATTTGACACGTCCCTGAGAATCAATGCCATCAAGGTGAAGAAAACACCTTGAATGAAAGTAATTCTTCTGATAAAGTCATAGAGCAACTTGATACATGGTGCGATACCCAAGTGGCCTAAGGGGGCGGTCTGCAAAACCGCTTTTCATCGGTTCGAATCCGATTCGCACCTTTGAATAACATTTACGATTAAGTAACATCTGTTGAAGAATCCCTTATCCAATGTACGAATAAGGGATTTTGCTTTTAAAATGCAATTTAATCTTTAAGCCTCATCGCTGCCAGGACAGCATTCTCATCATGATGATGCCAAAGTGTGAAGAAGGACACTCAAGAGCTGATTTTGTTGACAAGCCTCATCCGTCAGAATTAACTTTTCAGTATGATCCACAATCCTATTATCAGGGGTTTCAACCCTGACCCGTCGATTACATTTGATGGCAAACGCTATATCATAGCAGTTTCAACATTTGAATATTATCCAGGTGTTGCCTTATATGTATCAGATGATCTTTCCAGATGGTCTTATGCTTCATCTGTTCTCACAGAAGAGAATGGCTTCTCTCTGAAAGGACTCAAGAACAGCAGCGGTGTATATGCACCCGCAATCCGCTTTCACAATGGCCGTTATTATGTCACGACAACTATCAAGAACGGACTTGGCAACGTCATAGTCTATTCCGATTCCATCTTCGGACCGTGGTCAGAAGTTTTCAAAATAACACCAGAAGGAATAGACCCCAGCATATGCTTTTTTGATGATGGAAGCTGTTTCTATACTCAGAATGGAAAGGGCGGCATATTTGGTGCATTCATAAATCCTGATAATGGTGAACTGCAGGAACCGCTGAGGAATATATCATCAGGGCTCGATGGCTATGCAACTGAAGCTCCGCACATTTTCCAGAAAGATGGACTGTATTACCTGATTTTCGCAGAGGGAGGAACAGAGTACGGGCACCATGAGATTGCGGGGCGCTCTGAATCGATATACGGACCGTATGAACTGCGGGAAAAGCCTATCCTCTCACATACAAAACGGAAGAATCATCCGATTCAGGCAACAGGACATGCAGACTTTCTGGAAGCAGACAATAAATGGTATGCAGTATTTCTTGGAATAAGAATGCCAGGACATCCTCTCATTCACAATCTGGGACGCGAGACGTTTCTTGCCGAAATGAAATGGATTGATGGATGGCCTGTAATCGGAAACGATGGATGGATAGAGCTTGAAGAGCCGTCAAAGCTGGAAACAGCAATCCCCGATAAGCCATATTTCCATTTCTCCGAAGACATCGACTCCTCCCCTGTTCTCAGAGTAAGAACAGGAAGAAATGAATTATATGAGAGTAATGGACGCAGTTTAGTCATGCACTCATCTGATCCGCTCTCAAATGAAAAATGCGAGCCCTCTGCCCTCCTTCTGAGGCAGACTGAATTCGAATCTGTTTTCCATGCAGAGCTTCGAACTGATAACACACTCACAGGTAAAGCTGGAGTAACGGCGTTCTATAACAGCGATTATCATGCAGATTTATACATAGAGAGACTTGATGATAAACTCATCGTTCGCCTGCGCAGGAAAATACACGACCTTGAGGCAATTGCAGTTGAAAAGGATATAGCTCTCAGAGACAGAATCAGCCTTGAGATAAGAACCGACAGGGAAGCATACCATTTCTTTGCAGATGGAGAAGAGATCGGGCAAGCATCAATTGCATCTTTTTCTTCAGAGCAGACAATGTACATGACATTCACTGGCACTCTTCTTGGCATATTCACAGAAGATGGCGATGGATCCTTTGAGGAAGGATTCGGCTTTACAGAATAGAAGGCGGGGGCACTGATCCCCCACCTCGCTCAACTCACATTCTGTTCAGCATATCCAGCACAATGCTTGCAGAGTTATCAGCCGCGATGTCTCCAAAATTGGAAATGGATTCATGAGCGCCTCCATCTGCCTTGTCTGACATACATCTTATGACAACAAATGGAACTTCATACTGATCTGCAACAAGAGCAACTGCGGCTCCTTCCATTTCACATGCAAGGGAATCGAATTTATTCTGCAGCTGGGTCACATAGCTGCTGCTGGCAACAAACTGATCGCCTGTCGCGATATTTCCCTTGAATGCATTCTCCTCACCTACAACCCCCACAGCAGAGGTATATGCAAGTTCTATGAGTCCGGGATCCGCATAAATCCTGCCATACTCATCAGAACCGGAGACAGGATCCCATACAAAGCCCGCGTTCGTAATGTCTCCATAGTCATGCACGACGAGATCTGTAGAGACAACAATATCCAGAACCTTTGTCTCATCTCCGACACCGCCAGCGATACCTGTGAAAATTATGGAACTCACATCGAATTCATTGATAAGTGTTGCTGCCCCGGCTGCAGCCAGAATCTTTCCGATACCGGCTTTGACAAGAACAACTTCCTTCCCCTGAAGCAAGCCTTCATAGTATTCGACATTACCAATAGTCTCCGTCTCCTTAACATCTGTGTTCTCAAGCAGGAGGCTGAGTTCGTTGGACATTGCTGTGATGATTCCAATAGGACCATCTTCTGAGGCGAAAACCGGCGTTACAGCCATTACAGCAAGAAGCAATACTGCAATAATCCTTGTTTTCATTAGTCTCTCCTTTTTCTGCAGTATAGCATGAATACTGTCTTTTCAAGTTTTTCTGAAAGGCGAGATGGAATGACTTAATGGCCAATAAGGAAATCCAGTATGTTCGCAGCTGTAGAGGAATCTCTCCTGTAAAGTTCCGTATAACCACAATCTTCACACGAGACAGCGATGAATTTACGGTTCTGGACATCGAAGAACTTTGCAAAGTTCCCGCCTGTAGTCTGAATCACTTCTGCTGCATATTTTCTGCATCCGCATTTAGGACATACATATTCACTCATGGCAATATCTTAGCAGATATGATTGAGACACACACTGATTGCGATGCATGTTTCGCGAATTTGTAACACCTGAATCATTTCCAAGTTTTTTCGATGCGAATCTGGGAAATCATGGTAAAATCTGTATATGAATAGCACAGAGAAAGCAATATTCAAGATCGGCGATGCGGTAGTCTACCCCATGCAAGGTGTCGGCTGCATCCTCAGTCGAGAGACAAGGAGGGAACGGGAATATTACCGGGTTCAGATATCTGCTTCCGATATGGATGTGCTTTTGCCTGTCGAAAACGCCTCTGCCCTGGGGCTGAGGCACTTGGCTTCAGCCACTGAAGCAAGGAAAGCGATCTCATCACTCTCAGAGAAGAAGGAAACAAGAGGACTGGACTGGAAACAGCGGCTCCTGATCAATCAGGAACTGATGAAAGAAGGTACGCTCAGTGCTGTAGCACAGGTCGTGAATTCACTCTATAGACGTTCAAAAGTGAAGGAACTGCCTGTTCAGGAGCGAAAGCTCTATGATAGTGCCCTTTCCATTCTTGTCGATGAGTCCTCCTCTGTGCTAGGAATAGGCACGGAGGAAATGAAGAAGAAAATCTTCGCAAAACTCGAGAAATGAGCATACCGCCTTTTGCAGTGATTATAACAGCAGCAGGTTCTTCCACACGCTTCTCTGCAAGTGTGAATGAGACTGTGAAGAAAGAATATCTGTCAATTGATGGGCACACTGTCCTTTACAGGGCAACGCGTCCGTTTTTCAATGTACCTGGACTCAGTGCAATCGTCGTCACCTGCCCAGAAGGATCAGAGGATGAGACGATAGTAGCTCTTGAGGATCTTGCAGACGTGGCATCAATACCATTCCTGATTGTCCCAGGAGGGGTAACACGCAAAGAATCCGTGAAAGCAGCTATGGAAAGGCTGAAAGAACTGGCTGTCCCTTTCGACTACATTGCCATTCACGATGGGGCAAGGCCTTTTGTTGATGAATCTCTTATTATCAGGACACTTGCAGCGGCAACTGTCACAGGCGGAGCTGTACCGGCACTGAGAGTCACAGATGCTGTGAAGAAGATGGGCAAAGACGGCCTTATTGCAGAGAATGTCGACCGCTCGCCTCTTGTCACTGTTCAGACACCGCAGATTTTCCGCAAGGCTGAAATCTTTGATGCCTATGACAGATATATGTCATTTGATGCCGATGATGATGCAGCTGTATTCATCAGTGCAGGATACTCATGTACAGTCACCCGCGGCAACATAGAAAACAGGAAAATAACTTATATAACAGATATTCCGGATGCAGAGAAACAGGCAGAAGCATACATAAAGGCAAGAGCAGAAGGAAGAAAAAGCGCGGCAGCTTCCAAGCGTATGAGGGAACTTTTACAGCAAGGAGACAGATATGATGAGAGTGGGAATCGGGAATGATATCCATCGTCTTGAGAAAGGACGCAAACTTATCATCGGTGGTGTGATAATACCCTCAGATAAGGGAGAAGAGGCTCATTCCGATGGAGATGTCCTGATTCATGCCATCATTGATGCTGTGCTGGGAGCAACTGCTATGGGAGATATCGGGACGCTGTTTCCTGATGATGAAGTGTTTACAGAGAATATGGATAGTACCATCATGCTCCGTGAAGTGCTGCAGAAAACAAAGTGCAGAATCGTCAATCTCGATTCAACTGTGCACATTGAGGCACCGAAGCTGCGATCTCATATCGATGCAATAAGAGATAATTTATCCAAGATAATGAACATTCCCGTCTCTGCAGTTTCCGTGAAAGCAAAGACCGCTGAGGGCCTTGGCCCTGTCGGAGAAGGACTGGCAATAGCCTCTGATGCTGTCATCCTGCTGGAAGGAGCTTCATAATGAAGAAAGCATTAATTATATTCATCATCATACTTGCAGCTGGATCTGTCGTGCTTGGTGCGCATGGCCCCAATTCCCTGCATCGAATCAAACGCCCCAGACCTGCAATCGCCCGCATAATCAGAACACCACGTCATCTCCTGTGGGAAAGACCAATTCACAGCCACTATATAATCATATGATTAAAGGCCGCCCATCTGGACGGCCTTTTCCTCATTTGGAAATAAGCATTGTGCGAGGATCGAGGTTGACTTGCATCGGCTTCGGAACATTCGCATGGTGCGAACGGACGACAGTCATGACAACCTTGTCAATCTTCTCGTCATAGCGGAGCGCGATGAGAACATCAATGAGATCGAAGTATTTCACAAGAGTGTTGGGGACGCCATGCTCATCATAGACCACATCAGGACGAACAGGAGATACAGAGAACCATACCTCGATATTCATCTTCTTAGCGAACTCCTTGATCTTAATGATATCCTCTTCGTCAGCTACTGTAAGCTTATATCCGTCAAAGAGGACACAGTCTGCCTTGAATGAACCCTGATTGATCAGACTTTCCAGAGAGGAAAGTATCTTCTCGACAGGAACCTGCTCCTGAGAGAAATTCATCACGACACGATTTGCAAGAATTGCATTGTAGACCATTGCAGCATCATCAAGAGACTGCATCTCAGAGATTTCCCTGAATACTTCCTTATACCAGTTTATGACATGCTCGACATTGCCCGAGAATGATACATGGATAACGCTCTCACCCTTGAAGAGTTTATCAGTTGCAAGATGAACAAGACATGCAGTCTTTCCGATTCCGTGTCTTGATACGATGACACCGAGATTACCGCGTCCGAGTCCGCCATTGATTGCTTCCTCAAAGACGCGAAGAGGACTTACGCTGTTGAGTTCCTTAATATCCATTTCTCTGCACCTCCGTTTTAAGGAGATTATAACATGGCTGTAACGGAAAACGCACGAAAAAATAAACAAATCTTGCATTCATGCGTATGCAGAGAGCCGGGAAAACCATGTTTCTGGAAAGCAATTCTTTTTATCAATTTGCATTATACCAAGAAACAATCAAGGCGCGTCTTTCATGAAGGCAAAAAGAAATCCCGGGTATTCCGGGACTTCTTTCAAGGTATCTGGCAGTTTTTTATTTTGCCTGAGCCTTTCTCTTCTCCTGATACTCCTTCTTGAGCTCATCAGAAACCGACTGAGGAACACGTCCATACTTCTCGACTTCCATCGTGAATTCTGCCTTGCCCTGTGTAAGGGATCTGAGGACTGTAGAGTATCCGAACATCTCTGAAAGCGGAACTTCTGCAATAACCTGGCACTGGTTGTTATCCTCAGTGGAGGAGACAATCATACCTCTTCTCTGGTTGATGGAACCGAAGATGTTGCCCTGGAATTCAGAAGGTCCGTTGACTTCAACCTTCATGATAGGCTCAAGGATTACTGGCTTTGCCTTCTCGAAAGCTTCCTTGAATGCGCCGATTGCAGCTGTCTGGAATGCCATATCAGATGAGTCAACAGGGTGCCACTGACCATCGTTCACGACACAGCGCACGCCGATGACAGGGAAGCCTACCTGAGAACCCTTCTTCATAGCAGACTGGAAGCCCTTGTCACAGGATGGAATGTACTCTGTAGGAATAGCGCCACCCTTGACTTCGTTGACAAACTCATAATCCTTTGCCGGCTCATCAGGATCAGTCTGCACAATAGGCTCAATATAGCCTGCGACACGTGCATACTGACCAGAACCACCTGTCTGCTTCTTGTGTGTATAGTTGAACTCTGCCCTCTGGCTGATTGCCTCTCTGTAAGCAACCTCCGGCTGTCCTACTTCAACCTCTGCATGGTACTCCCTCTTCATTCTCTCAATGTAGACATCGAGGTGAAGCTCACCCATACCTCTGATGATTGTCTGGTTTGACTCTGGATCGACATATGTCTGGAATGTCGGGTCTTCCTTTGTGAAGCGGTTGAGAGCCTTTGCCATATTGTCTGCAGCCTTCTTATCAACAGGCTTGATAGCCAGTGAGATAACAGGGTTCGGAACAAACATACTTGTCATGGAGATATTGAGCGAAGGATCGCAGAATGTATCACCGGAAGCACAGTCAATACCAAAGAGAGCTGCAATCTCACCACATCCTGCTTCTGAGATATCCTCCATAGTGGAAGCATGCATCTTTACAAGACGTCCGACATTGAACTTTTTCTTTGTCCTTGTGTTGAGGAGTGTATCGCCCTTCTTGATCTTGCCCTGATAAATTCTGATGTATGTAAGCTGTCCGAACTGTCCATCCTCAAGCTTGAATGCCAGGATAACAGGTTTTGCATCTTCCTTTGACTCAAGAACGAGCTCGCTCTCGTTATTGTCGAGATCAAGAGCTGTGTTCTTAACCTCTGTCGGATTTGGGAGATAATCAATAACACCATCAAGAAGTGGCTGAATACCCTTGTTCTTATAAGCAGAACCCATGAATACAGGGCAGAGCTGGAGGCTGAGCGTTCCCTTTCTGACAGCTGCCTTGATCATTTCCGGAGTAACTGTATCCTCAAGGATTGCTTCCATAAGTTCATCAGAGAACATAGAAGCGGCATCGAGAAGCTCTTCTCTCTTTGCCTGCGCCTCTGCCATCAGCTCCTCTGGAATTTCCTCGATTCTCTCCTGAAGACCATCTGCTCCAGTATCGAAATAGTAAGCCTTCATCTCAACAAGATCGACAACGCCCTGCAGCCTGTCCTCAAGTCCGATAGGAATCTGCATGAGAACAGCGTTAAGACCAAGCTTGTCAACAAGCTGATCCTTTACTCTGTATGGGTTAGCACCTGTTCTATCGCACTTGTTGACGAATGCGATGCGGGGAACATGGTATCTCTTCATCTGGCGGTCAACTGTGATTGACTGTGACTGAACGCCACCGACTGAGCAGAGAACAAGAATAGCTCCATCAAGAACACGGAGAGATCTCTCAACCTCGATTGTGAAGTCAACGTGGCCCGGAGTATCGATGATATTGATCTCATGTCCCTTCCACTCTACGTTCGTAGCTGCGGAAGCGATTGTAATACCTCTTTCTCTCTCGAGTTCCATTGAGTCCATGGTTGCACCGACACCATCCTTGCCACGAACCTCATGAATTGCATGGATCTTGTTGCAGAAATAGAGGATGCGTTCGGAAAGCGTAGTCTTTCCCGAGTCGATATGAGCACTGATTCCGATATTTCTCATGCCCAGTAAGTCATGTGCCATATAATTAACCTCTCAGTAATAAAATTCAAAATAAAAGTCTGGGGCCGAAAGCCACCAGATTGGCATAATATTGATTTTTGTCCACTTGTGCAAGATGCTAAATCTGCATTCCTTTGCCATGAAAGGAAAAGATGAATGGCGACAAAATCCGCAACAGATGATAGTATTCTGGCATGGCAACTGTATTTGAAATGATTATCAATGGAGAAATCCCGTCCACACGTCTCTACGAGGACGAGAGCTGTGTCGTCATCCTCGATATCAACCCGATAGCGAAAGGTCACGCCCTTGTAATTTCCCGCGAGTGCTACCCTACATTCACGGATGTCCCGATGGAAACACTTTCCCACATGATGGAAGTGGCAAGAATGGTGGACAAGAAGCAGCGTGAGGTTCTTGGTGCAGAGGGAACTAATGTAATGATAAACAACAGTCCTGCTTCAGGACAGGAAGTTCCGCATCTGCACATCCATGTCGTTCCGCGCTACACAGGCGATGGAAAGACTCCGGCATTCCCGAAAGGAAAATACGATGATGGTGAGATAAGCAAGTACGGAGATCTTCTGAAGCTATGAGGCGTTTCCTTCTCCTTGCTGCCACAGTGCTATCTCTTGCGTCCTGTGCTGTTTATACAGCAGATTATGGATATAGCAGAATACGGGTGCCTGAAACCACGGGATCACCTGAAACGAAATATGCAAGAATCGTGGAGGAAAATGCAGAGAAATCCGCAGAAGCGATAGAAAATGCCAAAAAGGAAGCTGAACACAGAGCAGCACTGCGACGCAAGGCGGATGTGAATGAATACCCTGAAGAGCTGTCATCGATAGTCTTTCCGCATATCTACACCCCGCTGAGGACAAACAGCACGGATACCGATGGTATCAACACAATTACAGTGCTCATGCTCCCTCTTGGATACGGAGAAACAACAGCTGAAGACTATAGCCGCATACTGGCTGCAAGCAGTGACCTGTCCCCTGATTTCGTGATTCTCACAGGATCTCTGGAAAACCAGGTGAACGGTGCAAAGGCCGCCGCATGGGATGCGGTAACGCTGGAGGGAGGAACAATCCTTTACAGACCTCTTCTGAAGGAAGCAGAGGAGAGCTCTGCGACATTCTTCATAACGCAGACAAAAGATATCGAGATAGCCGTCCTGTCATTCCAGCCAGAGCTGCCGAGCACAGCAGCAGAAGCCACAGCATGGGCTTCGTCTTTTGCGTCCGAGACAGAAGAACTTGGCAATGTCACTGAAACTGCAGAAGCAATGACTGATAAAGAACAGCTTCTCGCGCTTTCATCAGCAGCCCCGTCTAGCGCGGACTGGATCAGCTTCACGCCATACAAGTACAGAACAAACACATTATTCCCGGTATCTGATTATCTTCAGGAGAGCGGATGGCTGGATGCATACAGAGCCACGCATTTCAGTGCAGAGACAGATGGTGGAATAACACACCGCAATGGTGAAGTATATGAGCGCCTCGATTTCCTGTATTCGAAGTCAATGCTGCCGGTTTCAGCTATCAGCTTCCCTGTCAGAGGACTTACAGACAGAACAGGCACATTTGCTGTACTTGCCGAATTCCTCGTTCCATGATTACTCTCAATACAGAACAAAGGAGAATTACGATGATTGAGATAACAAAAGCTAATTTCGAAGAAGAAGTGAAAAAGGCAGAAGGACCAGTCCTCCTTGATTTCTGGGCCTCATGGTGCGGACCTTGCAAGATGCAGACCAGAATTTTAGAGAATTCTGCAGAAGCCCTCAAAGGCGCGAAGATCTGCAAGTGCAATGTCGATGAGAATCCTGACCTTGCAGGAGAGTTTGACGTACAGGCCATCCCGACACTTATCGTATTCAGAAATGGTGAGGTTGTGGACAGAGCCACGGGCGTCAGAGATGAGAATGCACTGAAGAAAATGCTTGGCCTCTGAGAGGACAGAGCTGACAGCAATGCCTCCGTTTCCGGAGGCATTTTCTTTCACATCATAAGTTTATCGAGATCTATCTCTGCCATTACAGAAGGCATTGAGCAACCCCAGGACTCAAGCACCTGCGGATGTGTCTCTCCAAAGATACCGACCTTCTCACCTTTGTAGATGATATAGGCAGCACGCCCTGGAATAAAGCGCGGATCATTCTCAACTTCACTGAGCGTATACTCCTTCCTCAGAAAATACATCAGTGTGTTTATATAAGAAGCCGCGTCGTTATAACCGACAGCTGCATTTGATGAGAAGAAACCAAGACTGTCGATAGTCCTCGTCCCACTGTTATCCTCTCTGTCTTTAACGGCAATCTTGCCGATTTCGAAGACATTATGAGGATATACTGCATGTCCGGAAACAGATTCGCTTTCAAGAAGACATGGCAGAACAGATGGTCTTATAACCTCATAGTTCTCGCTCATCGGATTAGCAATAAACACCGCATTCTCCACAGTGATATGCATGTTATCGATATACTCTCTCTTAGAGCCGAGATAGTTATACATCATCTCCTGGAATCCAAGCCCGACAAGGATGTTCTTCACTTTCCTTGAGAACTCCTCCTGAGGAGAGAGTCTTCCGATTGTGAAATCTGCAGGCATGACAGGCTCAAAATTGCCAAGTCCATGGCCGATCATGATGTCTTCCACGATATCAACGCCATGCAGGAAATCATTACGGTACTCAGGGACATGTACAGTGACAACACCGTTTTTAACAGTTGCTCCGACACCCATCTTTCTCAAAGCGGCGACGCAGTCATCTCCAGAAAGCTTCTCACCCAGCTTGTGCTCAATAAGCTCTGTCGCAGCGCTCATCGGCTTCTGGAAATAGTACGGAACTGTAATCTCACGTCCATATGGCGTGTCTTTTGCGAATCTTGCTTTCACAGGCAGAATCTCAAAGCCCATATCTGCCATATCGCATGCGAGAATTGAAACAGCAAGCAGGAGATCATCGAGAATAGGCCCGGAAACCTCAATGAAGAAATCAGAATCCCCAATCTCTACAGCACCGATACGAGCACTGTTGATGACAGGAGGGAACGAAAGCGTGTCTCCATTGTCATCATAGAGATATGGGAAACGTGGGAAAGACGACACGATGTGTCCATACTCCTTTCCCTTCGGGTGCTTCTCGCAGATTTCACGCAGGGAAAGCTCCTCATCCATTCCAAGCGGAACGAATTTTGTCTTATCAGGATCAACAGCGGCATAGTGCACTGGGTATTTAATCAGCTCAGAGCGATAGATACCCATAGCAATGGTCTTTCTCTTTCTGCCGAAATTCGTGCAAAGCTTCTCCTGGCTCTGGATAAGATTCACCAGAAGCTCGTTATCAACAGTCTTGCCACGGGCCGCAAAGCCAATGGAATAATCGCGAATACCGATTGCACTCTCATCGTCGATGACAATACGCCCCTCTGATGGCTTCTCATCATCCTTTGTGGAGAAGAAATCATAGCGAGGGATTACTCCTGTCTCATAGCACTTCAGAGCACGTGCGACACCTGCAGCAGACCAGAGATCAGGGCGGTTTGTATCATTGAGTTCAATCTTGATGACCTTGTTCTCAGTATCATGACCATCGAGCTCTGCTTTGGCGACAGGGAAAATCTCAACAAGCTCATCATCTGTCATCTTCTTGCCAAGCAGTGAGTAGAAAATATTCTCAGGTACTTCAATCTTAGGCATCAGTTTCCCCTCCTTGTTCTGACATTATCGATATCTGGAGTGAAAAGCTCCCTCAGGTCGCTCAGACCAAGATGCATGAGAGCCATTCTGTCGATGCCAAGACCCCATGCCAGTACAGGCTCCTTGATTCCAAGCGGCTCTGTGACTTCTGGACGGAAGATACCTGATCCGCCAAGCTCGAACCAGCCAAGAACCGGGTGCTTGATATGAACTTCAATGGAAGGCTCTGTGAACGGGAAATAACCAGGAACATACTTCACTTCCTCTGCTCCCGCAATCTCTTCTGCGAACATCTTCAGCAGACCAAGAAGGTTCTTCAGATTCACATCCTTTCCGATGACAATACCCTCTGTCTGATAGAAGTCAGCACCATGTGTGGCATCTACCTGATCATACCTGAAGCAGCGGACGACGCCGAAATATTTTCCAGGGATGTGCGCCTTAGTAAGCTGATGCGCGGACAGAACAGTTCCCTGGCTCCTGAGGACCTGGCGCCTTGTGAATTCGTGATCGAACGTATATCCCCAGCCTCTCGATCCGGTTTCCCATCCATTCTCATGAGTGGCAGCAACCTGGCTCAGCCATGGCTCATCAATCTTCTTCGCATGGACAGGATCCTTGACATAATAAACATCGTGAATATCACGTGCTGAATGGAACTGCGGCATGAAAAGCGCATCACCGTTCCAGAACTCGTTTTCCACAAGCGGTCCGTCGAATTCCTCGAAACCAAGCGCGATAAGCTTGTCCTTGACCCACTGCAGATACTCTGAATAAGCATTTCTGCGGCCGGGGATCAGACGGGAAACAGGTGCATTTATACCATAAGGACGGAATGAACCATTCTTCCATGACCCTGTCTGGATCATCTGCGGTGTCAGTATTCCGAGTTCCTCCCCTGTTATATTTGCTTTTATCACAGCGTTCTTTGCTTCTTCGCCAAGCTTTGTGAGACGGTAGACAATGACATCACGCTCCTGAATACGGAACGGGGATGTGGAAGCGCCTCTCTTTTTAGCAAGAGGGGAAACAGCCTTCTTCTCCTCTGCGGAAAGCATGCTTTCATCGAGGCTGCCACTCTCTGCAGCCTTCTCGAGAAGTGCATGCTGTGTCTTTATCTCATCAGGCAGGTCTCCTGCAACCTCGGCCTTCCTCTCTTCATTGAGCTTCAGAGCTCCCTTGGAAGACAGAAGTCCGAATGCAGAACCTACATCACTCTTCTCAAGCCCCAGTGCCTCTGCAATCTCTGGCATTGTAAAGGCACCCTTCTCACTCAGGAATGCGTAGATGCGCTCAGCAGGAAGACCCTTCTCCTTCATCTCACGCCCTGTATCTGTCAGTTCATAAATAGTCTTCTTTGTCCTGGAGACCTCTTCAAGACAGCCTTTTGCAGACAGCCATGAGAATGACTGATTGCACTGTCCCACCTTATATCCCAAGCCGTTGATGATGCTTTCTTCTGTGATATCCTCACCGGCATTGACATGCCTTAAAAGCCTCACCTCCAGCGGATGCAGGTTCTTCACATCGATATCCATAATCTCTGCTCCTTTGGAAATACAGAGAGATTATATTGATAATCAAAGGAAAATCAAAGGGAGAGCAAGGCCTCGGCGGCATCTCTTATCGCACTGTCACCTGGAAGCACACATTCCTCCCCTTCCCGCGAAGGCGGAAGTGGCATGGAAAGAGCATGGAGAATACGGCATCTTCCCGCTCTGTAATTCGGAAGGGCTGAAACAATTGAGAGGACACTTTCAGCAACACTGCCCCCAAGAGGTGTATCTTCCACTATCAGCGCTTTTCCGACACGGAGGAACTCTCTCTCAATGGTTTCCTTATCCAGCGGATAGATTGTCGCAAGGTCGATGAATGTGATATCACTGCAAAACCCGGCAAGAACGCTGCGTCCCCGGGCAAACGGTCTGGAATAGCCAATGAAGAGCAGCTTGCCACCTCTGCCATGTACAATCGCTTTACCAAGCGGAAGATATGCACTCTCATCGCCTATCAGCCCCTCTGCATCATACAGCGCCTTATGTTCGAAAAAAAGAACCGGATTCTCATCTTTTGCGGCACTTTTCAAAAGAGCTTTGGCAGAATACGGATCTGAAGGAGCAACGACTTTCAATCCCGGGATTCCCAGAAACATCGTCTCCATACACTGTGTGTGCTGTGGTCCATGCCCTGTAAGCCCGCCGATAGGAGTACGGTATACCATCGGGCACGAAAGCTGACCGCCGGACATGAAATGGGCCTTTGCTGCATGATTGATAACAGCATCGGATGAGAGGGTTGAGAAATCACCATACATGACTTCGACAATCGGATGCATACCCATCATCGCAGAACCTGCCGCCATCGACGTGAACCCCTCTTCGGAGACTGGAGTCTCAATGACACGATCGGGATATTTCTCTGAGAGTTTTCCTGTCACACCAAAGCATCCCCCGTACTTCCCGATATCCTCTCCGAGAAGGAATGCTTTCGGATCCGAAGAAAGTATCTCATCAAGCGCCTCACGGATAGCCTCTCGATAACTCCCGTCATGTGTTCTTCCCGCACTGCTTCCAATCACTGCAGCAGGAGCATATACAAGCTTCTCCATCTCACCCGCACATAACCTGTCATTTCTGGTCTCTTCAGCCTTCCGCAGAGCCTCTTCCACTTCAGAGCGCACAGAGAGAGCCATTTCATCAAGTTCAGTCTCTGTCAGAAGACCGGAAAGGATAAGAAAGCTCCTGAAAAGCTGTATAGGGTCCTTTCCCTTCCACTCCTCTTCTTCTCTGCGGCTCCTGTACAGGAGTTTGTCAGAACGGCTGTGTCCGCACTGCCTGTATGTCTCAGCTTCGATGAAATAAGGTGTGCGTGATGAAAGAATATGATTTCTTGCCTCCTCCACAGCCTCAGCGACAGCAAGGACATCATTGCCATCAATCTTGCGGGAAGGAACCAGAAAGCCCTCTGCCCGGCTGTGAATACCGGGTGCGGCTATCATGCGCTCCGCGGCAGCGGACATGCCATAATGATTGTTCTCAAGCAGGAACAACAGTGGAAGATGGTAAACAGATGCAGCGTTCATTACTTCATAGAGGATGCCTCTTGATGAGGCACCATCCCCGAAAATCGCAACTGCTATGTTGTCTTTGCCCCGCATCTTCATGGCAAGTGCAAGGCCGCCTGCGAGACCAATGCCAGAACCGACGACAGCTGACGATCCCAGATTATATGTTGCCATGTCTGTCATATGCATCGAGCCTCCCATGCCTTTGCACAGGCCGTGGCGGGAACCGAATATCTCAGAAAACATGGCAGAAAGGTCAGAGCCGCGACAAGCGTTGTAACCATGACAGCGGTGAGTCGGGACAATCCAGTCTCCATCCCGGAGAGAGGCAGAGAGTCCGGCAGAAACAGCTTCCTGCCCTATTGAAAGATGATATGTCCCATAAACAAGCCCTTTTGCAGCAGCTTTTTCAAGTGCTTCTTCGAAAAATCTCGAACGAAGCATCGATGCAAAAAGGGAGATATGGTCCATGAATTCCTCCGTCTCAGTTTATATACACACCCAGAATGCGCCCGATGAACATCCGGTGCCAGTCCTCCTGAGGATAAAGGCTCTTGATATCAGCGTCAATCAATGTAGATGGATCCAGGACAGTCTCTGCAATCTTCTGGCATGTGATGACAAGATTGGCTTCGTCAAACGCAATACAGCCATCAATATTTACAGGAGTGATTCCAGCACCCTTTGCCTTATCTGTGTCACGGCCAGATGTCGTACCACAGAAATCGAGGACGCTTTTCTTCTCAGGAGGAAAGAACGAGAGCGAGAAGATATCAAAACGCTCCATGAACTGCAGTGTATACCGCTCTTTCCTGACGAAAACAAACGCGACAGGATCATTCCAGAGATACCCCAGTCCTCCCCAGCCTGCAGTCATAGTATTCCAGTCTGTGCCATTTCCAGCTGTAAGAAGGAAATTGTCATTGCCTATTACAGTGAATGGATTCAGTTCAAGCTGTTCAAACCCTATTTTCTGCATCATGAAACCTCCCAGTTTCATTATATCACGCGGGAAATGAACTTACAAAATGACGTTGCAGAAAAAGCCTGACGATGAGAATGGCAACAGAGCTGAGGAAACTGCATCTTCTCAAAACATGCAATCATCTATAAACTGGATTCATCTCATTAGAAATCTGGAGCTAATAAATGACAGAATCAAAACCGTCGCTACCAGCCGATCTCAGGCGCGTACTCATCGACGAGGAGACAATCCGTCATCGTGTCTCAGAACTTGCCGATGAAATCAATGAAGCATACAAGGATATTAAGGAACCCCTGATCCTCGTAGGAGTGCTGAAGGGGTCTTTTATATTCATGGCAGATCTTTCACGCCGCATAACTGTTCCGCATATTGTGGATTTTATCGCAATCTCCTCATATGGAAACAAAGGTGATAAGCGCGGTGAAGTAAGGCTCCTGATGGATACGAGAGAGAATCTTGCGGGACACCATGTACTCATCGTCGAGGACATTCTCGACAGCGGTTCGACGCTGGCTTATCTCTCGAAAGCTTTCAAAGCGAGGGGAACAGAATCAGTAGAGACAGCTGTATTCCTTGACAAGCCTTCCCGCCATGTTGTCCCTGTTGATATCAAATTCCGCGGTTTTGAAATCCCTGATGTCTGGGTTGTTGGTTACGGGCTGGACTACAAAGAACGCCATCGCACACTGCCGTTTATCGCAGAAATGATTCCGGAGAACTGAAATGATTGATAAATTCTATGTCAGCTATAATACAGTGCATAAGCTCATCAAGAAGCTTGCGAAAAGAATCGAGGATTCCGGTTTTGACCCGGATGTGATTGTCGCTATCGGCTCTGGCGGTTTCATTCCTGCAAGAATCATCAAGACGTTCATCAACCGCCCCATCTATGCTGTCGGTATCTCATACTATGGAATGGACCACAAGCACAGAGAGCATCCGACAAAGATCCAGTGGATTGATGAGGTACAGTCCCAGCTCAGAGGCAAGAATGTCCTTCTCATCGATGAGGTAGATGACACCCGCGCGACACTCGGATACTGCGTCGGCGAACTTCTCTCATATGAGCCGAAAGAGATCGCAGTTCTGGTGCTTCACAACAAGCTGAAGAAGAAAGATGTGGAATTCCCGCCAGAGATCAAGCGCTACTACCCTGCTTTGGAAATCGAAGATCTCTGGATAAAATATCCATGGGATGCGGAAGACATTGAGGAACATACAGCAAAAGAGAAGGAAATGTTTGCAGAACTCAGGAAATTGGGAAAGGAGGATTTACTGAATGGAATCATATAATGTTAATGCTGTCGTCGGTGTGCAGTGGGGGGATGAAGGAAAGGGCCGCGTAGTAGATTATCTGGCCTCCGATGCAGAACTTGTCATCCGCTTCCAGGGCGGAGACAATGCAGGCCACACTGTCATAAATGAGTATGGCAAATTCGGCCTTCACATCCTTCCAAGCGGCATCTTCAACCCTGATACGATGAACATCGTCGGAGCAGGAACTGTTGTCAATTTCGACAGGATGCATGAGGAAATCGAGAACATCAGGAAGACTGCGGATATCGATATCACAAATGTCTTCATCGATGAGAGAGCTCATATAATCATGCCTTACCATATGGCACTGGACGGAGCAGAGGAAGGAAAGCGCAGCGACAAGGAGAAGATTGGCACAACAAAGCGCGGTATCGGGCCATGCTACTCTGACAAAGCGTCCAGAATGGGTATCAGAGCTGCAGATATCATGGATGAGGAGCGCCTTGAGGAAAGGCTGAAACTTATTCTTCCAAAGAAGAACAGGGACCTCGAATACTATGGTCTTGAAACAGTTACTCTCGAGGATATGCTTGCAAAATGCGCTGCGTGGAGGAAGGAATTCGGTGAATACATCATCGACGCGGCCCCTGTCATCAGGGAAGCTGTAGAAAGCGGAAAGAAGATTCTTCTCGAAGGACAGCTTGGCATCATGAGAGACAACGACTGGGGTATCTATCCATATACGACATCATCCAATCCGACTGTTGCTGGCGGATGCAATGGTGCAGGTATTCCTCCGCGCTGTATCACGAAAGTAGTGGGAGTCGCGAAAGCATACTCCACTTCTGTCGGAGGCGGTCCATACATGACAGAACTCTTTGATGAAGACGGAAAGAAGCTCAGGGATATAGGTCATGAATATGGCGTAACGACTGGAAGGCCAAGACGCTGCGGGTGGTTTGATGCAGTAGCTGCAGATTTCGCATGCTATATGAACGGAGTCACGGATGTTGCGCTGACAAAGCTCGACGTCCTCGACACATTCGAGAAGATCAAAGTGTGCACAGGCTACATGATTGACGGAGAGTATTACACATACCTGCCAGAGACAAGACTCCAGGAAAGAGCGAAACCGATCTATGAGACATTCGACGGCTGGATGACAGACACAACAGGCTGTCGCAAATGGGAGGATCTGCCAGAGAATGCACAGAAGTATGTTCTTGCTCTTGAGAAGCTGATGAATACACACATAACTTACGTCTCTGTAGGACCAGAGCGCAATCAGCTGATCATCCGCGAGAAATAATGGAGAATTAACATGTTCTTGATGATAGCCCGCGCCAGAAGAGCTATCATCAGGACAGAATATTGAAGGCCTCCAATGGAAACAGGCCGTAAAAGAATAGCAGGAGGAGCGCAGCAAGTTCCTCCTTTTCTTTTCTCTTCCTCCCTGTTCCTGCTACGCATTGTCGTTTGACACAGAAACCCCATCCATTATAATCCAGTTTGTATGGAATACGATCACAGCACATATATCAGCCCAATGACATGGAGATACGGATCGGATGAGATGAAGAGCATCTTCTCCGAGGAACACAAGAGGAAGCTCCTCCGCCGCGTCTGGATAGCACTGGCTCGCGCAGAGTCCAGAGCTGGCCTTGTCACAGATGAGCAGGTTGCAGAGCTTGAGGCGCACAAAGATGATATCAACATCGATAGAGCAAGCGAGATTGAAAGCGTCATACATCACGACCTGATGGCAGAAATCAAGACATATGCTGAAGAGTGTCCGAATGCTGGAGGAATCATTCACCTCGGTGCGACTAGCATGGATGCACTCGATAATGCCGATGCTGTACGTTTCAAGGAAGCTCTTATACTCACGAAAAAGCGTCTTGATGATCTCATTGCTTCTCTTGCAGACAAAGCCGAGATATACAAAGAAACTGCGACTATGGCTTTCACACATATCCAGCCTGCAGAAATCACAACCATAGGATACCGTCTTGCACAGACACTGCAGGATCTGCTTGATGACAGAGATGATCTTTCAGAGCTTATCAGGAATATCAAAGGCAAAGGAATGAAAGGTGCTGTCGGAACTGCAGCAAGCTATACGGTTCTGCTCTCAGGAAGCGGTCTTACTGCAGAAGAGCTGGAAAAGATGGTGATGGATGAACTCGGCATCGAGGCTTTCACAGCAGCAACGCAGACATACACAAGAAAACAGGATCTCAGAATAGTTGCGATTCTTTCATCGATAGCGGCGACGCTGCACCGGTTCTCGCTCGATCTCAGAATTCTGCAGTCTCCCCCTATTGGGGAATTCTCAGAGCCTTTTGGCAAGAAACAGGTAGGTTCATCTGCCATGCCATTCAAGCGCAACCCGATCAACTCTGAAAAGATCTGCTCACTGTCCCGTATCGTTGAAAGCCAGTATCAGGCGGCATGGATGAACGCGTCGCTCTCTATTCTGGAGCGTACCCTTGATGACAGCGCAAACAGACGGGTATTCATCCCGGAAGCATTCATCGCTGCAGATGAAATGCTCATCACTGAGCTGAAGATCGTCAACGGCATGAATATCCACAGCGTAGCTACAGAAAGACTGATGAATGATTATGGCATATTCGCAGCCACTGAAAGGCTTTTAATGGAACTTGGCAAGAGAGGAGCAGACAGGCAGGAGATGCATGAAGTCATCAGAGAAGAGTCACTCTCTGCCTGGGCACAGGTACAGGAAGGCAAAGGCAACCCTCTGAAGAAGAATCTCATGAATGATTCCCGCATCAGGGAATATCTCAGCGAGAATGAGATCTCAGCTCTTCTCGATGCACATGATTACACAGGGGATGCAGCAAAGCGCACAGAAGCTGTTATAGCGAGAGCCCGGAACGTCAGATAATAAGGAGTCCTGCACGGAAGAGCGCGAAGTAAACAGCTGCTCTTATATAGCGCACAGCCGTTGCAGGAAGAACCTTCCTTGGATCCATCTTCAGCGCTCCTGCCAGTACACAGATAGTGGAGAACGGGAGCGGGAAAATACCGGCTATTATTACAAAAAGCGTACCGTATTTCCTGATATACGCGCCCCACTTTGCCTCAGCTTTCTCTGTATATCTCTTAATGATAGGAATCTTATGAAGAAGCAGCCCGATAGCATAAGACGTGATACCGCCAAGCGATGATGCGGTTCCTATTACAGGAATGACAATCCACGGACTCATTGAAGCAACTATCGGAAAGACAAAATCCGGAGACAGCGGAAGAATCAGCGTATCGACAACATAGACATAAAGGAAAATGCCAGTAAGGCCAAAGCGCTCATCAAACCAATCCACAGCAACCATGTAATTCTCACCGCCAATAGCTTTGAGAACGATAAAGAAACCAAGGAATATAAGCAGAATAGGAATTGTTCCTACTATCGCTATCTTCTTCCAGTTAAGGTGCACATCCTTATCATGGTGCGCTCCTTGCTTGTTATCATCTGATTCCTGACGCGCTGCTTCAGCCATTCAACAAACTCCTTGCCTCCCTTAGCACAGCCTCAATATCCCCGCTCACAGATCCGCGGAAAAAATACCCACGGCCACCCCCGCGTATTGAATAAGCAGAGAGTCCTGCTTTGAGACTATCAAACCCCTCTTTTGTTCCATGAAACATGAAACGGCCATCTGAGTCAACAATGAAAGCTGTCACAGGACTATCTATCTCAAAAGCATTCTCAAATGACGAAGCGGAAGTATCTGTCCTGAAGATAATAATAGATTCATCACGATGCAACTCAAGTTCCTTATGCGCGAGCTTCTCGGAAAGCTGTTTCAAGCTGTGTTTCAGCTCACTATTCTCCATCTGCAGCCGTTCAATAGATAACAGCAATGTATCTGGCTCTGAAGAAAGAAGCGCACAGGAGGCGTTGACAATACTTCTGTTCTGCTGCCTGTAGCTCACGGAAAGCGGCCCGCATTTCCATGCTGTACGTACATGCCCCCTGATTCTTTCACTGCCGCAATACTGTATTTCGCCAATTTCGCCAGTGCTTTTCAGATGAACACCACCACAGGCTACAGCATCTACAGAATCTATGAAAACAACCTTCACACTGCCATCTACTTTTATAGATCGCCGCATATGCAGGGACTCTGCTTCTATATGACTCATCTCGCGCTGCATGATACTGTGATTCTCTCTGACAGCCTTATTAGCCTCATCCTCAGCAGCAAAGAGCACATCCTCCCCGATATTCTCCTGATCTGTCTCGATAGTGAAAAAATTCTCCCCCTGATGAACTGCAACAGTCCCGATGCCATGCTTCGAGAAAAGAATCGCAGACACAAGATGCTGTGCACTGTGTTCCATCATGTAGAAATATCTGCGGTTCCAGTCGAGTGTCAGAAGCGCTTTCTCCCCAACTGCAGGTCTCTCACCATTGATGATGTGCAGCGGGTCCCCTGTTTCATCCTTGACAGTATCAGCAATCTGATAACGCCCGAAAGTCCCTCTGTCACCAGGCTGTCCCCCGCCTTCGGGATAAAATATTGTACGATCAAGAATGATACCGCAGTCTCTCACAGCTGTTACAGTAGCTTCGATGCTTCTGAGGTATCCATCTTTGTAATAGAGTTTATCTGTCACGTTTCTTCTCTCCTACCATTCTTGCAACAGGGAGTTTCCATTTGAATTGATAACCAAGGATTCTCAGCACGATGGTGAATATGGCTGTTGAATACATCAGGACATTGCCAGAGATACCGCAAGAGATGAGAAGAACAAACAGGAGCCCGCCGAGGATGGAAGCAGAAGCATAGAAATCCGAGGTAAGGACCATCGGTATCTCATGACAGAACACATCACGGAGAACACCACCGCCGACGGCACCGAACACACCGCTTGTCATCACACCTATCGCACCAAGCCCCAATGCATGCGCTTTCACGCACCCGATTGCGGTGAACACACCCAGCCCGATTGCATCAAGATACTGGATGATAGCCCATCGCCCGATTGTCTTAGGGCTGATGATGAAAACAAGAATTCCCATAGCGATGCACACCAGGACATATGCGTTATCCCGGAAAACGGCAATCGGGAAGATGCCGAGAAGCGTGTCGCGGAGCATGCCTCCTCCGCATCCTACAGTAATAGCGAAAACAATAACGCCCAGCAAATCGAGACGATTCCGGACGCCCTTTACAGCCCCTGTGATAGCAAAAATGGCTGTACCGAAGATATCAAAAGCATAGACTATGCCACTGTCCATGGCATCAGCGTACATAAATCAGCATTCTGCGTCCACCACATGTAGTCAGCTTTAGCCTCTTTGACTATATTCAGAGCATGGGAAAAATAAAAAGCGCATGGGAAATCGCCCTCGAGCGCACAGAGGGCATACAGATTGATAAGAATAAACTGAAGTATAAGACGGATTATGATACAGCCCGCCGTGAAGCGGGACGCTTCATGTCCGATGATGAACCGATTGATGAGAAAACACTTCTGGAAAACATCTCATCACTCGACAGCAAGGCTGTGAAAGAGGCGCTGATCATCACAGCTGAAGCAAACCTTTCTCTGCCTCAGACAGAGGAGGATGACAGCACAAGGCTTAAAAAAGCAAAAACACTCATCGCCATTGCCACAGACAGCAGCAGTGAAGCGATAGGCCTTGCAGACGAACTTGAAGCTTTCCTGAAACAGTATCCAGTCCACCGAAAAGACCTTCTTGATAAAATGAAAGCGCAATATCAGGGTATACTGGATGAGAAATCCGAAAAGCTCTCAAAACAGTATGGAACTGAAGTGCACCTCTCATTCGAGAACGACAAGGAGTTCATGGAAGCTGCCCGTGCAAACCTGGAAAGGCTGGAGGGGCAGTATCAGGCGACACTTACAAACGCGAAAGCCCAGCTGAGATCACTTGCCGGATTAAGCTAAACAAGAGAAGAAAAGTGCTTCCTGATCTCATCCACAACCCGGATGTCTGCAGGAAGCCACTGGACGCTGTCAAGTTCATCCATAGCAAGCCAGAGGGCGTCGCTGTGCTCAGTGAGCGTGAGGTGTCCCTCTTTCACAGAAGCGAGATACGCATCCATCGTAAGAAAGAACTCCGGGTATTGATACTCTACTGTGCAGAGGTATTTCTCCACTTCGATGACAGCGCCCAGCTCCTCCTGTATCTCGCGTTTTGCTGTATCTTCTCCACTCTCTCCATCTTCCCTTTTTCCGCCAGGGAATTCCCAGAACCCTTTAAACTCGCCTTTGCCACGGCGTGTTGCATAAATTTTCCCATCGCTATGTATGACAACTGCACTGACTCTTATTGAACGCATACTGCGATCTTAGCAGCTTTTCCCGATGGAACAAAGAGAGCGGAAGAAATATACTCTAGCCATGCACACAAGGAGAAATCATGATCTTGGCAAAGACAAGCTGTGGACGCTTGTTCTGAGCCTTGCTATTCCAACCGCCCTGGGACAGGCGGTGAATGTGCTATACGCAATCGTGGACAGAATGTATATCGGACATATAGCAGATATCGGAGATATAGCACTCGCAGGTGTAGGTGTCGCTTCCCCTATCGCAACATTCATATCATCATTCGCAACCCTCATCGGAATGGGAGGGGCACCAATCATGGCAATGAGGGAAGGACATGGAGACCATGAGATTGCAGAACGCATTCTCACTACAGGCTTTTATCTTCTCATTGTGTCCTCAATCATCCTCACTCCGCTTTTCTATATATTCCGTGACCCGATTCTCCTTACTTTCGGCGCCTCGCAAATAACGCTTCCATATGCTTCAGATTATCTCGGGATCTATGTCCTCGGCTCTGTATTCGCACTTCTCTCGACAGGTCTGAACAGTTATGTAATCAACCAGGGGATGGCAAAAAAGGGAATGTTCTCAGTGCTTGCAGGCGCTTTGATGAACATTATCCTCGATCCTGTATTCATCTTTGTTTTCAGCATGGATGTAAAGGGCGCAGCAATAGCAACAGTCATATCCCAGGCCGTTTCAATGGTAATAGCCATAATTGCTCTCAGAGGGAAGTCAACAGCAATAAAGCTCAGATTCAGAGGCTTCATGCCGAGCCAGGTGATGAAAATCATCAAGTTCGGATTCTCTTCCTTCATCATCATCTCCACAGACAGCCTTCTGCTTGTAATACTCAATGCAATGCTTCAGAAATATGGCGGCCCTGTGAATGGAGACATTCTCATCACATGCTCGACCATTGTACAGAGCTATCATATTCTCGTTACATACCCGATGGGAGGAATGACAGCCGGTTGTCAGGGTCTCGTGAGCTACAACTATGGAGCAGGGCTGACAGAGAGAGTGAAAAGGAGCATACGCAATCTGCAGATTCTCATCACTGGCTACTCTGCCATCATGTTCGCATTCACAATATTCGGCGCTGGTATCTTTGCTTCTCTATTCACATCAGATAGCGAAATACTCTCTCTGGCCCCTCGATACATGTTCATTTTCGAGTGCATGGTCATTCCACTCTCCTTCCAGTATGTCAATGTCGATATGATGACAGCTCTCGGTCAGATTCACATATCGCTTCCGCTCTCTCTGACAAGGAAGATTTCATTCTTCATCGCCTCGTTGCTTCTGCCTGTGTTCTTCACCGCTTCTGCAGCGTTCTTCGCAGAGCCTGTCTCAGATATTCTGTCGTGTACAGTCGGAACAATCATCGTACACACACAGCTTAGCAGAATTCTGACAAGGCGCGAGAAGGAAGGCTTCAGAATCTAAAGCCAGTGGTTACTTCTGGGTATGTTTTCCTTGATGTAGATATCTACAGGAGCTGAGAATGATCCGCTTCCGTGGCGTGATAGCATGAAATAATTGTAAATTGTCATCACTGCATCATGTCCCTGTGTCCGGGGTCTCTGCCCGATAACAGCAAATATCTTCCCCTCAGAGAGGTACTCCCTGTTCTCCGCGGAGAGATCAAAACCTATGACACATGCCCTTTCAAGAAGCGAAAGTCTTTCCAGCACCTGACATACTACGGAGGCCTGGTCATTCACGACAAATACACCGAACGCTTCCTCACATCCAGCTGCTTCAAAAAGGAGCGCTTCCATCTCTTCCGGTGTGTCGCTATAGATATTATCAACTTCCAGAGCCGGCTTGCACACTGCAAGTGACGCTGCAAATGCAGCAGCCCTCATCTCACCATTGAAAGCACCTTTATGTGTCTGAATAGTAATGACTTTTGAAAGCGGCTTTGCTGACAAACACATCAGGCGGGCGCCTGTCTTCCCCGCGGCAACAGGATCCTGTGAGAAATCCCACATGGGCTCCAGATCAGGAAGGGAGGAATCAATGAATGCGTAAGGCACTGGGGTATCAGCAAGTCTTCTCATGCCATCTGCAATAATCGGAGCTACGATATAAGCTGACACATCATGCTGAAGAAGCTCCGATGCAGCCTTGTCGAAACTTTCAGGATTATGGCGGTCAAAGAATGAGTAGATGACACTTGCATCCATAGCCTCAATCTCTTTCCTCGCGTCTTCCACGCCCTCGACGACCTGCTGCCAGTACCCGTACTCGGACTCAGGGTCCGGAATAAGCACACCAAACACGAAATGCCTGTTGCTCTGCAGCCTTCTGGCAACGAGATTGGGCACATAACCATGCTCCTCTGCGATGCGCCGTATTCTGGACTCTGTTTCCTTTGAGACCCTTCCCCTGTTATGCAGGACCCTGTCAACAGTTCCTGCTGAAACATTGGAGAGCCGGGCAATCTCCTTGATAGTTATCATCTTCAGTTCTGCCCGTAATAAGCATTCTTGCCATGTTTGCGGAAATAATGTTTGTCCATCAGATAGCCAGGTGTAGCGGCCGCCTCCGGGTTAATCACGCGTGTCAGCACTGCCATCTTCGCGCACTCTTCCATCACGACTGCGTTGTGCACAGCCTCCCCTGCGCTCTTTCCCCACGCAAACGGCCCATGATTATGGCATAGCACACCCGGAGTCGCCATGACATCCCGGTCCTTGAACGCCTCTTCAATCACAACACCGGTATTGTGCTCATAGGCGCTCTCAACCTCCTCCTCTGTCAGCGTCCGTGCCATCGGGATATCCCCATAGAAGTAATCCGCATGCGTCGTCCCATAGCACGGAAGGGAAAGCCCTGACTGCGCCCAGGCTGTGGCCCATGTGGAATGAGTGTGCACAATCCCCCTGATCTCCGGGAATCTCGAATAGAGGTATACATGAGTCGGCGTATCGCTGGACGGACGGAGGCGCCCCTCAACAACCTTCCCCTCAAGATCCACCACTACCATGTCCTCTGCCTTCATCGTCTCGTAATCAACACCGCTAGGCTTGATCACAACAAGCCCGCTCTCAGCATCGAAGGCAGAGACATTGCCCCATGTGAAGACTACAAGACCATACTTTGGCAGCTGGAGATTCGCCTCCAGCACCTCTTCTTTCAGTTTCTCAAGCATATCAGAACACCTCCGTTGCCTTTCTCTCGACAGCAAGTCCCTTCTCGAATGCTTCCAGATAAAGATTATAGCCATCGGTATCCGCTTTCTCTGGTACTGAGACCTCCATCTTTGCATCACTGAAAACTGAGTCAAGATAATCAGAAAGAGACTTTTCCGATCCGATATAAGACGCAAGAAGAGCGGCTCCCCATGCACCCCCCTCTCCGGCAGTGGACATGACTGCAGACTTCACTCCAGTTACGGAACTGAGCATCTTAAGCCCTGCATCACTTGTCTTGAAGAACCCTCCATGTCCTATCAGGAGTTCAGCTTTCACGCCCTCCTCTCTAGAAAGGATATCAAGACCGATACGCATCGAGGAAAGGGACGAATAAAGAAGAGATCTCATGAAATTGGCAACAGTTAACGGCTTTTCCGGATCTCTCATAACCATAGGAACACCCTTTTCAAGACCGACAATATGCTCCCCTGATATAAAACTATAGCTGAGTACGCCACCCGCCTCCTCATCTGCATTGAAAACAGAACGCAGGAGAGTATCGTAAAGCTGTCCTTTGCTTACATCTGACCCCATCATTTTCAGGACTTCCCCGAAAAGGCCAATCCACGCATCATAGTCACCTGTGCAGTTGTTGCTATGTGCCATTGCCCCTGGGTATCCGTCAGGAGTGGAGACGATGTCTATCGCGCTATAAGCTTTTGAAAGCGGCTTGGCAAGAATGATTGTCGCAAATGCGCTCGTTCCAGCAGACACATTGCCAGTAAGCGGTCTGACAGTGTTTGTAGCCGCCATGCCGGTTTCCGCATCACCTTCCGGAGCAGAGAACGGAACACCAGGCTGTAGAACTCCGCTTTCATCAAGAAGGTGAGCACCTTTTTCAGTAAGAGTACCGCAGATTTCTCCTGCTACCTTAACCGAAGGGAAAAGCGGTCTCACATCGAGTCCATATGAAGAGATGAATGACTTTGCGGCGCTATCTGAGAAGGTTTTCTTCTCGAAATCAATCGGGAACATACCGGATGCGTCTCCAATTCCGATAACCCTCTCGCCTGTGAGGAGGAAATGAACATAGGACGCCAGAGTGAAGATGTGCTTAACTTTCCCCAGATAGCTCTTGCCGTCTTTGATATCCTTCAGCACATGGCTGATTGTCCATCTCTGTGGTATAGGGTAATCAAAAAGTCTTGTCAGCTCCTCCGATTCTGCTGCGGTTATCGTGTTACGCCATGTCCTGAAAGGCGAGAGAAAAGCACAGTTCTCATCCAGTTCGATGCACCCATGCATCATCGCGGATACACTCATTGCGCGAAGCTTCTCGATTTTCAGTCCATATGCCTTCTGAACATCATCTGCAAGGTCCTTGTACACACCCTTTAGGCCTGAGAGGATATCACTCTGGCTATAAGTCCATATGCCATCCTCAAACCGGTTCTCCCAGTCATATGCACCAGATGCAATTGGCTTGCATTCTTCATCAATCAGCACTGCCTTGATTCTTGTTGAGCCAAACTCAATGCCAAGGACCGCTTTCCCTTTTGCTATACATTCTGCCGCTGTCATACATCCTCCTCAGAACGGGCACTCGTCGCTGTAAAGCATCGACTTAGGCTGGTTGAACGAGATGTCCTTCACGCCAAGATACGACAGAACAGCATAAAGGGACCTTCCCACATGCCCGAATGCGACAGCCCCGTGGTGCGGATAGTGC
>CASDZV010000037.1 GCA_949285905.1 uncultured Spirochaetales bacterium | reverse complement strand
TACAGGCTGAGGGCTCCTTCTCCCTTCTCAAGGCCGCATTCGGCTACCGCAGATTCCGTACACATGGGATTAAGAACATCGAAACGGAATGGATGATCCTATGCATGGCAGGCAATGCCCTCAGGTATTCCATACGGCTTGTGAACTGCCGGGCCGGCACTCCTTTCTGGTTCAGGATAGAACAACAGGCCGGCTGATCCTCAGATGAATATTCCACTCCTGCCAAGGGGATATTCTGTCCCGGATGGTCGGATTCTGACTCTTACCCGCTGTTTTAATGCACAAAGCAGGACCGAAGTCCTGCTCTGTAGTCTACTGATGAGCACTGCCAATTCTCAAAAACGATTTATGCAACAGCTCCCATGAGAATGATGACTTCGTAGTACGGGTCAAGACACCTACAGGCAAGACAGGAGGTAATAAAGATGTTTGAGTTCAGCGGTTTCAATATCATAGGAATCCTCTTCTCAGGAGCATACCCCGATACGGATCATATGCAGGGAATCCTGATGAAGGGAAAGATGAGCAGCGATAGCAAGGAGAAGCTGATCTTCGCGATAATCAGGAAGGAGGATGACGGCAGTTTCTCGGTATTCGATGAGGCCATACTGCCTCTTCCCACAGACTGCGAGGTTGCAAGGACAGCGGAAGTGACAATCGGGGATAAGCTTACGACAGCTACCCTGAAGATCCTTCGAGACACTGCAGAGATCTCGATTACGCTGGCGGATGCTGATATAGAGTACTACACAGAGACCTATATCTTCAGACCAGCAAGGAACCTTCTCGAAATCTGACAAATACAAATCCAGTTGGGCCGTTCCACGGCCTATCTGGATCCTCTGATAAATAGAAATCACAGCAAAGATAAGGAAAAGCAAAGCAAGGAAGACACAGCGTCTCTGACGCTTTCTCCTGTCATATGTATTTATAAATATCAGATTATAGATACCGATATCGGATTATATATAAAGATTATCATGAATGATAATTCACAGCAGATCTGCATACGCAGAAACAAAGAGGTAAAGAATGACAATCTCCAGAATCATAGCAAGGAACATCATAGGGATTCTCGCTTCCATCAATCTCCCGATGGAATGGCTTGAGAAGAACACGGGAATAAGCGTGGAGAGGATCAGGGAAGGCAGAATCTTCACAGCGCTTGAGACATTCAGGATTGCGGCATCGCTTGATGTCACTGTCGGGCTGCTTATCGGCAAGGAGCCAGCTAATAACATCCATATCCCATACAGGATGTCCAGGAAGAAAGCAGATAGGAAGGCCAGGAAGATGTACGACAGCTTCTGGGATAACGTAACTGAGATAGCAGCAGAGACGGATATGAGGATGTCTGAGATAGCGGAAGCCGCGGGCCTCTCCAACGAGAAGCTCTTCCTCTGCTGCATCGGCTTCGATACCGAAATCGAGAGGCTGCTGGCTGTTTCACAGTATCTCGGTATCCCGATCGACAGCTTAACCGAACCATTCACAGTTCCTGCAAAGGATAACATCCAGCCCATACCAGAACGTCTCGCAGCAGGCTTCTGACAGGAGGAAACATCATATGACGGTTATCGCAGGGCTCCTCGAAGGATGGGGAGAAGCAACCTACGGCTTCATGTAGTGGATTGCCTATGTGGATGTCAGCTTCATAGCAGACTCGCCTATGACAAGTACCAGCAGCAACTGGAAAGGAAAATTATATGTACATTGCATCAGACAATAATTACGTAAAAGTTTCTTGCGATTCTCTTCGCAAAAAGAATCATGGAAGATTCTGCACTTTATGTCTTCATTGGTAGTAATGAGAATGCTCCGGGAAACCCCTCTGTCTATTTCAGTGTTGTCCGGAAATCAGATGACGGGTTCCTTATGGTCGAAGCATATTCCGCAGCGGATTTTAAGGAATTTCTTACTACTGAAGAAGATCTCATATTCAGTGATGATTATTTCACTTCCTGGATAGAGAAGAAGGGAGAAAGACTCTACAAGCTATCGATAATGGAAGCCTCGAAGGCCTTTGGCGGAGAAGAATGCCACGTCGCCACATTCGATATCACTCTTCCAAACAACTATTTCGGGAGCCTCCCATTCTGAGAGTGAATTGTAGCTGGGGCGGTTCCACCGCTCTGGCTTTCTGATGATGTCCAAAGACTTGAAAAAGGAGCAATAAGCAGTGAGAAAAGAACTCAGTGGAATCAGCATCACGACAGTGATGGATAGGAAGGATTCAGAAAACGGATATGAGACGATGCTCTCGCGCTTCATAGACAGAAAGAGCGGTGAAAGCGGTATCATCCTCATACTCATGAAAAAAGCAAATGGAGGCGTCAGGACTATAGCTGTCTCTGATCCGGTAATGGATAGAGATGCACCTGAATATGCGTTCCTCGATGCTTCTGCAGATGACATATATGCATCGGCAGAGGTCAGAAGCGGTTGGGATGCAAGGATAATAAGCCTTGATTACAATATAAGGAAGCCAGCCTAAGAAGATATGGCAATCGGATATATGGCAAGAAATTAGCCATAGTAAGCATTCATAACGAAAACAAGAACGGCAGTCCGGAAGAGCTGGAACCTCAACCGGACCTGCATAGGTAACACACACCTACACAGCGGAATCAATCCGCACCACTGCTGATACTACTCTATCGTCGGTAATCAGGCAATGGCTAGTCCTTTCTATCAGAAGAAGGTCGTGTAGGAAAAGCTGCACGGTTCTTCGTTTTCGGAGCAGAAAGGATAACACGTATGACGGAAAAGAATTTCATGGGAGCAGTTGAGGTATCGGAATATCTCAATATCAGCAGAAGCAAGGCATACAAGATAATTGCCGCTCTTAACAGTGAACTCAAGGAAAATGGTTATCTCACAATAAGCGGGAAAATCAATCGTGCATTCTTCGAATCGAAGGCAAATCCTTCAGCATTCTCTGGGAGGTAAATATGCCAGCATATAAAGACAGTAAGAACAACACTTGGTTTGTTCAGTTCACATACGTTGACTGGACAGGGAAAACAAAAGGCGTAACAAAAAGAGGTTTTTCCACAAAACGGGAAGCATCACAATGGGAGGCCGAAAGAAGAAAAGCTCTTTCCGGTTCAATTGATATGACATTGGAAGATTTTATCAGAACGATATATCTTCCAACCATCGAAAAGAGAGTAAGACCAAGCACTTACAATATGAAAATCAATATACTGGAAAAGCATATCATACCATGGCTTGGACAGTTCAAGATCAATGAACTTGAATCTACTGACATCCTCAAATGGCAGGATAAGATAATGAGCTATCGTAATCCCAAAACAGGAGCTCCATACACCCCATCATACAGCAAGACCATCAATATTCAGCTCACCGCGGTTATATCATTTGCTTGTAAACATTACCATCTGCCTTCCAATCCAGCAATCATCGCTGGAAGCATGGGGGACAACAAGCATATGGAAATAGATTTCTGGACTCTGGAAGAGTATAAAGAATTCTCCGAGGTCATGATGGATAAACCGATATACTTCATGGCTTACGAGATGCTTTATTGGACAGGATGCAGACTTGGCGAACTCCTGGCACTGGATTGGGGCTCTGTTGATCTCAATACTGGTATGATAACAATCACAAAGACATATCAGGTGATAAAAGGCAAAGGTGTGATAGGTCCTACCAAGACTCCGAAAGGCATGAGAGCTGTACAGATTCCTGAATTCCTCTGTGAGGAACTCAGGGACTTCTGGAAATTCACATACAAACCGAACGAAGATGACCGTCTGTTCTGGAATCTCTCAAAGACTTCCCTTAATCGTGAGTTGAAGAGAGGAGCAAAACTTGCAGGAGTGAAGCCTATTCACGTCCATTGTCTGAGGCATTCACATGTTTCGCTTCTTATCAACAATGGATTTGATGCTGTCAGCATAGGAACCCGGATCGGACATAAGTCCATCGATATTACATATCGCTATGCTCATATGTTCCCATCAACCCAAGGCAAACTTGTCAAATGCCTGGAGAATCTCAATAACGAGGATATATATAACGATGTCGGAAAAGCTATTAGACAAAAAAGGTAGATTCCGGTCCATCACCATAGGATTCAGAGTTTCACCTGAAGAGAACGAACAGATTTCAAGAATGGTGATGATGTCAGGCCTAACCAAGCAGGATTACCTCACAAACAATATGTTGCAGCATTCAATCATCGTCCAGGGAAATCCAAGAGTATACAAGGGGCTAAAGACACAGATGGAAGCAATATGCAGAGAACTATCACGACTTTCTGCTGCATCAGAAATATCAACTGAATTATCCGAGGTAATGGAAACTGCATTTTCCATCTTAGCTGATATGAACAAGGAGGAATAACCAATGATAGAAGAAATAGTAATTCCTTCGTCTATTGGAGAGGCGGCAAACCGCCTCTCTGTCTCGCCATACCCAATATCCCTTGTCCAAGGGGTTGGCGGTACGGGGAAAAGTACATTATACAGGAAGCTACAGGAAATGAATCCCGAGAAAACATTATGCCTTGCTTCCACAGGTATTGCCGCTCAGAATCTTATGAATAGCAGTACTTTGCAGGCATCAACAATACATTCAGCTTTCAATCTACCCCCTGTAGACATCTACTCTTTCCACACTCGGCACTATGTGGAAAACAAAGAACTGCTGAATTCGATTGATGTCATTCTTATAGATGAGATCTCCCTTGTACAGAGCAGTCTCATGGATTGGATACTGCAGCTTATCGAGGTAGCAAACAAAAGGAATCACTTTATAAGGCTCATCATTTTCGGAGATATCCTTCAGCTGCCACCTGTCCTGAGAATGGATGCGGATACATCCAGAATCTGGGAAACAAAATATGGAAAGAATAAATTCTTCTTCAATGCTCTCGATTTCCGCAAAACAGCAACTATGGTCTGTCTCTTAACCAGCATCTTCAGACAGGAAGATCCACACTTTGCTTCAGCCTTATCATCGCTGAGAAGCAGAAATCCTCCAATGGAAAGTCTTGAACTGATAAATAGTCGGGTATGTTCAATCGAAGATCACAAAGAAAATCATGATGCACAGTTCCTTACTATCGTAGCAACCAATAAAGAAAAGGATTTGATTAACAACATTGCCATTGCAGAGTTATCTGCTAATGGAACATTGTATAAGGAATTTAGAGCTGAAACCGAGGGCAATCTTGATTGGTCACTGCTTAATTCTATCCCACTGGTTCTCGATCTTTTTATCGGAGAAAAGGTTATATGCACTGCCAATTCCGAGAATTATAAGAATGGGACAATCGGAACAGTCATCGGCTTTTCAGAGGATTCAGGTCTTCCTGTAATCAGAACAAAGGATGGTATGGATATTGTCATTGGCTATCATGAATACAACCAATACATACCAATTATAGGAAATGATGGTTCGATGGAATATGAGATATCAGGAAGCATCTATCAGATAGCATTGCAACCTGCTTATGCAACTACAATCCATAAGACACAAGGGCTTACTCTAGATTCCATATATTTTAAAATGGGCTCATGGCTACCTTGTTCTGGCATTTACGTTGCATTATCACGATGCCGTTCTCTAGAGGGGATAGGATTAAACAGACCGATTTCGCAGAATGACATCAAATTTGATCCGGAAGCAATAGCTTTCTATGAAGGTCTAATTGCGGCATAGGCTATGCCACATCCAGAAGAAATAAGGATGTGGCAATATAGCTGAAACTATACATCATTCAAAGTCATCAGGTTCAAGAACTACAATCTGGTTAACGTTTGTTATTTCACCGTAAATACAATGATACTTACCTCGTTCCAATCTCTTCCAATCGCATATGATAAGGAATTCTCTCGCTTGCTTAGTAAATTGAGTAAACAGATTGCCAATCTTCTCATTCATTGACTTTTTATATGTAAGCCAGAAATAAATCTTTTCTTTAGAGTCAGGGCAAGGATATACATCCTGCATAAGCCACCCATAGCCTATCTTCGATTTCAAATATTGACGAGCCTTAGAATCATTGCACATCCTAGCATGAACAATCATTATGCCACCCAAGTTTTCTGGATATTTCCTGAAATATTCATATGTCAGTTCATCATAGAACGAATCCCGGACCTTTCTATCATCTCCAGTGATTTCCTTGACATCATCTCCATACTTCCCTTCTATATGATTGAGATATGCCTCAAGGATATTCCTAGGCCCCTGTGGTCTATCTACAATCATTTTATCAAAACCTGGAGGATCATCATCCTCATTATAGGGCGAAATGGCATGGATATTTCTATCGTCTTTGCAATCGGAAAATTCTGGATTGATGCTGTCTCTTTCAGGATCTTCGATTGAAGTACCAGTGGGAACCTTTTTTTCATCATTACCATCCCCTGTTTCTTCTTTTGAGGCTTTAGCCAACAGCTTCTTCAGTGAAAGCAGCTTCGGATCAGCAGAAGGCGTCCTCCTGATAGTTATCTTGCTATCATACTCACAGTTTTTCCCATGTTTCTTGCCATGCTTTGCTTCTCTGAAATGAGCTGGGAAAACTACACCCTCAGATGTAACACCTTCCCTGACAGGGATAACATCAGCCAAGCACTTTTCAGAAAGGCCTGGACACTTATATCGACGCAATATGCCACGTGCTTTATCGTCCAATGCCTTATCAATGGTAATATGATGATATCTCCCATTTTCATCAGCATATAACGCTATACGTATATTATCCATTTATACTTGATTCTCCTTATAAGCAGCTCTGTGCAGCTTCCGGGCATTGACAGTACGTGGCAAACCTTCTGGCAAAACAGAATCACTGCTCCTCACTTCCATGGAACATCCTTCTATCAGTCTTATGCTGACTACATCACTTGGCTCTTCAGCTACTACTTTCAGGATAACCCTGCCAAAACAATCATCAAAAGAAATCAAATCAGAATTAGCAACCTCGCTGAAGAACATCTGATAGGAGTGTTCTTTTAGAATATCATAAATAATCTCCAAATCGTCTACATTTGAATGAAAATTTCGTCTATCCTCAGGATTTTCTATATCATGCCCTATCCAGTACTGTATCTGCTCAGCTGATAAACCCAAAGCATAAAGATGTGTGGCGCAATTCCGTCTGAATAGATAACAAGTAGGTACACGCTCTGAAACATCAAGCTCCTTTAGCTTCTCTTTGAAAATCGTGTCAATCAAGGCAGCATTTCTGTACTTATCAATAATCCCAAGCTGCTCGAATAGCTTACTGGCGGCTTCTGTTAGATAATTTGTCTTGCAGACCGTCTTATAATCCAAGCCCAGACACGCAATTGGGAAATCATCTATCTTACGCCCATCCTGTAGTACGTATTCGCCGTTATAGATCTTTTCCTCAATGAATCCTTTTCTTTTCATAAGGAATTCGTATAGAAAATCAAATAGAGGAAGAATTCGTGCAGCGTTTCTGGTCTTGCCGGATGCTTTTAATTCATTGCTGCCTCGGACTGTCGATTTAGTAACATATAAGCAAGGGAATGGTTTTGATCCATTTTCCTGAACGATAATATCTCCGAAACATGCGCCTGCAGCTTCATTATTACGCAACCCCAGAAAGAACATAAGCATGATTCCGATATCCTGTCCTTCAATAGAATCAACATTTTCCCATTGGTCCATAAACCTCCTTATAATCAGACTTTCATTTTCAGGAGATAAGGATTTCGGTATCAGCTCTAAATGTCCTGTATCATCTACAGATAGCTTCGTCTCCGCGAGACGTCCTCTTTCATCCCAGAAAAGCTGATCATCATACTGCCCGTCTCGAAATCCTGCTTGATATACAATCCAGTATAAATGGCGGAATCGATCCATCGATCCTTCCCCATGTCTATTCATAGACCTTATTGCATCTAAAGCCTCCTCGAAATCATCGTCATCATAGTCCTTGAGGGCTTTATCCCTAGGGAGCTGTGGGATAAGCAGTGACTCATAATACCTTCTGTATTGTGCGTAAGTATCATCATTCCAATTTGCGGATAAACAAGGCTTCCCATTCTCTCCTTTGATATATTCCCGCAATGCTCCTGCAAAAGTAAAATCCGTATTGGATTCATCCGAATATGTCTTATAATCAGGCAGAATATCAGTTACTGTCATTTGCTTTCATCCTTTATTACGCTCACACCATACATCGAAGAGATATCAACAACGGCACGTCCCTGTTCATCAGGCATAACTGATATATCAAGCTGAATAGGAATGCGACCTGTTCCTGCAAATTTATGATTTTCGTTATCTGATATCGACGAGATTTCGTTTACCAGCACCTTTCCCTTTATGAAAAGGGCATCCAGACGTTGGATCTTTGAATGGAGAACAGCCTGTGCTCTTGAACTGGAATAATCACAGTAATAAATTCCAAAAGTCGTTGCTCTTGCAATTCCACGGACATAGGCAATCTCATCGGCATTCAGTTTTCCTTGCCGTGAGGCTATGTACTGGAAATTGCTACGGAATATATCCCCCTCGAACTTATGCAGATCCAGGGTCCTTCTTCCTTTCTCCTTATCTGGAATACTGACAGAAAGCTCCTCGCCTATTTTAAGTTCTTTTAGGACCGTAGCTCCTAACCTATCCAAGAATTTTGGATTTGTAGGATAAACAATAGTCTGCTCTTTTTTATCAGAAATAATATAGTCATCTTGACATAGTGCTTTTCTCTCACAGAAAACACTAATTGCTGTAGCAAGAATGCCTGAACAAGGGATGCATCTGAATTCCACCGCTTTCCGAAAAGGTTCGATTCCCTTTGAATTATGAGTAACCTTTGCATATACATGAAGCTGATAAAATTGATATCCAGGAACCTTTTGGAAATCCTTGTATCTAAGAGCGCAGACTTCTCTGCTGCTGAGTCCAGTCAGCAATCTTATAAGCAATCCAAGATACAGATAACCATCGCTTTTCCTATGCAGATTACTGACTATGCAATCATATAACTTCTGCAGCTCAGCCATCGAAAAGCTCTTCTTAACCAAGGCTGCACGTACCTGTGCTGCATATTTATTCTGATTATCAAATGACTCCCTTTCAGCTTCACACTCATCAATAACGTTGATATTCGAATGTTTCTTCTCAATAGCAAAGTCTAAGACATCCGAAATCAGAGATAAGGCATTACTATAAAATGATTGAGTTCGCTGTGGATAAGCAATCTGCAAATACTCTTGATAATCTTCATATGCTATCTGCTCAATAATCCTATCGGCAAGAGACGAATCTCTCAGAGTTTTCAGCATCTGAAGTTCATCATCATCGCTATATCTACTATCCAATTCAGTATAGATATAAAGAAAGGTTCGTAATGTTATGGCTTGTTCATTCAGGTAAATCCTGAAATTTTTGCTAATAACGTCACGGATTTCAACTCGCTTCAATTCTCCTGATTTCTTTGTTGAATAATGATCATAGACATATTTCCATTTCACATATCCTTCAATTAAATCAGGCTCCAAATCTGCTTTGTGCTTCACAGAAGCTTCAATACGATTTCCTCTGATAGCTTCTGAATCCTCTTCAAGAGGTGCGCACACATAAACTTCGATCCGTTTTGTTCCCGGCTTTTTTATTCCCTTTTGCATTGTATACCAGATTCTGATTTCTCGAGAGTAATCAATGAATTTGGCATTATCCCTTAATCTATCTTCAGGAACCGATTCAAACCTCAGAAATTCTCTCAATGATTTCTTAGAATCTAAGTATGTCTTCAACGTAAACGGAAAGTATCTATAATCCGCAGAATGAAGAGCTATTGATGAATGATTATTTTGATCAACTATTTTTGAAGAATCCAGATACCACGTTTTTGATACTGTAATAGGATCCTTCTGTACTATATGAACTTTCCTCGCAAGCCAGAGGCTTTTTCTTCTAGGATGCGTGCCTCCTAACCCGGTAGGGATTGTAAGGATACTATCAATCACGTAATTGATTACAAAGGTTTTCTCTTGCCCAGATGAATTCTCGCATATTGGGTCTGTATCCCTTAAAATCTCGTAAGGAAGTTCTCCAGAAGAGAGGAAACTTTCATCAGATGAAAGCGAATATATATAAGAGTCTTCAGGGCACTTATCAATAATATCTTTCAGCATGTTATTGCCAGTTCCCAACTCTGATAATCTAAACAAAAGGATATTAGAAAAATCCAGATTTGTTTTTTTTCTGCAATCCTCCACGAATTCCTTAAATGAAACTACAGAGTACTCATCTCTAAAAACTCCTGATTGATTTCGATTAGAAAAATATAATCTTAGTATTTCTGCCTCTTCATCCCTTGTGAGCACGAATTTGACTTTACGCTCCCTCAATCGTAAATCCTCATGCCATTTTCGAATGAAGAAAGGTGAAGGATTGATAATCAAAGATTCTCTTTCAAATTCTGCATCGAGAGGGTCACATACATTTGCAGTAAATAACTCATAAACAAGACCATTCTCAAGCATGATGTCATTTTCTGCCAACAACTCCGGAGTCACAGTTACACTACTCTTATCCTTCCCATAAAGCAGGGTCCGCTTACCAAGAAACAAAGCAGAAAGAACATTCAAGATATTAGCCTTTTTTACTATCTCACATAATCTGACAAAGGCAACCTTTCTTGATCTAGCATCGATTGTACTGAATGTGGCCTTCTCTCTAAATTCATCATAGATTTCTCGTGGCGTAAATCTTTTTGATTTTATTATGGAAAGACAAATTCCGTATTGACGCTGCTTCGGTTCTCCAAGCTCATCACTCATTAAACGCATTAATTCGATCATGTCTTTATAAGCGGTTTTATAAATGCTCATTTCATCCGGCGACAGTGTAATATCAAAGATACGGCAGACCAAATCTTTAAACTGGGTTATTGGTAACTGAGAACAGCCTTTCAACTTCGCCAATTCTAGATATTGCTTATACCAGCTATCTCTATCTTCTTCAGCAATGGCCTTCAGAAGAAGAACGCTAGTTAGCAGTTCCTTCCTATTAGAGAGCCGATTAATATACGAAGGGACGCCAGAATCATGCAGAAGAATTGGAGTACATTTCTGCAAAAATTCCAGGTCGCTCATTGCTCCCAAGACATCCTTCAGCTTGCTTTGTTCTATGGTATCAACTGTATCTAAATCACAATTGCATGAAGCAAGAATTTCTATGATTTTCCAGATATCTAGGCTTTCTAAATTGCCAGAAACAGATTTCAGATGTAAACCAATCTTTCTTCCCAGCCTTGTCAAAAACATTCAAAATACCCTCAAAAGTACAACTAATTATAATTACTCCGCTAGTAAAATTTATACATAATAATTGTATTTTTTTAGCGATTTCTCGTCAAATCCTCGTCACAGACAAGTTTGTCACAAACTAAAGCCCTGTTTTTCAACAGGGCTAATTACATATATTATAAGTAATAATACATTATCTTTTATAGAAACAAATTGCTATTCATTATCATTCCCACTCAATAGTTCCCACCGGCTTTGGTGTCATGTCATAGCAGACTCTGTTAACACCTTTCACTTCAGCAAGGATCCTATCAGTGATATGACTGAGAAGAGAGAATGGCACATCCTCTACTGTTGCTGTCATTGCATCTTTTGTATTCACAGCGCGGATAATCACAGGATACTCAAACGACCTCTTTCCATCTCTGATTCCTGTTGACCTGAAATCAGGAACAACTGTGAAATATTGCCATACCTTTCCTTCAAGACCATTAGCCGCGAACTCTTCTCTGAGAATTGCATCAGACTCTCTGACACACTCAAGGCGGTCACGTGTAATAGCTCCAAGACATCTGACACCAAGTCCAGGACCTGGGAATGGCTGACGATAGACCATACTGTCTGGAAGGCCAAGCTCCTTACCTACTACACGAACTTCATCTTTAAAAAGGAACTTCAGCGGCTCAACGAGCTCGAACTGCAGATCTTCAGGAAGTCCTCCTACATTGTGGTGGGCCTTTACACCATCGCTTTCCAGAATATCTGGATAGATTGTGCCCTGTGCAAGGAATCCTATACCGCTGAGCTTTCTTGCTTCCTCCTCGAAAACACGGATGAATTCTGCTCCGATAATCTTTCTCTTCTGCTCTGGCTCAGCAACACCTGCAAGTTTATCGAGGAAACGATCGACAGCATCAACATATATGAGATTTGCCTCCATCTCATGTCTGAAAACACGCACAACCTGCTCTGGTTCACCTTTTCTCAGAAGTCCATGATTAACATGAACACATACAAGATTCTTCCCGACAGCTTTAATTAGCAACGCAGCAACAACAGAAGAGTCGACACCACCTGAGAGTGCAAGAAGAACCTTGCCATCCCCTACCTGCTTTCTGACAGATTCAACAGCTTCATCTATAAAAGCCTTAGCCTGCTCGGATGTAACTATTCTCTCCATATCAGATGGACGCACATTACCTTTGAAATCCATAATCGCTCCTTGAGCTTTTTATAGCGGATTCTCTCAATCATGACCAGAACTGAAAACATAAAAGGAAATACAAAACCTGCTGATACTAACAACCAGCAGGTCTCATCCCCAATTATGCATATGCTTCCCTTGTTACTTTTCCGTTGTTGCCTTCTTCTTTCCTCCGGATGAAGAAGTTTTCTTTTTCTTCTTTGCAGCAGACTTCTCAGGAGCAGCTGTTCCTTCCGTGGCTTTCTCAGCAACAGCTTCTGTAACCGCGGCATCAGTGAAAAGACCATTCTGATCCTGTGCCTCTCCTGTTTCAGCTTCAGCTAGTGCATCCTCTTCCTCTGGTTCTTCTGTCTTCTTGGAATCAACAGTCTTTCTTGGATCATCCCACGCCAGATTGCCTTCCTTATCGGTATAGGTATATGCGATTGCATAGTAGATGATAGGGTCCTTCTCCTTCCATCTCCTGTATGCAGCAGATACAGCCGAAGCCATTCCTCTGTTGTTCACATAGTCCTTCCCTTTGTCTAGCATGATTGCTCTGAGTGAACCAAGGGAGATCTGAATCTTCTTCGAATAGAGGGCTATTGCAAGCTCCCCGATGAAATCATAGATTTCCACGTTCGTCATATTTTCCTCCTTTGTTCATGCTATAACCGAAAAAGAGCGAAACTAATCGGAAAAGACTATCATCTATATGCAAAATCTAGTACATCAAACACCTGAGAAGACATTTCTTTTCCGAAATGTACAGTATTGTCTCAAGTTCTTTTCTTCTCAGAAAACAGAAATACACCAATCAGAGCTGTGAACGGAGTGACAAGCACAATGCCGAAGGCTCCTGCCAATGTCTGTACAATCTCGCCTGCAATCGACTTGGATGTGAATATATTCAAAGTCGGAGTTGCCTGTGCCATATACACCATCATCAGCGTAAGATAACTTCCCATGTATGCAAGAAGGAGGGTTGTTATCTGGGTGCCGACACCGGCTTTTCCGACCTCCATTGCAGATTTGAAAAGCTCTCTTTTCCCTGTATCTGGAGCATGTTCCTTCACCTCCCACATCGCTGCAGAGACATCAATTGACAAGTCCATGATGGCGCCTCCTGCCCCGAGACACACAACACCGGAGAAGAGAGATGTCAGATCAAGATCCATGAAGCCACTGTAAAGCAGAGATTCACTCATTTCCAGAACAGAACCGTGGATGCGCAGGAACCATGTCATGAATACAGAGATAAGCAATGTGATGGTTATCGCGGAGAATGATCCGAGAATAGCTGCAAGACTGCGCTTGTTGATTCCAGATACCATTGGCAGCGTCACCAGAGTCAGCAATACAAGCGTGACAGCACACATCAGAAGCGGGTTTCCGCCTTTCAGGACAGAAGGAATAAGGAGTTTCCAGATTGAGAGGAACGCGAATGCAAATGAAAGCACCATCCTTATTCCCCTCAGGCCGCTGAATGCTATAAGTGCTATCACAAACACTGCTGCAAGCATCAATTCCTTATCGAGTCGGTAATAATCTATCATGTTGATGAAGATCGGATTATCATCGGCATCGCGTTCGACAAGTACCCATGCAATATCTCCTGTACGGAATACCTTATCATCTTTGAGGCTGCCTGCAAGGAGATTGACAGCATCCATCTCCAGGCCTTTATGCTCTCCAGAGAGTATCCGCACACGGCATCGCTGGTCCCCAGTACGGAAAAGTCCTGTCTGTATGATTGTACTGTCATCCGTCTCTACAACTTCTGCTTTGGCTCCAGCTGCATTGACGTAGATAGCTCTTTCAAATCCTGTTGGTACGGCAATCAGGATAATCGAGGCGATGAGGAATGCTATTATGAAGGAAATATCCTTCTTTCTGTCAGTTTTTGTCATATTACGTGAAAAAGGGGGAGAACTGAGCCTCCCCCGCTTAGCAGTATTAGATTATCTTGCGTCTGTAAGATCCATGAGCTTGAGAGCGACTTCGGTGTTATCATAAGCACCGACAAAGAGCTCTGCTCCTTCTCCATATGCATATACAGGAACCGGAAGACCTGTATGTGCATAGCTTGTCCAGCCGATACCAGCCTTATTGTTGATGATATGTGTGAGTGTTACGCTGATAGGATTGTATCCGCCATACAGCAGAGACTCCTCATATCCATCAACATTGCCTGTCTGATCATCCTCATAAGCCTTCTGGAGCTTAGCATACTCATAGTCATTGAGAACCAATGCTTCATCTGCAGCGGTCTTTCCAGGAGCGACAAGCCCGAAATACTCCTCAACCATTGCCATCATGTCGCCGAATGTGAAGGAGCCATCAGCCTTCTCCTCTTCAACAAGAGAGTCGAACTTCACGAATGAGCACTTCTGATTTCTGAGGATGTCGAAAGCTGTGTTATAACCTGTTGCAGCATACCCGATTGTCATACCACCAGTTTCGTGGTCACCTGTCACGACAATGAGTGTTTCGTCTGGATGATTCTTTGCAAAATCTACAGCGACCTCGATAGCCTCATCGAATGCGAGTGTGTCGTAGATGTTTGCGAGTGCATCGTTTGCATGGCCTGCCCAGTCAATCTTACCACTCTCAACCATCATGAAGAACCCTGTCTCGTTATCGAGTACATCAATACCCTTCTTAACGAAGTCCTTGAGTCTGAGGGAATCTGCCGGAGCGTCGAGGGCATATGGCATAGCGCCATCATCCTGAAGAACAGGGCTATATGCATAAACCTTGCCACTGTTACTGTTGAGGCTGAGGATTGTGTCCTTGTCATTTGTTACAAGGTATCCGTTGTCCTCAAGTACCTCATAGATGGACTTGTCTCCATCTTCTGCCTTGTTTACAGAACCACCAGCGAAATATTCGAATCCAGACTCTGCCATCTGCAGACCGATATCATAGTAGTCATTTCTGGAAGCGATGTGTGCATAATAGGCAGCTGGAGTTGCATGATTGATGGTAACTGTCGAGACGATACCGATTTTCCAGCCCTTGTCATGAAGCATCTCTGCAATCGTCACACCCGGAGTGACTCTGTCCACACCCATTCCTATGACACCACTGTGTGTCTTATAACCCGAAGAAAGTGATGTCGCTGTAGATGCTGAGTCCGGACAGAAGGATGTGGAATCCTGTGTATACTGAAGTCCGACGACCGGGAACTGCGTGAATGTAAGCTCATCAAGCTCGATGAGTCCAGACTCGTTGATTCCACAGAATACCTGTGCGGAATTTGTCTGAGGAGAACTCATACCGTCACCGATGAACATGAATACATATTTCGGGGAAGCATTCTCTGTGTATTCTCTGATTGCGCTTTCCGTTTCCATGTTGCCATTTGCAAAAGTCATGGAAACAACCATGATGAGAGACAGAAGCGTTACTGCAAATCTTTTCATCTTCTTAATTCCTCCAAGAACAAGTAGTGGTCGCACCACTTGCCTGCAGTCTAACAAAGACAGGAGTGACCATCTTGCACACATCAGTTAGATGTCTGTTAAATAAAAAGAGTGGATATCGCTGTTGTGTTAAGAAAGTGTTTGCTGCACTCTGAAAATGCCAAAGAAATAACCCTTGTGAAATCCAGCAAGGAATGGCAGATTATCCAGAGAGAGGAGAACATATGTTTTTTCTTATTGCAGCATTCATCTGCAGTGCGATGGTTTCTCTCGTCCTGAAGGTCAGCGAACGATGGGAGCATGACAAATACGGCATGTTCGCAGTCAATTATTCCGCCTGTCTCATACCTTTTCTTATCTCGCGCATAGGATCAGACCTTCCCGTGCTGAATGCAGATTTCTCAATCGCTCTCATCTTCGCAGCGGTAAATGGATTTCTGTATTTAGCAGGAATGGTGATGAACCAGCTGAACGTGAAGAGGAACGGGGCGGCACTTCAAGCTGTATTTGCCCGGCTTGGTGTCATGGTACCGACATGCCTCTCAATTGTTTTCTTCGGAGAGCGTCCGACTCCGATGCAGGGACTATCAATTATTATGGTACTGGCCGCATTCTGTGTGATGAACATTCCCGCAGAGAAAGCCGAAGGAAGAATCAGGCCAGCCTTTGGCCTCCTCTTCCTCAGTCTTATCACCAATGGGCTCACAGACAGCTTTCTGAAAATATTTGAAGTATTCGGCAACAGGAATCTGGATGACTGGTTCATGGGTGCGACATTCTTGTCTGCCGCGGCTATCTGCATTGTAATCACGATTAAAAAACATGGAAGAATCGGGAGAAATGAGATAGCAATAGGGCTTTGCCTTGGAATACCTAATTACCTATCTTCTCTTCTGCTTCTGAAATCATTACCATATGTAAGTGCATACATCGCATACCCGACATACAGCGTCGGCGCAATACTCATAGTCATGGTTGCAGGTATTCTCATATTCAGGGAAAAGCTATCAAAATGGAGTATGCTCAGCATTGTTATGATAATCCCTGCTGTCATACTGCTGAACAGCGGAGCATGAAAAACGCTGCCCCAAACCCGATACATCTGAATCTGCTATTTTACAGACAGTGTGAATGTACAGGCTTTCCCTGTCATGCTACGGAATAACTACAGCTGACTTTGCATTAGCTTGAAATCACATTCTCAGCATCGGATTCAGCGATTCTGAAAACGGCATACATGTCATTGGCATCGCAAAGAACGTGGAGCCACTGGATATAAGATCTGCACGTTCTCGGTGTCAATCATTTATGCTGTAAGCAATTGCAGTCCTGCTTCAAATCATCGATACAGGAAGTACAAGGACATCTTTTGAAAGCATAGTCTTTTCTCTGCTCATGCAGACTATAGTTCCCATACCTCGTTTATCTTCAGGAATGCGTTCAAACCAGCGGGCCATACTCAGTACAGGAGAGGCGTTAAGCTTAATCTCAAATGGATACAAAACACCGCTCTTCTCCTTGATAAGATCTATCTCAGCTGAACCATAACCCTTGTTCTTCGGTTCTTCACGATAGAAATAGAAACTTGCGAAATCTGCATTATTTCTCGCATTGCGGATAATCTCTCCTACGGCATACGATTCAAATATACGGCCAGCCAGAGGATGAGATAAAAGGCCATCAGAATCTTCAATCCCAAGAAAATGACAGCATAACCCGGAATCTGTGAAATACATCCGAGGTGTCTTAACGACACTCTTCAGTACATTTCCTGAATAAGGCGGAAGAAGGTATATTATTCCATATGAAACAAGAAGAGAAATAAGGTTCTTTACCTTATATGCACTCAAATTGGCTTCGGATGCTATGGAAGAATAATTGACAGGCTCTGCATTTCTTGCGGCAAGAATCATCATGAATTTCTGGAAATCCAGAATATTGATATTAGTATCATCTTCATCCTTTATATCACCCAAGATATACGTACTGATATATGAATTGAACCAATCTGCCCTATTCTCTTTCTTGATGTACTGTAATTCCGGATATCCGCCAACAACAATATTCTCAAGGGTTTCATTATTATCCCAGCAAGCCGGTAATCGCCCATTGAAAGATGGATAAAAAGAAGGTCTATATGGTTCGCATTGTTTCTCGGCCTGTGATAGAGGAAAAACATCAACCGCTACGACTCTACCGGCTAATGTATCGGCAACATGCTTCTTCAATCGAGGTTTCTGGCTACCTGTAAGCCATATCTGGTTTTTTCTGTCATCAGAATCTACAAGCTCCTTTATCTTCAGAATCAGTCCTGGCGCCCTCTGAACTTCATCAATCATGCATGGAACTGGATTCACTAGGAAAAACATCTCTGGATCATTCTTTGCAAGATCAAGAGACGTTCTGTTATCGAGATTGATATAATTTCGATTATCCTCACGTAGCATCTTCAGCAATGTGGTCTTTCCGACCTGCCTTGCTCCTGTTGCAAGAAGGACCTTGAAATCTTCAGAAAGTGACTTCACACGTTTTGATATCGTTCGCTCAATCATAATTCATATTTACATCATTTCAGATTTTCCGTAAAGAAATTTAAAATTTCACGTAATAAAATTTCAGATTTCCCGTAAAATGTGTTTTGAAAGATAAGATAATCCATCAACATCAAATCCACAGAAAGTGATTGCAGCAATTATTACAGACAATCCAATCCGGATTCGTATTGCAGTGGAATCTGCTATTTTACAGACAGTGTGAATGTACAGGCTTTCCCTGTGGTGTTGTAGAGAAAGAAGTATTCGAGTTTCCTTTCATTATTTGCCTGATACGCCATTCCTGGAGAAAGCATTTCTACTGCATAGCCATTGCCTGAGACATGAGCAAGACCAAGCCATCCAGCTAAATCTGGAGCGTCAGAGTGCAACACAACTGTGCGACCATACAGGGAGTCTGCGAATATCATCGGGAAGATGTATGTACCCTCATCAACAACGAAGCTTTCTGTGCCTGCACTCATCATTTCTATGACAGAACCAAAATCACTCTCAACAAGCCTTGCATTTCCATCATTACCACCGTAATCAAACAAGATTGATTCACTGTGTGGAGGAATATTAATCGCAACATGCCCATCCGCAAGAGCGACAGGAAAAACATGCATGAAGTGCTTGCCTGTTTCCGCATACCGGGCATTTAATGACTCGTATAGCCAGCCACCCGTCTCCGATTCAACGATGAGCAGCTGTTGCTCTGACGATGGCGCGATGCTGTATGTATGATGCCTGCTGAGTGTTATCTCCGTCCCGACCTCGACAGGATTCTGCAGAGTAAGGTGGAAAAGCATATCATTCTCCGCGTAATTCACTGTAAATCCCATCCATAGGTAAATGGTGTCAAAGTCGCTGAGGTCAATCACCGCATTGCCGTTAATTGACTCAATCACTCTTCCTTCTTCATCTACAAATCTGAATGCCTTGCTGCCACTTGAGACTCCATTATAGGAAAGATACGTATTGACAACGACATTTTCAGGATCCTGTATTTTACTGACATCAAGCGAGAAGAATGCTTCGTAATATTCTGCTCCGTTCTCATGAATCAGCAGCGGCTCATCAGTTCCCTTCCCGATTGCAATTCCATCTAAAGCATCTTGGAATGTGATTGCAGAAGCAGCGACATTACCAAGGCGGAAACTGCCACCACCGCCGAGCCCTATTTCAGAAGCGGAAAAGGATATCTCGTTATCTCCATCTGGAATGGAAATAGTGTATACACCGCTGGTAAGCTCCTGAACGTTTTCTGCATCAGAACGAACCTCAGTTTTCCGGGAAGACGAGGATGAATAGATTGTGTACAATCTGCCACTCTCCAGGCCGGAAACTGTGATTCTCTGATTCCCTCCTTCTACTGCAATCGGGGAGGAAATCACAGTTTTTGACTCATCTCCAGCAGGAATGATATCACTGACATCAACACTCACAGGAGGAGATACCGTGCCCTGAGCATTGTCAGGACATGAAGTAAGCAGAATAATCAGAAAAAGAATCAGAACAGAACGCATCGCAACTGCATTATAGCGTAATATACAGTCTCAGGAGATAATTATGATAAGAATTGTACAGGGAGATATCACAGCACTCGAAGCAGATGCTATTGTCAATGCGGCGAATTCCACGCTTCTGGGCGGAGGCGGGGTTGATGGTGCTATTCACAGAGCAGCCGGTCCGGAACTACTAGAGGAATGTCTCACTCTCGGGGGATGCGACACTGGGGAAGCAAAGCTTACAAAAGGGTACAGATTGCCAGCCCGATATGTCATTCACACTGTCGGACCAGTGTGGCATGGAGGTGAATACGGAGAAGAGGGAAAACTCAGAAGCTGCTACAGATCATCGCTGAGAATTGCTGAAGAACTCGGCATCAAGAGCATTGCCTTTCCGCTCATCAGCGCAGGTGTCTATGGCTACCCGAAAGAAGCCGCGATAAGAATAGCTCTTGAGGAGATGAGCAAAGCCAGGAATCTTGAGACAATTCTCTGCTGCTTCACAAATGCGGACAAGACAGCAGCTGAAAAGATACTTTCGGAGCTGGAATCTCATTGCCTATAGAAGGACAAGCTTACCATTGTCTCCATCCCTTTCCACCTTCCATACTGTATCAGTGCAAGATGCAAGGAATGCATCATCATGGCTGACGAGCAGGATTGTCATCTCTTTCCCATCTTCTCTGAACATCTTCTCGAGAATCCTGACAGAAACTATGTCAAGATGGTTTGTAGGTTCATCCATAAGCAGAACAGACCGGCCATCTCTCCTCGATAATGCAAGTGCGAGCTTTTTCATCTCTCCAGGGCTCAAAGATGGTGAAGAGGAGAACAAAGCAGACGGGTCGGATCCCATGCGGAACATATCTGAAAGAATAATCCCCTTCTCACTGTCCTCAAGAGAAAAGAAAGAATCCAGAAGCTTTTCTTCTTCTTCCAGAGAGTATTCCTGAGGGATGTACAGGACATAATGCGCTTTCCCCTGACTGATAGCATGCTTATAGAAAGCTGATAGGAAAAGAGTCTTCCCGCTGCCATTGAAGCCAGTGATTGCAATGTGCGCGCCAGCCTTCACTGTGAGAGAAGGCACTGAAAGTGAATAAGCGCCAGCACATAACACCATTTCTGGAAATGACAGATCTGGAACACGCATACTACGCGGAAGAGATAGACCCTCTTTACGCATAAGCGGCTTTTTAAGTGACTCAAGTTTGCTTTCAAGCTGTTTAGATCGGGACATATGATTTCTGATGGCACCATCAAGGGAGGCGTCTTTTCCTGACAGACGAGCTCCGTCAATACGTGCTTTAGCATCGTGATCTTTGCTGCCTATTCCCTTCTTTGAAAGATCCTTCTGTTTATTTCGGCTTCTATCGCGGAGCTTTGAGGCTATCATGCTCTCGGAAAAAGCTTCTGAAAGAAGACTGTCATATGCCTCCCGTCCTGACTTGCTGCGTCTTTCGCTTTCTTCAATAGCCTCAGGAAGAGGCAGTGGTATGTCCACAATAGAAACCGGTTCATCAGAACCGCGTTGCAGCAATATTGTCCTTGATGACAGTGCGGAGGCAAAAGCCCTGTCATGCGAGATGACAATACCAATACCGCTGAATTCACGAAGTGTTTCTATCATCAGCTGTCTGCTATATGAGTCAAGATGATTTGTAGGTTCATCCAGGATAAGAATCCCCGGAGAATGCGAAAGAGCGGCCAGCAGCTGGAGCCGTTTCTTCTCGCCGCCTGACAGTCCGTGTCCACGCTCTATCATTTCATCTGTAATCGCAAGCGTTGATTTAAGTCTGCCGACATGATTATCGCCTGAGTAGATATCGCTCCAGTCTTCTGGTTCAAGTCCTCTGAAAACCTGCTGGCAGAGAATTGCCTCACCGCTCCTTCTAACGCGTCCGGAATCTGGAATGATAGAGCCTGCAGCGATAGCCATGAGTGTGCTTTTACCGGCACCATTAGCTCCTGCTATGACAGTCCAGCCTTCAGAAAATGATAAAGATACATGCGAAAACAACACACATCCGGAATCCGGATAAGAGAAGGAAATATCCTCTAACTGCAAAAACATCGAACCCTCCAGAAAAATAAGCGCTTAATTGTTTCTCTGGATCAGTGACATTTCTTTTCCTCCGTTACTGTGATACTACCATTCATCAGACAATGAAACAACACCATGTACAATCATCGTCTTTCTGCATTCCTGGTCGCTATTACATCCGCACCTGTTCCCAAGACATTTTTTATCAACACATCACCGATATGAACAGGAGCTTCTGTAAAAGCTGATCTGATTACTTCCATAATCGGGAAAATCATTGCTTTGGGAACGGGTTTGCTGAGGCGGACACTCACGATTTCCATATCACCATTCAGCAGCCTGATTGAAGAAGATATAGTACGCATCGGATTGCACATCTCTTCCTTCGCATACTCTTCTCCCCGTGCGCATAGATTTCCAGTCACTGAAAAACCATTTTCATCCGACACAACCTCGAGCGAGCAGCCGTTAGGACATATGATACATGTAAGCGTCTTTCTCATTCTGCAAAAACCTCCAGATTCCCTTGTTCTGCAACTAGGTTGCCTTCAATATCAAGCATTATCATCTCTGCAGGATTCGCTCTCCTCATTCTCTTGCTTAAGATATTCCGTTCCCCCTGCACTACCCTTATTACAACATCATTCATTACTGAGCTGACACGCAGTGACATCATGAATCCATCACCGGACACAATACGCTGCGGAACAACATGCCCTATGCCTTTTCCGCATCTGACACAGAGATTCCTGTCTGCTTCAAGATTTCCGGAAAGATACTTTGAAACAGAACCAGCAAGCCGGGAAGACTCCAGTGTAACGAAGTCTGCAAGGTCATGCACATGAAGCACATTCCCTGAAGAGAAGATACCGGGGATTGCTGTCATCAGATGCTCATCGACGACTGCTCCATAAGTTCTGGGATCAATTTCTATTCCCGCATCCAGCAATAATGTGTTATCAGGGCGAAGACCGACAGAAAGGATAAGAGTATCGCAAGGATAATATTTCTCAGAACCCTTTATCGGGACACCGGAAGAATCAACTTCACTGACAGTCACCCCCTCCAGCCTTGCATTGCCATGGATATCAGTAACTGTATGCTTAAGCAAGAGCGGTATATCATAATCATCAAGGCACTGTACAATATTTCGTGCAAGACCATTCGGATGATCCTGGATCTCGAATACCGCTTTAACGTGCGCACCCTCTAGCGTTAGACGCCTGGCCATGATAAGACCGATATCACCGCTACCGAGGATGACGGCATTGCGTCCTGGCATCCTGTTGTAGATATTCATATAAGATTGTGCGCTCCCCGCGGTGAATATCCCGCTGGGACGTTCTCCTGGAATCATTATCGAGCCCCTTGTTCTCTCTTTGCAGCCCATTGCAAGAACGACAGATTTTGCTGAATATCTGAGAAGACCTGCTGGAGTAACAGCTTCCACAGTACCAGCAGAATCAAGAGATACAACAGTGGCTTCTGTATGATACTCAATGCCAAACCTCTTAACCTCATCAATGAAAATCCCTGCATACTCAGGCCCTGAGAGATTTCTTCCAAACCGCTGAAGCCCGAAACCATCATGTATGCACTGTCTGAGAATTCCACCAAGCTGGTTCTCACGCTCCAGGATGACAACATCATCAATGCCTCTCTTGTGAAGTTCAACAGCAGCAGCAAGCCCTGCAGGACCACCGCCGATGATAACGACATTTTTGTCTTCCAGCATTTCAGCACTCCCTCATCTTTCCTGTCAGAACCCAGGATGATTCTCTCAAATATCGCACATCTTCAGCCCTTATTCCCAATTCCTGCTCAATCAGGCTTTCTATCTTCATCTGACAGAAGCCTGCCTGACAATTGCCCATCATTGCCCTTGTGCGGTATTTTATTCCGGTAATGGTATGAACTCCTAATGGATTATGTATAGCATTAATAATTTCGGCTTCTGTCACCTGCTCACACGAACATACAAGACGGCCATACATGGAATCAGAGGCTATTGCACGCGCCTTCTCATCATCGCTCATCGCTGCAAATCGTTTTGCGCTGCTATGAACCGGATTGAAATCACGCTTCTTTTTCAAATCAGTGCGTTGCAGCATGAGAGATATGACATATCGTGCAATCGGTACAGCGGCAGTAAGTCCCGGAGATTCAATACCTATCAGATTGACTGCATTAGGAGCTATATCATCACGGATTTCAATCCTGAAATCCTGAATTACTCCTTTGGCATCAACCCATTTTGAAAGAATTCCCGAAAATGTCCTTATCACATCTTTTCTATCTATATGCGGCCAGAGCGAAGAAGCACTTTCTCTCAGATACTCCATATTTGCAGCCGGAACACCATAATATTCAAAATCGTCTGTATTCACAGCATCCGGTCCGACCGTGACATTTCCATCAACTGTAGGTGTCACATGAATACCCATATAGGTATTAGAAGGAACAGGATATACAGGCATCGGAAGAAGCGGCCCCAGTCTTTTGTCAAGGACAAGGTAATTTCCTTTGCTTCCTATCACCTTGTATCCGGTAATACCAAGCATATCAGAGATGGTTTTTGCGCCTTTCCCAGCTGCATTCACCACCCATTTTACAGAAAAATCCTCACCGCCAGCGTGGAGGATATAGCGATCCTTGTCCCGTTCCAGCGACTGTACTTTGTGAGAAAGAAAGAACTTCGCACCATTCATTGCAGCATTTTCCGCCAGATTGATTGTGAACAGAAACGGATCCAGAATGCCAGAATTTCTTGAAAGCATAGCAAATGCGCCATTAACAGCAGGAACAAGGCTGTGAAGACATTTCCCATCTATCAGCTCAAGTCCCGTCGCACCATTATCAAAGCCCTGTGCCATAGTTCTCTCAAGCTGTCTGAGATCATCTTCGGTATTACCGACAAGGACCTTACCGCAACGGATGAATCTGAAGCCTAGCTCAGATGAGAGCTCATCCATCATCTGGTTTCCCTCAACACATAGACGAGCCTTCAGCGAACCTCTGTCATACGCAAATCCACCATGCACAACAGCAGAGTTCCTTCCACTTGCCTCGCACACAACATCTGGATTCTCTTCCAGCACTGCTATGGAGATATCATACCGTGACAATTCCCTAGCAATCGCACTTCCAACAACACCGCCACCGATGATAGCCACATCAAAATAGTGAAGCATACGGCCTCCCGATTTTCTTATGGCTATTATATGCTGAGAATTTATGAATATAGTGATTTTCTGCCTTAAACAGGCCGCTGCTACATGAAAGCAGATGCTGACGATGCCTCAGAATCAGATTCCGTCCACATGAAGAGGTTCATTCCACCCTGAGACAAGGATATCGCACTCTTCCAGCGGAGTAATGAAAGTGAAAGGACTTCCTGTTTTGTCATTCGCCCTTATGAAATCTATGTTCCTGCTGAAATTGTGTTCATGACCCATATTTGTGTATGTGACAAGCTCAGCATTTGGACTTATCTCTGAAAACGCAGTGCAGAAAACATCCCAAACAGGCTTATAGTTTTCATCTTGTACATATTCTTTAGCCCAGTCCATCGTCTCGAGCTGCTGCCTGTTATAGCTACCGCGGTCATCAAGAAGCCCCATATCAATCAGAAACCTGATTTCCTTCCAATCTCCAATGGAGAAATCATCTGTATATTTTTCTATGTCTGCTATGCCAAGCGGATACTCCAGAGTCTCCTCTTCGAGAGCCGTAAGAGCAATGGATGGCGCCCAGCTTACCCCACCTGCGCAAGCTATCCATAGCCTTGCCGGATGCAGAAGAGCAAACCGCACGATGAAATTCCCCTCTCCTGAGTAGCCAGCCATTGAGACCTTATCCTCAAGCTTAATGCCGGAATGCTCAAGAAATGCAAGAACATCATCTATCAAGCTGCAAACCTGCTCATCCAGATGCGAGAATTCATCATCAGAGAACAGCGTCCATGGATCAAGCTCGAGATGCCTGAAATCATTGCTTAATTCCGGGATTACCAGAAACAGAGTGACAGACCCCGTATCCTCCGCAACTGTTGAATATCTTCCGCTGTCATTTACAACAATATCCCGGACTTTTCCATCCTTGGTCTCATAATCAGATATGTCTCCGGATTTGTATGGAACAACAAGAAGGTGCTCTGCCCTGATTTCATCGGGAATTGTCAGATACGCCGCGATATTATACCCATGTTCTTTAAAAGGAGATACCTTATAAAGCTTCCGCCCGTATCTTGTACTCAGGCCAATGTCTTCGAAATTGCCGGCGTTGCTGCCCTCAGGGGAATTATTGCAAGACACGAAGATTGCTATTATAAGCAAACACAGTAAAACAAATCCGAACCTTGTCTTTTTCCTTTTAACTGCTGGTTCCGAACCAGCGAACTCCGCTACAACGGATCCATTCATCTTTCTCATTCTATTTCTCCGTAGATCCTTCGTAAACACAACTGATGTCATTTGCTGGATGGATGCTATCAAGATGACATCTCTTTTTCCATCAGATCAGACCATGGCTCAGACAGTATGAATAGATCCCATCCTCAGAAACGGGACCGCACACATCGTCAGCTGCTGCTTTAACAAGCTCTGAAGCATTTCCCATGGCAACACCTGTGCCTGCGACCTGAAGCATCTCAATGTCATTATTGCCATCCCCGAACGCAATTGCCTCGGACTCAACGAAACCATAGCAATCAAGGATTTTCCTGACTGCAATCCCCTTCCCGCCATCAGATGGAATGATATCCACAGCCCTGTCCCACCATGCGACTATTCTCGCATTATGCACATCTTGCATTATTGTCTCATATTCATGCTCATGGCATCCCATCATTATCTGGAAAACCTCATCCTTCGAGATGACAGCATCAAAATCATCGGAAGCATTTATATCAATTCCAGCGATTCCATAATAAGCTTTCAGATCGGAATCGACGTTATTTGCTACAAATCTGTCCTTTGTAGCAACAGATACTGGTCGTCCGATCTTCCCTGCGTTTCTCACTATCGTCCTGATATCCTCGGGGAAAAGAGGATTCTTGAAGATCTCGCCAGAAGCGTTGTAGCAGAAAGACCCATTGAACGTCATATAGGCGTCAAATCCAGTCTTTGCAAAAGCAGGCAGGGAAAGTGGCGAGCGGCCCGTTGCAATACAGAGAACAATACCATTGTCACGCAGTCTGGAAAGAGTTTCCTCCATTTTCGCAGAGAGATTCATCGCACCGAAATTCAGCACTGTTCCATCAATATCAAAAAAGGCAATTCTGATCCCATTCATCATCCTCATCATATTCCATCAAAAAGCAATTGCACAGAAATCTCTGCTGCCACGGAGTAAAAACATTTTCCTTTCTTATACAGCGCATGCATGATAAAATATCAGAAAACAGCTCTGCGGAAAAAAGGGGTACTTAAAAAATGGGGATTTTCAGCAAATTATTCAAAGAGTCTGACAATTCATCCGACGTTCTCGTTTCACCTGTAGATGGAAAGACAATAAATCTATCAGAAGTTCCGGATCCGACATTCTCTGAAGGGATTCTCGGACAGGGAATAGCAATAATCCCATCCGGAGATGCAGTCTTCAGTCCATGTGATGGGACAATCGATCTGATGTTCGATACAGGGCATGCTGTAAACATCATCTCCGACAAAGGAGCCGAGATACTTATCCACATAGGTCTGGAAACTGTTTCCCTGAAAGGAAAGCACTTCAGGACATTCATGAATACAGGGGACAAGGTAAAGAAAGGTGACAAGCTCATAGAATTCGAGCGGCAGGCAATTGCAGATGAAGGCTTCAATACGGTCATTCCTATGGTGATCTGCAACAGCGATTCATATGAAGATATCACTCCGGAGACCGGGAAAACCGTCGCGTGCGGTGATTTGATCCTTAAACTCAAGAAGGCATAAAAGAAATGATTACAGGAAGAGGACGTCCGGTTTATCAGGGCGTTGCAATTGGCCGGATTTATGTTCATACAAAGAATCAGGCTGTCAGTGACAGGAAGTGTTCAGATATAGCTAAAGAGCTGGAACGTTTCCAGAGAGCAAAGGAAAAAGCCACTGAGGAGCTGTCGGCGCTATATGAGAAGACAGCTGCAGAAATCGGAGAGGAGCAGGCTGCCATCATAGAAGTGCAATCACTGCTGCTTGAGGACCTGGATTATATCGAAGGCATTGAAGCTATGATAAAATCCGGCAGCGATGCCGCATTCTCTGTGCATGAAATCGGCGATGCCCAGGCCAGCGTCTTCGCTTCTCTCGATGATGATTACATGAAAGCAAGAGCTACTGATATACGGGATATATCTGACAGGCTTGTACGGATACTCACAGGAGCTGATCAGGGATTCCGCATGGATGAGCCAGGAATTATCGTTGCAGAAGATCTGACTCCGAGTGAGACTGTATCGCTTGATAAAGACAAGATACTCGCATTCGTGACGAGACAGGGATCTTCTAATTCCCATACTGCAATACTTGCACGTGTGATGAATATTCCATCCCTTGTACTCACTGATATCGACATCGATCCGACACTCAATGGACGAACGATGATAGTCGATGGCTTTGCAGGCAGCTATTACATCGATCCCGATGACAATACAATGGCGACAATGCTTGAGAAGCAGAAGAAAGCCGGAGAATACAAAGCTGGCCTTGAAACATACAGGGGAAAGGAAAGCATCACAAAATCAGGGCGCAAGGTGAAGCTCTTTGCCAATATAGGCAGTCCTTCGGATATCAAATATGTCATTGACGGAGATGCTGAGGGCATTGGTCTTCTGAGGAGTGAGTTCCTCTATCTCGGACGCGACAGCTTTCCAACTGAAGACGAGCTTTTCGGGGCTTACAGGGAAGTGCTTGAAGCAATGAACGGGAAGAAGGTAGTCATCAGAACACTGGATATAGGTGCTGACAAGAAAGTCGACTACTTCGGCCTTGCTCCTGAGGAGAATCCTGCTCTGGGATATAGGGGAATCAGGATCTGTCTTACTGAGAGGGAGATTTTCCGCACACAGCTGAGAGCTATATATAGAGCAAGCGCATATGGCAATGCCGCCATCATGTTCCCGATGATCATCTCCGTCAAGGAAGTACAGGAAATCAAAGCATTCTGCAGAGGAATTGAAGAAGAACTCCATAGCGAGGGAAAACAAACCGGAGCTGTAGAACTTGGTATCATGATCGAGACTCCAGCTGCGGCGGTTATCAGCGACCTGCTTGCTCCAGAAGTTGATTTCTTCAGTGTCGGAACCAATGACCTGACACAGTACACACTGGCAATAGACAGGCAGAACGAAAAGCTTGATGCATTCTATGATGCACATCATCCAGCAATAATGAGGCTTCTGGAAATGATTGCCGCAAATGCGCATAAAGCAGGAATCTGGGCTGGCATCTGCGGAGAGCTCGCAGGAGACCTGTCACTTACTGATGAATTCCTGAAGATGGGCTATGACGAACTATCTGTTGCCCCTTCGAGAGTTCTGGAACTTAGAAAGAATGTAATTAACAGCGAGGTTTGATATGAAAACATTCGATTACACCGTAAAGGATGAACTGGGAATCCATGCACGCCCGGCAGGAATGCTCGTAAAACAGATTGCTGCAGTCAAAAGCAATGTCACGATTGCTGTGAAGGCAAAGGACAAGAGCGCGGATGCCAAGCGTCTGATGGCTGTCATGAAGATGGCTGTAAAGCAAGGAGATGTTGTTACAGTAACCGTTGAAGGTGAAGATGAAGATACAGTTGCTCCACAGATTGAGCAGTTCTTCAAAGATAATTTCTAACAAGGGAACACGAAGTACCATGTACTTCTAAAAACAATTAGGAGGTCATTCCTATGATGAAATTTCTCCAGAGACTAGGTAAGTCTCTCATGCTACCTGTAGCATGTCTTCCCGTCGCAGGTATCCTGGTAGGTATCGGATACTGGATTGATCCTAACGGATGGGGCGCTGGCAGCAACATAATATCCAACATACTTTATTCTGCCGGAAGCTCTATTATCGACAACATGTCGGTACTGTTCGCTATCGGTGTCGCAGTCGGTATGTCGAAAGACCAGGAAGGAACTGCAGGCCTGGCAGGTATTGTAAGCTGGTTTGTTTTCCAGACGCTGCTCGGAAAGGTTGCACCTACAATCGTAGGAGGAATCTCCTGGCTTGATATTGCAGCTTTCGCAAAGGTAAACAACCAGTTCATCGGTATTCTTTCCGGTATCATCGGTGCACTCTGCTACAACAGATTCTGCAAGACAGAACTACCAGAGTTCCTCGGATTCTTCTCAGGACGCCGTTCAGTCGCTATCATGACAGCATTCATCACGCTCATCATAAGCTTGCCGATGATGTTCCTCTGGCCATTCATCTACACGCTGCTCGTATCGTTTGGCGAGCTGATGATTGGACTTGGACCTATAGGTGCTGGAATCTATGCATTCTTCAACAGGCTTCTCATTCCTGTTGGTCTGCACCATGCTCTCAACAGCGTATTCTGGTTTGATGTTGCTGGTATCAATGATATCGCAAGATTCTGGGGTTCACCGGACAAAGTGCTCTGGGACGGCACATTCCAGATCACTGGCATCTATCAGACAGGATTCTTCCCTGTCATGATGTTCGGTCTCCCGGCTGGAGCTCTTGCTATGTACTTCACAGCAAAGACAAAGAACAGAAAAACAGTCGCTGGTATTCTTCTTGCAGCAGCTCTTTCATCATTCTTCACAGGTGTAACAGAGCCGTTCGAGTTCTCGTTCATGTTCCTCGCACCTGGTCTTTACCTTGTACATGCAATCCTTACAGCTATCTCCGTTGCTGTCTGTGCAGTACTTCCAGTCAGAGCCGGATTCAACTTCTCTGCAGGTTTTGTTGACTGGTTCCTCTCATTCAATGCTCCGAATGCTGTCAACCCATGGCTTATCATTCCAATCGGACTTGTATTTGCAGCAATCTATTTCGTAGTCTTCTACTTCGTAATCAAGAAGTTCGATCTGAAGACTCCGGGAAGAGAGGATGATCAGGAAGCTGAGCTTACAGTAGAACTTGGCAACAGTGATTATGCAGCAGTTGCGGCAATCATCCTTGAGGGTGTTGGTGGCGCTGCGAACATTGCATCAGTTGACAACTGCATCACACGTCTCCGCCTTGAAGTGAAAGACAGACTGCAGGTCGATGAGAAGAAGATCAAGAGTGCTGGTGTAAAGGGCGTTCTCCGTCCTGCAAAGAACTCTGTCCAGGTTATCATCGGACCTAAGGTACAGTTCGTCGCAGACGAGTTCAAGAAGCTCTGTAAATGAGGTAATTGAATAGGGTCGATGGGAGGCGCTCAATGCCTCCCATTTTCTTTTAATGGTTATCTTTTCACTGGTATTATAATGCGCGACATGACAAAGCCATCAACGCTGTTCTGCTGAATGAGACCATCATAATGTGAAAGAACTCGTTTCACACTCCCAAGCCCGGTTCCATCTGAAAGAGAAATATGCCCTGAAACCGAATTCTTTATCTCAAGAAGGAGTTTGTCGCCTAGCATGCGTGAAGAAACAGTGACAGATGGGGACTCAGAGCTTTCTGTTGCCTGTATAGCATTCTCAAGCAGATTACCCATAACAGAGACGAAATCGATATCTTCCATTCCCAGACTTTCAAATAACCGGATATCTGCACTGAAGACTATGCCGCGAGATGCGCAACAACGAGCTGCAATGCGTAGCTGGGCATCAACCAGCTGATTGCTGCACCAGGATTGGAGCCTGTCAGTTTCAACTGATTCTTCATGGGCACCAAGGTAACGTCGAGCTTCCTCTATGTTCCCCTCATCTATATACTCAAGCACAATTCTGTCATGGTGCCTCTGGTCATGTCGGATCTCTTTTGCCTTATCCACAAAGGTTCTTTCAGCTTCAAGCTCACTCTCAAGAAGACGTTGACGCCCTTCAATTCTCTCAGCTTCCAGCTCTCGCTCAGTGAGCTGAACAATCCTGGAAGCAATAGCAAATATGGATATGATCATAAGAGTAAGCAGCGTCTGGACAACGAAGTTCATGAGCAGGTTATCAACGGCAAAAAATGAGAAAATTGAATATTCCAGCACACACAGACCTGTCAGCCAGGAGAACATCGTAATCGCAAGACCATGAATACTGAGTCCATCCACCAGATTATAAAGACTATCCCGAAGAAATAATTTAAGCAGTATGTACAGAATGATTGATAAAACAGTGCGGACCATAAGCTGCCTCTGCTCTCTGTTTCCTTCAAAGAAAATAGAGACTATCAGATTGGCATATCCTACAGTGAGCATGAATACAGCGACATACATGATATATACGAAAAGTCTTTCAGTCAGAGCGGATCCTGTACTGATTGAACAGAAGATAACACCCATCACAACAAGCATCATATATGCAGTCAGATTGGTGTTTACCTCTACAGAGGGCACTGTCAGCACAATAATACTGCCAAGCACAGAAATAATCAGTGTAAGCAATACCATGAAGGCATTGGTTATTTTCCTGCTGTGCTTGCCGTTTCTGACAAGGACAGAAAGTATCATGCCATGCGTGATGGAAGTGCATACAACTCTCTCAACATAAAACAATTCATTTGAAGCCATCATCTATCACTCCATCGCGACAACGCTATCCTCCCATTATGGTCAGACAGTTCTCCATAAAAGCATGCTATCCTCAATGACAATTTCAAGCCGCCCATTATCCTTAAGCCATGACAGATAAGACCGTACAGTACTTCCTATGAGAACATACTGTTCAGCACTCATCCGGAGCCCATAAATCTGGAATATCCGCTGTATCACATTATCTGAAGAAACCGCTTCCCGGCATATGGCAAGTATGCGCTCTGCAGTTTCATTCACTTTGGCAATGTTATATTCCGCAAGCTCTGAGATATCATCAGTTACCGCAGCATGAGCAGGAACAAAAACTGAAGCATTGATTGTCTTGATCATTTCAAGAGTCTTCAGATAGGCCCCTACATCATAAATGAAAGTAATGCCGTATTTATCCAGTGTCTCACGGCTTGAAAGACAATCCGCCAAATACACAACATCATCGGATGTGCGGAAACCGACCATATCAAAAAAATGTCCTGGAAGCGGGATAATGGACATTCCTTCTGGCAGAACATCATCTTCAAGATACTCTGCATCACTTTCCTGAGCCATAAGAAACTTGTGTCTCAGATCACTGAATGGATACCCTCCATACAAAAATGATGGTTCAAGCACTGGATGGCGTGTAAAGCTGCATTCGATTCCAGGAGCATAGACACAGCACCCTGTCTGCTTCTGGAGATAGCTGTTGCCTCCAATGTGATCCGCATTGGAATGAGTATTGAAAACCGCATTGAGTTTCCAGCCATTAGCCTCAAGTATCTGTCTGGCTTTGCGTCCCGCATCCTTATCGCTTCCGCTGTCTATAAGACAGACTTCGCTCTCATTTATCCTCACAAGCCCTATCTTTGCAGGGCTCTCAATGTAATAGCTGTTTCCTTTCGCTTCCCTGAGTTCGTACATAAGGAAATTCTAACAGCAAAATGATGGTAATGGAAAATGAAACTGATCCCCAGAAAACGCATTTCAACATAGTCTAGGGAAACCTGCTTCAGCAAAAAAATGCTCACTGCTGGATTAATTCTCCAAGGCCGGTGTGCTTAAACGCACCATCAGCTTCGTGACATGCTCATTCTCATCTCTTGTTGTTATCGTCGATATGGAGAGTTCCTCGTATATATCCCCTGAGGGCTTCAGGCCGGATTCGTCCAATGCAATGAAGAAACGCTTATAGAAAGACGAAAGATTATCCAGAGATCCAGAGAAATACATGTACGCATACACTCCCTCTGGGATGCTGTCCTTCAGGGCACCTGCACATACAGCATATACCTCACGGCAGATGCTACCCGAGAAACGTCTCGCCTCATTAAGGCGGACAACACTGCCAATGCTGATAATCGATTTACAATCAGATATGGCCATCAGTTCGCTGTATGCCTCCTGCCATTCGTCATCTGTCGTCGCAGCTCCTGCAGTACTGATAGGAACTTTCACAATCGGCTTTGCCTTGAAAAATGACCGATACAATTTCCCCTTCTCAGCTTCACAGGCTTCATTTATCGAGGATTTTATTGCGCTGACGATATCCAGAAGAACATTGCATTCCTCGATTCTCTGCCGGATACTCCGCTCTTCATTCTCAAGAAGATTAAGAAAAGACGGGGTGCTGAGATGGTCGACAGCCTCCTTTATAGCAGCAAGCGGTATACCCAGATCCTTCAGCGTAAGTATAGTATCCAGCTCATTAAGCTGTGCAGCTGAATAGCAACGGTACCCGTTCTCCTTGCGCATTGCAGGAGAAAACAGCCCGATTCTGTCGTAATAGAGCAAAGTATCCTTGCTGATAGAAAAGAATGAAGCAACCTGATGAGGGGTATAGTATATCGAATCCGAGATCTTCATACTGTGTTTATTGTAGCACTTGACTATGGAGTATACTCAATAGTTTTCAATATTGAATCATGACAGCAGAACATAAATTCTTTTTAGGTACATCAACATCAAGGTTATTCTACCGCGCGGCCATTCCAGGTGCGATTGGGATGATTGCCTCCAATATATATTTCTCAGTCGAGATGCTACTCATAGGACGCTTTCTAGGGCAGACTGCGTTTGCAGGTGGCAATCTTGCTAATCCGCTGCTTCTTATCGCCTATGCCGTTGCGGATATGATTGCTGTAGGTTCCTCCATCGGAATCTCTCTCCGTCTTGGCGAGGGGAAGAAAGAGGAAGCGGATAGAATGTTTACAGCGGCAGTCATCTCATCATCCGTGCTAAGTACGCTTACAGCTGTAGCTCTCACAGCTGCAGGTCCTCTCATCTTCCGTCTCATGGGAGCGGATACTGCATTGATGGATGAGGCAATCAGCTATCTGGGCACATATACAATATTCATTCCGCTGACATGTCTTGTATTCGTCTTTGACAACTATCTCAGAATCTGCGGAAGAGTACGATTTTCAATGGTCATGAACATCGTCATGGCAGTGATGTGCCTTGCATTCGAATTGTTCTTTCTATGTGTATTCAAGCTTGGAATCGGATATGCAGCACTCGGCACGAGCCTTGGAATGTCAATTGCATGTATAATCTGTATGATTCCGTTCATCAGAGGAAGAATGTCACTCAGATTCGTGAAGCTCAGATCTCCATGGAGCACGCTCAGAGAAATCTTCACGCAGGGACTTCCGAGTTTTCTGAACAACACATCGGGCAGGATTTCATCAGTACTCATGAATACACTGCTGCTGAGACTCGGCGGAGGCATGGCTGTCTCGATATTCGGTGTGTTCATGAACATTGATGGCATTATCGTGCCAGGCATGTATGGAATATTCGATTCTCTGCAGCCAGCTATCGGTTACAACTGGGGAGCCGGAAGGAAGGACCGTTCCAGGCAGATTGCACTGCGCTGCATTGTGGCACTAGCCATCCTGTGCCTTGTATTCACCCTGATTCTCGAAATCTTCCCCGGACAGGTATTCTCCCTGTTCCTTGAAGCCGATGACTCCGAGATTCCGCTTGCAATACATGCAATAAGAATCATGGCACTTACCTACCTCGTGCGCTGGATCAGCTATTCAGGCCAGTCATTCTCATCCGCAATCGGGAAAAACCGCGAAGCAACGCTGCTGTCACTCTGCAGTGCACTCATTTTCCCAGTATTGATGATGATGCTTCTCATGAACCAAGGCCTTGAAGGGCTATGGTATGTCACGCCTTCTGCAGCTCTCCTCACATCAGTTGCAGCTGTGATTGTTTATCTCATGCGCATCCGTCATTTCATGAAAGAGTGATAGCACACCTACTTTTATCGACGGCGGGGGGAAAGGACTAATCATGAAATGATACTCTGAACATCTTTGCTATCTCATCAGCAGTCTTTCCCTGTATACCTGCCATTGTAGCGGCCTCCTTCCAGTATGGGATCACTTCAAGAACTTCCCTGATGATTTCCTTGTAGTCATTGGCGTAAGCTGCATGTTTGTGCCAGCTTCCTTGATAACATTCATCGTGAAGTTATCGCGCTTACCGTTTATCGTCATCTGATGCCGCGTTACCCATGGGCTATCTTCACGATAGCTGAATGTAATGTCGAAAGCAGGAGCCCAATACCACCTGCTGGATTTATCCAGAAGGACGGTAATGTTCTTCACATGATCATCCTGATTCCGGAAAACAACCATTTGCCTGCATGCGGGAACAATCATGGAACAGACCTCTTATTGCTAGTGCCTGTTTTCTCTGAGGCAGAAATAGTAAAAAAACAAAATTCACCAGTATTCAGGGCCATAGCCTGGGTAAAGCTCCGATGAAAGATCTGACTGCCAGTATTCAAATGTATCCATATCCATAAGTGTGAGACAGCCATAGGAACCTGCCATTGTGTCCAGATTCACAAAACGATGTTTTTCTGAGACAAATGGTTCTGTCTTCCCGTATTCAGTATGCCCGGTGAAAAGCCACTTTGATTCAGACCATAGTCCAATCGGAAGTTTTCTTCCTTCCTTCTCATCATATTGGCAACATCTGAAATAGTCCCTGTCCCAAAGAATTGTATCAGCCATTCTTGACGGCATATGACATCCATCAGGCACCGGCTCGATGAGCTCACGTTTTTTCTCAGAAAGCCTTTCTATATCCATGTACGAAAGCGATACACCCGGACCGCCATGCATGATAACAGCGTCATCAAGTATTATCACATACGGCCATGTACTCATCCAGTTAGCAAGTTCTTTCCTCTCTTTTTCTGATATGCCATTCCGCTCAAAGGAGGCAATGCTCTTGCTTCCGCCCTGACTGGTCCAAATATCTGGAGCGGATACAGAAGAAAGCCAGTTCTGAAGCCATACATCATGGTTCCCTATGACAGGATAGAATGAAAGCAGACCTCTCAAGAACGATAGGCATTCATATACGTCAGGATAACCGTCGGCAATATCTCCAACAGAATACAGGTTATCTCTATCCTCTCTGAACTCAGCACGTTCCAGACATTGTTTCAGAGCTTTATATGAGCCGTGAAGATCGCCGAATATCAATCGTCTTCTCATTATTTTCCTCCTCCAATCTGTAAACACATGACCGCAGTACTTTCCTCATATCAACGCCACGGACGTCTCAAGACTTTTGAGAATCAAATCATTGCCGGACAATTTTAGAGCTTTTTTCGAAACTCCACCAGAAAGAGAATTTGTGCATGAATATGCACAATTGAAAGATAGCTCGCCCTTGAATCGCTAGCGGCTGTCGCATTTCGGTGGAATCTTCAATATTTCACCCAGATAAATCTTGTTAATATATAAAAATGAGGTCAATCCTGCTATAATGTTAATAACCACAAAAACATATAAGGAGACCTCATATGCAGTCTACAGCTTATCCCCTTTGCATTCAACCGCTTCTCTTCAGTCCAAATGAACTTTCCTCCTGCTTCTTCACATCGCCGACAGAGGATGAGATCTCGTTCCTGGAAATCTGGGAGAACCTTGTATCCAGCATGCCTCCAGAAGTCAAGAACGATGATGGCAGAAGCCTACGGGACGGTCTGGGTATACACTCCTTGATGTACTCGCCGTGCATGCTGTGAAGCTATATTTCCAGGAGAGGACACTGACAGCAGCAAGGGAGAGGCTGCTTTCCAGCATTAATCTCAGGACGATTGCAGACATGGATAAGGTACCGAGCCTTTCCGTGATTTCCAAGAAGACAGATGAGCTCATGAGAATCGTGGATTTCAGCTCAATCATCGCCTCCATCTGCGCATCATTCTATGAGGACAGGATGGTATGCCACCTGTCCATAGACAGGACGATAGCGGAGACTCGCGAGAAGCCGGTGAAGACAGGAAAGCCGGGGAAACGGAAACGCGGAAGGAAGAGGAAAGACTCGGAAGAGCTCACCATTGCCGAGGAGAAGGAGCGGCTGTACAGCTTCATGGAGAACGGTGATGCAGATGAATTCCTTTCTGCTCTTGAACATAGGTGCTCAGTGACCGGCAAGAAGAACAGCAAGGGGAACATGGAATGGTTCATAGGATACAAGGCGCACCTTGCTGTGGATGATAACGGGATAATAGCCGCCCATCATGTAACGAGAGCCTGTGTTCATGACAGCCAGATTGCGATTCCTCTTATGAGGATGGCAGATGAGAGATGCGACTATCTTTATGCCCTGATGGATGGAGGATACACCAGCCAGAGGACAGAAGATTTTGCCTTCTCTATTGGCAAGGTACCGATCATCGATAAGCATGCCGACAGGAATGGCAACAAGGAGGAGATGGAGCCATGCAAGGCAGAGAGATACAGGGCAAGGACAACAGTAGAGAGGATGAACAGCGAGCTGAAGGAGTGCTTTCTTCCTGAGAAGCTCTATTCCAGAGGGAAGAGAGGAATCTTCCAGATAGAGCTGTCGATACTCATGCTGGACCTAAAGAAGATCTTGGCAAGACTGAGGGCGGAAGCCGGAGCTGGAAAGACAGCCTGATGTCCTTCTCTGCTATTCAGGCCACGGCGACGGGGCTGCTTTGCCATGCCGGCATGTGCAGATGGATGAATATTCCAATCAGATAGTCATCGGAAACGGAGTGCGGCGAGGACAGATGGCGATGATTCTGCATATTCTTGCCGTTCTAAATGTATTTTCATTCAGCTATTTTGTGTTTCGAAAAAAGCTCATAATATTTGACAAAAAAAACGAGCCCTTTTGAGCTTTTTGATTCGTTGAAAATTCGGCGACCTCAATAATTTTACTGTGTGAAACAGTTCTCTAACTTCTTGGTTCGATATTTCCCGCCTCGATTCGGTATATCCCGGAATTATCTCACAATCCTCGGGTATTTATCTCACATTCCTACATTTTCCTCTTCAGAGGAATCTCCTGAGGCAACAACAGATTCAGTCCTGTCAATAAACAGCATCTGAAGACACGACCTGCTTATTGTAAGCTCGCTGCTTCGGGCAGCTTCTCTTAGAAGCATGACGGCCTCAAGATAGATTTCCTTCTTGCCTGATGAGAGAATACTGAAGAATCTGTCTGGAACTATATCGAAAAGTTTCACATCTGGATGATAGCATAATTGCGTTCCGGAGAAATAGGACAGATAGTTTATATTTCTGCCTCAAGCCAGCGTTCATGTCTGTGTCCTGAAATAAATTACTGAATGTGTTAAATCTAGGATTCAGGAAAGGCCGCATCAGGATAGACAATCATGACTGTCTGTTGGAAAATCTTCTGCTTACCATATAGTAATAATAATCGAGTGCTTCATCTGTAATTGAATACTTTTCAAAAATAGTCAGTGTACGCTTGTAAAGCATTTCTGCATTCTGCCGCAAACAATGATTCCTTTCTGTTTTCTTTCCTACCAGGATAATCTTCTTAATTTCCGCACAGACTTCATCAACATTTCTTCCATCAATATCAAGAATGGCCTCAAGTCCGTTGCCATTGTAGAGTATAGTTGCCATCATGTCAGAAGCAGATTCCTTCAGATAATGGATATACTCTTCAGGAGAGAGAGACTATATTGCGGTTCTATGGCATCATTGTCATCTGTGAAAACAAGGTGTTCCAGTATATGCTCTACCCTGTCAATAAGAAGAATAGAAATAACATCATCCCTCTGCATAATTGGCAAAAGAAGATCATACTGCCATATAGGAGAAACATCTATGATGATATTCTCTTCAATGGAAGCTGTTTCCTGGACCAGAGAAGCTTTCTTCTTCATTCTCACGTAAAAATCTTGATATGTGGATTGAAAAATTAAAATCGTACCCCATCGTTCTTTTATTACTTCATCAATCGATATAGCTCTTATACCAGGGTCAGAAGATAATTTCCCTGAAACTGTAGTCTTACCAATGCAAGAACAGCCAATTATCAATATCTTCATACAGAATTCTCCACTATTCTTTTATGTACTAGAGGTGAGACAATCTTTCCATATTTGCTGTCCATTTTTAAACCTGCGACAAGATTGCCACCCTAAGTAGTTCTATTATTTCTTTATCTACTTAAGGGGTACATATCACACACAGTATGAACATCTTTCGGAGATTCATAGAGCAATGGAGGCTCATTCCTATCTCTGGATAACCCTGAATTCTTAAAAGTTCAGATATACTTCTGGTATATACTCAAATTTTTTTGAAATTTACATATTATTTCTGAACAAACTTAAAAAATCATGGTATACTTGAGCCATGCTAAAGAGAGAGAAGTACCTCAACCGCATAAGGCCCTATTATGAAAGCGATTTGATAAAGGTGATAGCAGGAATCAGACGCTGTGGAAAGTCGACAATCCTTACACAGATTATGGAAGAGCTGTCAAGACGTGCTTCTGATGACCAGATTATCTTCTACGACTTCGAGGATTTTGATAACGATCACTATATCAGAGACCCGCAAGGATTCTATCGCGACGTGAAGGACCGTATCGCAGCACTTGCAGGCCGGAAGGCCTATGTCTTCATTGATGAGGTCCAGTACCTGGACAGGTACATCCCGGTAATCGCATCCATCAGGTCTGCTCTCGGCGCTTCTGTTTTTGTGACAGGCTCGACATCCACCCTGATTTCAGGGGAACTGGCAAATAAGCTTACGGGCCGTTACGTGGAATTCACCGTTTTCCCCTTCTCTTATGATGAGGTTGTCCAGTTCACCGGACATGATGACGAGGAGACACTCGCTAATTACCTCAGATGGGGAGGATTTCCTGTACGATTCGCTCCTTCAATCAACGCAAGGACGTCAATTCAAGACATTCTTTCCAGCATTATTGATCGTGATATCCTTGGCAGGCATTCAGGATTTGACAGCTGGAATTTCAAGAATTTCCTGACATACATTCTAGCTTACACCTCGAATGTCATATCAGCCGAAAGTCTTTCAAACTTCATTTCTATCAACGAGAAGAAGATTAGCACAACAACCTGCTACCAGTACCTTGAGGCCATGTGTGAGGCAAATCTCATCACAATGCCGTTCCGTTTTGACATCAAGGGAAAAGAGAGGCTTAAGACACGGAGAAAGTCATATGCAACAGATCCTTCTCTTGTCACTTTGCAGCGAGGATCGACTGCAACCTTCAACCTCGGGAATATTCTTGAAACTGTAATTTACAACGAGCTGATTTCACGCGGATATGAAGTACATACTGGTAAAACATACAAGGGTGAGATAGATTTCGTTGTCACCAACGGAGTGGAGAGATGTTACATTCAGGTTGCTTACCAGCTTGCCAGCGAAGAGATTGTTGAAAGAGAATTCAATGCTTACTCCACCGTAAAGGACAACTGGCCAAAGTACGTAATCTCGATGGACAAGCCAGACTTCTCACAAAGAGGAATCATCCACATGAATGTGAGGGATTTCCTCACCGGGCATAAGAAGCTGGCAATCGAACCCTAAGTACAAAGATATTGCAACATTGATGCATTTTGACTGCCGGAACAGGCGCAAGTCTCCCTGACTGCTCCTGCAGTCAAGCCTGCGGGGTTAAGGTCTAGTAAACACAGCTATAAAAAAAGCAGACCAATTCATTTTCATAGAAAACAATGAGAACATGATCTATTTCTGCATGGGTGGTTTCGAGTTTCCATTCCTTCCGATTATGCAGTCCTACCCACTACAAACAGCGGAGAACCCTATTTTATCAAAGTCGATTTTTCGTAAAGATGCTCTGGTGCTATATCACTGTCATCAGGCCAGACAACTGTCCCATATAGAGCCTTTGCCTGCATGAAGAAATCTATGTCCTGCTGCTTCCTGAAAATTGGGCGTGTCAGATTTGGCCTAAAATCATAAACACCTTTCTTTCCATCTTCAAAAGTAAGAAGAAGGGTATAGTCTTTTTGAGGAATGACTTTTGTAACAACCCAGGCAGGATTTCCCATACAAACCTCCGCTACTTCTTACCGAAGGGGATCAATCCTGAATAGCGATTGATCTTCTCTGGCAAGCTCCCAGTTTGCTAATAATTCGTCCTTATGCAGTACCGCCCATGCAGAAACCAGTTTCTTCTGTCTATCAGGGAAATCTCCCTCTAGGATATTGCCATCCATATCAAAAGTTGCCTGATTCCCTTGATATGAAGCATGAAAATATGGAGGATTATGTTCGTCATAATACATTCTTATCAATATCCCCAAAAAACATAGATATGGTTGGCATCGCACCTCCTCCTGATTCAATTATAGCATAACCGGGGCATGAATTTATCAAAACATTCTGCTCACCAGTTAATAACAAATATAATCAAAAAGACTTTTCATCATTAATAGCGGAAGAATATTCATATATTCTTACAAGAAAGATTTTCAAAAGTTAGACCCCTGCATGGCACATTTCAAAAGGAGAGGCATACAGGGGCCTTTCGCACAGTATTTTGATATTTAACTGCTTATATTATGAGTAATTATTATTACCATTCATTAATTCCAATGTATCATACACTATCTATGGCATTACCTAATCTCAAATAACCGCTATATATATCTCATCAGTTTCATTTATCTCAGACGCTTCAAGAACTTTTGGGGTCAGGCCAGGGTCAAACAATTGTCTAATCGACAACAATCCACCTGCCATCAGTCCGAGAGCCTTCCCTAATAATGATTCCCTTATCCTTCAACCAATCAAAATCTCTTTCAATTGTACGTGCTGAAACCTTTTGAATAATCGCGATTTCAGGAATAGTTATGAATGGATTACTCCTTATCAAATCAAGTATTGCATTGCGCCGGATTACCGAACCTTTTGACGATTCTCTGGATAATAACCCGACATCCTTCCCGACATCCTTCCCGACATCCTTCCCGACATCCTTCCCGACATCCTTCCCGACATCCTTCCCGACATCCTTCCCGACATCCTTCCCGACAT
>CASDZV010000036.1 GCA_949285905.1 uncultured Spirochaetales bacterium | reverse complement strand
TTCTATTTCCTCCCAGCCATCTCCCATGGCAGTGCAGGTGTTCTCAGAGGTGCAGGAAAGGCATTTGTGCCAATGCTGGTGCTACTTGGATCATGGTGCATCATACGTGTCATCTTCGTGCGCACAGCCCTGCTTTTCTCTCACGAGATACTCATCATATACATCGCTTATCCTCTTACATGGCTTGTATCGAGCATAGTGTTCCTTATCTATCTTCTGAGAGGAAAATGGCTGAATGGGGGACGGCGTGTTTAGTATTATCCCTGGATACGAGAGAGAAGGGGATGTCAAGGAACTCTTTGGGGAGTATACGTCCATGCTCCTCTCAATCGATCCATCATTCAGCATCTATCTGGAGCTGCAGCATTTCAGCGAAGAAGAGGCAAAGCCTGCAGCTAAGTATGCAATGCCTGACGGCAGGCTGTACATCGCAGTCTCTGATGAAAGCGTTGCAGGATGTGTAGCACTGAGGCGGCTTGATGCAAATTCCGGAGAGGTGAAGAGACTGTATGTCCGTCCACTCTACAGAGGCATGGGTATTGCCTCTGCCCTTCTTGAGAGGATAATCGCAGACGCCAGATCTGCTGGGTACGGCTATCTCTATCTCGATACGCTGCCTGAGCTTAAAGAGGCTGTAAAGCTATATGAGAAATTCGGTTTCGAATATGTTTCAGCTTACAATGATAGCCCTGCCGGGAGAACACTTTTTATGCGTTTAGAACTCTCTCCATCTCGTATCCATTGACTGGATTAATTTTATCTGTGTTCGTGCCCTTGCAAGGTTATGCTCAGGGTACTCTGTTCTGTAGTATGTATCGCCCTGAAGATAATCTGTGAGGAACCTTACAGCCATTATCTGGGCCATCATCCTTCCGGATTCCTTGATAAGACTCTTCTCATCCTCTGTCAAGAATGAATGTGCTTCTTCCATATAGCCGCTGATGAGCGCTTTATAGAGCGGAAGGGAGAATTCCATCTTCTCAGTATCCTTCTCATCCTCATCGGCGGTGGAGCAGGCTGTACGGATCATGTCCCCTGTATCGAAGAGGGCAGTGCCAGGCATGATGGTGTCGAGATCGATGACGCATACAGCCTCGCCAGTTGTGTTTGAGAAGAGCACATTGTTTATCTTCGTGTCATTGTGTGTCACTCGCCAGGGGAGGGTTTTGTCAGCATATGCATTCCATATCATCGAGCCCCGTTTCTCGTTATCAAAGAGGAACGAGACTTCCTTCTCCACAGAGGCGAGGCGTTTCTCCGAGTCATTTCTAACTGCAGTCCGCAGCTGCTCAAAACGCATTCCCATATCATGAAAGCGTGGTATCACAACGCGAAGAGATGAGGAAGGAAAATCTGAGAGCGTATTCTGGAAATCTCCGATGCCCTTTCCCAGATTGTAAGCAATATTCTCATCGGGAACTCTGTCATAGCTTGCTGCATCATCGATGAAAATATATGTGCGCCAGTATTCGCCGTCCTTGTCTATGGAATATGGTTTCCCGTCCCTTGCTGGCACCACAGTCAGTGTGGAGTTCTCTTTCCCTGTCTTCCTTCTGATGTGCTCTGTTACTGCTGTGATGTTCTCCATCACCTCGTCGGGGTGAGGGAAGACACTTTTATTGATTCTCTGGTGGGTGTATTTCACTTGTTTTCCACCATCTGAGAATGTGGAGATGAATGTTGAGTTGATATGCCCGTGTGTGTTTGCCTTTATGCTGATAAGCTCCCCAGGGATGGAGAACGATCCGATGATTTCTTCTGTGTTTCCCATGCCTGGGATTATATCACAGTTTTTTCCGGGCAAGGTGACAATCTCTCTGTCAGAGTGTCAGGACATGGAAAGACTGAGTATTGCTTTCAGCGGCAGTCCCACAACTGTCGTCCAGTCTCCATCGATGTGTTCGACGAGTTTGTAGCCTGTCTTCTGCAGTCTGTATCCACCTGCGGCGCCTATCCATTCATCTGTGCTGAGATACGCTTCAATCTCATCGTCGCTGAGATTCCTGAAGATGACATCAGCTCTGTCCGTGACCATTATCTTTCCTTTTCCGGGAAGGTAGATGCCTGCTGATGTGATGACAGATTGCCTCTTCTCTGAAAGCTCTCTGAGGATTTTCCGCGCGTCATCTCTGTCCTGGGGTTTCCCGACAAGGTGTCTGTTGATCAGCACAAGCGTGTCTGCTGCGATTGCGACCTTAGAGCTGTCAAACAGGGGAGAGGAGATATATGCATCGATTTTTCTTGAGGCAATGTGCGTCACAACCTCCTCCGGAGTATTCCCGTCCTTTGTCTCGTCAGCATCCGGCACGAATACAGTGACGCATGTTCCTCCCGCTTCCAGAAGCGCTTTGCGGTTCGGGGAAGAGGAGGCGAGAATAACAGATGGAAATCGTTTTGAAAATGAGAGCTGCAAACTGTCTGGCTCCGCTATTCTCTGCATTTCTCAGCCTCCTCAGTTGTTTCAAGCCACTTGTTCTCTGTTTCGGCTATCGCGGCTTCCAAGACCTCTTTTTCTCTCATCAGCTTTGTTATCTTCACTGCATCGGAGTAATTCTCCGGAAGCGAGATTTCCTTATTGATCTCATTCAGCTGAGTATTAAGGCCATCTAGTTTCTTCATGAGTTCTTCTGCACTGCGTTCAAGTGATTTGAGTCTGTTGCGTCTCTGGTTGGCAGCTTCACGCGAGAGCACAGCCTTGTCTTCTCTTGCTTCCTTCACAGAAGTTTTCCTGTGGCTCTCCTCTGCAAGCTTCTTCTCTTTCTCTGCAATCTTGTACTCGAAATAGCTGTAGTCGCCATCGAAGAACTCAGGCCCATCCTCTGAAAGATAGAGGATGCGCGTTGCGAGGTTCTTTATAAAATGCCTGTCATGGCTGACGAACACCACCGTCCCGCCATATGATCCGATGGCTTTCTCGAGCATGTCCTTTGCATTGATGTCCAGATGATTCGTAGGCTCATCCAGAAGAAGCAGATTTGAAGGGTGTAGGAGTATCTTCAGCAGAGCCAGCCTCGATTTCTCTCCTCCTGAGAGCACAGATACCTTTTTAAAGACATCATCATCAGAAAAGAGAAATGCGCCGAGAAGGTTTCTTATGTCAGGTATATCCTTTGTATCTGCCAGACTCTCGGCTTCTTCAAGCACTGTGTTCGTATCTGTAAGTGTATTCTCCGTATCCTGGGCAAAATATGCCTTCTTCACACCAGCTCCGTCACGGATTGTTCCTGTATAATCATGATCAGTGCCAGCTAGCATTCTCAGAAGTGTTGACTTGCCAGCACCATTGCGTCCCGTGATCGCGAGGCGTTCTCCTTTTCTGACAAGAAACGAGAAATCACGGTAGATTTGCTGTGCACCATAGGATTTTGAGAGATTCTCAACAACAAGCACGTCATTGCCGGAATGCGGGGCAGGAGGGAATGAGAAAGAAAGTTTTCTGAGATGCTGTGGGATTTCAATCATCTCCATCTTATCCAGCGCCTTGATTCTTGACTGTACCTGGCGGCTCTTTGTCGCCTTGTATCTGAAGCGCTCGATGAATGCTTCTGTCTTCTCTATCTCGCTCTGCTGCTTCCTGTAGGCTTTCTCTATCTCCTTGATTTCCTCCTCCCGCTTTGCGAGGTAATCAGAGTAGTTGCCTGCATAACGCGTGAGCTTCCCATTGAAAAGCTCATAGACTTCTGTGACCATGTCATCGAGAAAACCCTGATCGTGGGAGACAACCATCAGGCCACCATCAAAAGCTTTGAGATACTCTTCCAGCCAGACCAGAGCTTCGATATCAAGATAATTGGTAGGCTCATCGAGAAACAGGAAATCAGGATCTTCCAAGAGGATGCGTGAGAGCGCGATTCTCATCTGATAACCGCCAGAGAACTCTCTTGCAGGTCTCTCCAGATCCTCTTTCCGGAATCCCAGGCCGAAGAGTATTGACTCAATCCTTGACCGTCTTTCGTAGTATCCGGATTCAGTCAGCATCTCGTGGTATCCGGAGAGTTTCTCGGCTGCGGCCATTGCCTCTCTTGTGCCAGATGCTGTCTTCTCCTCAAGCGTCTTCATCTCCTCCAGAATGCTCTCGAAGCGCCTGTAGCCTTCCTCCGCAGCTTCATAAACGCTCTTTTCAGGAAGCACTATATCTGACTGCGGAAGGTATGAAATGCGTGCGCCCCGGGTGATTGAAATAGTCGCGCTATCCGGCTTCATCAATCCGGAGATGGCTTTCAGGAGTGTAGATTTCCCCGATCCGTTTGCTCCTGCGAGTGCAGAACGGGTCCTTTCACTCATCGTGAATCCGACATCCTTTAGTATTTCCCTCTCACCGAAGGCGAGATTGACGTTCTGTATCTGAAGTGTTCTCATAATCGATTGCTTGCTTATAAAGCCTGTAATGGCTATTATCGGAACATATCAGGAATCCCCCTGTTCTTCAAGGAGACGCAATTGATCTGTCTAACACTATCAGGTTCTACTTTAGCTTCCTGTCTGGATGAAATCAGGCAGAATCGTGAGTATATTGACATGGCTGAGTTAAGGCTCGATCTGCTCACGCCTGAAGAACAGAAGAAAGCCGCAGCATTTCCTTCTTCTGTGGATCTTCCACTCATCCTCACGCTCCGCCGCAAGGAGGATGGAGGCAAGTGCACGCTCTCGGAAAAGGACAGGAGGCAGCTTCTTCTATCTGCGTTAGATGGTGACTTTGCATATGTCGATATCGAAGAGGATGTGAAGAAGAACGATGTTGAGGCTAAAGCGAGGGAGAAAGGAGTGAAGATAATACGCTCCTTCCATGATTTCTCAGGTATTCCTGATGACATCTATTCGCGCATCTACCGGCTTCATGAACGAGGGGACATCGCGAAAGCCGCTGTGACACCTCACACGATACAGGATCTCCTGACGCTCTTCCGTATCTCTGAGGAACTGAAGGATGTCCCGAAAATCATCATCGGCATGGGGGAGTGGGGAATACCTATAAGGATCCTCTACAAGAAAGCAGGTTCGCTTCTCACGTTCGCATGCTCTGGCACTGCTGTAGCGCCTGGTCAGGTGAGCGCAAGAGAGCTGAAGAAACTCTATAGAGCAGATAAAGTGGATGAGAAGACTGCAGTTTATGGAATCATAGGAAATCCCGTGCTGCATACATCTTCCCCTTCGATACACAACCCGGGCTTCAGGGCTATTCGCTACAATGCAATCTACCTGCCGTTCCTGGTAGACAATGTCCGCATCTTCTTTGCGCTGGCTGAGTATTTGAAGATGCGAGGTTTCTCTGTCACGATTCCATTCAAGGATGCTGTGCTGATGTATCTGGGGAATATCTCAAGGGAAGTGAAGCAGATTGGAGCATGCAATACTGTTGTCAGAATGCCAGGCATGTGGAAGGGAATGAATACCGATTACTATGGCTTTCTGCAGCCGATAGTGAAAGACATCGACTCAGGACGCGTGAAGAATGCCCTTGTTATCGGAGCAGGCGGTGCATCCCAGGCTATTGTCTGGGCGCTGAGAAACAGAGGCGTCAAGGTCACTATCCTCAACCGCACTGTAGGCAGGGCAGAGAAGCTTGCAAGAATCAACCTCTGTGAGTATGACACGCTGGACAATGCATATAAATACGAGGGCAAAGTCGATCTTGTCGTTCAGACTACAAGTGTCGGTCTTTACCCTGATTTCGATATCAGCCCGATAGACTTCCATTTCACAGGCAGAGAGATTGCTTATGACATCATCTACAAACCGAAGATGACGAAGTTCCTCAGGGATGCAGAGAAGGCCGGATGTACTCTCCATTTTGGAGAGGAGATGCTTCTGGAGCAGGGTAAGCTGCAGTTTGAGCTCTTCACTGGCTATCACTATCCGAAGGAAGTATCTCAAGACTTCTGACGGACTGAGGCAGCATCGCTGCTTTCCAGATCTTTGCAGTCTCAAGCACTTTGCCATTTACTGAGATGTGCTCGTCATCGGTTCTCACCACTTTCCCGATAGTGACAGTGCCATCGATTTCCTCTGCATAGAGTTTCCTGCTGTTTTCCTCTGTGGCTTTGATGAGCCGCATCTTCTCCTGATAATACAGACCGTTAATCATCTCAACGCCCGGTGTCTCCTCATCGGGAGAGACGATGAAGTGCGAGAGAGCAAGCGCTTTTCTCAGGGGAGTGTCTGCACTCTTTTCCACTGCTTCCCAGAGCTTCTTGTCAAATGCGATTGCTCTCTTCTCCGGAACACTTGGACGGACAAAAGAGGGGTTAGGTATATATATGTTCTCATCTTCTTTCGCAAACTCCGGCCCTTCAGTCGGCCCCAGCATATCAAAACCTGCATTCTCAAGCGCTCTCCTCCAGAGACTCTCTGTCTCCATATTCATGAGGAACACTGTATCGCTGAGTTTCCCTGCAATATGCATTTTTAGCGTGGGAAGTGCATCGATTATGCGAGCATTCCTTTCATCTGTGGCAAGGACAAGGGTACGCATTGCGCGGATTGATGAATAAGATGAGTACCAGAGCGACAGCCTCGATTCCACAGTCTCCGGTATATTGTACAGAGAAAGCTCCGACAGAGATCCTGTGATTTCCGCAGTTGTCAATCCTGACGAGAACGCAGTCTTTGCGCTTTCCTTCGTAAGCTTCCACTCCTGTGTCCTGTCAGTCATGATCGGTGAGAGAAACAGGAAGAGGCTGGGCGGAGTCTTTCCCCTGTATGTGACTGAGAAATCAGAAGAGACTGCAAAAGAGGCTGTTTCCTCATCTGTGAAGGCTCTGCCTGAGACCATGCCATCGCATTTTTCAAGCACGCTGAAAACGAAGAGATCCTCAGTATCGATTCTTGTACCAGAGAGCTTTTCAATCACAGCTATGTATTCCCCAAGCTTCTCCTCAGCAACTGACGAGAGAAGGGATGAGAGGTATATGAACAGGGCATCTTTCGCAAGTGCCTCCCCGCTTTTCACTGCGTTCTCATCGATTATCAGAGCAAGACGTTCTTCCTCAGAGAGGCGAAGGAAATCCTCTGCTTCTTTCCGTCTTATGCAGAGTGTGCTTGTTTCTTTTATCACTCCGAGTTCTATCAGGCGCCCGATTGATCTGGAGGCTGCTTCAAGCACTCTTGTCTTGTCGACAGATGGGAATATCGAGGTGAAGAAATCCGATGATATTGCTCTTTGCCAGCGTCCGGATGGAAGTGAGTGCGAAGCGACTGTCGCAAATAGAAACGGGAAGAATGCTTCAGGATAAAGCTGTCTCTGGCCTTCTTTTCCGAAAAGAGGGTAGCGTGAGACGCCTTTCATGCCAAGGTCCGTGATATGCCGTCTGCCATCTTCCACGCTCATGAGTCCTCTGTCGAGAAGAGATGCTGCTTCTTCGCCTGAGAGGCTTTCTGGAGAGATATATGCCTCTGTCAGCAGCACAGATTCCTCATCGCTGATGACTTTGACACTCTCGCGTTCAAAACGCTTCAGGATGTTCCTGAAGCCGAAAGGAAGCTCTTCGTTCATAGATGCACCTTCTCGATTGTGTAGCTGTATCCCTGCTCTGAGAGGAATTTCTGCCTATTCTGTGCAAACTCCTCTTCCTCCGTATACTCTGTCACCAGAGTGTAGAAATGGCTGTCTCTGTCTTTTGGACGGAGAATCCTTCCAAGCCGCTGTGCTTCTTCCTGTCTGGATCCGAATGTCCCTGATATCTGGATAGCGACAGACGCATCTGGCAGATCAATTGCAGAGTTCGCGACCTTAGAGACAATGAGGACTTTCACCTTTCCTTCCCTGAAGAGCGCATAGAGTTCATCTCTCTTTTTTGTAGGAGTCGATCCTGTGATGATAGGGTATCCGAATTCTTTCCTGAAACTTTCCAGCTGCTCAAGATACTGCCCGATGATGAGAATCGATTCACCCTCATGCTCCCTTATAATTCTCTTCGCTGCTTCTGCTTTAAGCGGATTCTCAGCAGCGAGCCTGTATTTTTCCCTCTTCTTGGCGACTGCGTATTTTATCTCAAGATCTTCCGGAAGAGGCAGTCTTATCTCATGGCAGTATGCTTTTGCGATAAAACCCTGCGCTTCCAGCTCCGACCATGGAGTGTCATAGCGCTTTGGGCCGACAAGGGAAAAGACCTCATCTTCCCGTCCGTCTTCTCTCACAAGCGTTGCTGTCAGTCCTAAGCGGTGTATTGCCTGCAGCTCTGCAGTGATGCGGAATACAGGAGCCGGGAGCATGTGCACTTCATCATAGATGATGAACCCCCATCCACCATCGCGGAAGAGCGAGAAGCGCGGATAATCTGAATCTGTGTCTGGCCGCCACGTTATGATCTGATACGTGCATACAGTCACAGGCTTCATGTCTTTCTTCTCTCCGGAGTATTCGCCGATTTCATTCTCTGTCAGCTCTGTCTTGTCCAGAAGCTCTCTTATCCACTGATGCACAGCAGTCACGTTAGGGCAGAGTATGAGCGTCCTTGTTCCGAGCGCAGCCATTGCGAGTATTCCCGCAACTGTCTTTCCAGATCCGCATGGAAGGACAATCGTGCCATAGCCGCTTCCGTTACCCCCGTCTCCCAGAAGTGCTTTCACTGCATCTGTCTGGTATGGCCGTGGCTTGAATGTGTCTCTGAGTTTTATCTCAAGAGGCTTGCCTTTCTTCAGCGGTATGCGGTCATCGACAGGGAAGCCCAGCTTTATCATCCTTGCTTTGAGAACGCCACGCATCATTCTTTTCACGCGGAATGTCTTCTCCGAGTCCGGTTCAAGCATCGAACGCAGTGAGGTCTCCGCTTTCAGCTGCAGTGCAAAAACTGGACGCCGGACTGTGAGTAGAAGATATTCATCGTCAAGCTCTGTGAGGATGAAATCTCCATAGCGCTCTGCCTGGTCCGTTATGAAGAACTCAATACGGCTGTCAAGTTCATACTTGGACCATCGCCTGAGACGGGATAGTATCTCATCGGAGGTAAGGCCTGAGGAGATTGCATTCCATAGCGAAAGCTGCGAAAGCTGGTACGTATGTATATGCTCAGGACTTTTCACCAGGTCTGCGAATGCGATGATGTCGCTGCGGCATTCATCTGCAGAGGGAGAGTGGACGTCTAAAAGCATTGTCCTGTCGCTCTGTACTGTCAGTGGCTTATCGTTTGTCATAACACCTCTTCTGGATAAGGAAATCCGCAATAGTGAGAGCTGCCATGGCTTCGATGACAGGAACAGCCCGTGGCAGTATCGTACTGTCATGCCGCCCATGGACTGCGATCTCAGTATTCACCATCTCATCCGTCACTGTCAGCTGCGTTTTCGCAATTGACGGGGTAGGTTTGATTGCAGAGCGGAAGACAATGTCTGAACCGGAGGAGATGCCACCAAGTATTCCGCCAGCATTGTTTGATGCAAAGACAATGCGTCCGTTCTCCGCTCTCATCTCGTCATTGTTCTCGCTTCCTCTCAGTCTGGCACTTTCAAAGCCTCTGCCGAATTCAATGCCTTTCACTGCTCCTATTGAGAGGATCGCGTGAGCAAGCACTGCATCAAGCTTGTCAAAAACAGGCTCCCCCAGACCGCTTGGCACTCCAGTGATATGGCACTCAATGATACCTCCTACGCTGTCAAGATCGTTTCTTGCGTCTTCCACGGCTTTTATCATTGCTTCAAGATTCCGGCATGGCGGGGCATAGAGAGGAGGGGAGAATGGAGGCTTCCATTCATAGCCCTCAGCCTTGATCCCATGCACTTGGATGACGGCAGCATTTACAGCAATGCCTTCCTCTCTGAGAAAGAGCTTTGCCAGAGCGCCCCCGAATACGCGGCAGCTCGTTTCCCTCCCGGATGCTCTTCCGCCTCCGCGGTAGTCGCGAAGCCCATATTTTGCACAGTAGGTGTAATCGGCATGTCCTGGCCTGTAGACGTGCTCGATGCTGCTGTAGTCCTGGGACCTCTGTGTCTTGTTTTCGATGATGAATCCTATCGGAGTGCCAGTGGAGATGCCATTGAATACTCCTGAGAGAATCCTTGGTACATCATCCTCGCTGCGCTGTGTTCCCAGCGGTGTGCTGCCAGGCCTGCGCCTTGCCATTTCGCTTCTTATGAAATCCTCATCGATGGCAATGCCTGAGGGAAATCCATCAACGACACCGCCAAGAGCAGCTCCATGGGACTCTCCGAATGTTGTCAGTGTGAGCATCTTGCCAAATGAACTAGACATAGCCATTCTCCTTCAGCTTCTCAAGCACGTATTCAGCTGTCTCTGCCTTGTCTCTGTAATGACCGAGATCTATGGCAAGATCAGAGTTCTCCATATAAATCCTGTCACGCTCTGTATAAACGCGATGGAAAGATCCTTCCAGGTCGTTGCTGTCCAGGAACGCAGGGATGCCATGCTTTAGTATGACAGGGAGCATCTCGCTCTCTTCCCGCCTGAGATAAATTATCCTGCCGTTATCCTTCATCAGATTGATAAGAGGAGTGTTGTCAGATGCACCTCCTCCGAGTGAAAGGATGAAATCGTCATTTGATTCTGTGTATTTACTGACAGCTTCCAGTTCCCTTTTCATGAACTCGGATTTGCCATATGCCTTATAGTACTCTCTGATTGTCATATCAATATCAGAGAGAATGAGATCGTCTGAATCTGCGTAGGGCATGGACAGTAGACCTGCTACAAGACGCGCCTGCGTGGTTTTGCCCGAATGTTTGATTCCTGTGAAATAGAGCTTGACCATAATAGGATGAGTTTATCATCTCTGGCCTTTACTCATCAATCCTCAGGGACCTCCTGGCTTCTGTATTCAGGGACGGATGGAATGTCTGCGCGGTTTTCAAGATATTTCTTGTTCTCTGTGCGGACCTTTTTCTTCTTCCTCATCTCCACTTTCATCAGATACTCAGCTTCTGCTCTGTTCTTCCTTGCCTCGCTCTCGAAGCGGTTTTCTGCAACATTCTTCTTCAGCGCATAGTGGAAGACGACAATCATCATATACCAGAGAAATGCAAGTACAAATGGTGAGAAGTTGCGGAATGTATAAGCAAACTCTGTTATGTTCTCCTCTCCCAGGAGAAGGAGAGTGTCCAGATTCTGGAAAAAGAGCAGAAGCGATATGACAGCGGGGAATATCCAGTAAAGACCCTGCCGCGAGAATATGAAGCGCACAGAGGTAAGCAGGGCCATGAATGATAAAAGCAATGCTGTCAATGGAATGATGTATACAAACACTTTCTTCCGCCTTTCCAGTATGTTAGCATGTTTTCATGAATCTAAACAGCTATAGCGCGATGCAGGATGCATTCAAGACAAGGAAAAAGCCTCGCACGGAAGATGGCAGAGGCCCGTATTACCGCGATACCACTGCTATTATCCATTCATCGCCATTCAGGCGTCTGAAGCACAAGACACAGGTATTTTTCGCACCTTCCAATGATCACATATGCACGCGCATGGAGCATGTGCTGCATGTCGCTTCCATCGCTTCTGCAATCTGCCGGCCTCTCGGGCTGGACACAGAGATAGCATGGGCTATCGGGATGGGACATGACCTGGGGCACACTCCGTTCGGGCATGTGGGTGAGAGAATCATATCGCGAATGTCGGAGGAGAGGGGACTCGGCAAATTCGAACATGAGGTGAATTCCCTCCGTGTCGTCGATTTCCTTTCAAACGGTGGCAATGGACTGAATCTGACATATGCAGTCAGGGATGGTATTGTGTGCCACAACGGCGAGAGCCTGAGGATGCGCATTGTTCCGACAGGGCGCATAAGGGATCTGGACGCGGTCACAGAACGTGAGGGGCTTATTCCCGCGACATATGAAGGAGCTGTTGTCCGCTTCTCCGATTCAATCGCTTATCTTGGACGCGACTGGGAGGACGCTTACCGCCTTGGTATTCTCAAGGAGCATGAACTGCCTGATATAGTGAAGGAACGGCTAGGAACGACTAATGGCAGAATCATCAATACACTTGTTGATGACATAGTGAAAGGTGCAGAGAAAGAGGAAGGTATTGGTTTTTCTCCGGAGATTTTCGAAGCAGTGGAAGTGTTCTCTGAGTTCAATTACCAGTATATTTACCGCTCTGAAATCCTCAATGGCTATACACGCTACTTTACAAGGCTTCTCCATCTGATTGCTGATTATCTTGAGGACCTGTACCAGTCATTCCACCTCTCCGAAAGCGGTTATATGGCTGAGCATAATATGCTGGCGGCGGGGTTCTACAACCATGCAAAAGATATGTATCCGAAGTATATGGAACGCGAAGGATCCGACAGAAGGATGATTATTGATTACATCGCAGGAATGACTGACAATTTCTGTCTTGACTGCGCCAACGAGATATTGAAGCCTGACCATCTGAATGAGGAGATAGAGCATTCCATAACAGGTCGATGGTTTGATGCGGCAAGGTAATCACTTTCCTGCCAGCTTCTCAATCTCCTCTATGAACTGGTCCAGATCATCGAAGGCCCTGTAGACGGAAGCGAAGCGTACATATGCCACTCGCGATACGGGATAGAGCTGCCTGAGCGTCTCCTCTCCGACTTCCTTGCTTGTGACAGTGTTTGATGTGCCGGCAATCTCATAAATGTTGTCCTCGATATTGTGGAGTATCTCATCAATCTCTTCCTGTCTGATTGAGAGTTTCTCAGTACACTGCCTGATTCCTCTCTCGACTTTGGAGATGTCAAACGGCTGATGCCGTCCGTCTTTCTTGATGACGATGATCGGTTTTTCCTCAATGCGCTCATAGCTTGTGAAGCGGTGTCCGCATTCAAGGCACTTCCTTCTTCTCCTGATGGAAGTCCCGTCTTTGTTTGACCTTGATTCAAGTACTTTGTCGTTATCTTTTCCGCATCGTGGACAGCGCATGTGAAGATGATAGCACATCAGGAGAGGAGAGCGGAAGAAATAATTCATATTGACATGTTTTGTTATTTTGCTAACATTCTTGTAATAAAAATAACAGGAGTTGATATGTCCCTCTCAGTTGCTGCCTGCGTTAAGGAAATAATAAACAGAAGCCCGTTCATCTCTGAGATGATGAGCCTTGATCTCATATCATTTTCAAACCTTGCCCGTTTCCTGAAGCCAAAGGTCGAGGCTATGTATGGAAAGAGCGTTAATGAAGCTTCTATTGTGATGGCTGCCAGGCGTTATGCCAGAGATGTTGCTGATGAGAGCGCACTGCGCAAGGAAAGCGAAGAGAGAATTGGATACGAGATTTCAATGAAGACGAACATCTATGATGTCAATCTGAGAAGAAGCGATGAGAGTGCCCGTCGCCTTGTCTCTCTCTACGGTCTTGTGAAGCCTTCCCAGGGAGATTTCCTGAATGTTTCCATCGGTTCGCATGAGATATCATTATCGGTATCAGACAAGTACAGAAGCGCTGTCGATGAGATTGTCAATGAGGAGGATGTCATACACCGCTTCACAGATCTTGTCGCCATCACGATTGTCTTCAAAGGTGATTTCCTCCAGACTCCTGGAATACTGTATCTTGCTGCCAGAAAGCTGGCGTGGGAAGGTATCAACATCATTGAGGTAATCTCCACTATGAATGTACTGACATTCGTCATCCGCAAGAGTGAGAGCAGCCGTGCATACGAGGCTCTCAATGCATTTCTCTCCGATGCACTGTAGGATCATTACTGGGGGAAGAGGCTGTGGTAAGACGCACTATCTTCTTTCCCTCATTGAAAAAGGCGAGAAAGCACGAGGTTTTCTATCTCTTCACGAAGGTGATTCATATTACTTGAGAAACATCGAGACTGGAGAAAAGAAGCTTCTGATGACCACCTCAGAGCTCTTTGCGGGGCGTATCGGGCGATACTATTATGATGAGAAGCTCTTCAGAGAAGCCTGTTCGTCGCTTTCATCAATCGACAATGGTTCTGTTTTTATCGATGAAATCGGACGCCTTGAGCTTTCGGGCGGAGGCTTTGACAAAGGACTGAGATCTCTCCTTGGAAAAAATGTCAGTCTGACGCTTGCTGTCCGCCGTGACTTCCTCTCATCTGTGATAGCTTCTTACAATCTCGGAAACGCTGAAATTATCTCGGTGGAAGCGCCAGACGGAGCTTAGCGCGTCCTGCTGCTGTTCCTCCGTATAAAATGCTCTCCAGCTTCTGCTTTCCGAATATGAAATCATCGGTGTAGAGGAAGGCATTGCCGTTCTCATCTTCAAGATCCATGCCAAGAGCTTTCATCACAGCATGCGAAGAGGCAATGTCCCATGCATAGCACTTCTGCACGACGACCCCCTGGACAGCTGGAAGAAGCACAGGTGCGAGGATATGCAGGATTGTCGAACCGAAGACCCGTATCTTTCCCTTGAAAGCTGAGAAGTCCAGCTCCAGAGGTCCCTTAGAACCTGTCGTGATTTCAAAAACATCGTCTTTGTTTCCGGCACTTGTCATTTCCGTTCCGTTCACAAACACTTTCTTTCCCGGATCCAGACGCACAAACAGAGAATGGGATGCAATACCGAAACGCGGTGCAGCGATATAAGCGCCGACAGGCTCTCTCTTCCTGTCCAGCACTCCTACTGAGACTGCGAATGAGGGCAGTCCCTGCGAATAGACATCAGTGCCGTCAATCGGGTCTATGATGAATACCCAGTCCGCGTTGCGGTTGTTTTCAGTCTCTTCTTCTTCACTGATCACAGCAGCTTCTGGAAAGAGCGTGCGTATTTCATCTATGATCATCCTGCTTATCGCAGTATCTGCTTCTGTAAGGACAGAGCCGTCTTTTTTGAATGAGCGATGCACATCGCACTGCATTGATGAGGCAAGGGTACCTGCATCCTGCACAGCTTTGGCAAGGCAGTCTAGTTTATCTGAATCGAGCATATTGAGATTTTAGCTGTCTTGAAAGACACATACAAGCGCACACCATTGTCCACAATCATGGAATTCATTATAGTTGTCCCGGTGGAACGGAAGATACAGGATTTCGTTGCAGATTATATTGCAAAAAGCTCTGCGATCAATCAGGCATCGAAGCCAGGCAGAGGCAGAGTGAAGGCAGATGGCCTCGATTATTACCCCCTTTCACGAGCTGTCAGGCTCATTGCGGCAAAGAGGGGCGGGCGTTTATTTGCCATCTGCTCAACAGAAGAAGCAGCGAAGACGCTTTATTCAGATTTATCAGATATAACAGACACTGAGTGTGTGATGCTTCCTTCGAGCGGCAAGCAGCTTTATTCAGATTTCACGCTGACTTCTTCAGAGTATGAGCAGAAGAAAGCACTCGACAGGATTTCAGAGATGAAAGCTGGCATCATCGTCGCTTCGCTCAGAGCGCTTGTTTCCCCTGTAATGGCACCTGAGAGCCTTGAGCGCTTCTCTGTGAAACTCCGTGTTGGTGATGAGTTCAGACCATCAGAACTCTCCGAGAACCTTGCACATGCCGGTTATTACCGCTCCCCCTCATGTTTTGAAGCGGGGTCATACTCAATACGCGGTGAGGTGATGGATATCTTCCCGTTCTCGTTCGACAGTCCTGTGAGAATCTATGCAGAATGGGACGAGATTGGACGCATCGCACACTTCGATCCGCTGACACAGAAGAGCACAGAGAACCTCAAAAGTATCAATATTCCCTTGATATCAGGGGATTCCAGTCCGCTTTTCTCGACAATGCAGAGTTATATCAAGGGTGATGATTACATCTTTGTCTCAGGAGTCGAGAGAGTTGAGACATCATGGAAAGCCTTGCAGAATGAAGCTAAGGCCAGGTTCAATGAAGCATATAAGAAGAATGAGAAGGCTCCTGTTCCTGACAAGCTGCTCTTCCCTTGGCCCGATTTCCTCTCGTCAAAGAAGGACTGCTTTCTCTCATATGATATCTCATCTCCTGAATACGCACATTTCGGTGTCACTGCATCCCGTTCTTACTTCGGCAATGTCACATACTTCAAGGAAGATCTTGCGGCTCTTCTGAAGAACAGATGGAGGATTGTTGTCGTAGCGCCCTCTGCAGTGCAGAAGGAGAGACTTGAGAATGTTCTCAGGGACTTTGATGTCGATATTGAGATCTCTGATATCTCGTCAGGCTTCCAGATAGAGTCGCAGTCGCTTCTTGTCGTACTTGACAGCGAGATATTCGGACGTCGCAAGCAACGCTCTAAATCCGTTGTCGAGACTGTATCATCGCCGCTTGATTCATTTGTGGAGCTCAGGGAAGGGGATTATGTCGTTCATGTGAACTATGGCATAGGTCGCTTTCTGAAGATTGACAGAGTCAAGACAAGCCGTACCGAACGCGATTACATAAAAATCGAATACTCAAACAGCGAGTATCTTTACGTGCCAATTGAGCAGGCTGATCTTGTGCAGAAGTATATCGGCAATGATGGCAGACCTCCAAAGCTCGACTCCCTCGGATCACAGAGCTGGTCCAGGAAGAAGGAAAAAGCTATCAGGAATGCACAGGAACTTGCGCAGGAACTTGTGCATCTCTATGCACAGCGGCAGACCGTGCATGGCTTTCAGGCACAGCGCGACAATGACTGGCAGATACAGTTCGAGGCATCGTTTCCGTTTACAGAGACTCCGGACCAGCTCAGGTGTATCGAAGACATAAAGAAGGATATGGAATCAGACAAGGTGATGGACCGCCTTGTCTGTGGCGATGTCGGATATGGCAAGACTGAGATTGCATTCCGCGCAGCGTTCAAGGCTGTCATGAGCGGCCGCCAGGTAGCATTTCTGGCACCGACTGTCATCCTCGCCGAGCAGCACTACAATAATTTCAGACAGCGTCTGGGCTCATTCCCTGTCAATCCGGGGATCCTTTCGCGTTTTGTGCAGGGCAAGGAGCAGAGGAAGATCCTCAATGGCACTGCAGATGGCTCTGTAGATGTCCTTTTCGGTACGCATAAGATACTGCAGAAGACAGTAAAGTTCAAAAATCTTGGCCTGCTGATAGTCGATGAGGAGCAGCGTTTCGGCGTAAAGGACAAGGAGCGTATCAAGCAGATGAAGACGAATGTCGATTCACTGACGCTTTCAGCAACTCCTATTCCCCGTACGCTTTATATGTCTCTGCTGAAAGTCCGCGATATGTCTCTCCTGACAACTGCGCCAAGAGAGCGTCAGCCTATTGAGACTGTAATTGATCAGTTCTCAGTGAAAATGGTCGCAGATGCAATCAGGCGGGAACTTGAGCGTGGCGGTCAGGTGTTCTATCTCCATAACCGTATCGAGGATCTAGAGGATATTGCCCGGATGATACGCCAGGAGGTCCCATACGCCATTGTCGAGTGTGCACATGGCCAGATGGAGGCAGAAGAGCTGGAGGATGTCATGCATCGCTTCGTCTACGAAGGGGTGCAGGTCCTGATCTCTACGACAATCATCGAGAACGGCATCGATATTCCTAATGTGAATACAATCATCATTGATGAGGCTGACCGCTTCGGGCTTTCACAGCTTTATCAGCTGAGGGGCAGAGTAGGACGCTCTGACAGACAAGCATTCTGCTACCTCCTCTACAAAGACCGTTCAATGCTTAATAATGATGCTATCAGGAGGCTTCGGGTCCTCTCCGAGAATACAGCTCTCGGCTCTGGTTTCAAAGTTGCTATGAAGGATATGGAGATAAGAGGCGCGGGGAATATTCTGGGACGTGAACAGTCCGGTCATCTTGAAGCGGTTGGTCTTGATATGTACATGCGGCTTCTTGAGGAGGAGATTGATAAGCTTACTGACAGCGAGAAGGAAGGCGAGCGTGATGTGCTTCTGGAACTTGATTATACAGGATTCATCCCAGATTCCTTCATCCCCGATCCGACATCGAAGTTCGAGGCATATAAGAAGATTGCATCAATACAGACTGACGGGCAGCTTGAAGGTCTCAGGGCAGAGCTTGAGAACCGTTATGGACAGCTTCCTGAAGAGGTTGAGAATCTCTTCTGCATTGCAGAGATCAAGATCATATGCCGCTCCCTCTCGATTGTCCACCTTAAGGAGAACAGAGGCGTTGTGGATATCGAATTCGGGAAACTCTCTGCAATCAACCCTGACAGGGTGATAACACTTCTGAAGCTTTCAGATGGAAAGGTCCAGATGGACAGCAGAAACATGACACACATGAGGATGCAGACAGGGGCTGTGTCGCTGAAAGACAAAGCGCTCTTTATACTGGAACAGCTTAGGAGACTAGTATGATGACTGATGAAGAACTTTTTGAGAATATCAACAGGATTGAACTGAGAGAAGGTAAGGAGCGTACTGTCAAGAGCTATGTGCTCCGCAATAATGTGATCTCGCCGAAAGCAGAGAGAATACTGAAAGCCTATATGGCTTCTTATGGTCTCTTCTTTGAAGACAAGATACTTTCATATCCTGAAGTTTTTGGCAACGAAAATCCGGTTGTGATAGAAATCGGGTTCGGCATGGGGGATACAACTGCAGAGGTTGCTATCAGGCGACCGGAGTACAATTACATCGGCATTGAAGTCTTCCTTCAGGGATTCATCAATCTTTTAGATATCCTTGGTGAGCGCAGTATCGAGAATGTGAAAATCATGCGCTTCAATGCTGTGGATGTTCTCAATCACATGATCGCAGATGGGTCAGTGAGCGGCTTCCATATCTTCTTCCCCGATCCCTGGCAGAAGAAACGTCATCACAAGCGCAGACTGATGAACCCTGAGTTCCTGCACCTTCTTTCGACCAAGCTCAGGAAGGGCGGGTATATCTACATGGTCACGGACTGGGAAGAGTACGCAGAGGAAGTGCTGGAGATATCAAAGGACGAGAAGCTTCTGACAAATCCGTTCGGGGGTTTCGCTCCTCCTGTAACATGGAGACCTGTGACGAAATTCGAGAAGCGGGGTATGGAAAGCGAATATACAATCAACGAGATCTGGCTGGAAAAACTCTGATTCCCTGAGATGGATTGATTTTTTGTTTCAAATGACAATTTCATTGTTTACAATTGAGACAAGGAGATATGTTATGAAACAAAAATTAAATGATTTGTTCTTGCTGGGGGGGGGGTAAAGGCTAGCCTGCTTCTCCTTGCTGTCATGGTTATGTTTGCTTCCTGTGCGAATGAAACACTGCCTTCTTCGTCAATGCTGCCACCTGTAGACCACGTTGAGCACTATATGCTTTCTTTTGATGCTAATCTTCCAGAGGGCGTCGAGGCAAGTATTTCTGGAATGCCGGAAAGCGAGAGACTGGAATTAGGATCAATCGTTTCTCAGCCTGAAACAAGTCCAGTTATTTCAGGCCTCGTATTTGCAGGATGGTATACAGATCCTGATTGTACATCCATATATAAGTTTGGTTCTCCAATTGTTTCAGACACTGTACTGTACGCTAAATGGCAAGTTCAGATCACATTCGATACCGATGGCGGCGAAATAGATACTGAGATGCTGCTTGCGGATGTAGGTTCGGTTCTCGAAGATATTCCGGTTCCAGTAAAGACAGGGTTTTTCTTCTCCCACTGGATTGATGAGAATGGAGAGGAATTCGACTTCAATGCTCCTTTGACAACAAGTATCGTTCTTACAGCAGTATGGAAAAATAACATTGCTGATGAACAAGGATTGACGTATGTAGTCAATCAAGATGGTACGCTGAGCGTTAATAGTTATAGTGGCTCTGCTGAAGAGATTGTCATACCTGATGAGATAAATGGTATTCCAGTAACATCGATTAATCCATTTGTATTCTTCATGTGCAATACTTTGCAAAACGTGACTGTCGGGAAGAATGTAGAGACAATTGGGCAGGCCGCGTTCTATGATTCTTCCCTTACTAATGTTGAGTTTGCAGAAGGGAGCATCCTTGAAAGTATTGACGCTGAAGCATTCCAGAGCTGTGATAACCTTGTGTCCATCAATCTGCCAGATTCCCTTAAATCTGTCGGATCGCAGGCTTTTACAGGCTGTAAAGCACTAAAGGAAATCGGAGGTATTCCTTCTGATCTTGAGATAATAGATAACAGAGCATTCAGAGATACATATGCACTCGCTATAGACATTGTCATTCCTTCGGCTCTTAAATCAATCGGCGACAATGCTTTCCAAGGCTCCGGCATCAAGAGTCTGCAGTTCGAGGATGGCAGCAGTCTTGAATATATTGGCTCAAATGCATTCTCAAAAACAGATAATGCTGGAGGTCCGGAAAGCTCACTCACCGGTGCTATCAATATTCCGGATTCTGTGACTGATATGGGAACAAATGCATTCAGCAATACAAAGATCACATCATTGGTAATAGGAACAGGATTGAAGAGCATTCCTGATTCTGCTTTTACATATTGTACTGAACTTGAAAGTATTGTCATAAAAGGTGCTGAAACGATTGGTTGGCATTCATTCTCCAATCTTAATAGCCTCACATCCATTACACTAAATGATGGGCTGACGACAATTGGAAACAATGCATTTGCTTCAATCAAGAGTGAAAATGGTGCTGATGTCGCTATCCTTGTTATTCCCGATAGTGTCACAAAGATAGAAACAGGAGCGTTCCAGCGTTCAGATGGTATTAAGAATATTCAGCTGAATTCCACGGCGGCAGATCTTTTCAGTGGCGCAGACAGTGTCTTCCTGTCTTCTTCTGGAAACCTATATCTTCCAAATGGTGCAAATGAAGAATGGGGTAGCGGATGGAACGGACAGCGTATTCTGTTCGAAAATCAGTCATATGGAGAATAATGTACCGCCCGGCTTGATTGCCGGGCATACACTGAAATGAGATGTTACACTTTTTCATATTTTAGCGTTTCTTCAGTCGCTCATGCATATGATTGTGTTTCTTTGAAGACGTAAATACAGAATTTTAGCTATCAATATTACATTTTATGGAACAAAAATGGGGCATTGATGGTGCTTTGCATAAAATAATGATAATGTTACAGATTCTGTATGTTTTTTGCTTGAGCATAAGGATGCAGTAGTGTACATTAGTGTTAAGCATAGCTGTTGGGGACGGGTTACTGCTTCATGAAAATGGCAGCCACTATTCTAGTAATTATACTAGGATATGGCTGTTTCTATTTTGTAATAAAGCTGTATCTATTTATAACCAATTTTGTATTAGATATAAATAATATTAAATAACAAATAAAATATATTATAACAATACTATTTAATATAGCTAATTATACAATAATCTATTGTATAAATTATTAATGATATTATTGACAAACAATTGTTGTTGTTTTCTGATACTGGATATGAACATATCTATAATTGTTTTCAGTGTAACTAATCATACTTATGAGATGGGATGCGAGATCAAGAAAGGAGCGGAAGAGGCAGGAGCGGATGCGAGAGTCTTCAACATTAGGGCTGGAATAGACATGGATTTTGTTTCCTCATCCGATGCTGTGATTTTCGGAACTCCTACATATCTTGCATCAAGTGTGTGGCAAATCAAGAAATTTCTGGAAGAGGATGCGAAGAACATAAATCTTTCAGGAAAGCTTGGCGGTGCATTTGCAACAGCCCATTATGCACAAGGCGGTGCTGATACTGCAATCATGGATATTCTTGGTCAGCTTCTTGTCAAAGGTATGCTAGTCTACTCAGGTGGAAGCAGTCAGGGGCTCCTTTCATCCATCATGGGCCAGTAGCCCTCGACAAAATACCAGAGCAGTATGAAGATAGCAGGGATGTTTTCAGAATTTATGGAAGACGTATGGCTGAAAAAGCAAAGGAGCTTTTCTCAAAATAATGGGGCAGCTGTTAACTGCCCCAATGGTTTCATGCCTGAGCGGCTTCTTTTGCTTTCTTCGCTTCTTCGATTACATCGTCTGCAAGCTTTCCGTGCAGCTCCTCGTAGTGATCGAACTCAAGCTCGAAAGATCCTGTTCCTGAAGTCATCGACTTGAGCTCGATTGCATAGTTTCTGAGCTCTGCCATCGGAACTTCAGCCTTGACGGAAACAACGTGTCCTTTCTCTTCCTGACCCTGGACGCGTCCGCGCTTTGAGGAAAGGTCTGAAAGAACAGCACCAAGATATTCATCTTCAACAAAGACCTCCAGCTTCATGAATGGCTCAAGGAGGACACAGCCTGCTTTTCCAAGTGCTACCTGCATAGCACCTTTTGCGGCCATCTTGAATGCCATTTCTGAAGAATCAACAGGGTGTTCCTTGCCATCGACAAGCGTTACTGCAATGTCAACAAGAGGATAGCCTGCGAGGTATCCTTCCTCCATAGCCTCATGGATTCCCTTCTCGATGCCTGGAACATAGCCCTTGGAGACGTTTCCGCCCTTCACTGCATTCTCGAATGTGTAGTACTCACCGCGCTCGGATGGCTTGATGTCAATGATGACGCGTCCGAACTGTCCATGACCGCCGGTCTGTTTCTTATGAGTGTATTCAGAAAGTCCGGAATCCTTTGTGATTGTCTCTCTATAAGCAATCTTTGGAATGCGTGTGTTGATTTTGACCTTCTGCTTCTCCTGTACCTTATCAAGGATCATGCCGATATGAAGCTCACCCATTCCTCCAATGATGGACTCCTTTGTCTCCTCGTTGTACTTCATCTGGAATGTGAGATCCTCTTCTGCGATGCGGTGAAGAGCATCGTTCATCTTGTCTTCGCTCTTCTTATCATCTGCAGAGATTGCCAGCTGATAAACAGGCTGTGGCATCTTGAGAGGTCTGAAGCGTCTCTTGTATTCCGGTCCCGCAACAAATGTTGCATTTGTGTATGCGATATCACACTTTGTGATGATACCGATATCGCCCGCTGCAAGCGCATCTACTTCAACAAGTTTCTTTCCGATAGCTCTGTAAAGCTTGCCAGGTTTTGCCTTCTTGCCGATTTCGTTGTTGTAGATATCTGTATCCGGTGTAAGAACGCCTGTCACAACCTTGATAAAGCTCATCTTGCCAGAGAACTGGTCAATAGTAGTCTTGAAGCAATAAGCGGAGAACGGCTTCTCCGGATCGATTTCCAGCGTTGTCTCTTCGCCATCGTGGCCGATGATATACTCTTCGATTCCCAGCGGCCATGGGAAATTGTTCTTTATGAAGTTGAGAAGGGAAGTGATACCCGCGCCCATGTCAGTAGCACCGCAGAATACAGGAACAACTCTGTTTGTTCTCATACCGACTGCAAGCCCGTGTCTGATGTCATCTGGCTCAAGTGTTCCGTCCTCAAAGTATTTCTCGATAAGCTCATCCGTTCCTTCTGCAGCATTCTCTATAAGGCGCGACCTGAAGTCCTCGACTACAGCTGCGTATTTCTCAGGAATCGGGATAGGCGTTTCCTTTCCGCCTTCATGGCATTCATATGCCTGATTCTCAATAAGGTTGATGACTCCATGGAATTCCTCAGCTTCACCAAGCGCAATAACGACTGGAACAAAGTGTGCGCCGAATTCCTCAACAAGAGAATCAATAGTATGTCTGAAGCTTGCTCTCTCTTTATCCATCTTGTTGATAAAGACAGCTCTTGGCTTGCTTCTTTCATCAAGTCTTCTCCAGAGTTTGATAGTCTCGATCTGTGCACCTTCACGGCCATCGACGATCATGAGTGCTGCTTCTGTTGCTCTGAAAGAGGAGATTGCTTCTCCGATGAAATCGCCAGTACCCGGTGTATCGAGTACATTGATCTGCTTTCCATCCCACTGGAACGATGCCAGTGCTGAGTGGACGGACATCTTTCTCTGGATTTCCTCATCAGTGTAATCACTGACAGTCTTTCCGCTATCTACAGTTTCAGCTCGGGAAAGAACGCCTGCATAGTAAAGCATCTGCTCTATGAGGTTCGTCTTTCCCGTACCATTATGGCCGATGATTGCCACATTCCTGATATCCTTGGTATTGACGCTCATCTAATCCTCCTTTTGATTTAACAAGCTTATTAGGAAAATGTTAAAAGACCAGAGGTGAGAAGTAAAGGAAAATCGGTAAACTTTACTTTCTGAAATTCAAACAGGTACATATACTGATACTACATGTATGCAATAGCAGAATGACTGTCCAATCGTCGGAAAAATATAAAAACTGATTAAATAACAACATGAGAATATATCATATATAAAGCAAATTTTATTCTTGAAATGTAAAAATGACATCCTTAAAATATAAAAACAATATATTTATATGCAAATAAAAATAAATTATTATTAATTTCAAATTATTTTAATATCAAAAATATATTGTAAAAATATGAACATTTGTTCCTGCGAATGAATTATTATACAAAATCGTTAAATAAATTCAGTCAAAAATTTTCGCTCGAAATAATAATCAAAACAAATAAAATGCTTGACAAATCGATACCGGGGGGGGGGGTAGGCTTTGTATTAGAAAATTTGGAGGAGAGGATTGATATG
>CASDZV010000035.1 GCA_949285905.1 uncultured Spirochaetales bacterium | reverse complement strand
TCTCTATCATGTCTATGACATTCTTCAGTCGGGAATGATTGAAAATATAATGAATGGTGAAGACCCATATAAGGGAGTTGGAGACATTCTTGAATCAATTGAAGCTGGTAAAGGAAAAATAGCTGATGTTGATGCTGGTGTTTCTTTCACAGCCGCAGGCTTCGGCCTTGGTGTGAATGCACGGGCTTCCGTTCTTACTTATGGTGATGATGTTGGTGGATTGAATTCTGATATAATTGCAAAAGTCAATGCCGCTGTATCCATGGGCTATGGCTTCAGAATCAATCTTCCTTCAGATTTCTCTCTCGATCTTGGCCTCATGGTTCGCTTCAACTATCTTGCATATACAGAGAAAGTCGGAGCGGAAAAGGTACAGGAAGTCATGGGTAATGAAGATCCGGATATCATGAGTATCTTCGCAGGTATTCCTGTTATGGCTGGTTTCTCAATTCCTATTGATGTGGGTCTTAATCTCAATATGCCATATGGCTTCTCCCTTGGTGTTGTTGCCAGAAATCTCAATGGCAAGTACCACATGACAGGTTTTGAAGGTTATGAAAATTTCCTTCAGGATCCATTTGGTGGAAAGGCACTTAAAGATAACAAGTTTACGTTTAATAGTGATTGGTCGCTGGATGCAGGTATTGGCTGGACATTCAATAGGTGGTATTTCAGCCCGACAATCGCAGTCGATGTTCGTGATATCGTAGGACTTGCACAGACTAAGAATGTTGATTTCCGCGATTTCATGTACCACCTCAATGTTGGTGCAGAAATTAGGCTCCTAAGCTTCCTTGATGTGAGAGGAGGTCTTAGCCAGGGTTACTGGACGCTTGGTGTCGGTATTGATCTCTGGGCTATCAAGATGGATATCGCGTACTTCAGTCAGGAGTTCGGCGATAGAGTCGGTGATAACGGTCTTGACGGACTTACTATCAGATTCAATATCGGATTTGATAGATAAAATCTTTTCCTCCTTAGCTTGCCCTCTCTTCGGAGAGGGTTCTTTTATCCACTATGTATCCGATAATTCCTCCGATTATCGCAGGGATAAGCCATGCAAAGCCTTTAGAAGCGAGAGGTATGCTATTTCCGATTGGCAGCATCTGAAGAAGTGAGAATATAAGAGTGATAATGACAGCTATTCTATATGTGTATTTGAGTTTATCGCTCGTTTTCATGAATGTTATTGCTATCAGTGTGATTGCCACTGGATAGAGGAGTGTCAGCACAGGCTCTGATATGCTGATTATCGCATCCAGTCCAGCGTTTGATATCAAGCATGAGACTGCGGCGAAGATGAATATCCAGCCAGTTCTTCTGACTTTAGGGAAAAGACTTTCAAAATATGCACCGCATGATGATAGGAGGCTTACTGATGTGTTGAAGCACGCTAGGACGAATATCGCGGAAAGAATAGCTTTTCCATATTCTCCGAATACTTTATGGGTCATTGCTGTCAGGATTGCAGCCCCGTTTGTCAGCTCTGATGATAGGTTTCTTGCTCTGATGCCAATCATCGCGATTATCATATATATGGCGAGAAGGAGAAGTCCTCCTCCAATTGAGGATATTGCACTTTCCTTCATCATTCTGTTCTTCTCTGCTCCCATTGCTTCCAGATTCATGAAAATGATGATTCCATAGACAAGTCCCGCCGTCGCATCCATTGTCTGGTATCCGCTTATAAGGCCTTCTGCAAAAGGAGACGATGAATATTCGCCTAACGGCACTGATGTAATGGATTCCATGCTGGTTACAGAAGCTATGAAAAGAATGATTATGAGCGTTATAAGAAGAGGAGAGAGGATTCTTCCGAGTATTTTCGATAGCCGTTCAGGATGCAGTGCGACAAGCGATGCGGCCAGAAAGAAAACAACGGAATATATGAGCATGAACAGTCTGTTGTCTGGAAGAATCATCTCTGCACTGGTGCTTGCTGTCCTTGGTATGGCTAGGCATGGCCCGATAGCAAGATAAATAGCCATTATGAATATCGTACTGAATAGGGGATGCACTCTGTTGCCAAGCTTTTCCAATGAGCCGGATTTCCCGATTGCAAGAAGTGCAAGCACCGGAAGTCCGACTGCTGAGACTGCGAAGCCAAGAAACGCGGGAATAAAAGATGAACCAGCTTCATATGCTAAAAACGGTGGAAAGATGAGATTCCCGGCTCCGAAGAACATCGAGAAGACTGTAAGTGAAAGTATGATTCTATTTCGGCTCTTCACGTTTTCTTGAGGGATTGAGATCTAACTGAAGGGATGGAGATGAACTGAATCAAAGAGAAGAAGTAATCTTCATCCCTGTATCCATAGGCAATCCTCTTAGCAACTTTTATCCTGTTGTTGAATCCTTCAAGCTTGCCTGTGGAGATTGGATGGGAGGCATGGGCAATGAGGCCATCCAGCCTTTTTCCCTTCCGCTCGGCGAATCTCACAAGTGCAGGAATCTCGCTTGCCTTAGCACCTTCAAACCATACAGCCCATCCCTTTCTAGCTTCATCCTCATCTCTCAGATCGAAGAGTCTTGTCATCTCCTCCTTCATCGCATGGCAGAGGGCAAGATCGGCATGGTCATCAAGTATTCTTCTCAGGGCAGAGGCATCCTCATCAGACAGGCTATCCTGTCCTGAAAGAAGTAGCCATCTGGCCCTCTTCACCTCAGAATAAAGCCGTTTCTCTTCTTTTATCTCTTTCTTGGGACAGCCATCTTCTTTCAGCTGTTTTGCCAGGGCATTGTGCTTCCTTGCTTCCTCTAGTCTCACGACTCCAAGAACATCCTTACCGAACTGTGCCTGCATGTGGTATCTGTCGTATACGATCTCTGTCCATGGCATATGCTCGCTCACCAGCGCATTGTAGGAGGCATTCATGTCCATAGCCACGGCTTCAACCTCTGAAAGATAATCCATATCTATTTCCTGAAAGAATATGGAGAAGTCTGCCTTTGTCCTTCCTTTCCCCACCCAGAGCACATCCCCTGTGTCGAGATCCATTACGCATGTGGCATACCTGTGGCCTTTATGAATGGCGAATTCATCCACTGCTAGATGCTTTGGCTTGTATCCATCTTTCCTGAGCGCCTTCTGCCTAGAGGCAATTGCCTCATCCATCAGCTCCTTGTGTATGTGCTTTATCGTATCCCAGTGAACCCCTGTGATCTTCTGTACGGTGGAGATCGGGATATTGAAGCGGAGAAATGCACTTATCCATGAGGCAGCACGCTCCGTTATCCTCGTCTCAGGATACTTGAATGGAATCTCCTCGCAGAATGTCCTTGCGCAGCTCTGGCATCTGTATCGATGGTAGGCTATCTCAATATCCTGCTTCGTTCCAGGATAAATAGGCATGTCCCTGAGCTGCATACTGTAGTTGCCACAGATATGGACAGAACTATTGCAGAAGGGACATGTCACATCTTCTGTCCCTCTGTTGCTCTTGAGATGGAGAAACCAGTGTTTTCCGTCTTCTGCTATTTCAGTGCTGATGTATTCATAGGGTTGAAGAGATGGGTTGTTTGCTATAATTTGGTCAAAGAGCATGTGTCAGTCCTTCTGTTTTGTGTGGTAACTAAACTTTAGAACTCACATGCTCTTCTTTTCAATCTCTATTCTTCATCCCTTAACTTTCCGTGAAGAACCATTTTAGTTTATACCAACTTATCTTTGATAAAATGATTCTGTTTCAATCAGGAATATCAGAGGAAGTCTTCATCGAGTTCGCAAAAAAGAAACAATATTTAATCCTAAACAACTTTGCGAAGCTTGGAAATCTTAAACACAATAAGAATCTTTTCGATGTTTTATTTCCTGCTTCCTTTTGTTTGCAAACTGCAAAAAACATAGGATTAGGTAGAGTCTTTTCAATATTTGGAAATATATTATCAGATTACAACTCACCTTTTAATCACGAAATTCACGACTTCATAAACTTAATAATAGATGAGGAACTTGAAGTTTTGGGGAACCTGCAATATATCAAGGATAATATTCTCTTTTTTGAAAGTGAATATCGCACGATATTGCATTTTCTAAAGAAGATTAAACATCCAAGAACTTTCGAAATACAAAAATACCAGAAAAATATCGAGATTGCTACAAATGAACACTTGTCAAAACATGGACAATCCTT
>CASDZV010000034.1 GCA_949285905.1 uncultured Spirochaetales bacterium | reverse complement strand
ATTGTTTCCCATCAGTAAACCGATGGGTATTCTTCACTTTTCAGTCCTTCCTGTCGCTCGCTCACGAACTCGGCTTTCCTTATCTACCTTAGTTCGTTCGAATTGACAGAAGCCTACAAGCTTCTATTCTCTCTTCTCTTCCCTTCGCTGATATAACTCTTAAAAATCTTCAACGCCTTATTGGCGTGCCTGAATAAAGTACATCAATTGCCGATAATTTGTCAACAAAAATCCTGTAATTTTTGGTAAAAATTTTTATCTTCTTTCTCCATCAGGAAATAGTATCTTCCAAGCTTCTGGCAACCTCTGAAAAGCCATCTCCGCCATATCCGGACGTAATATATTTTGGAAGGAACTGGAACGACGATCTATTATCTTCCACACTCCGCATGCCAACAGAAAGCGGCATAAAAGCAAAGAGCTCCTCATCATTAAGACTATCTCCAAGGTAAATGCCTTTTTCCTTCACCCGTTCTGCGCTGATATCAAAAAGGGCATCGAGGAAAAAAAGCAAAGCAGAGCGTTTGCTGAACGATCCGAAACTCACATTGATATGTATTGAACTCTCGCTCCAGTGCCCACCTGCAGCCTGCACCATTCCTTTAAGAGTCTTTGCCTCTTCAGGTGTCAGCTGTTTTTTGTCATAGGCAATGTCATAAAGACGAGCAAACTGGTCAGAAGAGAGCTGAAGACCAGCTGTAAGCTTCATGAGGCTCTCTTTTTTCTTAGGAAACATAGGGTCAATCATCGGATTGAATTTATAGACGATATTCCCGGCCTTGCCGTGAGCAAGGATGACAGCCCCGCCCTCTGCAATAACAGCATCAACGGGCCACTGTCTGATATAAACATCTGCCCAGCCGGCTGACCCGCCTGTGAGAAGGACAATCATCTTGCCCATGCGCTTCAGCTTCCACAGGCTCTGCAGCGCATTCGGGTAGAGCTTGCCATTCTTTGTTATCGTATCGTCGACATCGGAAATGACAATCTCCACATTCGAACGCTCCTCTTCGGAAAACCCTGCAAATGGCAGTCCTTGCTCTTTTGTCATCTTGTCATACCGCTGAGAGCTCCGGACTTCAGTACAGAGACAAGATATGTGATGAAACTTAAAAGCGAAGCAACGGCAGAAAGCGAGAATAGCACATAAAGCACCGTCTCATACACACTATTCCAGCTGCCAGGCACTATAAATGCAGATGCGACTATATAGATAATGGAGAATATCGAAGTGACTGCATAAAGCACTGTCTTGCTCTTTCCCCAGATGTTGGCCGGCATAGCTTTTCCTGCCCTCATCATAAGCATGCGCATGAAAAGGATGGCGAACTCGCGCCACATGATAATAACAAAAGCCCAGACCGGCATGATTCCCCTGGACATGAAGCAGACGAAGAACGTCAGATGCGAAAGCGTATCCGCAAACGGATCCATGACCTTCCCAAGATCCGTCACGAGATTATATTTACGTGCAATTTTCCCATCGAGAAGATCCGAAAGCTCCGCAATCAGGTAGCAGAGGAACATCATCACTGCAGAAATGACATGGGAAGATGAAAATGGCAGGAGGGAAATCAGATAAGAAACAAAGAAAACAGGCACCATGATAAGCCTGAGCACTGTCAGTTTATTCGGAATATTCACAGCTCACTCCCGAGGTAAAGACCTCTGAATCTCTTTTCAAGGTAATTTATATATGCGGAGGCATCAAGAGTCCGGCCAGTCACTGCCATGACAAGTTCCTCTGGCTCGTAGATTGCGCCTTTTGACCAGATCCTGTCATTCTGCCAGCCCGTGATGAGAAAATAATCGCCGCTTCTCAATGCATTCTCGACATTCTCCTCCCCAAGCTCAGCATTCATTGTTTCATAGAACTGGGAGGCATAGATATTGCCGACAGCATAGGATGGAAAATAGCCGAAGTCACCACCGCTCCAGTGGCAATCCTGCAATATCCCCTCGCTGTCATTTCTCACTTCATAGTGGAGTATCTTCCTGGAAAGCTCGTTCCAGTAATGAGGAAGATCTGAAAATGAAACAGATCCTGCGAAAATCGCCTTCTCCACTTCATACCTGATGATGATATGAAGAGAATACGTAAGCTCGTCGGCATTCACTCTTATCGCACTTGGACTGAAAGCATTGATGCCGCGCACAAACGCATCAAGAGAAACATCATTCAGAGCAGGAACATATTTCCTGAGTTCCGGATACATCCCGCTCCAGAATGCATAGGAACGCCCCATGATGTTCTCCCAGAACCGCGACTGTGATTCATGCACGCCCATGGAGGCTCCATCGCATACCGATGTGCCCTTGATACGCTCATTGAGCGAAGCATGCTGTTCATAAAGCGCATGCCCCGCTTCATGCATAGCTGAGCCGATTGAATCGAAAAGCCCCTCATCTGTAAAGCGGTTTGTAATGCCCACATCATCCGCACCCAGCGTCGATGTGAACGGATGAGCAGATACTCCTGCTCTGCCCCTGCTCCAGTCAAAACCCATTTTAGTAACGACTTTCCTGCAGAAAGCTTCCATTGCAGCACTATCATATCCTGCGGAAAGGAACGAAGTGTCGGGGTGAACACCGGAAAGCTCATCCATCAGCCGATGAATACCATTCTCAAGGGATTCAAATACAGGGTCGAGAACAGAGACACTCATACCATGCTCATAATGACTGAGCATGGTATCATAAGGATCTCTGGAAGGCTCCATTGCCTGTGCTTTTTCCGAGACAAGGGAAACCAGATTTTCAAGCGCTGGCTGGAAAATCTGCCATTCGCATGCTTCTCGCGCCTTCAGCCATGCAGAATGCGCGGCACTTTTCGCTTCTGAGAGCGCAGTGACAAGCTCATCTGGAACATGGCGTTCAGAAAAATATGCCTTTTCCCTGATACGGGCAAGGGCTGCATCCTCCTCGCTTACTGCCTCATCAACTGCTGCCGCGATTGCATCACTCATCTCAGGAGATGTGACACGTTCATGGATGAGCCTGGAAATGAAGGAGAGCTCCTCAGCCCTCTCACCTTCTGCCTTTTCCGGCATTACAGTCTCAAGGTCCCACTCCAGCATTGCCTGGATATGATTCAGAAGAACAATCTCCTGGTCCAGACGTCGGAGTCTTTCGATGGAACTCTCCTTTCTCATCAGAGCTGCTCCTTGCTGTCTATTGTCTTATGGACTTCAGCAATGAAATCAGCTGTCTTCATGCCATTGACCTGCTTGCCGCCACGGTAGCGGACAGAGACAAGATCATCTGCCATCTCTTTCTCTCCGATGATGAGCATATACGGTGTCTTCATCTTCTGGGCATTGCGGATCTTGGCGTTCATTCTGTCGGAAGAGAGATCTGTGACAACTCTGAAGCCTTCAGCCTTCAGCCTCTTCTCGAGAGCTTTGCTATAGTCATATGCATTCTCTCCGACAGGGATGATGGCAATCTGATCAGGCGAGAGCCATGGCGGGAACGCGCCTGCATAGTGCTCGATGAGCACGCCGAAGAAGCGCTCAAGCGATCCGAGAAGCGCACGGTGGATCATGTACGGTCTCTTCTCTGTGCCATCTTTGTCGACGAATGTGAGATCAAAGCGCTCTGGAAGGTTGAAATCGAACTGTACAGTCGAAAGCTGCCACTCTCGTCCGATAGCATCCTTCACCTTGAGGTCAATCTTCGGACCGTAGAATGCGCCGCCGCCTTCATCGATATCATACTTGAGGCCTTCTTTTTCAACAGCTTTCTTGAGCGCAGCTGTAGCGGCTTCCCACTTCTCAGGATCTCCTACAGAGTGTTCAGGACGTGTTGAGATATATGCGTGGATATCCTCAAAGCCAAATGAGTGAAGCATGAACATCGAGAAGCGCAGCACTTCGATGATTTCATCATCCATCTGGTCTGGTGTCACAAAGAGATGTGCATCATCCTGTGTGAAGCCACGGACTCTCATCAGACCATGAAGAGCACCTGCTTTTTCATATCTGTAGACAGTTCCAAGCTCTGCCCAGCGGAACGGGAACTCGCGATAACTGTGCTTTGTGTTCTTGTAAATCATGATGTGGAACGGGCAGTTCATCGGCTTTACATAGTAGTCTGATTTATCCATCTCCATCGGCGGATACATCGACTCCTTGTAAAAACCGAGATGACCAGAAGTCTCCCAGAGCCAGCTGCGTCCGACATGCGGTGTGTAGACAAGCTCATAACCGTTCTTGTAATGCTCTGATCTCCAGAAATCCTCGATGGCCTGTCTTATCCTTGCTCCCCTTGGATGCCAGTATACAAGACCAGGGCCTGCCTCCTCGTGAAGAGAGAAGAGATCAAGCTCCTTGCCAAGCTTCCTGTGATCTCTCTTCTCGATATCAGCAAGGTAATCGAGATAAAGCCTCAGCTCTTTCGGATTTGTCCATGCTGTGCCATAAATACGTGTCAGCATCGGATTTTTCTCATTGCCGCGCCAGTATGCACCTGCAATGCTGAGAAGCTTGAAAGCATCTGCATGCAGCTTTTTCGTGCTCTCCACATGCGGACCGCGGCAAAGATCTGTGAAAGAACCCTGTGTGTAAATAGAGACTGTCTCGCCTTCAGGGATGGCATCGATGAGCTCAAGCTTATATGGCTGGTCACTGAAAAGCGCCTTAGCCTCAGCCCTGGATACTTCCTTTCTCTCAAAAGGAACACCTGATGCGATAATCTCCTTCATCTTCTCCGTAATTGTCTCCAGATCCGCATCGGTGAGCGGTCTTGGAAGATCGAAGTCGTAATAGAAGCCATTCTCAATAGACGGCCCGATAGCAATCTTCGTCCCAGGAAAGAGCTCAAGCACTGCCTGAGCCATTACATGGGCCATTGAATGCCGGATCATTGATAACTTTTCATTATCTGACATAATCCTCTCCTTATAAAAGAAAAAGCCTTTCCAGTCTCATCCTCGCACTATGCAAGGACGAAGCTGCAAAGGCTCCGCGGTTCCACCTTGCTTCCCCCATACGGGGACGCTCATTATCCATTAACGCAGGGTACGGCATGGAATACTTGTCTCCTTTCACCCATGCAGCTCGGAAGTGGTTTTCACACCCTATCTCCAGGTGTCTCTCACCCGCCTAAGCGGACACCCTCTCTGAGGCAGAATCAGATGTTACTCGTCTTCGTCAATGCTGTTACTGAGAAGATAGCGCAAACTGCAAGGGTAATCAAGACAATTAATTTAGTGTACTATTAAAGTAAAGAGGAAAGATGATGCCAGAACTGCCAGAAGTCGAGACGGTAAGACGCGTGCTGGAAAAGCAGATTGTGAATCACAGAATATATGAAGTCACTGTAAAACAGAACTCAACTATCGCACATCCAGAGCCATCTATCCTTGCCTCCTCTCTGAAAAACCAGATGATTTCCTCACTCTCACGCCGCGGCAAGTTTCTCATCATGGAAACAGCTGAAGGAAAGAAGCTCATCATCCACCTCAGGATGACAGGGTGTCTTCTGGTCATGGCGGAAGATGGAGAGGAAGAGAGACATACACACATCGTCTTCCACCTCTCGGAAGGTATCAAACTATGTTTTTCAGACCAGCGGCGCTTTGGCAGGATGTGGCTTCTGGATGCACATGAAGAAGATAGATACAGCGGCATTTCCTCACTTGGCCTTGAACCGTTGTCCAGTGAGATGACAGGAGATTATCTGGAAAAACACATGGGACATTCCAGACGAGCACTGAAGGAATGCCTGATGGACCAGCATGTTTTGGCGGGAATCGGGAACATCTATGCAGATGAGATTCTCTTCAGAGCTGGAATACTGCCATATAGACCAGCTTGCAATCTTTCTATGGAGGACTGGGGGAAGCTTGCTGCTGCAATCAGTGAGCGGCTTGCATTCTTCATCGAAAAGAATGCTATTTCCCCGGAAGAATACCTGCTTTCGAGAGGAAAAGACTACAAAAACACTCCATATCTGGAGGTATATGGGCACAAAGGAGAACCATGCCCTGTGTGCGGGACACTTTTAGAGAAGGCAGTCATAGGTGGCAGAAGCAGCGTATACTGCCCTCATTGCCAGAGGTGAAGATGCTGACAGCACTGGAAATCTACAACATACTCCGTGAAAATTATGGACAGCCCAGGTGGTGGTCCGATGATCCATACACTGTCATCGTACAGGCAGTACTTGTACAGAACACTGCATGGAGCAATGTCGAGAAGACAACACTTCGTCTCGGTGACAGGCTTAATCCTCAGTACATCAATGCCGTTTCTGCAGAGGAACTTGAGACACTGATACATCCATGCGGCTTCCAGAAAGCGAAAGCAAGGACTATCAAGGCACTGACAGAATGGTTTGTATCATTGGAGACAAAGAACAGAACTGAGATGAGGAACGAGCTGCTGAGTATCAAAGGTATCGGGGAAGAGACTGCGGATGTAATCCTTGTCTATGCGTTCCACCAGCCATCATTCCCCCTTGATGCTTACACAAGACGATTTCTCGATCGCATGGGCTACGGATTCACAAAAGACAGCGAAAGACGGTTATTCTTCGAAGAGAACCTGCCCCTGGATGCAACGGTATATGGATACTTCCACTGGTTGCTGCTGGAACATGGGAAAACGCACTGCTCAAAGACCATGAAATGCGCGCTCTGTCCATTCTCATCATGTACATCGAGACAAAAGAACAATCAGAGCGTTTTCACCGTTTCCCAGATACTGTCATCAACATAGACACCAAGACGCATGCTCTCTTCGCGAACACGCTTCATCCCCTCCCCTGGATAATGCACAGGAGAAGATTCTTTCCTGGGTCTGGAGGCATCGATGAATGAAAGTGTATTGCCAATACGTTCTTCCATCTCATCTTTATCAGGGAAGAGCTGGAGATCTATTGCCATGAAAATCTGGGAGACCTCTGTCTCGCATTCAAGTTCCCCGATTTCCCTCGTTGATCTGCCGCCGGAGATGAGAAAAGCTATCAGATCGAGAGCAATTGCCATCCCCGATCCCTTCCAGTATCCCATCGGCAGGAGTTGTCTGGATGAAGCAATCTTCCCCGGATCTCTTGTCAGGTTACCATTCTCATCGTAGCCACCGTCAACAGGGCATTCCCGACCCTCTGATTTATAGAGGTCAAGCTTGCCATAGCTGAACATCGACATCGCTATGTCAACGAGAACTGGCGTGTCTTTATATGGGACAGCAAGAACAAGAGGATTATTGCCGATTCTTGCTTCCGCCGCTCCCCACGCCGGCATATTCGGCATCGCGTTCGTCCAGAGAATCCCGATGCAGCCGTTCTCAACCGCTTCGAGTCCATAATTGCCGGCTCTCATCCAGTGATTGGTATTCCGGAGCGCGACAACACCGATACCATTTTCATGCGCTATCTCGACAGCTCTTTTCATTGCCATCCAGGCATTGATGTTACCTGGTCCCTTCATGCCATTCCAGCGCTCAATATTTCCGATGCGGCTTTCGAAAACCGCACGCGCCTTCACGTCCACGAAACCCCGGTCAACAAGCGAGACAAAAAGCGGAAACCGGTTAAGACCATGTGTATAAACTCCATCAGCAGAGGCAGAGACAAAGAGACGGGCAGACAATGCCGCCGTCTCTTCATCCATACCCCGCTTTGTCAGTTTCTCCTTCAATACTGAAACAAGTTCATCGAAGGGTATCCTCAAAGCTGTACTTCCTTATTTGTTAGCTGCAGGCTTTGCAGTCTTTGCTGCATTCCGGAGCTTGAGAGCAAGTGCTGGCTTTACAATTGTTCCAGGTCCGGCGATACAGCCACCTTCACAGGCCATGACTTCCACAAGATCTGCTTCAGGCGCTCTCTTCTCCCATGTCTTCATCAGGCGGACTGTCTTCTTGTCCAGTCCGTTGATAGCCATGACACGAGGAGCCTTTCCCTCGTCCTTGAAGCGCTTGACCACGCATCCTGCGGTTCCTGCTGAGACTGCGAACTCGCGGCAGTCCTCGAAAGAAGCAGTCTCTCCAAGGCTCTCATCCTCCATCTCGCGGACATCAATGCCCTTGGCAACAAAGACAGAAGCAAGCTCTGCGAATGTGATCACACCGCTTATGTCCTTGTATCTTCTGGCAACTTCTGCCTTCTTCGCAAGACATGGACCGACAAAGACCATCTTCGCATCAGGATACTTCTCCTTGATGATATTGATAGTGTATCCCATAGGGGAAAGCGATGTCGAATGCCTGTCCTTGAGATAAGGAATATGCTTGTAGATAAGCTCCATGTATGCAGCACAGCAGGATGTTGTCATGAAGCCTTTTCCTTCGCTGATCTTCTCCTGAAGTTCCGCAGCCTCGTTGATAGCTGTGACCTCTGCGCCCTCTGAAACCTCTACGACATCATAGAAGCCAGCTTTCTTCATAGCAGCCTTGACCTGCCCGAGCGTGCCAGGGAACTGACCATCAATAGCAGGAGCGACCATTGCAACGACCTTCTCACCTGCTTTGATCATCTTGAGAATCGGGAAAAGCCCTGAACGTTCAACGATAGCTCCGAATGGACATGAACGAACACATTTGCCGCATCCGATACATTTGTCATGCTCAATCTCGACAAACCCCTGCTCGTTCTTTGTAACAGCATCCACAGGGCATGCCTCTTCACATGGAACAGGAATATGGACAACAGCATGGAACGGACAGACTTCCATACATTTACCGCATCTGATACATCTGTCTTCCTGTATATGTGCCTGACCATTGATGAAGACAATTGCATCCTTCGGGCAGTTCGACATACAAGGACGGGCAAAGCATCCACGGCAGCCATCACTGATTCTGTACTGTGATTTCGGACATCCGGAACAACCTGTGATGATTGTTGTAAGAAGCGGTAGAGGCGGCTTATCCTCATTCAGCACTTCCTGCATATACTCGGAAAGCGGCTTCTCCTCATCGTCATCGCGCTCGATGTCAATACCGGAAAGAGCCATAATCCTGTAGCGTACCATCGCTCTTTCCTTGTAGATACAGCAGCGGAAAGGCGTACGTGTTTTCGGAATAATCTCAAGTGGAAGCCTATCAGCCTGCTCAACAAGGGTGTCGGCAAAGAAGCACTTCAGTACTTCAGTGTCGATTTTCCTCTTCATAAGAGTATACTGATTGTTCAGCTCAAGCATTCTTTACCGCCTCCGAAAGGAGCTTGCAGAAAGTATCCTGATTCACTCCGCTGTAGACCTTATCATTGATTGATACATATGGTGCACTTCCATTTCCGACCTTGCACTCATCAAGACATGAGCAGCCTTCGATTTCACACTCGGCAAGCACGGCCGGATCAACGAAATCGTTATACAGCAGGAGGTCTGCGCCCCCCTGCACAAAGCAGGCTGTTCCAAGGCAGATTCTGACTTTCACCTTTGACTTCTTCATTTGATATCCTCCTATAGATATTCCTGTGAAGTTTCCTTCAGATATATTTCCTCAAGCGCATTTCTAAGTCGCCCGATAATAGTTCTTCTGATTCCGATCTCAACCGGAATATTGGGATCCTGATGCGCTTCATTGATCTTTGTTCCTACAATGAAATGCACCTGATCGCTATTGAGCAGCATCTCAACGAACTTCTTCGCTGGATCGTTGGGAAGATCTGCGGGATTGATCTTCTTCTCAAGGATCGTCGCAACCTTGGACAAGGTAAGCATACCTTCTGTCACGAGGTCAATGCCCTCCATCTTGGAAGCAGGCGGCACATCCTTCGACCACGATGAGAGATCGAGTGTGAGCTTCTTGCCGAAAAGCCGCGAGACAATCTGGGCAGTGGTACCACCAGAGACAATCTTCTTGCCATCAAATGCCATGATTTTCTCTCCCAGGATCTCATCTGCTTCCTTTGTGAACGGTGGTCCTGTCACAATGAGAAGACGGCGGGGCCTTCTGATATAAACCACAACGCATGTGATATCATCCTTGGCAGCCAATCCATCAAGGGAGCATGCTTTCTGCACGATTGCTCTTGAAAGATCACGGGATGAGATGTCCTCATCCTTCCTGATCTCTTCCGATATGAACTTACGCACACCATCGAGACGCCATCCAAGCGGCAGGCTCTTGCCAAGACCGGACTGCGTGACACCATCGGAGAACATCACCAGGCGGTCACCGAAACCCAGCTTGAAGACAGAATGTGCGATTATCTCCTTCTTGAATGCGCCTTCTCTCTGCAGCTCGGTGCGGCTGCGCTCCCATGAGACAGGTTCCGGACCGGAGAAACGGAGCGATGAAGGATTGTCATACTCGACAAGATTCACCTCAATATCCTCCATATCCTCCTTGTAGCGGATATCTGCGATAGTGAATGTAGAGTAGCTGATCTTCCGCTCCTTGCAGACAGGGAGTGTATCCATGATGATCTTCGCCGAGTGGCTGAGATCTATTGGCGAGAAAGAAAGCCGGTGAGCCATATGGGCTGTAAGCGATGCGAGGACATTGGCCTTCACTCCGCTTCCGAGGCCATCCGAGAGCGTCGATACGATCTGATTATTCTCAGGATTTCTTGAAAGGAGGAATACATCGCCTCCTATTTTCTGCCCGTGTTTATAGATCTGCGCATAATCCACATCGATGAAGATATTATTCATGACAGGTCACCATCCTCATCCTGACGGAAATCACTCTCCCCCTCGCCTGTTCCATGAACACTGAAAGCATCGATGAGGGAATTGAGCATAATCTCAGTCTCCGCAGCATTCTCACCAAGAAGAGAAGCTATCTGCTGAACAGTCTCCAGCGACTTCTGGATAACGTCCTCAGCCTTCTTCACAACTGTCTCACGTCTGATAGTCGGATTAGTGATATCCTCGAACATCGCGCCCATGAGTCTCTTGGACTCAACGAGGAAGAATGTCACTTTCAGGTACTTATCCTTGAAATGGACTCTGTACTGTCCAGGGTGAGAGAGATAGAACTGGTCGCGGAATTTATCTGCAAAAGGCACAAAACGCTCAAGAGGCAGGCCCTTCACCATCTGCAGGATATTCTGATCGATGAAGCTCTCCTCCATATCACCGAAGAACTCGAGGAAGTTGACATTGCAATCCGCAATCTGGAGGTCTGAGTCGACAATAACGACACCTGTAGGGATTGTCCTGAGAAGAACATCAACCTTGCTCTCCGCTTCTTTTCGCATCTTGGTGACACACATCTCGACTTCTGCCATGCCATCAAGGTATGCAATAGCCATATCGCGGCAGGTATTGTAACCGCAGCCCCCACAGTTAAGCTCGTCAGCTTTTGTAATCTTCCCAAGCTCGACAAGCGCCCGTCTTATCTCATCTTCAGAATGCTTTCCACGTCCATTCCCTTCCGCCTTAGGTCCGGCATTATGAAGAATACCGTATCCCTTCTCGAGAAGGAGGCGCGCAAACTCCTCATCACCTGTGAACAAATCAGGCGAATCAAGACGCTCAAGCGTATGTGAAGAAGCTGCTTTCTTACGCGCTGTCATTGATACGCCCTCATCTGTAGCAGGACCATTTATACATCCGCCCTCACATGCCAGAAGCTCCAGGAACGGAAGAGGGAATGTCTTTTCATTGAGAGCTGACATGACCTGGTCAATACCGGAGAATGCCAGAGCATCGGAACCGAATGATCTGCCACTCCAGATTTCAGAAGTAGCAATCTGCCCGCCTTCAATTGGATAGATAGTGGAAGTTCCGGCTTTTGCAGGGATGAAATCCACGTCCTCTGCCTCAATTGCATCAAGGGCTATCCCCTCTTCGCTCAGCCATTCTCTCAGTTCATTGAAGGTAAGCGCGAAATCAGGATATCCCGGTGTTGTATCCGCTTCCATCTTCTTGGCAATACAAGGCCCGATGAAGGCAATAGAGAAATCGTCATTGTAAATATGCCTGAGATATGCGGCATGTGTCTGCAGCGGCGAAGGCACAGGAGAGAGCTTGTCAACCTCATCAGGGTAATACTTCTTCACAAGCTCTACGACAGTCGGGCATGCTGTACCGATAAAAGGAGCCTTCCCATCATGTTCCTTCGCGTAGATATCCAGAGCCTCGGAGACGAGTGCTGCACCGATCGCGGTCTCCGAAACGGCTGCGAAACCAAGTTTTTTAAGCGCTGTGAGAAGCTCTTTCTCATAGCCATGGAATTCAGAGGCATAGGAAGGAGCAAGGGAACAGATCACACGGCGTCCTGTAGAAATCGCGAGCTTAACTCTGTCTCTGTCATCACGGACCTTCTTTGCACTGTTAGGACAGACATGGACGCATTTGCCACAGTAAATACAGAGATCCTTGATGATCATGGCGTGGCCTTCCTTGATCTGGATAGCCTTCACAGGACATGATCTGACACATTTATAACAGTCGCGGCAACTCGTTACTTCGGTATAAATCGGATTCTGCATATCACATCTCCAGTGCCTTTCTGACAAGGTCTATCACCGCATCCGGATCGGAAACTCCAGAGTACTCCTCTCCTCCGATTTTGATATGCGGACCTGTATTGCACTTGCCGAGGCAGAGATGCCCCTCCAGCTCTACTTTATCTGCTAACCCACTCTGCTCTATGAACTCCTCAAGGCTCATCAGTGAACTGCTGTTGCCTCTGGCAAAGCAGCTTGACCCCATGCAGAGCTCCACTCTGAGCTTCTCCTTTTCCGCCATAAACACTCCTAAGTCATATATGAGACTATCCGAGATTTAAAGGTAAGTCAATAAAATGATTAGCAGTCAAGAATTAGCTTATTAAATCGTCATGACACTGCACTATAAGCACAAAAAGTACCGATTAATGTGAAAGCAGTAACATCAATATGGTTTTATCGTATTAATATTCATCATCAAGCTCTTCGCAATCAGTCACTTCACGGTATTTCCGTCTGAGCATGACCGAAAGAACTGCGAACGAGGCGGCGAGATCCGTGCGCTGCATTACCACATCTTCAGGAACCTTCAGATTCTTCGGTGCAAAATTCCATATTCCTCTGATACCGCACTTTATGAGCATGTCACAAGTTGCCTGCGCCTGGTTGGCTGGCACTGCAATAACTGCAATCGTGACCCTGTTGTTCTTGATATACTGGTTTATCGTATCTACAGGAAGGATTGTGAGATCTCCAGCCTTCTTTCCGATTTTTTCAGGATCCTTGTCGAAAATCGCCGCAATTCTGAGCCCATATGCGGAAAAGCCGTTATAAGAGGCAAGTGCCATACCCAGATTTCCAGCTCCGATGATAAGCGCTTCAGTGAGATTATCCCAGCCCAGAGCATGAGTGATAGAGACTATAAGCTCCTCAATGAGAAAGCCGATTTTTGGTCTGCCCTCAATCCCGGTAGATGAGAGATCCTTCCTGACCTGTATAGGTGTCAGCCCAAGCTCATCTGCCAGCTGCGTCGCGCTTATGTGCTTCTCACCATTTTCCTTCCGCTGTTTCAGGATCCTCAGATACGAAGGGAATCTTCTCACCGATGGCAGCGGTATTTTCGTATCAGGCATTCTCAAGCCTCCTCTTAATGCTCATAAGGAGAGTATTGGGACAAGAGGCTCCCGCTGTCAATCCGACGCAGTGGAATGAGAGGATATCATGAGGAATCACATCAGGAGAAGAGACGAGAAATGATGGTTTTCCTGTTCTTTTAGCACTCTCCCAGAGCTCCACAGTATTCTTTGAGGCATTGTCCCCGGCGACGACGAAGGCTTCCACCATGGCTGCCGTGGCAAGAAGCGCTTCTCTTCTCTCTTGCGAGGCCTTGCAGATTGTATTGAGCACTCTGAGGCAGATACCCCTCGTCCCTGCCTCTGCTACAATCTCGGCAAGCATTTTCTCAGAGAATGTCGTCTGAACAACAGCATCCCAGTCCCCGGCTTCAAGCTTCCCAAGATCGTCCGGACATTCAACCAGAACAGCTGATGACGCTGAACCTAGAAGTGTTGCAACCTCGCTGTGTCCAGACACTCCTATAACAGCCATCGGAGAAGATGATGAGCGGAGAAGGCTCTGGCTCCTGAGCACTACAGGGCATGTCGCATCGACTATGGAAACACCTTTTTCCTCAAGCACCTGGCGCTCTGCATCTGTTATCCCGTGAGCTCTGATGACAACGATTGCAGGTGCTTCAACTTCAGAAGCCGAAGAAACAGAGACAATGCCACGCCCTCTCAGGTCATCCATCACAGCTCTGCTATGGACGATATCGCCATAGACGAAGCATGGCAGTCCTTCTTCCCTAGCATCGCAGATTGCTTTCTCAGCTTTTCCGACAGCCATCTCCACGCCACGGCAGAATCCGTATTTTTCAGGCATAATCACTCTCATGGCCACTCTCCAAAAAAGATGGGGCAAAGCGTATGCCTGCCCCGTCTCTTCAGTCCGACAATAATCTTATTCGTCTTTCTTCTCAGCAGCAGGACTGATACTTCCTGCCTCACCCTTCTCTTCTGTCTTCTCTTCAGTTTTGGCTTCTGCCTTGGCTTCGCTCTTATCTTCAACCTTCTTAGGCGCTGTCTTTGCAGCATCCTTGCTGGTGACAGTAGAGATGGCGCTCTTCGAGAACTCAATGCGAGCTGAATCATCGACCTTCACAACAACTGTCTGGTCCTTCACTGTGATGATAGTGCCATGAATACCACCAATGGTAACGACTCTGTCGCCCTTCTTCATAGCAGCAAGCATTGCCTTTGTTTCCTTATCTCTCTTCCTCTGAGGCCTGATGATAAGGAAATAGAAAATAAGGATAATAAGTACGAATGTAATGATAGTTGTAGTCATCTGACCCTGCATTTCTTCTTAACCTCTCAGTCTGTAATACACAGAAAGTAGCATCTTCGGCAAAACACCGTCAAGCTTCACTCTGTCTCACGATAATATGAAATGATGTCCTCATAGCTTCCATCACTGCGGCAGAATCCTCCCGGAATCATTCCAAGCTCTGCAAAGCCAAGACGTCTGTAAAGATGATGGGCATGAATATTGGAAGCAACGACCGCGTTGAACTGCAGTATCCTGAAACCAAGCGCACTGGCCCTGGAAAGCGAATCCCTGACAAGGGCTTCCCCTATATGACGGCCCCGGCACTCTGATGCCACAGCATAGCTTGCGTTGGCTATATGCCCACAGTGACCGACATTATTCGGATGCAGCACATACAGCCCGACAATACATCCATTTTCTTCTGCAACACCCGTGAAGCTCTGCGATGAGAAGAATTCCATTCCTCCAGCTTCATCGAGTTCCGTGTCCTGCGGAAAAGCATTGCCTTCACGCACGACGCAATTCCAGATTGCTATCATCTCAGGGATGTCATCAGGATCAAAAGCTCGGATAATCATAGCTCCTCCAGAGAGAAAAAAGCGGCAAAGCCACGCTCTGCCGCTCTGAGTTTCATTCCGGAATCACATCATTCCGCCGCCCATACCCGGGTTAGCAGGAGCTGCCGGCTCTGGAGCAGGAATATCTGTCACAGCACACTCTGTTGTAAGAATAAGGGAAGCAATAGATGCTGCATTCTGAAGTGCAGATCTTGTGACCTTTACAGGATCGATGATTCCGCTCTCGACCATGTTCACCCACTTCATGGCATTGGCATCGAAACCAACACCCGGCTTCTCCTTCTTGCATGTATCAGCAATGATAGATCCATCGACGCCTGCATTCTCTGCAATCTGTCTGATAGGCTCTTCAAGTGCGCGGATAACAATCCTGTATCCGACCTTCTCTTCCTCTGTGAGAGCTGAGAGGTCCTTCTTCTGGAGGTCATTGACAGCCTGTACAAGAGCGACGCCGCCGCCTGGGATAACACCCTCTTCAATAGCTGCACGAGTTGCACTGAGAGCATCTTCGACTCTGTGCTTCTTCTCCTTAAGCTCGACCTCTGTCGCGGCTCCGACGTTGACAACTGCAACACCGCCAGCAAGCTTAGCAAGCCTCTCCTGGAGTTTCTCTCTGTCATAGTCAGATGTGCAATCCTCAATCTGCATCTTGATCTGAGCAATTCTGTCGCGGATAGCCTCGGAAGAACCTGCGCCATTGATGATTGTAGTGTTCTCCTTCTCTACCTTGATGTTCTTTGCTCTTCCAAGCATTGAGAGGTCTGCATTCTCAAGCTTCATGCCAAGCTCTTCTGTGATGACCTGTCCGCCTGTGAGAATTGCGATATCCTCAAGCATTGCCTTTCTTCTGTCACCGAATCCTGGAGCCTTTACAGCAACAACTGAGAGTGTTCCACGTACTGCATTGAGAACAAGTGTTGCAAGAGCTTCACCATCGACATCCTCTGCGATGATAAGAAGAGGCTTGCCAGACTGTGCAACCTTCTCAAGAACAGGAAGAAGATCCTTCATTGCGGAAATCTTCTTGTCATAGATGAGGATATATGGATTGTCGAGGACTGCTGTCATTGTGTCTCTGTTGTTGCAGAAATAAGCTGAAAGGTATCCACGGTCAAACTGCATACCTTCAACAAAATCAACAGTTGTCTCAATTGTCTTGGACTCTTCAACAGTGATGACACCATCCTTGCCTACCTTGTCCATTGCATTTGCAATCTCATCACCGATTGTTCTGTCATTGTTTGCGGAAATGGAAGCAACCTGTGCAATCTCTTCCTTGTCCTGGATCATCTTGGCCTGGCTCTTGATGCAGACAACTGCATCCTCAACAGCCTTGTCGATACCCTTCTTGATTCCCATCGGGCTCACACCGGCAGCAACGCTCTTCATACCTTCCTTTGTGATGGACCATGCAAGAACTGTAGCTGTTGTTGTTCCGTCACCTGCAACATCGTTTGTCTTCGATGCAACTTCCTTGAGAAGCTGGGCGCCCATGTTCTCAAACGGATCCTCGAGCTCAATCTCGCGTGCAACGGATACTCCGTCCTTTGTCACTGTCGGAGCACCATATTTCTTGTCGAGAAGCACAAGTCTTCCCTTCGGACCAAGTGTTGTCATAACAGCCTTGGATATCTTCTCTACACCATTTACTAGAGACTTTCTGGCCTCTTCATTGAACTGAAGCTGCTTTGCCATAATCTATGTATCTCCTTATAATTTTTCTGATAGCAGATTGCTGCCAACAGATAAGATATATACAAAGCGCAAAGTCGGCAATATTCCTTCTTCTCTTTTTTCTTCCTGTAGCGGGCAAGTTTCTGTTGCCTGTGAGAGGCAACATGATGGAAAATAAACACCAAGGAGAAAAACAATGAAAAAACTTCTTATCGTATTCATTGTATTTGCAATGATTTTCGGAGCCTCCTGCAGTCCCAATGGGGGGGGGGCAAAGCTGACTCTGCCGGATCATCCGGAACCGGTATTGTAAACGAAACCATTATAAACGAAGAAGTAATGAAGCCAAGTGTGCTCATATATCTTTTCTATATGACGGTACAGGAAAACGCTCCGGAAAATATGGTTCCGGTGATTGAACTGGATGGAGATACAAGCAAAGCAGTAGTCAATGGTTTCAACACATCCATTGACGGCACGCTGACTGTGGATGCGGCCAGACTTGGCCTCGAATTCACAAACATCGTTCTTGAAGTCGAAGGATATACGTTCATAATGAGCGGCTTCTTCCCTGGGAACCTCAGCTCTGAGGGCACATCAACTGTTGATATTACCATCAACGGAGTGCTTTACGAAGACATTGAGGTTCCAATGTGACAGAACGGCATGGGGATCAGCAGCCCCATGCTGATTCCCTGCATCTTCAGCAGATTCTGGGTATCATTTCCATATGACATATTTCACTTCAGATCTGCATCTGGGACACAAAAACATCATCTCATTCTGCAAGAGGCCTTTTGCAGATACAGACGAAATGGACAGCACTCTCTCATAGCGAACTGGAACAACAGAGAGACAGAGACAGATGACATCTACATACTCGGGAATTTGTTCTACCGCACGGCTACCCCCACTCGAAGAGATTCTCAGGCTTCTCAGAGGAAGAAAACATCTGATTATAGGGAATCTGATCACTCATGGATGCCGAAAGTGAATTTTGCAAAGTACTTTGAAGAAGTGAAAGACCTCATTGTGCTTAAAGAACACGGCTCTGTCATGACACTCTGCCACTACCCTATGCTCTCATGGCCTCACTCATTCCATGGGGTTACATGATTTTCGGACATGTGCATAACTCAAAGCTTGATGAAGATGGCTGGGAGCACATCAGAACACATGAACGCATGCTCAACGAAGGTGTGGACACCAATGGCTTCTATCCTGTCGCATTCGAGGAAATGGTGAGGAATAATGAAGCATTCCGATTATCAGAGAAGGAGCGAGAGTGAGGAAGCAATGGCTACAGAGAAAAGCCCCGAAAGCAGATTCACCATGTCATTGTCTATCCATTTGATACCGCGGGCCCTCTCGTTCTCTTCCCCGTTCTCATAACTTTTCTCTGTGAGTGTGCCATCTTTGCGTCTGTACTGGACCTGAACCGTCGCGCCCAGAAACGAGTCAAAGACAGAACCAAGAAAACCGGAAGCAGTTATTGTAAGAACGCTGAGGAAACTGCAGCCGAATGTACCCATGAAAAGGAGGGCCATAACCAGCGATGAGACCATTCCTGCTACAAAGCCAAGGACTGTAACACCTCCGGAAAGCCCTTTCGGAACACGTGTAAGCGTTATGATTGAAACAGGATCCTGATGGCTGAGCCTCCCCATTTCCCCTGATAATGTATCAGCCTCAGCCTCTGCCAATGCAGATGCAAATGCTACAAGAAAAGCTTCAGGATATGGGGAGAGGCGGAAAAGTATGAGGCACAGAGCAGCGGGAAGTCCATTTGCAATGACCTGCATAATATCTCTTTCACTGCTTTTCTCCCTGATATAGTCATTCTGTCTTGCCATTTTGCTGATAACCGACGACGAGAGGAAGAAAAACAGCAGCATCACTATTGCTGATACACCACCGATGTACATGACTGCGAAACCGAGAATAACAGAAGCTGCTATGCCGCCCGGCGTGAGAAAACGCTTTCTGCGTGCAATCACAGCCATAGCAGCCATCACTGCGGCGATGATAACGACTCTCCATACAAGGGGGAGTGAAAGGAGCGCGTTATCAAGAAAAACAGTCCAGGATCTCATAGGACCTCCATCATAAGCGCTGTAGCTACAGGTACCGTGAGATTATCCCAGCCTGATGGGGAGAATGCTTCTATTACTGTTACTGAGGATGCAATGAGAAGCGCTGTGTACCAGTTCTCTGCAGAAAGGAAGAGGACAACCCAGCTGGCAGCAAGCATCGCCAGAGAGCCTTCCAGCGTCTTATGTCCTATCCTGCAGCTTCCGACTGAGAGACCTGTGAGCGCTGCGGCGCTGTCTCCAACCCCCATGACAAGCACAGAAGCCACAAAAGCTTCTTTCGGGAGAACACCTATCCACATCCAGCAGGACAGCAGTGCCAGAGAAAATGGATAGAGAATCATGCCGAGAGCACGCATTCCTGTCTTTCTGGCAATAAAACCATTCAAGAAAATGAAAATGACAGATGATACAGCCACGGTTTCCGGCTTCAGCACATATGCAAGCGCGAAGGACGAGAACGACACAAGCATATGTACAGCTTTCCGCGCCTCTTCCTTTGACATGTAGCCACCATCAAGCGCTGTATAAGCCATTGCAAGGACGGAGAGAATATAGAGAATTACAGCAAGAAGCATCACCAGGTTCTGCCACCTCCACCGGAAAAGCCACCACCGGAAAAACCGGAAGAGCCACGTGTCGTGCGCATACCGCTTCCGCTCCTGCGAGGCGCAACTGAAGATGAGTAAACACGCCCCCAGCGTCTGGAGAACGCAGAGATCATGAAGAAATCAGTCCCATCAGGACCATAATACCAGCGCGCAGGTTCGACATAGATACCACTGAATGCCTTTGTCCACTTATCATCGACACCAAGCGCCATTGCATATGAAAGCACATGATAAAAAAACTGCGGATCCTCTGCAGAAAGCTTCTCAATCCTGTCCTTCTCAACCTTCTCTATGAATTCCCTGTATCCCATGACTTCAGTCAGGACCTTGTCTGCATACGCACTTCTTCTGTCAATGAAAGCTGCAGCAAGAACAGAGATGAACAGTGCTATCATAAACACTGTCGTATCGATAAGCGCATAAGGAACACCCTGCAGCGCCGAAACGATGAAGAACCAGATAAAAAGAATGAAAAACACAGGGCTCATGATATACGAGAACTTCAGCCCATGGCTCCTGATCCGCTTCTCCACAGAGGAAGATACAGAGCGCAGCATCATATAGGCCATCAGCGATGGTATGAGCACAAACACAGACAGGAATCCCGGCATGGCAAGTGTTGATGAGAAAGAGTGCAGTATCACGGGGAGTATCAGCAGATTCATCACAAAAGCGCGGAGTTTTCTGGAATCAGGGGATGTCAGATCCATATCCCCGGTAAAGCGTTCTCTCTCAGCCTTCTTCACAGCGCTGAGCCTTGCAGGAAATCCGCTTGCCCTGAGCATTCCCGCATCGCTTGAGGAACCGGATGGGAAAAATGCCGCGAAAAGCTGATGCTCTGCTGCAGAAGCCTCTTCAGGCAGCTCAGAGACCTTCTGAAAAGAGAAATCGTCCCCGCCTCTGTCTGTTATTGTTATATAGCCTTTATCTGCCCAGTAAATCAGCATCGAGGAAACTGCACTGTTTTCGATCTCACCATTGGCGACATAGCCTGCATCCAGCGGAGAAAGACCTGCAGGCGGTGTGAATTGAGGTGGTACGGCAAGCGTCTCATCGCGTCCTTTGACAAACCAGATGATGACAGTCCCTGCGACCATAAGAATCGAAAACAGCAAGGAAAGAGCAAGACCAAGCCGTGCATAATTGAATGGAATGACCGCTGTATCGAAATATCCGTCATCCATCTCTATACGTAACGTCACTCCATACCCCGCAGGAAGATCTGAATAGCGTCCACTGACAGTGCATCCATCCTCTGAGATGGTGAACGGAATATCCGCATCCGATCCATATGGCCCAGCTGTCAGCCATATGCGCTCCGGATCCACTGGATATGGAAGTGTCACAGAAAAAGCCAGCCGGGCAATATCCGTATTCCAGACCTCTGGTGAGACGATGTTGTAATAAAACTCATCATAATCCTGGTATCTGTCAGCACCAAGCGAGAAATTGTACTTGATCCCATATGCATAAGGCCCGCCGGAAATAAAGCGGTCAGCACTGCCGAAGCGGATTGAATAAAACGCTCCATTGTCCTCAAGGGTGACAGAATCAGAGGCCCACAGCAGTTCGAAATCAGCATTTGTACCGTCACTGAATCTATACTGGATATCCCTGATGAAACCGTGAACAGGCTCAGGGAACTCAATTGTATAATTCTCCTTGATATTCATCGAACGTGAATCATCTACTGTTATCCTGACAGCATAATAATCCATGATGAAATCAGAGGCGCAAAGCGGCACCATCAGCGCTGCGATCAAGGCGAGAACCGCCAGTTTTCTCATCAGAACCTCACATCAGCCCTTGCTCTGTCTGACTCTTCGATTTCGAAATAGTCTCTCTTGCCGAAGTGGAAAACAGAAGCAATCAGCGATGAAGGAAAGACCATGATTTTATCATTATATTCCCTGACAATCGCATTGTAGTATTTACGGGCATTGGCAAGAGTCTCTTCAATGCGTGCCAGCTGTGCCTGCAAGTCAAGGAAATTCTGGTTAGCTTTCAGTTCCGGATAATTCTCAGCAACAGCAAGAAGGCGTCCCAGCGCACCGCTGAGCTCCATTTCTGCCTTCATGCGTTCTGCGCCGGCAAGGGATGCCGCACTGTTACGTGCAGAGACAACACTCTCAAGCGTTTCGCTCTCGTGCTTTGCATATCCCTTTACAGTCTCCACCACATTAGGGATAAGATCGGCGCGTTCTTTGAGATGTGAATCAATAGCTGCTTCTGCCTCATCACCTCTGTTCCTGAGTTTGATAAGTGAATTGTATACAGCTACTCCCCACAGAAGAAGCAGAACTACTAAGAGAAGGATAATGATAAGCAGAACCATAAGGGCCCCCTTTGTTAATCGCATCTTAATGAGATTGGTAAATAATGAACAGTAACTACCCTCAAAATGTTCATAATGCTTCTCTGTGTGAATGCAAAGACAGCTGTCAAAACCGTGATTGTCCGGTTTTCTTAGAATGGAACTCATTACGTGTAGTGAAAATACATAATCAATCGCTTATTTTACGGCACTCAGGTATTATTTCCGTTCAAAATTTTGCAAAATCCGGTTGCTGTTACAGTGTCCATGCATTCTGTTCAGTCATCAATGCGCACACACCTTCTTCACAGAATAATCATTGCAAGTAAGCTTCCAACGCGGTAATATTGCATAGAATGTGTATACTTATGCATTTTCGGAGGATTAATGAAAGAAAGACATAACAGACTCTCTGTCGTAAAGGAACTTATCCGCAACAACAGAATAGACAATCAGGATATGCTTCTCGAGTTATTGAAGAAGGAAGGATACAACGTTACCCAGGCGACGCTGTCCAGGGATCTGAAGATGCTCAAGGTCGGCAAAATCTCCGACGGCTGGTCAGGCTACTACTACACACTCCCCGAAAGTGATTTAGTCAGTGAATCAGAGAAAAGCTACATACAGGATGTAAGAAGAGGTATAATATCTATTGAGTTCTCAGGGAACTTCGGGGTGATCAAGACAAGACCAGGACATGCTAACAGTGTAGGCTTCGCCCTTGACGTGCTTGCACTACCGGAAATTCTCGGAACAGTTGCTGGAGATGACACGATTTTCGTCATTCTCCGGGAAGGTATGACTAAGGAGGATCTTCTGGAAAGCTTCAATGCCAGAATTCCGGAGATAAAGGAGTGAATATGGATTACATTAATCTCGATAAAACTGCTGCTTATAAAGCACTGCAGGGCGGCAGAAAGAGCACAGTCAAGGAGCTGCTCACCCCAGAGCGCGTGAAGACACATGATATCGCACTAGGTGGCAGCCTCAGATACAACTGGGCTGCAATGCCGCTCTCTGATGAAACAGTCAAGAATCTGCAAGCTCTTTCAGACGAGATACAGCTTGTAGATAAATACAAGGAAATTCTTTCAGGCGTGATGATGAATACCGGAGAGAAGCGTCTCGTACTGCATCATCTCACAAGAGGCAATGTTCTCGGTGTTAAAATCGAAGCCGACGGAGAGGATAAAGACGAGTTCTACAAAGGAGAACTTGAGAAGATCAGAGTTTTCTCTGAAGGTGTGAGAAACGGCAGCATCACAGGCTCAACAGGAAAGAAATTCACCACAGTATGCCAGATTGGAATCGGAGGCTCTGACCTTGGACCAAGAGCGCTCTACCTTGCTCTCAAGGGCTGGGCAGATGGGAATGGCATACAGCAGCTCAGGGGTGAGTTCATCTCCAATGTAGACCCAGACGATGCCGCAGCTGTCATCAAGCGCCTGGATTTCGAGACGACACTCTTTGTCCTTGTTTCAAAGAGCGGCACAACACAGGAGACTCTTACAAACAGGGATCTTGTGCTGGAGACTCTGAAGAAATCCCCTGTAAAGGGACTTGTTCCTTCAAAGCACATGGTTGCTGTGACAAGCAAGACATCCCCTCTTGCAGAAGATGAGTCCATGCTTGCTGCATTCTTCATGGATGATTACATCGGAGGCCGTTATTCATCAACATCCGCTGTCGGCGGTGTCGTGCTCTCTCTCGCATATGGCTTCGACACATTCCGCGCACTCCTTGATGGCGCGCATGAAGAGGACAAGCTCTCTGTGGAGAAAGACATCACAAAGAATGGCGCTCTCATGGATGCTCTTGCTGGATTCTATCTCAGGAACATCATGGGATACCCTGCAACTGCAATCCTGCCATACTCCCAGGCACTCTCACGCTTCCCAGCACACCTCCAGCAGCTCGATATGGAATCCAATGGAAAGCATGTGAACAGGAACGGCGAGAAGATTTCCTACCCCACTGGCCCTGTCATCTTCGGAGAGCCTGGTACAAACGGACAGCATTCGTTCTATCAGCTGCTGCATCAGGGAACAGATATCATACCTCTGCAATTCATAGGCTTCAGGAAATGCCAGTATGGTGAAGATATCGTGACTGCTGGCTCTTACAGCCAGACAAAGCTTAATGCGAACCTTTCTGCGCAGATTGCAGCATTCGCACGCGGAAAAGATGACGATAACCCGAATAAAGAGTTCGATGGGAACAGACCATCATCACTTATTTACGGCGACGAGCTCACACCAGCTTCTCTTGGCGCACTTCTTGCACACTATGAGAACAAAGTCATGTTCCAGGGCTTCATCTGGAATCTCAACTCCTTTGACCAGGAAGGCGTACAGCTTGGCAAGGTGCTCGCAAAGAAGGTACTCGCAGGATGTGAGGGCGATGAGCTTCTGAAAGCTTATGCAGATCTTCTGATCTGAATCTGATTATCAGGGAGTGTCAGCGGCACTCCCTGAATCTTGTCATTGAGCGAATGGAACGATATAAACATTCTCATAAAACGCTTAATTTTCCTTTTGTTAATCTAAATTCTCATCTTTTCATCATGCGCCCCATCTCCATCCAATAGTGCTGATGAAAATTCCCAGAACATTGATACAGAAGCTTTGGTCGAGGACATCCTCAACGGAGAAGATGGCCTGATTGTCACATGGTCAGAAGAAGAGAGCATTGCTTCAAGCAGCCTCTCCAGATCATTCATCACAGCTTCAAAGATAAAAGCCTCTGTCAGTTTCGAACACTATGCCGGACGAGGTCTTAAAAACGGCTTAGATGAGATTATCTCCGGAGGGAATTGAAAGGAGATAAATGAGTCAGAAATCCCAGTCTGACTCATTTCCAGTTTCAAGAATTCACAAAGAAAGACTTATGCAGACATCCGATGACTTATTATAATAGTTATACTTTTTGCAATCACAAAAGATACCATCACACATGCTTGCTTGGTTCGCTATATCTGTTATACTTATTCCATGGATGGAAAATTCATAGGCAGAGAAAGAGAAATACGGACTCTTAGAGAAGCTGCTCTGGATGGCAAAAAGGGAATTATGGTTTATGGGCCAAGGCAGGTCGGGAAATCCCGCCTTATTGCTGAAGCGTTCTCTACTCAATCATTTCTCCCGATATTCTTCGAATGTATAGAAGGCAGCTATGATTACAACATTGAGCTCCTTGCCGCAACAATTGCAAATGCAACAGGAATATCTTATGCCAACGAACTTCGTGACATATTCTCAATACTATCATTTCTGGAAAACATTCATATCAACAGACAGATTGTCCTTGTAATCGATGAGTATCAATATCTGAGAGAAACAAAAGAGAAGAATGTTGTGGACTCTTATATGCAGAGATTCATCGATTCAATCAAAGGGGGAATAACAGTTGTTCTTTGCGGCTCGTTCATAACTGTCATGAAAGAGCTCACAGAATATGGCAATCCGCTTTTCAGCCGTTTCAGCATCATTATGCCACTTGAGCCTTTCGACTATCTTGACGCGTCTCTTTTCTATCCAGATATTGATCTCAACGATAAGATTTCATTCTATGCTGTTTTTGGCGGATACCCTTTTATACTGCAATACATCAATGAACATAAAAGCCTGAAAGAAAATATCTGTGCTTTGCTTTTGTCGCAATATGAAGCGAACAGGACAATACTGGAAAACATACTACTCCAGGAAGCTGGAAGAACCGGAATGCCTGTTGAGATAATGGCACGTATAGGCAACTCGCAGATGCGCTTTTCAGAGATTGAGAATCTGATGAGCCTGGATGTATCAGGCACACTCGACCGCATCCTGAAACGTCTCGTAACAATGGGCATCCTTGATAAAAAAACTCCGATCAACCGTAAAGATGACAGAAAAAAAACGTTCTATGAAATACATGACAATCTCGTCCGTTTCTATTTTACTTATATATATGGGAGGCGGACACAACGCTTTCTATCCGCTCCTGAAAGCTTTTTTGAATCACAGATACGTCCTTCCTTGAACACATACATCTCGAAGCGCTTTGAGTCTATATGCAGAGAATACCTTATGCGTACAGCTACCTCTGACATCCTCGATATCGGAACATACTGGTATGATGATCCGAAGACAAAGACAAACGGGGAATTCGACTGTGCCGTCCAATATACAGACTCTTCATATGGCATCCTCGAGGCAAAATACCTCTCTCATCCTATGACTGAAAGTCTCAGGGATGAGGAAATGGAAAAGATGCGGAAAATCAAAGGACTCAATATAAGCAGATTGGGATTCATTTCTTCATCAGGCTTTGCATTCAGCACAGCTTCTTCTCCTGAAGCATACATCACAGGAGAGATGATGTATGCAGAGAGAACTACTACGCTCTGATACTGCGACGAGTGGAATACATATAATACACAGCATTGATGAGAATGCCGAATACAGTTGCCAGAGGAGCGGCTGTTCCTATCATTGTAAGACTTGGATCTGGCTGCGAGGCCATGATATAAGCGACAGGAAGACGCACAATGAATGTCTGCATCATAGACTGGATCATCACAAAAAGAGTCTTTCCATGTCCGCTGAAGTATCCCATGAATGAAAACAGCACAGCTGTGACAACCGCCTCAGGAGCAAAACCCTTGAGATACTCCGCCGAACGGATGATTACACCTTCATCAGTTGCGAAGATATGGGAAATCTCTTCACCAAAGAAGAACGATGCTGAGAACATCAGGATACCGAAAAGCGCACCGAGAACCATACCTGTCCGCATCGTCGCTCTTGCCCTGTCCTCTTTTCCAGCACCCACATTCTGCGCGATGAACGATGAGAGTGATTGCATGATAGATGATGGTATAAGCATCACAAATGTGACAATTTTATTTGCAACACCATAGCCACCAGATGCTTCCAGCCCGATATTATTCACGAAAGCTATGAGCGCAAGGAAAGATATCTGAGTCATAAGTTCCTGCAGAGCTATCGGAGAACCAATGCGTATAAATGACCATAGTTCCCTGCTAAGCCTCATATCTTTCCGTCTGATGGTGAATGGGAGCTTCTCCTTGCGGAGTATGATAAGAGAAAGAACCACAGACAAAGCCTGGGCAGCGACTGTTGCAATGGCCGCCCCTCTCTCATCCATATGGAAAACTGCTATGAGTATATAATCGCCGATGATGTTAGCCACGCAGGCTATAGCAACAAAGGTGAGCGGCAGTCGCGAGTTGCCGATACCGCGGAGAATACAGCTTATGAGATTATAAGCGATGATGAAGAGTATACCAGCTCCGCAGATACGCACATATGAAACAGTATTCCCGACAGCTTCCGGAGGCGCCTTCATCAGAAGCGCAAGAGGCTTTGCAAACACCAGAAGCAGGACTGTCAGGACAACTCCCGCAACAAGGAAGAATGTGATGGCAGCACCTATCATTCTTCCAGCGCGCTCTGTGTTCCGGCTCCCAATGTAATTGCCAAGAAGCACAGTCACACCTGTTGCAAGACCTGTGATGACAAAGGTGACAAGGTTGATGATACTGCTGCCTGTAGATACGCCAGAAAGTCCTTCCGTTGTACCGAACCATCCTACCATCAGGACATCAACAGCACCATATGCGGCCTGAAGAACCAATGCTCCCAGAATCGGGAGCATGAAACGGACAAGCTTACCGGTAATGCGGCCTTCAGTGAAATCTGCAGAAGAAGCCATCAGAGATAAGCCTTGCCGCTTCTGAAAAGCTCAAGGAACCTCTCCTGCGAGTCGACATGCGTATCGCTATCAGGAACAGCTGAATAATGTCCGTCGCCCAAGAGAATCCTGCCCTTCACGTTGTCGCGGAACATGATATCAAGCATCTTGAGAATGGTGTCCCGGATTTTCGCATCAAGCACAGGAGTTGCTATCTCAACCCTTCTGTCGACATTTCTCGTCATCAGGTCTGCACTGGAGATATACATCTCTCCCGAGCCGAAGCTGTAGATTCTCGAGTGCTCCAGGAACCGCCCTACAATGCTGATTATTGAAATATTCTCAGTCAGTTCATGCACTCCTGGAAGAAGACAGGAAATACCTCTTATCAGAAGACGCACCTTCACCCCAGCCTTTGAAGCCTCCACGAATTTATCAATCATGTCCTTGTCAGAGAGCGAGTTCATCTTGCATGTGATGGATCCATCCTTGCCTTTTGCAATCTCCTTATCCATCGCAGCAAGTATGCCGGCCTTGAGTGTTGCCGGTGCAACCAGCAGACGACGGTACTTTGTATCCATATTCAAGGTTGCAAGATTGCGGAAGAACTCAACTCCATCAAGTCCGATATCCTTATCAGATGTGATGATATTCAGATCTGTATACTGCTTTGCAGTGCTTTCATTGTAGTTGCCGGTTCCAAGGTGCGTGATGTATCTTACACCTCCGTTATCCTGGAGTACTATCGAGATGATCTTCGAATGGACTTTATAGTTCTCCATGCCATAGAAGACAGTGCACCCCGCTTCCTGAAGCTGCTCGGCATAGCTGAGATTCGATTCTTCATCAAAACGCGCGCAAAGCTCCATCACAACAGAGACATCTTTTCCATTCTCCGCAGCTCTCACAAGTGCAGCCACTACCCTGGAGTTCTTAGCAAGGCGATAGATTGTGATTTTGATATTTGAAACTCTCGGATCATCAGCACACTCCTCAAGGAGCCACAGAAGGGGATCCATCGTCTGGAATGGATATGCAAGGAAGACATCGCGGCGAAGCACTGTGTCTATCATGTTTCCGCGCTGCAACCCTGCAGGAACACTGCCCTTGAATGATGGATATCTCAGCTGATGACGCATCTCAAGCGGGAAGAACTCGTCAAGCTGATACATGTACTTGTATGAAAAACATCCACCAACGAGGAAAACCTGGTTTTTCTTAATTCCAAGGTGCTTGATAAGGAACTGACGCAGATCCTCCGATGATGTGTTCATCTCCAGACGCACCGCAGCAAGAGACCCTCTGCTCTCGACTTTGTTCCGGATCAGTTTGGAGAAATCAAAATCATATTCGATATCCGCATCCTCAACTGATGCCTCGAAATCCGCATTTCTTGTAACGCGGAGAAGCGACTTCTCTTTCACGGAAGAGCCGGGGAAGAGAAGATCTCCAAAGAGATACAGAAGTGACTCTGAAGGAATGAGGTGGACTTTCTTGCCGCCTCCGAGTCTTACTAGATCTGCAATTCTCCTGCCCATTGAGACGACACCGAACATCTCTCTCCCATCGCGCTCAAGACGGAGAACCAGATAAAGTCTCTGATTCTCAAACCGGATCATCGGATGCTTTGCATCGAGCACCAGCGGAGAAAGGAACGGTACCATGTTCTCCTGGAAGTACTTGAACGCTTTCGTTTTCATTGATTCGGAGATAGACTGTGGCATCATGATATCCACACCAGCGCTCTTGAGCTCCTTCCGAAGCTTCATGAATGTCTCATCCGCCTTCTTATAAAGCCCCGGAAGAAGAGAGAGGATCATGTCAATCTGATCACGGGCACCCATTCCTGTCTTATTGTCGATATATGTCGGCGAATGCAGCTCAAGATTAAGAAGCGATCCCAGCCTTACACGGACAAACTCATCAAGATTCGAGATGAATATCGAGAGGAAACGGCAGCGTTCAAGCAGCGGATTGTCCGGATCCCGGGCCTGATCGAGCACCCTGTCATCAAACTGAAGCCAGGAATACTCCCTGTTAATATATGGTGGCATGATAGCCGCTGTTTTTTCCTTAACCATTGTTCTCCTCCACTAATAACCTCAGATATCCATCCTTCACACCCTTCTCTGAAACAATGAGCTCCTCAGCCTGGTAAACCTGGGAAATCTCTTCTGCGAGAATTGCGGCAGGAATCAGGGTATGCACCTTCTCAGGTACATTACGGATGAGTATCAGAGCCCTGTCATCGGATGAAATCAGATATTTGATCAGCTTCTTCAGCTTTTTTCTTTCCATTGTATGCAGCGATGAATCTGGTACAGAGTAATGATCCTGATAAACTCCATAAAGCGCCTCAGCATTGCTACCGACTAGTATCATGCGGGAAAATGACTGACCTGGAAAAACATTGTTTTTCTCGAGAATCTTATCAATTGTCTTTCTCAGACGCTTCGCATCATTCTTGTCCGGATACATGCCATCAAAGCGTGGGAAAAGAGCAGCCGGGCCGATATCAAGAGCGAACATGCTGTTTCTGTTACTGTTGTTCATATCAACGATGGATGATGAATAACCCCCGATATCAAGAAGCAGAGAGCTGCCAAGGGCCGCATACTCTCTATTTGCAATGTAATCAGCGTAAGCTTCAGCCTGGCCATCGAGATTCGTGATTGCCAGGCCTGTCTCTGCCTTCACTGCTCTTACGACTTCTCCATAGTTCTTTATAATTCTCATTGAAGCGGTGGAGATGACACAGACTGATTCCGACCCGACTTTGACAGCGGCTTCCATAAGGTATCTGATCGATTCGACAACTTTTTCAATACCACGCTCAGACAGCTTTCCCTTCTTGGAAAGATATCCGAGTATCGAGACAGATTTCCTGAGTCCCACAACTGGAATCATCATCTCCCCGCTGACTTCCTCAACGAGGAGGGAAAGAGACGTGCTGGAGAAATCAATAACAGCTATTTTCACATTTCATCTCCGAAATAAATTCCGATTGCCCTTGCCATTGCAACCCTCTGGTCATCAGGAGAGACTGCTTTAGTCTTACCGGCGATATCGGAAAGCTTGTTGTATGTTACATGATTATCTCTCATAGCGACAGTGACACCGAAGTTACCCCGCTTCACAAGCTCGCCCGCAAACGACCCCATTTCTGTTGAAAGGAAGCGGTCATATGGAGACGGTGCTCCACCACGCTGCAGGTGTCCAGGGACTACAACACGTGTCTCAACCTCAGCCTTCTCTTCTATGTATCTTGCCAGAATCTCCGTCCCTGTGGCTCTTCCTTCCCTGTATTCAAGGCGTTCATTCTTCTTCATCTTCGCCTCATCACGACTCATGGCACCTTCAGCAATAGCGATGATATTGAATGCCTTTCCCGAATCAAGACGTCGTTTGACCATCTTCACTACAGTGTCAGGATTATAAGGAATCTCAGGTATGAGAATGATATCCGCACCGCCTGCGACTCCCGCATAAAGCGTCAGCCACCCTACCTTATTGCCCATAAGCTCAATGAGCATCGTACGCCCATGGCTTGCCGCAGTTGTATGTATGCGGTCAATGCACTCTGTTGCAATATCTACAGCTGAATGGAAACCGAAAGTCACATCAGTTCCCCAGATATCATTATCAATGGTTTTCGGGATTCCTACTACATTCAGTCCCTCCGAAGATAGAAGTCCAGCTGTCTTGTGCGTTCCAGCACCTCCGAGCGTGACAAGCACATCCAGTCCAAGAGCCTTGTAGTTCTTCTTCATCAGATCCAGACGGCTCTGCCCGTTTCTGTCCTCTTCCGTCATCAATTTGAATGGTGTACGCTTTGTGCCAAGAATTGTTCCACCGACATTGAGAATGCCGGAGAAATCAGATGGCTTCATCTTTTTCGCTTCTTTCTCAATAAGACCAAGATAGCCTTCGGATATGCCGATGAGCTCTGCATCCTTGATATTATTGAAGACATATTTCGCAAACCCCCTGATAACAGCATTCAGACCAGGGCAATCGCCCCCGCTGGTAAGTATTCCAATTCTCATATAAACCTCCGATAATTCAGAGTCTAACATACTATCCGGATAATCAGAAAACAGAATCAGGGTAATGAAAGCACATTTTTGTTAAGAAGATATTGCAGCTGTGTTAAATCATACACAAGACGAGGCAATTACGCGAACAAATATTATTCAGAAAATTAACCCGGCAGCAAGCTTTGAATCTTTTCCTTCTTCTGCAATGTCTTTATCATCATGGGCTAGGAGAAAAATACCATGCATGACGAAACACAGCGTGTCTATGAACACGTACTAAAGACTGATCCTGACCAGAAGGAATTCCAGCAGGCTGTCTACACATTTCTTGTTTCGATTGACAAGATCATCGAAGACCTTCCCGATGTAACGTATCACAAGATTCTCGAGAGGATGACAGAACCTGAGAGAGTCATCATGTTCCGCGTTCCATGGATTGATGATGAGGGACATGTACAGATCAACAGAGGGTACCGGATTGAGATGTCATCAGCTATCGGACCATACAAGGGAGGACTTCGCTTCCATCCATCAGTAAATCTCTCCATCATGAAATTCCTTGCTTTTGAGCAGGTCTTCAAGAACAGCCTTACAGGTCTGCCGATGGGCGGAGGCAAGGGTGGTTCAGATTTCAACCCAAAAGGAAAATCAGATGCTGAAGTCATGCGCTTCTGCCAGTCTTTCATGACAGAACTCTACAGACATATCGGAGCTGATACAGATGTTCCTGCCGGTGATATCGGTGTTGGCGGACGCGAGATCGGTTACCTTTTCGGACAGTATAAGAGAATCACAAACCAGTTCACTGGCGTTCTCACAGGTAAGGGACTCGATTTCGGTGGTTCGAACATCCGCCCGGAAGCTACTGGCTACGGTCTTGTATACCTTTCCGAAGCCATACTCGGAGGAGAAGGCATGAAATTCGATGGCAAGACATGCCTTGTGTCAGGATCTGGAAACGTCGCACAGTATACAGTAGAGAAACTCACAGAACTTGGTGCAAAAGTTGTCACACTCTCTGACTCTTCCGGCATGATCTACGATGAAAGCGGTATCACACCGGAAAAGCTGAGATGGATCATGAATCTCAAGAACGTCAGACGCGGCCGCATCAGAGAGTATGCAGAGGCATTCAAAGGTGTTGAATATATCGAACGCAACGCAGCAGAGCCGAATCCTGTCTGGAATATCAAAGCAGATTATGCATTCCCATGTGCCACACAGAATGAAATTCTCGAGGAAGATGCAAAGAACCTTGTGAAGAATGGAATCAAGCTCGTTGGCGAAGGCGCGAACATGCCATGCTCTGTAGAAGCTGAGAGGATTCTGATGGGCAGTGGTGTACTCCTTGCTCCTGCAAAAGCAGCAAATGCTGGCGGTGTTGCTGTATCAGGTCTTGAGATGGCTCAGAACTCTGCACGCATGCAGTGGTCAAGGGAAAGAGTGGATTCAGAACTCAGGAATATCATGCAGAACATCTACAAGAACATTAGCGAAGCTGCAGAGAAATATTCGGAGAAGAACAACTTTGTCGATGGCGCCAATATTGCAGGCTTCATGAAAGTCAGCCGCGCAATGCTTGCTGAGGGCTATGTTTGATGCATAAAACCGGCTTCGACAGTAACAAGTACGTTGAAGAACAGACAAAGTATATCAGAGAAAGAGTCCGGGAGGCATCTTCCGGACACCTTTATATCGAATGCGGTGGCAAGCTGCTGCACGACAAGCATGCTGCACGCGTTCTTCCTGGCTTCGACGAAAATAACAAGATGAAGGTTTTCCAGGCACTTGGGGATCAGCTGGATATCATCATATGTATCTATGCCGGCGATATTGAGAGAAGGAAGATCCGCTCAGATTTCGGCATAAGCTACGATGCAGATGTGCTGAAGATGATTGATGACTTCCAGGCGTATGGCCTTAAATGCGACAAAGTTGTCATCACACGCTTCGAGAACCAGGTTGCGGCAACTGTTTTCAAGAACAAGCTGGAAAGGATGGGTATTCATGTCTATACCCACCCTGCCACACCAGGCTATCCGTCGGACATCGATGTTGTCGTCTCCGACCAGGGCTATGGCAGAAATGAGTACATTCCAGTCTCTGCGCCTGTTGTCATCGTGACAGCTCCAGGACCGGGATCAGGGAAACTTGCGACATGTCTTTCACAGATGTACCACGAAGCGAAGATGGGAATGAAACCAGCTTACTCAAAACTTGAGACATTCCCTGTATGGAATCTGCCTCTCGACCACCCTGTGAACATCGCATATGAGGCGGCAACAGCAGATATCGGAGATGTGAATCTTATCGATCATTTCCACTTTTCAGCTTACAACAAGATTGCAGTGAATTACTCCAGAGACCTGGAAGCATTCCCGCTTCTCGCGCGCATACTGACGAAGATCACCGGCGAGTGTGTTTACAAATCTCCTACCGACATGGGCGTCAACAGAGTCGGATTCGGAATCACCGATGATGAGGTATGCAAGGAGGCTGGCAAGCAGGAGATTATACGGCGCTACTTCCAGATACGCACAGATTATGCTTCAGGGCGAGCCGACCAGGAGACTGTGAACAGAATCTCTGCGATCATGGATAAAGCAGGAGTGAAACCTGAGGACAGAGATACTGTAATGCCAGCCCGTGAAGCTCTGGATAAAGCTATCAACGAAGGCAAAGGAAAGAACGGAACGGTATGTGCGGCGGCAATTGAGCTCCCTGACGGCAGAATCATTACAGCTCATAACTCAATAACGCTCCACGCATGTTCTGCTCTCCTTCTCAATGCACTGAAAGCACTGGCTGGCATCCCAAAGGAGACAGACATCATCTCATCGTCCGTCATCAAAGGCATCACAGCGATGAAGAGGGATATCCTCAGCGGCAAAGGTGTCAGCATGAATCTTGACGAGATTCTCATAGCTCTTGCAATGAGTGCGACAGAGGACGACGTGGCAAGAAAGGCTCTGGAAGCGCTTCCTCTGCTGAAGAACGCTGAAGTGCATCTGACGCATGTCCCTTCAAATGGAGATATCTCGGGACTGAGGAAACTCGGCCTGATATATACAAGCGAGCCTAAATATCCGGCACGCAATACAGGTAAAAAGGACTGAAAGATGGAAAGAGAGAAATTATCATCCCGTCTGGGCTTTATTCTGCTCTCAGCGGGTTGTGCAATAGGACTGGGAAATGTCTGGCGCTTCCCTTATATCACCGGACGATACGGCGGTGCGGCATTTGTTCTGCTGTATCTGCTGTTCCTTGTTCTCCTTGGGTTCCCTGTCATGATCATGGAATTCGCTATTGGAAGAGCAGGGAGAATGAATATCGTCGGAGCAATCAAGCGGCTCGAACCAGAGAAGTCGAAATGGCATGCTGTCGGCTATGTGTCAATTGCCGGCAACTATCTACTGCTGATGTATTATTCAGTCATAACCGGATGGCTGATATACTACTTCTTCTCATTCATTTCAGGGTCGCTCAATGCCTCGTTCACAACTGCCGATGTCGGCTCATACTTCTCCTCACTCACTGCTAATGCACCTCTTCAGATAGGAATGACTGCTGTAGCGCTGATTCTTACAGCTGGAATCGTCATAATCGGTCTTAAAAACGGTGTAGAGAAGATTACTAAAGTGATGATGGTCATCCTATTCCTTTTAATGATTATCCTGGCAATCCACTCCTGCCTCCTTCCTGGTGCCGGAGACGGTATCAGATTCTACATGCGCCCGGATTTTGGGAACCTCATCCACGAATATGGTTTTTCAGAGTCAGTCTTCGCGGCTATGGGACAGGCATTCTTCACACTCTCGCTGGGTATTGGTGCCATGGCTATCTTCGGCTCCTATTTTGACAACAAGCGAACACTGGGTGGAGAGTCCGTGAGAATCATCTGTCTCGATACGACAATCGCGCTCCTCTCTGGTTTCATCATCTTCCCTGCATGCTCCGCTTTCGGTGTTGAGGCAGGCTCTGGCCCGTCTCTTCTGTTCATATCACTGCCGAATGTATTCACACAGATGAAGGCAGGTGGTGTATGGGGCGCTGTCTTCTTCCTCGCCATGATATTCGCAGCTCTTTCGACGCTCATCGCCGTCTTCGAGAATATCTGCGCATACTGGATGGACATGAAAGGATGGCCAAGAAAGAAAGCAGCTATCGTGAATTTTGCAGCAATCTTCATTCTCGCTCTGCCTGCTGTGCTTGGCTACAACGCTCTGTCAATGGTCCAGCCTCTTGGGGCAGGCAGCACAATTCTCGATGGAGAGGATTTCCTTGTCTCGAATATCATCCTGCCGCTTGGAAGCCTTGCATTTGTCATTTTCTGCACACATCGCTATGGCTGGGGCTGGAACAAGTTCATCAAGGAATCCAATACAGGAGAAGGCCTGAAATTCCCAGAGAGGATCAGATTCTACTGTGCGTGGATTCTTCCATTGATCATCATTGCTGTTTTTGTCAGTGCAATCATCAGCGTTTTCGCCTGATTGCGACTTTTTCACTCAAAACGCCTCTTGCCACATTGACTAGAGGCGTTTCTTTTTCGATATTCAGAACATGAGCATAAAGAGCTTAGCCGAGAAGATCGGCATGGACTATGAAAGCGTGATAGAGGACTTCTGTGGTGATGTGTCAGCACTGAAGAATGCACTGAAAGCCTTCCCTTCAAGCGGAAACATCACCGCCCTTAAGGAATGTGTGGCAAACAAGGACTCTGAAGGCATCAAAAGAGAGGCACACAGAATCAGGAAGAGCGCGGAGAAGCTTGGACTCGGTGAGCTGAAGACGGCAGCCTCACGGCTTGAGGAAGTCAATGCAGAAAAGGTTCCCGGCGATGCTGATCACCTTGAGAGACTTTTCGAGAGTGCTGTGAAGGCAATCGAAGAGGAAAACTTCTAGCTTCTCGCCTCTTTAGCGACATCCTCATTCATCTTCCGGATGACGCTCATTGTCATCGGGACAGACATCATGAACGTGATGAGATCTGCAAGCGGCTGTGCGATCTGAATACCCCATATGCCAATCAGCGGAGGAAGTATCCACACGATGGGGATGAGAATGATTCCCTGACGGGCAAATCCGAGAATTGAGGCTCTCCACATCTTGCCTGTAGTCTGCAACAGCATATTGCTGATAGTAATCCATGCAGAGAAGACAAGTGTAAAACATCTGAGGCGGAGAGCTATCGAACCGACAGCAATGACATCTGGGTCTCCTTCCCTGAAAAAGCCTACAATAGGAGATGCCCATATATACTCAGCGACTGCCAGCACAAGCAGCAAGACAGACATGGATTTAACGCAGAACCAGAAACCTTCCTTCACCCGCTCATAGCGCCCTGCACCTGCATTGTACCCGCACACTGGCTGGAACCCCTGTCCTACACCGAGAAGCACGGAATTAGTGAAGTTCCCGATTTTATTGACAATGGCCATTGCAGCAATTGCCGCATCGCCAAATGGCAGTGCAGCATTATTCAGACAGATCATCGCAACACTTGTAACACTCTGTCTGCAAAGCGATGGAAGACCACCATTTGTAATCATACGATACATCTTCGCAGAAGGACGGAAAGACCGGAAGCGCAGTCTGACAGTTCCAACCCGTTCTGACATGTACAGCAGTATAGCGAAGCTGATGACCTGGCTTACAGCTGTAGCAATAGCTGCCCCTGCAATTCCTAAATCAAAAACAAAGATAAGCAGAGGATCCAGAAAGAGATTCAGGATGCCTCCCGTAGTGAGTCCAATCATCGAATAGAATGAATTACCTTCAAACCTCAGCTGATTATTCAATACAAGCGATGATGCCATAAACGGAGCTGCAAGAAGTATCCAGAACATATAATCCATAGCATATGGAAGTATTGTCTCTGAAGAACCGAGGAAAATTGAGATGGGGCGGAGGAATATGATGCAAGGAATCGCAATAAGCGCGGAGAGAATAAATGCTGAGAAGAAGCCGGTCGAGGCAAGTGTTTCCGCAGTTTTCTCATGGTGTGCTCCAAGCTGTCTGGACATATTGTTACCGCTGCCCTGCCCGAAAAAGAATCCGATAGCCTGAATGACTGCCTGCATGGAAAGCGCAACACCAACAGCAGCGGATGCTGATGTGGAGATTCGACCGACAAAGAATGTATCTGCTGCATTATATAGTGTAGAGATGAGATTGCTGATTACAGTAGGTACTGCAAGTGTAACAATAAGACGCCTCACTGGCGTCTCTGTCATCTGCTTGAATTTCTCTTCAGCTGATAATTTCCTCATAGTCCGATATTAGTCCCGAAGAGAAGAGAATGGAAGATAGTATTAAGAAAATATTAAGGCTCCCCGGAAGAGGAGCCAGAGAAACTAATCAAAAGGTCAAGGCGGACCGCCCCAATCCAGACAGGACAGAACCGCCATTATGCCAATTCAGAATGTTATTATTTCAGGCAATGGCATTGCCACCTACCATAATCCATGAAGCCCAAAGAACTGCACAGAGAACACCAGCATAGACACTGTTTGTCTTGTTTGTGATGTAGCAGTTAATGCAGTTACCGACAAGGAAGGATGGCAGCATGGAATAGATTGCACCTGCGAAGATATAGCCTCTGTCATTCGGGAAAAGAACAACACCAGTCATCTTGAATGTAACCCAGTAGACTATGAACATGACAATCAGGCCAGCCATTCCAACAAGTGCGCTAAGGAGCACTGAGCGGAACATACCAAGTCCTCCTGATCTTTCACCATTGTTCATATTAATACTTCTTGCTGCAAGGCTTCCTGTAAGAAAGAATGGAAGCTGAATCAGAAGATACGCTGGCAGATACTGCACTCTGAACAATGGAACAGGCCTTATTACAGCAAGCCAGACTCTCATATCCTCTCTTGTGACAAAGAAGAGGAAAATATAGACAAGATATGTTGTACCAGTCACTGCAAGTGCGAAAAGTATCGCTTTCCAAAGATATGAGAAATGGAAGCCGTCAGTCTCTGCAGTTACCAGACCATATGTTCTTGCATTCCCTCCCCTGTTCTTGCCAAATGCGAAATGGAAAACAAGGAAGAATACAAGCAATACAAGCCCTGTAATAAATGACCAGATAGCAAATCCGTTTGCCGTGGCGTCGAGTGCCATGAAAGCAGGAACCTTGATTTTCATAGCCAGCGTCGATGATGGAATGAAAAGCACTACAGGAATCAGCATGAGAAGAATAAGACACACGAACCATGCAGGGCTTCCTGCTTTGAAACCGACCTCAGGGAGTGCCTTCAGATGCAGCGAAGCAAAATAATCCGTAGTAAGGAGCCACAGGGCCATTCCGAAGAAGAAGAGAATAAGGCCGAAGAACTCAAGAATACTTCCAAAATCTCTCCAGCCCCAGATCTGGTCAGTGCTTTCAATCGGATAAGGAGCAGGCACAACAGTCTGAACGAGATCAAGGTAGAGAGCGATTAACCCACCATTGATCATCGATGCTGCATGAGAAGCATCTGGCATATAGAATGCCCTGCCAGTGCCATCGGCAAAGCTTCCGTACACTTTATTGACCTCAAGGACCTCGTCATCTGCAAGAGCAAAGAAGTCGTGGTACTGTTCATTGTGTGCCATATTAATGATATCACCATTGCTTCTTACGAGATTGCTCTCATCGGTTTCTCCGATAATACATGCATAATTTGTCAGGAACGGAGACGTAGTATCATTCATGCCCGGATTCATTCCGACAGGGATGACAATCTTGATATTCTCCGGATGATTCTGTGCAATCATGAATGTGTAGACACCACCCATGGAATGTCCGGAAGCCGCCATTTCTGAACTATCGACAAAAGGAAGAGAGACCGTGAATGCATAAGCTGCTTCTCCTCCATGTGTCGGATCCATGCTCTTCTCGGAAAGACCGCTGTTGCTTGCATCCCACGAGACAACTACATAGCCTCTGCGCGCCAGTTCTGCATTGTAGCTTCCCTGGGCTTCGATGGAATTTCCACCCCCATGATTTGTTATTACAGCTGGAGCGGGAGTCTCTGCCGTGGCTGTGTCAGGTTTATATACAAGAAGGCTTACCTCCTTTCCCTCTCCATCAAGAACTGTCAGCCGATCTACCTTCACGCTACCGAAGTCCGTGTTTATAGCGACATGAAGCGCAGCCCCGACAATAAGCAGCAGGGCAGCAACCGCTAGAACAATGAATGCCGTCTTTTTACGCGCTGTCATAATTACTCCTTTTGAAATATGGTAAGGCGACGGTCTCCATGCCTCCATTAAGATTTTCTTACCCACGTGGACTTTCATGTTCTTTCATTGTGTAATTTTCTGACATAAAGCCAGACGAAGGCAGAAAAGTGCAATTGTAGCGGACACAGCGATGCGTTAGACTTTCTCAAGACAAATGAAGAAGCGTATCCTCTTTTATATAGCCCTTTTCGTATCGCTGCTGTCACTTCTGACCATAATTATTCTGGCAGCTGGCATCAGCGGAACCTCTGCAAACAGTAGTTCGGGCATACGCGTCAGCTACATCACATCAGTTGCGCTTCTTGGCTTCACCGCCGGAATGGCACTCAACATATACTACTTCATTACATATGGACGAAGTGAAGACTCAGACGAAGAGAAAACAAGAATCCTTGAAAAAGCGTGCCTCAACAGACAAACTGCCGAAAACAGCGACGATAAATACATACTGCTTCTTGTTCGGCCATGCGTAATAACATCGCAGCGTGAAATCATAGGGAAGATCACAAAACCACATGGCTATGTCTTTCCGGCGCTGGAAGGAAGACTTGTCACCATCATTGTGGAAGATTGCGGAAAAAGCCCGGAAATACTTGCCTCTGAAACTGCAGAAAGGACGAAGGATATACCGTGCTCCGTTGTTTATTACCCGGAAGCGGTGACGATGTCTGGGCTCTATGATGCATATGCAACAGCTGTCCAGAGTGCGGAAAAGCTTTTCTTCCTTCCTCCTTCATCTACAGCCGCAGCTATAAATGACGACGGAACCACAATACCCTATGCAACATTATTGCAGAATATCGAGAATGCTATGCAGAACCTGAAAAGAGAAAATTGTGAAGCTGTTCTGAATATTCTCGACAGTACTGAAGGAAATATCATGGCATGCCGCTTCGTGTTTTTCATGATTTCATCATTCATTGACCAGCATAGGCTGCTCATCAATCCAGCGATGCATCCAGGGGCAATGGACACAAGGGATTTTGCTTCGTTTTCAGAACTCAGGAAATACCTTGAAGAGCGCATTACAGCTTTCCTAGACGATAAGGAGACAAGGGCAGAACAAAGCAGACAGCCATATATCGAACAAATCAACAGCCTGATTGAAAAACATTTGGCAGATAGCGGATATGGCGTACAGCAGATTGCAGATGACCTGAAACTCTCACCGGCTTATCTAAGCAGGGTTTACAAGGACAGGACAGGACGCAACATAATCGATGCCATAACCGAGATGAGAATGGAAAAAGCTGAGGATCTCCTCATCAGCTCTGACAAGACTATTACAGAAATCTGCTCTGAAGCTGGATACTCATCCAGCAGCTATTTCCACAGGGTCTTCAGGAAAAAGCATCTGATATCACCGGGAGAGTACAGGCAGCGGATGAAGGAGAGAGGGCAATGAACGGAATGAAACAATGGAAATGGCCTCTGGTAGCATTCACGCTTCTTCTGGCGGTGGCACTTATTATGTCAGCATGCATTGAGAATATATATGCATTCAAGACACTCCGGGTGACTATCCCCACAGAAGAAAAGAAAACACTCACAGGGAAACTGTATATACCAGACACTTCGGAAAAAACACCGGCAGTGCTTATCTCTGCAGGTGCCAATAATGAATACAACGCAATGGAGGCCTATGCTGCGAAACTTGCAGCTTCTGGGTGTACTGTCCTTCTTTTCAACCCGTACAACCATGGGCAATCTGATATTGCATACACGCCAGAAATGGGAGCAGATGATGCCCTAGAATATATGTATTCTCTCAATTTTGTTGACAAAACCCGAATTGGAGCCATCGGGCATACAATGGGTGGTTACTATCTTTCGCACGCCATCCAGAAAACGGGAATTCATTTGTCAGCGATGCTTAATATTGATTATGTGGACATCAACGGGTCCTTTGAAAGACTATATGATCATGTGGACACACTGGGCTTCGTTCTTGCCAGATTCGATGAACACCAGCGAAGCGGAAATCTGGAAGCAACCCAGGAACGCTTTTCCGGAATTTACGGAAAACAGATTGCGGTGCAGCATAATGCCACGCTTTACCAGAATGGAGAACGGACAGCGCTAGTCATTATCGAGAATATAAACACAAGTCTCCTCACTGCCTCTGATAAAGCTCTCTCTGATACTGTATCCTTCTTCTCCGAAGCTCTTGGATTTACTCCACAATCCACCACCCATGTAAATCTACTGTTTCAGCTGAGAGCTTTAATGATGATTTCCATCTTCATATCCTTTGCTGTACTTATGGTTACAGCACTCTATCCCAGACCTTCCATTGTCTCAGCAAGCAAACCACATTCTTACAGAACAACGGCCATCAGCACAGCTGTTTCCATTGCAGTCTTTGCGGTACTGCCTCCTCTGTACATGATCGGCAAGAAGCTGCTGATGCCTAATGCGATATTCCCTGAAACAGACACCAATGGCCTTGTAATCTGGTCGGTTTTCACGGGCTTCTTATTAATGGCCATCTCCTTCACATCAGGAAAGAATACAAAAGAAAAGATGGCTGGGAATTTCAGAGCAGATATCCTGAAGGCCTTTGCAGTCTTTGCTCTTCTCTACACGGCAGTACTCTGCATAATCTGGCTGACTGATAGCAATATCTTCATACTCTTCACAAGCTTTTCTCCTTTTACAAAACGGAAAATGCTTTCCTGGCTTGCATACCTTCCGCTTTTCCTGGCAGGTTTCACAGGACTCAGTCTATTCACAGCCACTTTTTCCTCCAAGCAGCGCTGCGTTGAATACATTCTCTTCTATATTGCCGGCCCCCTGTTCATGGTAGCTATCTTCTTCCTCGGCTTTCCGATCAAAGGAGAGCTCATGTTCTATGACAGCCGCTTCGCTCTCATCCCCATAATATACATGCTACCATTCACTCCCCTTCTTGCTCTGGTGGATTTCTATGGGCAGAGGTATAGCAAAGGGATAGTATTCCCTGCTGTTCTGAACACACTTCTCTTCTCCTGGTTCTTCACAGCATCAAACGCGCTCTACATACTTTTGTGACATGCGCAGAAATGTCCCGGAAGAATTTCCAATAGTTCAGGTTTTCTGTTTCTGCAGGCATCTTCCGCGTATGGGCACCGGGAACAGAAACCACATCCAGGATAAGAATCTGCAATTTCAGGCGACGCATATTCTGCCAGACGGCTGAATTCCATTCCAGAAGACGGGATAGAATCAATCAGGAGTTTCGTATACGGATTGATAGGATTTCTGTACAGCTCATCCTTTTCCGCCAGCTCGACAATGCGGCCGCGATACATAACTGCGATCCTGTCGCTCATGTACTTAATTACAGAAAGATCATGGCTGATGAACATATATGTCAGTCCTTTCTGCCGCTGCAGGTCCTTCAGAAGATTCAGAACCTGAGCCCGGATAGATGAATCAAGAGACGAGACTGGTTCATCGCATACAACAAACTCTGGAGAAAGAATCAATGCACGTGCAATAGCAACGCGCTGCCGCTCCCCTCCAGAGAGCGAATCAGGATATTTTGCAGCAAACTCCTTCCCAAGCCCCACTGCAGAGAGCATGCAAATGACCTGTTCTTCCCTTTCTTCACGTGTACCGATTCTGAATACATCCAAAGGGGCTTTCACTAACTGTAATATTGTCTTCCGGGAGTCTAGCGAAGCATATGGATCCTGGAAAACAAGCTGCAGCTTGCGACGTATCTGCCGCATCTCTTCCCTGTTCAGCTCAAGAAGGTTCATGCCATCGTAAATAATCTCACCAGAGTCTGGTTCAATGAGACGGAGAATGCATCGCCCGAGAGTCGATTTCCCGCATCCAGACTCTCCGACAACACCAAGCGTCTCGCCTTTAATCACAGTCAGAGAAACATCATCAACTGCTTCGATATTCTTACCCGATGAAGCAGTGAAGCATCTGTAAATATTTCTCAGCGAAAGAAGCACATCACCCATTGCGATTCTCCGAATGCTTCCAGCACCGGACACTGTGTCCTGCAACTGTAAAGACAGGAGGCTCTGATTCGTGGCACTTGTCAAAAGCATAACGGCAACACGGTGCAAAGACACAGCCTTTTATTGCACCACACCCCGCGGGGATAACATACAGCCTTTCATCAGACCTAGTTGATAATCTAGGTATTGACTGTATCAATCCTTCCGTATATGGATGTAAATATCCAGATAAGATATCTGAAACGCTACCATATTCCATCATCTTGCCTTTATACATGACAAGCACATAGTCTGCAACAGATGCCACAACGCCCATATCATGAGTAATAAGGAGAATAGAACGTCCATCTTTCTTCAATGAATTCATCAGGGAGAGAATTCCAGCCTGTACAGTGACATCCAGTGCAGTTGTCGGTTCATCTGCTATAAGAAGATCACTGCAACCTGCTGCGAGTGCAATTGCTATCATCACACGCTGCTTCATTCCGCCAGAAAGCTGATGAGGATAATCATCCATTCTCTCCTGCGCGGCTTCTATACCGACTTTCTCAAGAAGGAAGGCAGCCCTCTTCCTCGCTTCCTTTCGTGTAATGGATTTATCGTGGATACGGATGATATCCACAATCTGATTACCAATGCGCCTCACCGGATTGAGGCTGTTCATAGAATCCTGGGAGATTATCGAAATTCTCTTTCCTCTGATTTCGCGTTTCTCTTCTTCTGTTGCCTGTAGAATATCTTTTCCAGACAAAAGAACCTCACCTCTTGCTTCCGGAATCAGAGCAAGAAGCGACATTGCTGTCACGCTCTTTCCACTGCCAGACTCTCCTACGATGCAGAGACAGCTGCCTTTAGCAACTGAGAATGATAAATCATCAACAGCAGTAACATCCCCTGCTGTTCCAGAAAACACCACACTCAGATTCTTCACTTCCAGCAATTTCTCTGTCATGCAGATAATATAGCATTTATGGGAATGATATTGACCATAGGGATTGCCGGAAAACCCATTAAAACTCATACAATCATTTGAATATTCGTAATTGCGTGATTTGACTGTTCCAGCTTTTTGCTGCAATAATATATGTAGAAAGGGTGCTGCAGCAAGCGGCTGTCCCGGTTAGTAACAGTCATGCGACCGCTCAAACTTTCTCAGGGCTTAGCGGTCGTTGCTTTTCAAAGCAGCTATTACAATTCCAATTACCGTGAATACGAGCATCAAAATCTGATAGTCACTCATAGCGCACCTCCTTTCCCTTATAAACCCATAAGGGCGGGGCGGGAGGATTGCAGCAACCCTCCCGTTCGGAGGGGCAACCGCCTGCCGTGCTTCAGCACCCGGTAAGAGATTATCAGAACGAGAGGAATGATGCAAACATGTATTTAAACTATGGTTTGGTTTATTTGTTTATTTAGCTTATATTATGAGAAAATTAAAATCTTTTGTTGACAAATCCTCTTCATTGTCTGATACTCGTGCTGTTCATCATTCATAGGCATCACCTCCTTCCCGCATTATGCGGAGAGGAGGTCTATATTCATATGCGTCTCATGCTTCTGTTTGTGCTATAGTTTATCTATGCAAACATATGAACGATTTCTTACTTATATCAAGTTTGACACACAGTCTGATGACAAATCAGAGACATTCCCATCGACACTCAAGCAGCTGAAGCTTGCTGAGTATCTGAGAGATGAGATGAAAGCCATGGGCATAGAGGATGCCACACTGGACGAGAATGGCTATGTATATGGGACCATTCCTCCATCAGCAGGATCGGAAGACAAACCGGGCTTTGCTTTGCTGTCCCACATGGATACGGCACTGGAAGTATCAGGAGCGGATGTGAATGCACGCATTGTTGAATACAATGGCGGAGATATCATTCTCAATGAGAAGCTCGGCGTTGTCACAAAGCTTGCAGATTTCCCGGAACTCAAAGATGCGGAAGGAGAGCATCTGATTGTAACCGATGGAACGACGCTTCTTGGCGCTGATAACAAAGCGGGAATTGCAGAGATCATGACAATGGCAGAAAGACTGCTCTCTGACAAAGCGCTTCATCATCCGAAGATTGTCATCGTGTTCACACCGGATGAAGAGATCGGATCAGGTGTGGACAGAATTGATATGACCCGCATTACAGTACCTGTCGGCTACACAGTTGATGGGGGAAAAGTCGGAGAGCTTGAATACGAGACATTCAACGCTTCCGAAGCAACTGTCACTATCAATGGAGTGTCCGTCCATCCTGGATCTGCAAAATGGAAGATGAAAAATGCAATGCTCATAGCAATGGAATACAACGCACTGCTTCCGCAGCATGAGATTCCATACTGCACTGAAGGACGCGAAGGCTTTTATCATCTTTCGGAGATGGCAGGGGGCGTTGAGAAAGCAGAGATGGTCTATCTTCTCCGTGACCATGACTCTGACAACCTCAAGAAGCGGGAACAGATGATGAGGGACGCGGCTGAATACATCTGCAGGAAGTACGGTGAGAATACAGTGAATGTCGAAATCCGGGAAATGTACAGGAACATGGGAGAAGTAGTGGAAAAGCACCCAGAACTTCTAGAAGCGGCCGCTGCTGCCATGAGAGAGCTCGGAATCGAACCAATCACACAGCCAATCAGAGGAGGCACGGACGGCAGCAGACTCTCATTTATGGGATTGCCTTGCCCGAACCTGTGCACTGGTGGCTACAACGCACACAGCAGGCATGAATATATCTCCGTGGAGTCACTCGACACATGCACGGAGATACTCATACACCTTGCGTCTCAGTTCGCCTGATTCTCCAGTTCAGAGAGGGCTTCATCGACAATGGCTGCAGCCTTGTCGATGTCGGCCTTCTGGGCAATGAGTGGCGGAACAAATCTCAGGACTGTGTATCCTGCAGAGCAGACAAGCAGTCCTTTTTCCATGCACTTCGCAATAACATCCCTCGGCGCGATTTCAAGCTCTATGCCTCTCATAAACCCCATACCGCGTGATGAAAGACAGAGCGATGGATGCTTTGAGACAATTTCATCAAGCTTCGTGCCCAGATATGCACCATTCACAGAGGCATTCTCAGCAAGCTCAGGAAGACGGGAAAGTACGACTTCTGCAAGAGATGCGGAAGCGACATTGCCTCCAAAAGTCGCAGCATGATCACCGGGAGAGAAGATTCCCTTTGCACGTTTGAATGCAAGAGCTGCACCCATGGGTAATCCACCGCCAAGTGCCTTGGCAAGCGTCAGTATATCTGGCTCGATACCATAGTTCTGGAAGCAGAAAAGCTTTCCTGTGCGGCCAAGTCCACACTGCACCTCATCAAAGATGAGAAGCGCGTCAAACCTGTCTGCAAGCTCCCTAAGACCTTTGATGAACTCAGGATCTGCAGGAATGATACCACCCTCGCCCTGAAGAGGCTCTACTATTATCGCAGCAGTGTGTTCATCAGCAAGTGCTTTGACCGAATCAAGGTCATTGTACTCCCCATAGACAACATCAGGGAGCATTGGCGCAAACCCTTTATGATACTTATCCTGGCCTGTGACAGTGACAGCACCGTATGTGCGGCCATGGAAAGAATGATGGAATGAGATGATAACGCTCTTGCCTTTTGATGAGCCATACTTCCTTGCCATTTTCAGCGCAGCCTCATTGGCCTCTGCGCCGCTGTTGCAGAAGAAGACTTCCTCAGAACCTGCAAGTTTATTGAGCATAGCAGCTGCATGCACTGCATGGCTGTTATAGTAGAGGTTCGATGTATGGAAGACACCGCTCTCCATCACAGAAAGAAGAGCTTTCTTCTCATCCTCATCACCATAGCCCAATGCATTCACAGCAATACCAGCCACGAAATCAAGATATTCCTTACCATCCTCATCAGTAAGGACCATCCCTTTCCCGCTTTTAATTGCAACAGGGAACTGGGAATAGTTAGACATGTAGTTTTCTTTTCCGAGTGCTACGATTTCCTGATTACTCATCTCTCACCTCCGGAGTAAGCATTGTACCGATACCTTCTGCTGTAAAAATCTCAAGAAGTATTGAATGCGGCAAACGTCCATCAAGGACGTGAACAGACTTGACGCCCTTTCTGATTGCCTCAAGACAGCATTCGACCTTGGGAATCATCCCACCTTTGATGACCCCCTCTTCAATCAGCTCGACAGCTTCTCTTGCATTCATCCGTCTGATGATAGACTTCGGATCATCCTTGTCGCGCAGTATGCCCTCAACATCTGTCATGAATACAAGCTTCTGGGCATTGAGAGCACCTGCGATGGCAGTTGCTGCGTAATCTGCATTGACATTGTATGTCTGAGAGAATGCATCGACCCCGACAGGAGAAATCACTGGAACGAAACCTGCACTGATCAGAGTATCAATCAGTGTCTTATCCACATTGACAATCTCTCCAACAAAACCAAGGTCACGGCCTTTGTCATCAATCTTTTTCTTAGCCATCAGCGTGTGTCCATCTTTCCCATTGATGCCACAGGCTCTGATACCTACAGATTCCAGATTCTCCACAAGACTCTTACCGATTGAACCGGAAAGTACCATCTCCGCGACCCCTGCAGTCTCAGCGTCTGTAACCCTGAGGCCATCGACAAACTGTGTCTCTTTCCCGATTCTGTCCAGCATCGCGGTGATCTCCTTGCCACCGCCGTGGATGATGATAGGATTAAGTCCGAGGTACTTCAGCATAGCGACATCTTTGATGACTGCCTTCTTCAATCGTTCATCAACCATCGCAGATCCGCCATACTTAATGACGACAGTCTCACCTGCGAACTTCCTGATATATGGAATAGCTTCAATGAGTATCTCAGCCTTGGCCTGTTCTTTCTCGTACATGCTAGCTCCTGTAATCACCATTGATTCTCACATAGTCATATGTGAGGTCGCAGCCCCAGGCTACAGCACTGGCAGCACCCTGGTGCAGATCTGCAGTGACTGTGATTTCCTTCTCAAGCAGTATCTCCTTAGCCTTCTCCTCACTGAATGGCAGCGGCTCACCATCCTTCACAGTCTCGATTGTACCTTTCACAGATGAGAAGGAAAGAGAAACGAGCGATGGATCGAAATCTGCCCCTGAGTAGCCCATTGCACAGAGAACTCTTCCCCAGTTTGCATCAGAACCGAAGAATGCAGCCTTTACAAGCGATGATGATATGACAGCACGCGCAGCTATTTTCGCATCTTTTTCTGTCTTGGCATTTATGACATTCATCTCAATGAAGCGGCCAGCGCCTTCGCCATCGCGCGTGATAAGCTTCGCAAGCTCTCCCAGAACGTAGCTGAATGCTTCCTCAAATGCCTCATACTCTTCTGTCCCGGGGAGAATCTCAGGGTTCTCTGCCATTCCATTTGCAAGAACCAGACAAGTGTCATTTGTCGATGTATCACCATCAACTGAAATCATATTGAATGTATCTTCTACAGTATTGCCAAGGAGCTTCTGCAGTGTCGCTTTCCCGATTACAGCGTCAGTTGTTATGAAACTGAGCATCGTCGCCATATTCGGATGTATCATACCAGAGCCTTTGGCCATGCCTCCTACCGTCACCTTATGTCCATCGATAGTGACTGCAGCCGCAGCTTCCTTGCGGAATGTATCTGTGGTGCAGATTGCATCTGCAGCATCCTCTCCTCCAGAGACGGAGAGAAGAGGGAAAAGCTTTGCAATCCCATCCGATATCTTTGTCATATCAAGGGGAACTCCGATGACTCCTGTCGAACAGACGTAGACTTTACTCTTCTCTGTCTCAATCAGCTCTGAAGCTATTTCCGCTGTCTTCTCTGCATCAAGAAGTCCCTGTTTCCCTGTACATGCATTTGCATTTCCGCTGTTGATGACAACAGCCCTTGCCACAGCGCCTTCTGCAACGCTCTGGTCCCAGATTACAGGTGCCGCCTTCACTTTATTGGTTGTGAACACAGCAGCTGTGACCGCATCCTTGTCAGAGACAAGGAGCGCCATATCCTTCTTTGATTTTTTCAGTCCTGCATGTATACCTGCCGCCTTGAAGCCTTTTGCGCTAAGCACACCGCCATTTATGATTTCCATCTTTTTCTCCTATCAGAAGGGACAGCCTGCCCCTGTCACAAGTCCTTCAGTCTCAGGCAGACCGAAAGCTATATTCATGTTCTGCACGGCCTGTCCGGCTGCGCCTTTCACAAGGTTGTCTATCGCACCAAGCGCTATGATATTCCCAGTGCGCTTATCGAGGCGCCATGAGATATCCACAAGGTTCGTGCCCTTCACGAAACGCGTCTCAGGAAGCGTATCAAGTATCCTTACAAAAGGCTCATTCTCATAAATCGAATAGGCCGCGCTCACATCGTCTTCTGTCACACCGTTTTCAATACGCGCATAACAAACAGCGAGAATACCCCTGTTCATAGGCACAAGGTGCGGTGTGAACTGCAGGACAATGTCCTTATCCGCAGCTGCGGAAAGCTCCTGCTCGATCTCTGGTGTATGCCTGTGTGTTGTGACACCATAAGCCTTGATGGATTCATTTACTTCACAGAAGAGCGACCCCAGTTTCTCCGAGCGCCCTGCACCTGAAGTTCCGCTCTTGGCATCGATGATGATTCCATCTGTCTTAATGAGATTGCTCTTCACAAGAGGATAGAGCGTCATGATTGAGCAGGTCGTATAACAACCGGGGTTTGCGATAAGACGCTTGCCCTTGATGCTATCTCTGTGTATCTCCGGAAGTCCATAGACAGCCTCTCCCAGAAGCTGGGGTGAGTGGTGCTCTGTCTTATACCAGCTTTCATAGACGGATTTATCATGGAGACGGAAATCTGCTCCAAGGTCGATAACAACAGCTTTTGACAGTATTTCCGGCGTGACTAACGATGAGGCAAGTCCTGCTGGAAGCGAGAGGAAGATGACATCAGCCTCCTCTGCGGCTTTGGCGATATCATCCTCACGGAGTATCATGTCACAAACGCCTCTCATGCCTGGATAGATATCTGAAAACTTCTTGCCGGCATATGAGTGTGAAGCTGGGTACACAATCTCCGCATCCGGATGATAAGAAAGAAGCCTCATCAGCTCTGCACCTGCATAACCAGTAGCTCCAAGAATTGCTGCTTTAATCATTCGTCCTCCAATCTGACGGCATAATTATACATAAAAAATGCATTTATGCTACTAGCTATGCATAAATATTTAAAAAGAATGAATAATCACAGCTCGTTTCCAGGAAATGAGGCTGTTTTATCGCTAAGTGCAGAGAGGTCATACGGCGTTGTCTGATAGACAAAGTAGTTAAGCCAGTTCGAATACAGCAGATTTGCGTGTCCGCGCCATGACATCTCTGGTTCCTGATCCGGATCATCCGAGGGGAAATAGTTCTCAGGAATGGCTGTATCAAGACCTGCGGCTCTGTCCCTGAGATACTCATTCTTAAGGGTATCCCTGTCATATTCAGAGTGACCTGTTATGAATATCTGACGGCCATTCTCAGTCATTGATGCATATATCCCGGCTTCATCGGACATCGAGAGAATCTTCAGTCTGGGCTCTGAGAGCATCTGAGCCCTGCTACTCTCCGTATACCGCGAATGAGGCACATAAAAAACATCATCAAACCCTCTTAGAAGGACAGGATTGCGATATATGACACGATGAGGAAAGATACCGAAGAGCTTCTTGCCAAGTGGCACCTTCTCAATACCGAAATGATAATAAAGCGCGGCCTGCGCTGCCCAGCAGATGTGGAACACTGAGTGCACATGGCTCTTTGACCATTCCATAATGTACTTGAGCTCATCCCAGTACTCGACTTCCTCGAAATCCATGTTCTCGACAGGCGCACCAGTAATGACCATTCCATCGAAATTCTCATTCTCAATAGCGCTGAATGGTTTGTAGAATGCAAGCATATGCTCTTCGGGTGTATTCTTCGAGACATGGCTTTCAACCTGCACAAGTGTCAGTTCAACCTGGAGAGGCGTATTGCCGAGAAGTCTTGTAAGCTGAGTCTCTGTCACAATCTTAGTCGGCATCAGATTCAGCAGCGCTATCCGGAGCGGACGCATGTCCTGAGTACGGGCACGCGTCTCTGTCATGACAAAGATATTCTCGCTCTCAAGCACCTTTCTTGCAGGAAGGCTGTTCGGGATTTTTATCGGCATACAGAAAGTGCTCCCTCTATATCTGCAATAATATCCTCCACATCCTCAATTCCCACAGAGAAGCGGACAAAGCCGGGATCAATTCCAGCGTTGATGAGCATTTCATCAGAAAGCTGACGATGCGTGGTGGAGGCGGGATTAAGCACTGAAGTGCGCGCATCTGCTACATGAACAACAATAGAGGCAAGGGAAAGAGAATCCATGAACTTCATCGCATTCTCACGTCCTCCTTTCATCGAGAAGGAGACAACACCTGAAGAAAGTCCACCATCAAGGTATTTCAGGGCCCTCTCATGTTCCGGTGAGGAGGCAAGACCCGGATAGCTGACACTCTTAATGAGGTCGGTACGAGTTGAAAGGTACTCAGCAACCCTCATGGCATTCTCGCTGTGTCTCCTGATTCTCAGATCGAGCGTCTCAAGCCCCATATTCAGAAGGAAAGCTGCTATCGGTTGTGGCGTCGAGCCAAGGTCTCTCATCAGCTGCGTGCGTGCTTTTGTAATATAAGCGGCCCTGCCGAATGTCTTTGTATATACCACACCATGATATGATTCATCAGGCTCTGTCAATTCCGGGTACTTGCTGCCTTTTTCCCAGTCAAACGTACCGCCATCGACAATCATCCCACCTACAACGGATGCGTGCCCGTCCATATACTTCGTTGTAGAGTGGATGACGATATCTGCACCATGCTCGAACGGACGGCACAGAATAGGAGTTGCGAACGTGTTGTCTATAATCAAAGGCACGCCTTTTGAATGCACAAGAGGCGCGAACCTGTCAAAGTCGAAGACTGCGAGGGATGGATTTGCGATAGTCTCTCCAAAGAAGAGCCTTGTACGCTCATCGAAGAAAGACAGAATCTCATCATCGCTCATCTCCGGGCTGACAACACGCGCTTCAATACCCATACGCCGCATTGTGACCAAAAAGAGATTTGTCGTTCCGCCATAGAGGTTGCCCATCATGATGAAATTGTCACCGCTGGAGGCAATATTCAATACAGAAATAAGAGAAGCTGCCTGCCCTGAGGAGGTCATCATCGCACCGACACCACCCTCAAGCGCGGCTACCTTCCTCTCCACGCAATCCACTGTAGGGTTGGAAATCCGTGTATACATATGCCCTGGTGTTTCCAGATCGAAAAGCGATGCCAGTTCCGCGCTGCTGTCATATTTATAAGTCGTGCTCTGATATATCGGCAGGATCCTCGGCTCACCGTTTCCAGGTTCATACCCGGCCTGCACACATAATGTTGCTCGTTTCATATGGCGAGTGTAATACAAAAAATAAACGATGTGGAAGATTACCGGACGTCGTCGACAACTTCTTCAGGAGGATCAAGAAGCCCTTCTGGAGAAACAAGGTACTTTTTGAACATCTTCAGTGCAGAAGCATAGTAATAGCCATCACAGATTCTCTCATCGAGATTTGCGACAAAATCCACAACTTTCCGTTTGGAAACAGAACCATCATCATTAAGCACCAGTTCCTGTCTCTTTGCGCCGAATGCGATGAACACAGGCACATTGCCGAAATTATAGAGATGATGACGGATGGGAGGGATGTTGAGGGAGGCCATGCTGGTAATGAACATCGAACCGTGGAACGGGGATGCGTTGATAAGCACGGGCGGAAGAAGACCGAAATAGTCAAGAGTCTTCAGAAACCAGATGACCCATTTCTTGATAAGCCCCGGTATATGCCCTATCAAAGCAGCGGCGGCATCTGTACTGTTCCTGCTGTCTTCCTCTCCGACTGTCTCCAGGAAAAGATCATTGAATTTATGGTAGACATCGATGAGGGTATCAGAGGGGCTGAACTTGAGCTTCACGGTTGTCTCTTCCCCATCGAGACTCATCTTGCGCTTCACAGCCATATTAATGACGATGTTATTCCTCGCGTAGATCTTCTGGCCACGTATGAAGCGGTTTATGGCAGGACGCTGAGACACAGCCCTGACATATGCTGCCAGAACAATGTGCAGAATACCGATTGAGTCATAGCCCTCTGTACGCAGACGACGCAAAAGCTGCTCAGCCCCGCGTACATCAAAGCAGTCATTTATCGTATTCTGACTATCACTGCGTTCAACCATGATATAAGGCACAATGGTTGTGAATGGATTCAATGTCTTTAAGCGCCGCCCTTCTTTCATTTTCTCCATTTTAGTACTCTTCTACACACAAAGTCCACATAGGAATATAATCGATCAAAAGAGGGCTTCATGGATCAGAATGAACTAGGCACCAAGCGTATACCGCCGCTTGTGCTGAAAATGGCATTTCCATTAATCATTGCACAGCTTGTAAATGGCCTTTACAACATCGTTGACCGTATATACCTTGGGCATCTGGAAGGTGCTGGAGCAGAAGTGCTTACTGGTGTTGGTGTTACATATCCTGTCATTCTGTTAATAACAGCATTCTCGAATCTCATTGGAAGCGGAGGAGGACCTCTGGCTGCGATCCGGCTGGGGCAGAAAGAAAACAGGAAAGCTGACCAGATTCTGACAGTCTCAGCTACATCACTTGTAGCGCTCTCAGCTATTCTGATGGTCATTTTCTATGCACTCAAGACACCTCTTATATATGCGTTCGGAGCCTCTGAAAAGACATTCATACATGCCAATGCATACCTCTCAATCTATCTTATCGGGACTCCGTTTGTTCAGCTCACACTAGGTCTCAATCCATTTATTTCCGCACAGGGCAAGACAACGATGAGCATGCTCACAGTCATCATAGGAGCTGCGCTGAATATCATTCTTGACCCTCTGTTCATATTCGTGTTTGAGATGGGAGCTGCGGGAGCTGCTATCGCAACAGTGATAAGCCAGGCAGTCTCCGGCATATACGTTGTTTCATTTCTTTCCAGCAGACACAGTATTATCAGACTGAACATCAGAAAGCCTGAAATAAACAGGAAAGTCCTTTTCCCGATACTCGCGCTCGGAGTCTCGCCATTCATCATGAGCGCAACTGAAGCCGCCATCAATGTCGTATTCAACTCTCGCCTGCAGCTCCTCGGCGGCGATATGGCAGTCGGGACAATGACAATCTTCTCCTCCATCCTCACTTTCATCAACATGCCGGTCACTGGCATGAATCAGGCAGTGACACCGCTTATAAGCTACAACTTCGGGGCCGCTCTTGATGACAGGGTGAAAGGAATCTACCGCTTCTCGCTTATTGTCGAGTTCGCATACTGTTTTATCACATCATGCCTGTGCAATATCTTCCCAGCTCTTGTCATCAGTCTCTTCACAGCAGATCAGAGCCTTATAGAATATGCCGTGCCATATATGAAATACTTCATTACAGGCATGGCAATCTTCGGTCTCCAGAGCTGTTCACAGCAGACATTCATCGGGCTGGGGCAAGCCAAGAAATCACTGTGCATGGCAATATTCCGCAAGCTTATTCTCCTCATTCCGCTTGTCTACATACTCTCTTCAACTGCCCTGGGCGTCAAAGGAGTATTCCTTGCTGAGACTATCTCCGATGCGACTTCCGCAACGGCGACATTCATCGTTTTCATCACATCACTGCCCGCAATTCTAAGAAAAGGAGCCCCAAAAGCTTAGCAGAGGGGTCATTTTGCTTGCACGCTTCATGTGATACTTATACGATTGTGTTATGCCGGAATATAAACTTACAGGCAGAATGAGACGAGTTGTAAATCTCTCCAGCCGCTTTCAGGCGAGAGATCCTGACTCTCTCAGCGATGACCTGATTAATAATATAAATAAAATGAATATATCGCGTCGTGACGCCAGAAGGGTCCTATGCCATTCTGACAAAACGACTGTTTCCACATTTGTAATACCAATCACCGGCGGTGCTGTCACAGGATACTACTTCTCAGATCCAAGACTCTCCGCGCTGACAGGACTTATACCGCTCACGATTTTCTGTCATGGCGGAGGATGGGTGTTCGGGAATATGGAGTTCTATACGATATTCCTCAAGCACCTTTCAGAAGTGACTGAATCAGCAATTCTCCTCATAGACTACAGACTTGCGCCACAGGCAAAATTCCCAACAGCTGTTGAAGACTGTTACGATGCGCTGCTGTGGGCGGCGGAAGGCGCTAAATACTGGAAAGTGGATCCAGACAGAATCTTCATTGCAGGTGACAGCGCTGGGGGGAATCTGGCTGCTGTAACTGCCATGCTCGCACGTGACAGGAAAGGCCCCCAGCTTGCTGGACAGATTCTCTTCTACCCTATCACTGACTGCCGTCTCAGAACGCAGTCGATGATAGAATACAAAGACAGCCCGATGCTGAATGAGAAGATGCTATCATTCTATGTCAAGAACTATGCAAGAGAACCCAAGGACATACTCTCACCGATGTTCTCGCCGCTTCTTGCTACAGATCTTTCCAGGCTTCCCCCTGCTCTGATAATCACATCTGAGCTCGACCCTCTGGCAGATGATGGGAAACTCTATGCAGATGCTCTCAACGAAGCAGGAACAAAAGCAAATGCATTGATGGCAAAAGGTGCTTATCACGGCTTCATGCCATACAAGGATGCGCCAGGACGCCTTCAGGGAGAATGTGCTGCAAGACAGTTTATTGCAGGTCGCCCTGTAGAGAATGTACAGCTCATCACTGAGCGTGAGCTGAAGAGGCAGAAGCAGAAGTTTTGACAGACAGCAAGCGCAGCTACAATATGTCACGGATCAAAGGAAAGAACACCTCAATCGAAGGGCTTCTTTCCAGAGCGCTCTGGCATAGAGGACTACGCTTCCGGAAAAACAGCGCGAAAGTATACGGACACCCAGATATCTCTGTCAGCAAGTACAAAGTCGCAATATTCTGCGATGGTGATTTCTGGCATGGCTATGACTGGGAAAAACGCAAGGATAGCATCAAAACAAACAGGGAATACTGGATACCTAAAATCGAGAGAAACATAGAGAAGGACACTGAGGTAAACCATGTGCTCCGGAGTATGGGATGGATGGTGATCAGGGTGTGGGAACACGAGATACGGAATGATCTTCCTGATATAGCCGATATGATAATCCGCCTCATCACAGAGAAACGTACAAAATCGGGTCCTGTCCAGAAATAGACAGGGTTATACAGTTTCCAGAGACAATTACAGTTGCGAAACCTCCCATCAGCATGATGCTGTTGCTGTCTGCAAGATTATATTCAACGCCTCCCGCTGCTAAAATACTGTTCTCATACTCCACTGTCTCTACAGGGAAACCGAAGTACAGCGAGGAATTTCCATCCTGAAGCGTATACTCAACCTTCCCATCCTTCTCCGGGAAGAGCTTGTCTGGAAGCTCATCGAATACACTGGACACATCGCACGAAGCAAAAAGGAACAATACTGCACAAAGAACAAACGACTGTTTCATACTACCTCCGAACCTTATTTATCCGAAGCTTCACACTGATGCAAAAAACTCCAGAGGGGAGAGTCTATCATAATGAAGGACGCATATTTCTGCTGCAATCAAAACTTTTTGCTGCTATCCTGGACAATATGAACAATCTGGCTGAGGAAATCAGAGGAGCTGCATCAACGGCTTTTGTTGACAGCAAAGAATACAGCAACAAAGAACTGCGACCTGTAATCATTGACAACACAGAACGTGAAATGTTCCTTGGCGAGATGCTTGGAAAACATCTCAGAACTTGCGAAAGCTTTGCATTCTCTGTTGCTTTCATCAGCCAGAGCGGTCTCGAAGCGATACTGCAACCTCTCTCAGAAGCTATCGATAGAGGAGTGCATGGAAAGATTATCACGACAGATTATCTGACTTTCAGCGAGCCTGATGCACTGGCGAGATTGCTGTCGCTCAGCGGTAATATCGAAACAAAGGTTGTCACAGGAGAGGGATTCCACACCAAGGGTTATGCGTTTGCTGAAGGCGAGAAGAAAACAATTATCATAGGGAGTTCGAATCTCACACAGACCGCACTAAAGACAAACAGGGAATGGAACGTCGTTGTGACGTCTCTCAACAGCGGTCATTATGCTGAGGATTTTGATGAAGCATTCAGAGTGTTGTGGGAGAAAGCAGAACCACTTACAAATGAATGGCTCTGTCTCTATCGCAAACGTTACAAAACATATCATGCGGCACAGAAAAAAGCTCTTGAACTGCAGGAAAGCCATATTGAGACATATACAACAAAGCCAAATGCCATGCAGGAAGAAGCTACGAAAGCACTTTCTGCCATCAGAGCACAAGGACTTCGAAAAGCACTGATCATTGCAGCAACAGGAACTGGAAAGACATTCCTCTGCTGCTTTGATGTAAAAGCATATAATCCACGTCACTTGCTCTTTCTTGTCCACAGGGATCAAATACTCAGGAGTGCTGCTGAAAGCTTCGAAAAGATTCTGGGAAGCAGTATCCGGAAAGATATCGGATTCATTACGGGCCAGCAAAAAGACTTTGGCAAGAAATATACATTTGCAACTGTAGCAACAATGTCGAAAGAATCGATGTACAGTTCCTTTCCGTCTGACTATTTTGACTACATCGTTATTGATGAAGTTCACAGGGCAGGAGCTGGATCATATCAGAAGATACTGAATTACTTCAATCCGGATTTTCTTCTTGGGATGTCTGCCACACCTGACAGAACTGACGGATACAACATCTATGCGCTATTCGATTACTCAATTGCTTGCGATATCAGGCTGAGAGAAGCTATGGCAAATGACCTGCTATGCCCATTCCACTATTTCGGCATACATGACATTGAAGTGGATGGAGAGCAGTTATCAGATGAATATAGGTTCTCAGATCTTGTCTCAGAGGAGAGAGTAAACAGAATTATAGAGAAAGCGGCATTCTATGGATATTCTGGAGAGCGTGTGAAAGGTTTGATCTTCTGCCATCGGAATGCTGAGGCTGCAGAGCTTTCCGCTATCATGAATAACAAAGGTTTCAAGACTGTCGCGATTTCAGGAGAAACATCTCCAGAGAAAAGAATCGAATTCACAGACAGACTCCAGCAAGATGAAAAGGATGGGAATGAGCTAGATTATATTCTTTCCGTCGATGTCTTCAACGAAGGTGTAGATATCCCGGAAGTGAATCAGATTATAATGCTCCGACCCACCCAATCAGCTATAGTATTCACACAGCAGCTTGGAAGAGGACTGAGGAAAGCTCCGGGCAAAGACTTCGTTGTTATCCTTGATTTCATTGCGAACTATAAGAACAACTATCTTATACCGATTGCACTTACAGGAGACAGCTCTTACGTAAAAGATAATCTTCGCCGTGACACATTCGAAGGAAGTCATATTATCCCTGGCTGTTCGACGATAAATTTCGATCCAGTTGCCCGCGATCTGATATACCGCAAGATCGATGAAGCTAATTTCTCAGACAAGAATTTTCTCAAAGAACAATATAGATTGCTGAAAAACAAAATCGGAAGAATTCCGACTATCTCCGACTTCAGGGAAGACGGGAACATAGATATCCAGCGCTATGTTGATGCCTTCGGGTCATACAGCAACTTCCTGCAGAAAGAAGAGGAGAACATTCCAAGACTGCCGGAAAACGAGAAGGAAATGCTTGTATATATTTCAAGAAGCTTCTCATCAGGAAAGAGAGCGGAGGAGCTTCAATTTCTGCAGGACGTACTGGACTATGGCAAGATTGCCGCAGAAAAGAAATCAGCATACACAGAAAAGAACACTTTTCTTGCAGAATCAGTGAAAGACAATCTATCAACGGCATTTGCAAAATCCAATGATCAAAATAAGAAATTCAGAAACTGCAGCATCATCGACAAAGTTACCGGCACTGTCACTGATACCTTCATGTACATGCTGGAAAATGAAACATTCAAGAACGAGCTGAGGGAGATTGTCAAGGACGGGCTTTACAAGCATGAGACAAAATACAGCAATACATACAGAGATACACCGTTTGTCCTTTTTGAGAAGTACACATATGAAGATGTATGCCGTCTATTATGCTGGAAGCAGAATCAGACAGCATTGAATATTGGTGGATACAAATACGATGTCCGCACCAGGACCCTTCCTGTATTCATAAACTACGAAAAGGATCCAGATGCTATAAAATATGAAGATCGTTTCATTTCCCCTTCCCTGCTGATCGCGCTCTCAAAGAAACCAAGATACTCAAACTCTTTGGATGCTGATCACATCTACAAGCGAACTGAAAAAGATATAAATAATAGGATCTACCTCTTTGTCAGAAAGAACAAAGACGACAAAGGGAGCAAAGAATTCTATTTTCTTGGAGAAATACAGGCAACAGGAGAACCGGAACCTGTTGTTGTAGGTGACAAAGCTGCTTTTGAGATCACATATTCTCTGGAGACACCTGTACGCAGAGACATATATGATTATCTTATTTCTTCGCTTTGATACTGCGCTCTTCAGCCCGATTTTTGCTAGAATACATATATGGCCGAAAGAAACTATAAGACATTCATAGAAACAGATCTGGAAGAGATAATCAGAAAGACAGTTCTCGAAAGAAGAAAAGAAGCTGCAGGAGTTCTGATTGAATACACAGAGACTGAAGCATATAAAGGCAAAACTGATATGCCACTATATATCGGTGTTTCGAGTCTCTGTGACTGGTTTGATAATTACACAGATGCTCCTAGTGATGAGCTTACATATGATATCAATGAATCATATGCATCCTCACTGGATCCTGCGCTTGCGGTCTTTTTTCTTTACAGCAAAAGTCTTTGCACCGATAGTGAAAATGAAGAGAAGGAACTTCTGAACCATGCATTGGAGGCAGCAGAGGATTCTGACTGCAAGAAGGCTATTGCATTGGCACATATAGCATTGTCCGATGTTGACTATGACAATGAAACGAAGCATCTTGAAACCGCTACAGAGATTCTCACCCGTCTTTATGGTGAGAATGACTGGAGAGTGCTGATGACTGAGGGAAAGCTTGCATATTCTCTCTACGACAACCAAGAACGTATCGAGAAGCTGACAGTTCTCAGGAAGAAAGCAGAGGCTTGCAATGCTGACAATGCGGTGATTGTCTCAATTCTCAGGCTTCTCAGCGATGTCTACAGCTGCACAGAAGAGTATGAGAAAACAATTGAAACGCTGAAAGAAGCATGCGCACTCATTCCAGAAGATTCTGAGAGCAGAGGCAGAATGCAATCTCTGATTATCTCAAAGCTGCGTACTCTTGGAAAAAACGAGGCTGCATTGGAATTTGCGATGGATGCTTTGGGGCACATTACCGGTGACTCCACTGAAACGCTGGCTAAGAAATTCAACCTCTACTCACAGATTATCACCATCAGACTGAACATGAATGACAATGATGGTGCTCTTGAATTAGCAAGAGCGCAATATGATTTATTCATGAAGTATGACACTTCTATTGGGCTTGTGACTTTTGTATTATCGGCCAGTACTCTGATACTTGCCGTAAAGCGTGCAAAGGGAGAGGAAGAAGCTGTCGCTCTCTTCAGAGAAGCCTTTCCAGCTATACTCAGCAAAGCTCCAGATTCAGAATCCAGGATAATGGAATATTTTATGCTGTATCTCTTCGCCGGTTTATCACGAGAAAGCAGCAGAAAGTGCATCAAAGCTCTTATGGAGGACTGTAATGAAAATAAAGCCCTGCGGTTCGCTTGTCTTATGTCTCTCAAGAGCTTATGTAAACCCGACGAGGTAGATACCGCACTGGAATATATGCAGGAAGCCCTGGACTGTGCTGACACTGATGGCAGAAAAGCAGAAGCAATGGTAAAAATCGGAGATATTTACTATCAGCGGAATCCTAAACGTCCTATACGCTATATGAAGCAGGCGCTGGATCTATTCAATAAAGCGGGAGTCAACGGCGATTATGAAGAGCTTTATGAGCACGCAATGCTGGTAGTTGCAAATGCAGACATGCATAACCAGGATTATGAAGAAGCCTCCGCATTGTGGAAAAAACTTTATAGCTACTATGACGAAGCTCATCTTGATCAGGAAGCAACAAAAATGCTGGAAAACTATGCTGCAGCGCTATCATCATTGGATCGCTATGATGAATCGCTTGAATGTTATAGGACTGCAGTGGACAGAAGGCGGCAAGAGACAGGTGAAGATGCAAAAGGTAATCTGGCATCAGCGCTTATGAATATGGGAATTGCCCTTTCCAATGTCGATAACAACGAAGAAGCCTTCAATATGTTCCATGAAAGTTACACTATTTACTCTGACCTGTATGGCAAGAAGAACAGAGAGGCTAACGACGCACTGATATTCGCAGCGAAAGAGCTTCATTATCTCGGGAGAAACAAAGAGTCACTTCTTCTTGGAACAAGAGCATACAATATGCTTAGCTCGGATGACAGAGATCTCAAAAAAGAAGCCTTGTCCGTACTATTCATCACAAACGATGCACTTGGGAATAAGAAAAAAGCAAAAGAGTTCCTTGATAAACTCCACAATCAATTTCCTGAAACGCGATGAAAAATAGAAAGTGGGAGGGGATTCTCCCTCCCATGACCTTCAATTACACAGAATTCTTAAAAATCTCCAACCACATTCAGAGATTCATGCTGTTCCGGATGCTCTGGACCTCTCCTAGCGAAAGACCTGAATACTCAGCAATCTTGGAAAGCGGAAGCTGCCCATCTGCAAGCATCGTGTACGCAGTCTCCATTCGGTTTGCCGCTGCACCTTCTTTACGTCCGGTCTCCAGTCCTTCTTTCCTGCCGGTCTCAAGCCCGGTTTCAATACCTTCCTTGCGTCCAGTCTCCAGTCCGGTCTCAATGCCCTTGTTGTAAATCTCACGCATTATTGGTCCCATTGCTTCTCTCTCCTCCTTGTCTTCTTTGGCCTCTGCCGCCTTTCCCCTGAGATCAGTATAATACATCTTCCCCGGATCGGGACACATGAAGT
>CASDZV010000033.1 GCA_949285905.1 uncultured Spirochaetales bacterium | reverse complement strand
GGCCGACTGTGGACGACAAGGAGCAATCCCCTAAGAAGCAGTGCCCCGAGCTGAAAGAAGCAGGAAAAGTTTCAGCACTCGATGCTGGAAGCTCCATCTTCAGGATGGACGATACGTCCGGATAAGATGGAGAGCGTTCACTAAATGTTCTAGTGTATATTTAAATCATGGAATATATTCACAGGATTACGGATGAAAGACTTGATAAGCTGCTGAGACTTTCCGGTGCTGTTGTTGTCACCGGGTTAAAATGGTGTGGTAAGACAACTTCTGCACGTCAATTTGCCAAATCCGAAGTATGTCTAGATAATTCCGATGAAGAAAAGGATCTTGTAATCCGTGCTAATGCAATGCCTTCAGACGTTCTCAGGGGAGAAGCACCTCTTTTGATTGATGAATGGCAAAATGCGCCTCGTCTCTGGGATGCTGTTCGTCGTGAGGTCGATAACCGTCAGAAGAGGGGACAGTTCATTCTCACTGGATCTTCTACTCCATTGGAAGATGCAAAGAGGAATGAGATATTCCATTCTGGATTCGGACGTATTGCAAATCTCAGAATGCATACAATGAGTTCATTTGAAACTGGTTTCTCCTATGGTAAGGTCTCTCTATCTGAGTTGTTCAATGATGGTAAAAGGTATATCAGCGAACACGCTGACCGTACACTTGAAGATACCGCACTTGCTCTATGCAAGGGAGGCTGGCCTCAATGCATTGATTACAATGATGAGGATGCGCTGGAGATTCCATACATGCTGCTTGATGAGCTTATTAACAATGATGTTCAGCGGCGTCTGGAAGGAGAGGGACTGCGGAAGAATCACAATGAGGTAAGAAGGCTTCTTCGTTCTTATTCCCGGAATATCTCAACAGAAGCATCCAGAAGTCTTATAAGAAGGGATATGAGCCAGAATGAGGATATCCTTTTTAGCGATGAGACATTAAATAAATATCTATCGCTTCTTGAATCGATGTATATCATTGATGATCTTGAGGCATGGTCTCCGTACGTCAGATCTAAAGTGCGAGTACAGGGTGCTCCTACAAGACAGTTTGCAGAGCCGTCGCTTGCCATCGCTTCGCTAGGTCTCTCTCCTTCTTCTCTGATGAAGGATTTCAGGACATTCGGATTTCTGTTCGAATCATTTGTGATAAAGGATCTTCGTGTTTATTGCTCTGCGATGAATGCGTCACTTTATCATTATAGGGATTCTAAAGGATTGGAAGCCGATGCTGTCATGGAACTCCGGGATCAGCGCTGGGCAATGTTTGAAGTCAGGCTTTTTGATCCGAAACGTGTTGATGAAGGAGCTAGGAATCTTCTGAAAATCAGGGAAAAAATGGATTACGAGCATATGAAGGAACCTTCATTCATGATGGTAATCACTGCCGGTAAATATGCAAGGCTGCGGGAAGACGGCGTATACGAAGTCCCTGTCTCGCTTCTGGCCCCATAATCTGGCTGCAAGGAATGCCGGCTGTGCAAATCTCCAGCAACAGCCCCGGATACAGATGAAATTAGGCTACCTTCCTCCATTGATTTTCAGAGAGAAGATAGCCTAAGCTTATTTCAGGCCCGACTTTGAGGGTTCACCTCAATTGACAGCCCACTGACATTTACTCCTGATGTTCCAGTGCTAGTGTTATCGTAGTCCTGTCACATAGTTCTTCAGGTCCGTAATACTGGATAGCGCCTGGGAATGTGTAGCAAGTCTCACGTGCCCATGTCTCCCTGTGCTTCTCAAAGTACTTGAATGGTCCACCATTGAGGTCAACAAGAGCCTTCTTTATAACAGGCTTGTCTTCCCCATGACGACGCTCTATGTCCATCATCTTTGTAATCGGCATACCGCCTGCCTTCCATTCATCAACGCCATTTGCCAGTCCTCTTACAGATGAGAGGTATCCTGTGTATCCGTAGCTGATGAGAAGATATGCAGTGTATCCGAGAGAGTAGCAGTAATCTGCATCGAAGTTGGACGGGAACGCAGCTCTTCCTTCATATCCGAAGAAGTGATGGAGCGGGTTATAGCTTCCGCTGTACTTTCCTTCCTGCTTTCGCTTGTTGAGCCTGTTGCGGACGATGTTTGAAAGAAGCTTCTCAGTCTCGATTCTCGATACCTGCACGTTCCCGTGCGGATCCCTGTCCATCAGTAACTGTTCCTGGATATCAAACGGGAGGATGTTGAAGACCTTCATGGATTCAACTGACAGTGCAGCAGTCAGGAATCCGAGCTTCTCATCCCATGTCGGGAGTTTTGTGAATCTCTCTCCATGTTTTGCAAGCGTCTCATTTATCTCTTCAAGAAGCTTCTTCACTTCCGGCACGAACTCGATGAGTCCCTCAGGGACAATGACAATGCCGAAGTTGTAACCAAGCGCGGCGCGTGCTACAACGCTGTCTGCAATGTAATCAGCGATATCATTAAGCCCCATCGCCTTGCTCTCGACTTCCTCTGAGATGAGACAGATATTAGGACGAGTCTCAAGCGCGCACTCAAGTGCGATGTGTGAGGCGGAGCGTCCCATCAGCTTGATGAAGTGCCAGTACTTCTTAGCGCTGTTTGCATCCCTTTCGATGTTGCCGATGAGCTCTGAATATGTCTTTGTAGCTGTATCGAATCCGAAAGAGATCTCGATGTCATCATTTTTGAGGTCTCCATCGATTGTCTTCGGGCAGCCAATGACCTGCACCGGAACCTCATGGGCCTTGAAGTACTCTGCAAGGACTGCTGCATTTGTGTTTGAGTCATCACCACCGATAATGACGATGGCATCCATCCCATGCTTCTTTGCAACCTCTGCGACAATCTTGAACTGCTCTTCCTTTTCAAGCTTTGTGCGTCCGGAACCGATCATGTCAAAACCGCCTGTGTTGCGGTATTTGTCAATTGTGTCCCCCGTGAGTGTTATGTAATTGTCCTCGACAAGACCGGAAGGACCACCCTTGAAACCAAGGAGGATGCTCTCCTTATTGTCTTCCTTCATCGCATCGTATAAGCCTGCAATGACATTGTGCCCGCCAGGGGCCTGACCGCCGGAGAGTATGACACCTATAACATGTTTCTTCTTCTCTGCTGTGTTCTTGCCGTCCTTGAAATAGACTTCCTTCATGCCATATGTACAAGGAAAGAGCTTCTCAATCTTTTCCTTGTCTGAGGCAGCCTCTGTCTTGTCGCCTTCCTGTACTGCGATGCCACCAACTCCAGCGCGAAGCATCTTGGGAATTTTCGGCTTATATTCATAGCGTGCTTTCTGAAGCAGCGAAATGTCCATAGAATCCTCCTTGCTGTCTATTGTATTCGATACGCTCATCGGTTTCTATCAAAAACAGCGCATTCATGGTAATCTTCTCCCATGATCCGGCTCTATATTGACGCAGATTCTCTTCCTGTCAGGCACAGAAGCATCGTGCTTAAGCGAATTGTAGGGAAAGATTTCAGTGCATGGTTCGTCGCAGACAGATCTCTTGGCGATGTTGAGAAAGCCATTGCTGAGGACAAAGCAGTGCGCCGCCGTGCATTCCGTGACACACTGACTAGGGAAGAGGCGAGGAGAATCGGTAGTGAGATCCATATGGTCGTTGTCCCCTCAGGTGCAAACAGCGCAGATGACAAGATTGTCGAAATAGCAGAAGCGCCGGCCCTTGCTATCACTCATGATATACCGCTTTCTGAGCGGCTCATTGACAAAGGTATCACAGTCATTGACGACAGGGGTCATGAGTACAGCAAGGAGAACATCCGGGTGAGGATGTCTGAGCGCGATAACAACGCACTGCTGCGCGAGATGGGAATTTTCACAGACAAATCAAAACGCTTCGATGAGAGGACTATCCGTGAGTTCGCCTCTGCTTTTGACAAGGCCATTACGGCACTGGAACGTTCTTGCGGTACTCCCTAGGGCTCATCCCCGCATAAGATGAGAATGACGACGAGAAGACTGAGAAACGGTCAAATCCTACAGACTCCGCTATCTCCCTGATAGTCATCGTACTGGTAGTGAGGAGTATCTTCGCATACTCCATCTTCATCTCCTTCACTTTCTCGCCAGGGGACTGGCTGTAATATTCCCTGCAAAGCCTTGTGAGCTGCGAGCGGCTGCAGTTCATCACTCTGCAGAGATCCTCCACACTCCACTCCTCATCCAGATGCTGAGCCACCTGATTCCAGAGCTCTGTCAGCTTTCCTTTGTGGCTTTTCTCCCTCTTTCCATCAGAAGCAGGGCTGAGGATTCGCCGTGTAAGATGCATGAAAAGTCTTTCCGCCTGATCGGATGCTGCATTGTCTGCATTGCTTCCAGATAGGTCCTCGCTGATGATGAGCCTTATAAGCTCTCTCAGTATTGCAGGGTTTGCTATCTCAAGGATCCGGTAATCGAAATCAGGGTAGTGGAGGATAGGGGACTCTGGACTGAGCATCAGCCATATATGCTCGAAAGGCTCAGGCCCCAGCGTCTCTTCCCTGTGCCCCTGTCCATCTGGACCGGAAACGAATGCTTCCCCTTTGTTCAGCACGAGTTCTGTGCCATCCTCCATCAGGAACCGTCCTTTCCCTGATATGCATAGAATGACAATCGAGAATCCTTTATTCCCTATGCGTTCAACCCAGAAGTCCGTGTCATGAATGCCATAGCCTCCCTGCAATACCTTCATCAGGGCAAACTGCTTGGACTGGAGTATCGTATGCGTGAAGTGCCACTGCTCGAAAAGCCTGGGCGAGTGTATGATTTCTCTTGTGTATCTCTGCATACTCTGATTCTATGGCATTGTCTGCAGATAATCATCCACTATCAGGAGACAGATGAGAAAAAGCCCTCTTTCGCACTGTCATCTATATCAGAGGTTCGGAAACGATGATACACAGGGTATTGGCCACAAGGATAATGTGATTTTCCTCTCTTGTAGTGGTTGGACAAAAGTCTTCCATCTTCTTTCATGGTCCGAGTACGCCAATAGGAATGACGTATATTCCATCATCTCTTCGATAGGCATATTTCCCGCCTGTAATGATAATCATGAGATCAGGTTCTCTGAGAGGAGCTTGAGATTTTTTCTCGTTTGCTATCCTGATAAGGTCTCTGATTTTCTTGAGATTTTCTGCTCCTTGGTCTATTTGATGGGTGCCGAGTTTGCATTCAACGAGAGCAAAACGTCCGTCATCGAGGTGAATGGTGTAATCAGCTTCAAGCCCGTATCTGTCCCTGTAGTAAGCTATATGACCATCAAGAAGTTGTGTGTATGCTCTTATATCACGAAGAACAAGGCTTTCAAACAGAAATCCGAAGGTCCTCATATCTTTCAGGAGTGCCTCAGGCCCAAGGCCTAAAGCAGCTGCTGCAATTGAAGGATCAGTAAATCCTCGTTTTACCCCACTTCTGATAGCAGTCTTGGAACGTATTGCGGGACACCATGCAGGAACATCTTCTATGACGAAGAGTTTCTCGAGTGCTGTGAGATATTCTGAGAGAGTTTTCTCGGATTTTATTACTGGCCTTGTGTCTATGTCTCGTAATATAGTGGTGGTGGTTGCTGTTTCTGATACATGCCTTGCATAAGAACGAAGAAGCAGCCGGGTGCTTTGTCCGTCGCGACGAACTCCATCAACAGTGCTTATTTCTATGTTGCAAATGCCATTTAGATAATCTTTTGCTATATAGAGTTTTGATTTATCTGAATTAAGAAACAGCGAATATGGCCATCCTCCGCGACATATAGAAAATGCAAGTTCCTCTATAGACAATGTACTTATACAATCAGCTATCCCCTTGTCTGGATTATTAAAGAGCGAGGAAAGGGAAACCTGCCCAGAGGATTCTCCTGATTCTGCTAAAGCCATTGGATACATTTTCATTCTGGTGATACGGCCAATACCCGAATGTTTGACTTCTTCCTCGTTAATGGAGTTGGACCCTGTGAGTATATACAACCCTGGTGAATGGTTCTTGTCAACATCGGTTCTTACAGCATCCCGGAGAGCCGGAACGAGCTGCCATTCATCGAGAAGCCTCGGTTTTAATCCTGAAAGAAGAGAGGATGGTCGTGATTTTGCCATATTGATGAATGAGGCATCTTCATCAACCATTTCCTGAAGTTTCAGGATGCTTTTAGCTTTTCTTTCTGCTGTTGTAGTTTTCCCGGACCATTTGGGGCCTTCAACCTGGACAGCTCCGAATGTTTCAAGTCTAAAATCCAGCTCTTCGTCAGCGATTCTTTTCATGTATCGAGTCATATTTGAATAGTAATCGATAATCGCAAAAATTGGAAATTAATTTCCACAATTTGTGGAAGTTGACTTCCATGATTTGTGGTAATTTCTGGCCAACTCTGTTAACGATAATATAGTCAACTGTGTTAATGAAAACATAACCAACTCCGGTAATGGTTATATATTACACTTGGAATATTCTTTTTGATATAAGTAATTAGTGCATGGGAGAATCCCATAAGCTGGAATGGTGGTCATTACTGAGGATTGATGAATTGCACACTTGCAAGCTGAATTGATGTGGACACTATGGTGGCCTTCCTTTCTGATGACTCTCACAGGTGTCGCATTCTATGTCTACAGAAGAGACGATGGTGCCATTTTCGTTCCTGCAAGCATGCTTGGACTTTAGAGCGATGCAACATATTGCAACATTTTATCTGTAAAATCCCGATATTCCACTCAATGATGCTACAAATCCTGAAGTTTCCTGTACATAAACATGTTGTGATAGTCCCTCAGTTGCTGTTAAGTTAATGTTATCTTTACAGGAGGCATTTTGTGGACAAATTTCCATATGATCCTTGGCAGAAATGCAAGACTATCAGCGGTCTCGATGCTGATTTGGTAATTTCCGCAGTACAGAAGGAAATCAGGCGCGGTCATGAGGAGAATGCGGCAACGCTTGCTTATGAGATGCTCATCACAAGCGAGGACATGGAGGACTACCTCTGGTTCCGTCTCCGCACTATCAGTGTTGAGGATGTAGGACTGGCAAATCCGATAGCACCTGTTCTTATCGGCCAGCTTGACCAGATGAGAAGAGTGACAACACAGCCTGGGGACAGAGGTCTTCTTGCAATACATGCCGTGCGCTATCTCTGCAAGAGCCTGAAGGACAGATCCAGCGATGAGATGTACAACTGGATCATGAAGGAGTACGCAGCAGGCAATCTCAGACCTCAGATTCCTGATTACGCTGTCGACAAGCACACTCTGAAGGGACAGCAGGAAGGCAGGAACGAGGATGATTTCTACGCAGAAGGTTCCAAGGTCTACCCGGAGTGGGAAGAGAGGGACAAGACGTACCGCGAGAGAATCCTGAAGATACTCGCAGAGCAGAAGAACTGAAAAGGAGATATAAATGAAGAAGATTCTTATTTCACTTTGTGTTCTCTCACTCATCTCAGCATCCCTTTTCGCTATGGGAAGCTCAGAGGAGAGTGCATCTGAGTATGACAGGGTTGTCACTACAACAGTAACAGCCACATACCTCAACGAGACCTGGTTCAATACTATGAACGCAGATTTCGAGAAGGAGACGGGTATTCATGTCGATGTCATCCCTGTCCCCGGAGATGAGGATGAGTACAAGGCAAAGATCAATATCGATTTAATGGCAGGAAGCGATGTTGATGTTGTCGAGACATTGGGACCGAAGGATTACTCAAGACAGGTCACAGCAGGTTTCTTCATGCCGCTCAATGATGTTGTCGAGGCAGCTGGAATCGACCCATATGAGATTTATGGCGCAAATCTTCCTGTAGAGGATGATGGCAACTACTATGCGCTTCCTTTCAAGCAGGAGATGTACTGTGTCTTCTATAACAAGGCTCTTTTTGATGCGGCTGGTGTGCCTTATCCAGAGGGACCATGGACATGGGATGAGTATGTCGAGACAGCAGAGAAGATCACAGACAAGAGCCGTGGAATCTATGGTTCATTCATGAATGCTGATCTTCCATGGATGTACATGCCGGCACAGCAGATGGAAGTACCATTCTACAAAGAGGATGGAAGCTGCAATTTCGACGATCCTGTCTTCAGGGAATATGCTGAATGGTTCAAGTATATCTCGAATGAGCTTGGAATCCAGCCATCGGTTGCTGAGCTTGAGGCTGAGGCTGCCAACTGGAATTACTATGCGCTTGAAGGCTACCGTCTCGCTATGTTCCCGCAGGGCAACTGGTTCACACGTCTTCTCAACAGCCAGGAAGATTACCCTAAGGACTGGGACTATGGTGTAGCACCGCTTCCGTCAGCAGGAGAGAGTGGCGACAACAACCTCGTTTCCCTTGGCTATGTGGCTATCAACAAGAATGCAGCACATCCGGAAGAGGCTCTGGAGTATGCGCTCTGGATTGCTGAGAATCAGTGGAAGTATGAGGGTGGAATCCCTGCATTCGCGACAATGACTGAAGAGCAGCAGCAGCTTGCATTCGGTTCGATCGCAGAGGCATCCCACGGTCAGGTGACAGTTGATGATCTTTACCAGAACCTCATCAACACAGGCCTTGGAAGTGTTTCTTCAGATATCGTAGGAACAGCAGCAGCTGAATACTACAACATCGTCAAGGAAGAGCTCTCTTCCTACAATATGGATCTTCAGGATATCGATACGGCAATCAGCAACATCGTTGAGAGAGTCAATGAAGCCATTGAGAGCGCTGAATAACAGATAGGGGCCATCCGGCCCCTTCTTCTCTTTTAAGGAGGGGGAAATGAAGAAATCGCGGATGACGAGGCTGGAGGAGAAGATTGCCTATCTCTTCATAGCGCCGTTTCTTGTGATGTTTGCACTCTTCAAGCTCTATCCGATGATCTACGGTTTTGTTGTCAGCTTCTGGGACCGCAACAGCGAGATGAAGCTTCTGAACACGACATTTGTCGGCTTGGAGAATTACATCGACGTTCTGACAAACCGCTCGTTCTGGCAGGCGTTCGGTCACTCAATTGTCTTCTCTGTCATTTACATCATCTTCCTGATGGTCTTCGGCTTCATCATAGCCGTGATTCTGAACAGGAAATTCGCAGGCCGTACAGTTGTGCGTACCTGTTTCTACATACCGTATGTAACCAACATGATTGCTGTCGGCATTGTATTCAAGTACCTTCTCAATCCGACACGTGGACCTGTCAATGCGATATTCCGTCTCTTCGGAGCAGAAGGGCCAAGATGGTTCTCAAGTCCATCGCTTGCGCTTCCTGCTGCTGCTGTAGTCGCCGCATGGGCAGCTCTTGCATTCCATATCATCACATGTCTGGCAGCACTGCAGGAAATACCGCAGGATGTCTATGAGGTTGCAGAGATTGAGGGTGCGACATTCATGCAGAAGGTTGTGAAGATTGTGCTTCCTTACCTTACGCCAACACTCTTCATGCTGCTTACTATCACGCTCATAAACTCTTTCAGGAATTATACAGCAATCGTAGGTCTCACCGGTGGCGGTCCTGGCACATCGAGCAAAGTTGTCTCACTTCTTATCTATGACGATGCCTTCAATTTCATGAAGTTCAGTATCGCAAGCGCCGAGGGTGTCATCTTCACGCTCTTCATCATCATCGTGAACAGTATTTTCACGAAAGCGAGGTCTGTATGGGAAAACCGCTGAAAAAAAGAAACACCGTTTTCACGATTGTGATGTGGATCCTGGCTTTGCTGATGGTCTATCCGTTCATAATGATGGTCGCCATCTCATTCCGGCCGCAGGGACAGGCTTATATGCCGCTCTTCGCTTCCGGAATCATCCATACGCTCCGCAACTACAATGAGGTTCTCTCTCATCCGAACTTCTTCGACTGGTACCGCAATACAATCGTGACAGTTGTCGTGACTATCATGATCCGTCTCGTAATCACAGTGCTTGCTTCTTATGCATTCAGCCGTCTGCGTTTCCGTGGCAAGAGCCTTATCCTTGCTTTCCTTGTTGCAACAATGATGGTTCCCGGAGAGACAACGATGGTCCCGCGCTACCTTTATTTCCAGCAGATACATATCCTCAATACACTCTGGTCAATTGTCCTTCCGGAAGCGAGCGAGGTTTTCTACCTGATACTCCTTACTGAGTTCTTCCGTTCAATTCCCGGGGATTTCACAGAGGCCGCATCGATTGACGGGGCAGGGCATGGAACGGTGCTTTTCCGCATCTTCATACCGCTTTCAGGACCAGCAATTGCCACAACAGTCCTTTTCAGCTTCATCAATATCTGGAACAACTTCCTCGATCCGTATCTCTTTATAAACAGGATCAGCATGCAGCTTATAACACCTGCACTTCAGTTTTTCCAGGAGCAGGGAGGAGCGAACATGCCTGTGCAGATGGCTGGGTCATCGCTTGCGCTCATTCCTGTCATCATACTCTTCATCTTCACGCAGAAGTATTTTGTGCAGGGTGTGGCATCTTCTGGTATAAAAGGTTAACCAGAAAGGGCACTCAGAGCGTATATTAAGTATGAAGGAAATCATCATACGCTCTGAAATACCGATGCTCAGCGAGAATGGAGCTGAGTACAGAATCAGAAAGCTCTCCGGCCATGAGATTTCCGGAGAGCCTTCTCTTGTCATAATCCATCACCCGACACTCTGGGATATGCTTGCGGAAACAGAAGCAATCCGCGAGAGCAGGAGAGGTGTGCAGCTTGCGGCTATAGTCGAACCCTTCAGGCGGCTTCTTTTTGAGGCGCTCTTCCCCGCAGCTGTCATACTCGATGACGGGGATGATGTGCGTCCTGACAAGCTTCTCCATCCATTTCCTCAGAGAAAGGAAATCCGCTTCACCGAGAAGGAGAAGCGGACACTTCGCGAAATGCAATACGGGCTTTGCAGCAAGGAACTTTCAGTGCGTCTTGGTATCACTGAGCGCTCTGTGAGAAGAGTGAAGGAGAAGCTGATGAGAAAGACAGGTCTTGTCTCCTCAGAACAGCTCATGATCTATGCGCTTCTCAGTACTCGCAACTCTTCACATAGCGCGGATACGGTATGACATCGCGGATGTTCGCAACACCAGTGACATACTGTACAGCGCGCTCGAATCCGAGTCCGAATCCTGCGTGTGGCACTGTTCCATACTTCCTGAGGTCGAGGTACCACCAGTAGTCTTCAGCTTTAAGCCCGAGCTCTTCCATCCTCTTGATGAGCACATCATAGCGGTACTCTCTCTCTGAGCCTCCTATGATCTCTCCAAGTCTCGGAGCAAGCACATCCATGGCCCTTACAGTCTCGCCATCATCGTTCATCTTCATGTAGAACGCCTTTATGTCCTTCGGATAATCCGTGACGATGACCGGGCGTTTCGCCACTTCCTCTGTAAGGAAGCGCTCATGCTCGCTCTGGATCTCGACACCCCACTTCACAGGGAACTCGAAGCGGTCATTCTCAGGCTCAAGCACCTTGATGGCATCGGTGTAAGTCATATGTGCAAATGGACTTTCTATGACATGGCGGAGTGTGTCCACAACACCATCGAGAACGAACTTGGAGAAGAACTCCATGTCCTCGCTGTTTTTCTCGAGAACATATGAGAAGACATATTTAAGGAACTTCTCAGCCCATTCCATATCGCCTTCGAGAGTGCAGAACGCCATCTCCGGCTCTATCATCCAGAACTCTGCAAGGTGGCGTGCAGTGTTTGAGTTCTCTGCACGGAATGTCGGTCCGAATGTATAGATGTTCTTCATTGCAGTGGCATACGTCTCTCCCTCAAGCTGTCCGGAGACTGTGAGGTTTGCCATCTTTCCGAAGAAATCCTTTGAATAGTCGACTTTCCCGTCTTCTGTCTTCGGAACATTCTCAAGATCAAGCGTGGTGACCTGGAACTGGGCTCCTGCACCTTCGCAGTCTGATGCTGAGATAAGAGGAGTGTTTACATATACAAAGCCATTCTCCTGGAAGAATGAGTGCACTGCGTAAGCCATCGAGCTTCTTACCCTCATCACAGCTCCGAAGAGGTTTGTGCGCGGTCTCAGGTATGCCTTCTCTCTCAGAAACTCAACTGTGTGCCTCTTCTTCTGCAGAGGGTAGTCTGCAGGGCACTCGCCAATGAGCGTGAGTGCTGTGACAGCCATCTCTGTCTTCTGGTTACCGCCCTGGGATGGAACGATCTTTCCTTCAGCCAGGACACTGGCTCCTGTGCCGATCCTGTCGAGAACACAGGATGGAATAACACCCTTGTCTATTACACACTGCAGGCCCTTGAGGCATGAGCCGTCATTCACTTCCAGAAAGCAGACATTCTTGCTGTCGCGCTTGGTTCTTACCCATCCTTCTGCTTTTACAGTCTCTTCAGATGGCTCCATCTGGAGTATCGCTTTTATTCTTGGTTGCATATTATCTCCTAATGAATACGGAGATTATTACCCAAGCTTGGCATTTTGGCAATGAGGTCGGGTTATTGTCTTCCATTCCTTATCCACATAAAATGGATTAATGCACTATCTTGTAATAACCACAGGAAGCTGTGGCAACTGCTATATATTCTCTACAGGACGCGACACTATCATCATCGATGATGGCGTCACATATAAGAAAATAACTGAGCAGATGGCTGCTCATGAGATTGACAGAAGCACCATAAGGGCGCTTTTCCTCACACATCTGCATCCAGACCATTCCAAAGGTGTCGGTGCTCTGCAGCGCAAGCTGGGAATCCCGGTTTATATCTCATCCGTCTCACGGGAGAGAAATGAGTCAATTCTTCTGAAGCAGAAAATCGAAATGGATGGTATCATTACATATGAGTTCGGAGAGACGGTTTCTGTTCCCGGCTTTGATGTTTGCCCGTTTCCGACGAGTCATGACTCTGATGGATCTTCCGGTTATGCATTTGAAGCAGAGGGTAACAGGTTCTTCCTGATGACTGACACAGGAGTGATTCCTGAAGCGGCCTGGAGTCTTGCAAGGGGGGCGAGAGTCAAGTTCGTGGAATCGAACTACGATGCCCGGATGCTGGAGAGCGGCTCATATCCGCCATTCCTGAAGGCCAGGATCAGAGGAAGTTACGGTCATCTCTCGAATGATGTTGCTATGGATTTCGCGAAATGCACTGCAGAGCGTGGTGACAGCCTCTATTTTGTGCACCTCAGCGCGAATAACAACACGCCCGGAATTGTGAGGGAGCTTGCGAAGAGCGAGATTCCTTCCGGTATATTCTGCAAAGTATGTGAGCGTGGTGAGATGTTTGAAGGATTTCTGGATGGGAAAGAAGATTACTGAAAAAGACTGCCGGTGTATAAAACGCCCCGATGGAATGAGAATGAAGACAGTGAAGGCATATACCTTCCCGTCATTTGTCGAAGCAATTGCCTCTCGTTATTCAAAGCGCACATGCTACCGTGTCTTCCGCACAGGAGAAGAGAAGGACATGAGCTATAGCCAGCTTCTTTGGTACTCAGCGTCTGCTGCATCCTATCTTCTCTCACTAGGGATAAAGAAAGGGGACAGAATAGCCATCATTGGCGAAAGCTCGCCGGAATGGATGGTGATGTACCTTGCTGTTGTCTCTGTCGGTGCTGTAGCAGTTCCTGTTCTGCCGGACTTCTCAGAACGTGATATGCTCTCGATAATCTCAGACAGCGGGGCAGTAGGGGTAGCTGTCAATACAAAGCATTTCCATAAAGTGGAGAGCGTCGCCGCATCCCTTCTTCTCTTCCGCCTTGATGACCTGGTGCATGTGCCTAAGACGGGAGATGACAAGGATTTTGCTTCACTCCCTGGCTTTCCTCTCCGCACACAGAAAATCGCTAAGAAAGAACTGGAGAAAAACCTGCCTCAGGAGGATGACACAGCGTCCATTATCTATACATCGGGCACAACGGGTGCCTCAAAGGGCGTTGTCCTCACTCATCTGAATATTCTCAGGTGCGCGGATCTCGCGACTGATGTCTATGTGCGCCTCAAGCCCGGGGAGAAGGTCCTCTCCATTCTCCCGATGGCGCATGTGTATGAGTTCACTATCGGACAGATACTTCCACTCATGAAGGGCCTTGAGATCAACTTCCTCGGCCGGCAGCCGGCTGTCTCTGTTCTGATGCCGGCCCTTTCCGAGATAAGACCCCACGTCATGCTCTCAGTGCCTCTTCTTATTGAGAAAGTCTACAAGGCAGCAGTGCTTCCTGTTCTCAAAGGCGATGGCAGAATAGCAAAGCTGGCAAGAAACCCGATAACAAAGCATTTTGTCATGAGAACAATCGGAAGAAAGCTGAGGACGACATTCGGCCATAGGCTGAAGTTCTTCGGGATCGGCGGGGCGCCTCTGGATGTTGAGGTGGAGAGGTTTCTGCATGATGCACATTTCCCGTACGCTATCGGCTATGGGCTTACAGAAACATCTCCTCTCGTCGCAGGCTGCGGCTCTAAGCACTCAGACCAGAAGCCCGGAATGATCGGGAAAATAGTAAGCGATGATGAAGTCATCCTCCTTGACAGGAATGCGGAGGGAGTGGGAGAGATAGCAGTCCGCGGTCCCAATGTCATGAAAGGCTACTACAACCGTCCCGATCTTACAGCTGAGGCTTTCACGGAAGAAGGATTTTTCCGTACAGGGGATCTTGGATACATCGACAGGAAAAAGCGTCTCTCAATCCGCGGCCGCGTGAAGACGATGATTCTCGGCCCTGGCGGAGAGAATATCTATCCTGAGTCGATCGAGGCTCTGATAAACAATCTCGACTTTGTCGAGGAGTCGCTCGTTGTTCCTCAGGATGGCGGTCTGATGGCACTGATCAAGATAGACATCTCAATGATGGCTGAGAAGATGAGGATCTCTGTGCAGGAAGCGCAGAAAGAAGCGGAGAAATATCTTGCAACTATCCGCAAGAATGTGAATTCCCAGCTTTCAGCTTTCTCCAAGATTTCAAGTGTCGAACTGCAGGATAAGCCTTTTGAGCGTACCCCGACTCAGAAGATCAAGCGTTTTCTCTATGAAAAACGGCAGAAAGGGGACAATGAGCGTAAAAACGAGTAGAATCCAGAGTATGAGAGATATTCAGGATTTAAGGATACGTTCCATAGAAGCGCTCTCGACACCTGCCGAGATGGAGGCAATCTCTCCAGTCTCTGACGAGGAAGCGGAGCGCATCGCCTCATTCAGGCACATTGTGAATGACATCATCAAAGGAAAGGATGATAGACTTCTTGCTGTTGTGGGTCCCTGTTCTATCCATGACACAGCTGCCGCTCTCGATTATGCCAGAAGACTGAAAAAGCTCAGTGACTCAGTGGGAGATGTCTTTTTCATCGTCATGCGCACTTATTTCGAGAAACCCAGGACCGCACTTGGCTGGAAGGGGCTCATAACCGACCCAGATATGGATGAAAGCGGCGATATCGAGAAGGGGCTTAGAATTGCACGTCGCCTTCTTATTGATATCACGGATATAGGGCTTCCTGTAGGCTGTGAAGTTCTGGACCCCATTGTCCCGCAGTATACAGATGAAATCATGAGCTGGTCCTCGATAGGCGCACGTACTACAGAGAGCCAGACACACCGCTCTCTTGCATCCGGATTGTCGGTTGCTGTCGGTTTCAAGAACAGCACATCAGGTGATCTCACCGCTGCAGTGAATGCCGCAAAGGCCGCCTCGAGTCCTGCCTCGTTCATCGGTGTAGGACGCAATGGCAAGCTTGCTGTCTTCCGCTCTACAGGCAATGACGCGACGCATCTTATTCTCCGAGGCGGCGATCAGGGCCCCAATTACTATGAGGATGACGTGGAGGAAGCTTCTGAGATGATGAGGAAAGCTGGGATGGACGCGAGAATCATCATTGACTGCTCACATCAGAACAGCCATAAGGACTTCAGACGGCAGAAGCGTGTTCTGAGAGCTGTGATTGATCAGGTGAGATGGGGCGAGAAGAGTATCAGGGGCTTCATGCTCGAGTCTAATATATCTGAGGGGTCGCAGAAGATACCTCAGAACCGGGCTGAGCTCAAGTATGGTGTTTCCGTAACCGATGGCTGCATAGGCTGGGAGGAGACGGAGAGGATAATAACGAATGCAGCGGTGCTTCTCCGCGAGGCAAAGGCCAGTGGTGGCAAGGTGGATATCCTGTGAGTGTTCTTGTATTTCTTGCAGAAGGATTTGAGGAGACAGAGGCTCTATGTCCTGTTGATGTGATGAGACGTGCCGGACTTGACGTGAAGACTGTCGGTGTGACAGGGGAGTATGTAACATCTTCGCATGGAGTGACAGTCAAGGCAGATGTCCTTATCGATGATCTCGATAGCGATGCGGATTATCAGGCTGTATTCTGCCCTGGAGGGATGCCTGGAAGCGTCAATCTCTCGCAGTCGTGGAAAGTGAATGAGATGGTCGTGAAGACTGCGCAGACTGGGGTTGTCGCAGCTATCTGCGCATCTCCTGCAGTGGTTCTTGCGCCTCTTGGTCTTCTGGAAGGGAAAAAGGCTACATGCTTCCCCGGCTGTGAGGACTATGCCCCGGATACAGTCTTCTTTGCAGATGGTATTGTCGTTGATGGCAATATCGTGACAGGCAAAAGCGCTGGCTGGGCTTTTGACCTGGGACTTGAAATCGTCGAGATGCTGAAAGGCCGGGAAGAAGCTGAGAAGGTGAGAAGAGCTATCTATTACAAAGAGTGATCAGGCAATGAGCTTGGATAGAAAGGCCCTGAAACCATGGGCCTTCCTCAGTATAAGTGCCCTGATCTCGTTCCTGTCGATTCTATAGTTATTGTTCTCAATCTGATAAAGCACAGGGAAGAAGAATTCTGCGATATTCGATCCTGTAGCAATCGAGATGACTCTGTCGTTCCTTAGAAGACTGACAATCTCATCAAAGACCTTTTCCTTCCATTCTCTCCGGGCATCTGCCTCGGAAAGATACCTTCCCATCTTTCTCTGGATCCTTCTGTAATTCTGGATACTGCCGCAGATAGCCATCTCTTCTCCTGGTAAGAGGCCCTCCGTCAGTTCGTATGCAAGGATCCTCATGTAATCTGTCATAATCTGACTCCTTAAGAATCCCTCTCTTTTGTCGGCTATAGAATGATGAAGCGACGATAAATTGTCAATACAATTTTTGATAAATTTATAAGAAGAATCTGTTAACTCTTTATTCTGAAAGAGAAAAATTAAATAAAAAATGGGCCCTAGAGCCCATTTTCCGATTTCTTTCAGCTTACTCTCTGTTCTTGAGGAGATCTCTGATCTCGGTAAGAAGCTGTACATCTGCAGGAGGTGCTGGAGGAGTTGCAGGAGCTGCTGCCTCTTCCTTCTTCTTTGCGTCCTTGAGCTTGTTGAATGCCTTGATGACAATGAAGAGCGCAAAGGCGATGATGACGAATGAGATGATGGAATTGATGAATGCTCCATATCTGATTGCAACTGCTGCTGTTGTCTCTGTTGCAGGCTTGAGGACAATCTGCAGATTCGAGAAATCGATTCCGCCGATGAGAAGTCCGATGATAGGGTTGATGATGTCACCGACAAATGAGTTGATGATTGCGGTGAATGCAGCGCCTACAGCAATACCTACTGCCATATCGATGACGCTGCCTCTCGATATGAACTTCTTGAATTCAGCAAAGAAACCTGTGTCTTTCATAATTTACTTTCTCCAAAACGATTTGCAGTATAGCGAATAGATTGGCTCTAAACAAGATGGGCAGAAAGTGCAATAATCGTGCCATGTATTTTCCAGATAATTACAGACCGCTTCTTGGTCAGCACGAGACTGAGAAGGCAATTAAGGATGCAAAAGATACGTTTGAACGTTCTCTCTCTGGTGCTCTGAAGCTTTCCAGAGTCACGTCCCCGATATTCGTCCCGTCGGGTTCCGGTATAAATGACGATCTCAATGGCGTTGAGAACCCAGTGAGGTTTTCTGTCAAGAATCTTGGCGGCGAGAAGATGGAGATCATCCAGTCCCTTGCCAAGTGGAAGAGGATGGCTCTTGCAGATTATGGCGTGAAGCCTGGCCGTGGTATTTATACAGATATGAATGCACTCCGTCCCGATGATGATATCGATGCTATCCATTCAATCTATGTTGACCAGTGGGACTGGGAGAAGGTGATGGACCGAAGTGAGCGTAATCTTGATTATCTCAAGCGTACTGTCTCTGATATCTACAGTGCCATCAAGCGCACAGCATTCCTTCTGGAAGAGGATTATCCTGTGCTTCATGACACGCTTCCGGAGACTATCACATTCGTGCACACGGAGGAGGCTGCAGAGGAGTTCCCGGATCTGACTCCGCAGGAGAGGGAGAAGGAGCTTGCAAAGCGCTATGGAGCTGTTTTCCTTATCGGTATCGGATACGGGAATCCTCCGCACTCCGGACGCGCACCTGACTATGATGACTGGTCTACAGAGACAGAGAACGGATACCATGGCCTCAATGGTGATATCATTGTGTGGGATACAGTCCGCTCTGATTCGCTTGAGCTTTCAAGCATGGGAATAAGAGTTGATGAAGCGTCTCTTCTGAGACAGCTTGAGATCCGTGGCATGATGGAGCGTAAGGATCTTTACTGGCATAAGAGGCTTCTCGGCGGAGAGTATCCGCAGACTATCGGAGGCGGTATCGGACAGTCCAGGCTCTGCATGTTCCTTCTCCATAAGGCACACGTAGGGGAGGTCCAGGCCTCTGTCTGGCAACCACAGGCACGAGAGGAAGCCAGAGAAAAAGGATTCTCACTCCTTTAAAAAGAAGAGCCTTGCAGCTGGAATGCTGCAAGGCTTTGCTTTTCATGAAAACTTTCAATCGTACTTTTGGGAGAAACAGAGAACTTAGACATTCCCATAGTTCTCGCATCCCTCGATGCTTGCGCCATAATTCCGTCCTGCAATGCCATCACGTTTGCTCTCATCAGTATTGATTACATCACCATAATTCGTGCAGTTCAGGATTGTTGCCGCAGTATCACTATCGACAGATATTTCTCCTGCGATTCCTCCAACAGAATCATATGAGCCTGATTGTATTTTGCCTTTATTCACACAGCCTTGAATCAATATATCTTCGTCAGCAAACGCATTTCCGGCAATACCGCCAATCTGCGCGTCTTCTGCTACGAGGTTTCCAGTATTGGTGCATTCCCTGATCTCGCCGCCCCAGATAACTCCTGTGATACCGCCAATATAGTTTCCATCTTCAATGTCCATGGCATTGGTGGAACCGGAAATCAGGCCGGAATACATCTCAGAAGCGATAGCTCCTATATGTCCAGGAGCATCATTCCGGACTTCTATCTTGCATGAGTCGAGAACATGCACATTCTGAACTGTGCCATACAGCTCGCCGATCAAGGCTATCCCTTGATTGGAAGATGTATGGAGGAAAGTGACAGCGTCCAGTGTGAGATTCTCTATTCTTCCCTCCGGTCCCAATTCCTCTGTCAGTGACGTCTTGGTACCTCTGATGACAAGATTGCTTATAGTCATATTATTGCCATCAAGTGATGCGTCATATCTCTCCGTCGGTACCCACTCGTATCCGCCGAAGTCGATGGAAGCCATCAGTTTCGCATGCTTTCCTGCTGCAGTTTCCTCATCATTTACAAAATGCAATCTGAGCATGTCTGCGGTATATATCCTGTATGGGTTATCAAGAGTACCAGTTCCATAGACATCATCCTTGCTGTAGTCCTTGCCATCAAGCGTGCATGATAAAGTGTTTACAGCTCCGATATCCGTGCTGGCAAACTTCAGAGCACCATAGTATACAGATGTATTGCAATTGATTTCGCCTGTTATCTCATTTATTTTCAGTCTGGAATAAGCAGTCTCACCTTCGGCTCTGACCAGAAGGTATGAAGGAGTAGAGAGCTTGTATGTTTTTGTGACATCATTGTCGCATTCCATCATGATATCGCCAGTAACGAGAACATTTCCAAGCTTGTACGAATCGAGTGAGAATACAAGAGAGAATGTAATCCTTCTGTTGTTATCCACTTCGTAAACAAGGGATGTCTGCCTGATGCCTTCACTTTCAGTTATATATTCATCGCCACTGAATGGCTCTATCAGCTGTCTGAGATTTATGCTTCCGATTACCTCAAGCGGATCTTTTCCCTCTGCTCCGAATTCAATATCCTCTGCTGTTTCTGCATAAATAAACTCCGTGCCATCTACTAAGTATTTTGCCCCAGGGGGAGTTTCCATGCCCAGGTCAGATGCAGGAAAAGGAACCGATAGTGAATATCCACCATCTGATTCTTCAACAAGAAGTACGTTGTTTGTTTTTGCATTATCAATATCAATCACAAGATTGCTGATAATCTCTTTCCCATTCTGCTGGATGACAAGACCTTCTGCTTTGACAGAGCAGACTGTATCATCGGATTCCAGCTCTTCGAATGAGAATACTGCAGTGCCATCCTCAACGACATATTCACCCTGCTTGTATCCGGAGAATGAAAGACGTTTTGTGACCTGAGCACCTTTTTTCATACTTTGTGTACTTGCTGTCTCGTCAAAGGAAACACCCTCTTCACCATTCATTGCGGCCTGGAAAGCCCGGATCAACGAAAACTCTCTGGCAAATTCCTTTGTTGTCTCAACTTCATTGATTTCACCGCTCTGACTATTACCAAAGCCATGATCAGGAAGCGGGAAAGATACATATTGTGTACATGAAACCAGCGCCAAAACAAACAAGGCTGCCAGTACCATTGAGAATATTCTTCTCATATTGTCCTCCATCACTTCAAGAGTACCCCCCCCTTGGTATTGCGAAGTCAAGGCAAATCCCTTTGTGTTTGCTCAAAATCTACGTAAAAACAGTGGATTTGGTGCTCAATTGTAAAGAACAGGAAGATACTCATTGGGTGGTGCAGAATAAAAAATCCTTCCGCTTTTCATTGCGAAAGGATTTCTGTTGCGGTCGACTGGACTTGAACCAGCACAGCTCTCACCACTAGCACCTCAAGCTAGCGTGTCTACCAATTCCACCACGACCGCTCGACAGACAAAGAATTTAGGCTATTTCATGATTTTGGTCAATAGAAAATTGCAATATTATTTCATAATTTTGCGTGATTTCTCATATCTCCAGATAAGAAAAGCAAATAAGTTTCATGCATCTTCATGTCCATTTACTTAATTGTGGTTTGTACTCGATTTGTATGGAATCCCCTATGATCTTGCAGTATATTTTAATTCAGACAAAACGGAGGCATAGATGTTTGCAGCAGGCGTTGATGCAGGAACACAGAGTATAAAAGTAGTCGTATATGACAGTGATGAGAAGAGGATTGTTGCCTCCTCTTCGTCTCCTCTTTCCCTTATTGAAGGGGATGATGGACTAAGAGAGCAGAAGGCAGAGTGGTGGCTGGATGCAGTCCGTTCATGCTTTTCTGCTTTAAGTGATGATGTGAAGAAAGCAATACGTGTTATATCGGTATCAGGACAGCAGCATGGTTTTGTTCCGCTTTCAGATAATGGAGAAGTGCTTTATAACGTCAAGCTCTGGTGCGACACATCAACTGCATTGGAATGCAAGGAGATTGAGTCATCTCTTGGCGGAAGGGAAGCTGTAGCAGAGAAGCTGGGCAACCCCATACTCCCGGGGTACACAGCAAGCAAGATCCGCTGGCTGTATAAGAATCACAGAGAGCTTTATGAGAAGATGGCTTATGTCCTTCTCCCTCATGACTATCTCAACTTCTATCTCTCTGGAGAGATTGTGATGGAGCAAGGAGATGCATCAGGGACAGGCATTATGAATGTATTCACAGGTACATGGGATGCGGATGCTGCAGAAGCTGTTGCTCCTGCTCTGATGCAAAAGCTTCCTTCCATCAGCAGCAAGCCTGGGATTATTGGAAGAATAAAAAAGGAAACAGCTGCTGAACTTGGTCTTTCCGGAGATGTCCAGATAGCTTCCGGCGGCGGGGATAACATGATGAGTGCTATCGGTACGGGCGCTGTGGAGGATGGCAATGTGACGATGAGCCTCGGCACATCTGGAACGCTGTTCTCATCTGTGTCGCATCCATTCCATGACAAAGCACTCCGCCTCGCTTCATTCTGCTCCAGTGCTGGTGCATGGCTGCCGCTTCTCTGTACAATGAACTGTACTGTTGCTTCAGAGACATTGAGAAAACTCTTTGAAAAGGATGTGAAGGCATTCGATGCTGAAGCTGAAGAGGCTGGGGCTGGAGCTGGCGGGCTTATAATGCTTCCGTTCTTCAATGGAGAGCGTGTGCCGGATTATCCTCACGGAGAGGGCGTTCTTCTCGGTATGCATCAGGCAAATGTAACGGAAGGAAACATTGCAAGAGCAACGCTGGAAGGTGTCACATATGAATTCCTCCTCGGTCTCAATGCATTCAGGGAGAATGGTATAGATGTGAAGACTCTCAATCTCACAGGCGGCGGTGCCAAGAGCAAGGTCTGGAGACAGCTTGTTGCAGATATGACTGGATGCCCTGTCAGGGTTCCTGTCATCAAGGAAGCAGCTGCTTTCGGTGCTGCTCTTCACGGCTACTGGTGTCTCACTGGTGGAGATATCAGCGAAATCGCGAAGGAGCACATCCAGTACGACGAGAGCGCTGAGGCATTCCCGAGAGATGATGACAAAGCTGTCTATGAAAACGGCTATAAGCGCTGGCTGAGCTACTCAGAAGCTCTCAAGCCAATATTCAGCTGAAATTTCCCTTTTTCTGTTGCTCGAATCGTAAAGACCGGTGCAGCTGATCTGTGCCGGATAGCAGGGTACCAGCAGAAAATCGTGAGACCAATGACAAATGAAATGAGGCCGTACCATAGGTGCGCCCTCAATGCTGAAGCAAGCATTGGTGGGATGCGGGCTTTCAACACCTTTACTATCATGCAGAGACAGATGATAGTCAAGGTAAATCAATGCGATTCTTAACCACTGGTGTATAATTTGTGTATGGGAGGATCTCTATGCAGAGAAAGATTCCGGTTTGCTTTGCTGTTTTCGTTTTGCTTGTTTTCGTTTCATGTGCTCCTTCTCCGAGTATCTTCACTTTCCATATCCCTTCATCGTTCTGGGGTTCATACACAACACCCGGAGAGGATATTGAGATAAGCGAGAATCAGATAAGGGTGAATGGCATGGACTTTGAATCTTATGTCATGGCTCATCTTTCATCGTACTACGGCATCGACTATTCACTTTCCGATTTTACAGAAATGTCCATCGATGAAAACCATTATTCATTTTCCTTTGTCCTGCGAGGCAGAGTCTATCACAATCAGAGCTTTAGTACCCCAGTGTCATTGCAAGCTGTAATCGAAGGTAATACTCTCACGATAATTGTCAATGATCCTTTTGAAGGCGAGAATGTGACTACAGTATATGAGAAAATAAGCTGATAGCGAATTGCATTATTCCGTTTGCGGAAATGCAAGTAAGCGGATAGAATAGTTGCCGGAAACGATTCCGGTAAAATTAATTCCGGGGGAATTTATTCTGGTAATTGGAGGGCGACATGTTTTTGGGAAGGAAAAGCGAATTGGGGAGGCTCCGGAAAGAAATCGAAAAAAGCGGCAAGTCAGCTGTGCTTCTATACGGACGCCGCCGTATCGGCAAGACGACGCTGATAGAAGAAGCCTTGAAGGGGTGCAGTGCGAAAATCATCAGGTTCTCGGCTGTTCCCGATGAGCTTTCCGAGAACGCGAAGAGGCTTTCCCTTGCTGTTGGCGAGGCGCTAGGGACTCCGATGCTGCCGATTCCCGATTTCGAGGCCGTTCTGAAGTACATTTCAGTGCTCAGGGAACCGGTCGTTTTCGCGATTGACGAGTACCAAGACCTCAGACTGAAGAGAAAAGGCGATATTGTCGACGCCTATTTCCGGGATTTTATCGACCATGCACCGGACACGATGAAGGTCATCATCTCCGGCTCGGCTATCCGTGTCATGAAGAGCCTTCTTGATAAGAGTAACCCCCTCTATAAGCGGTTCACGCTTGAACTTCCTCTCGGCGAGCTTGATTACCTCGAAGCCTCGCTCTTTTACCCGGAGCGGCCAGTACGGGAGAAGATTGAGCTTTATGCTGTCTTTGGCGGGATTCCGATGATCCTTTCGATGATTGACCCTTCGCTCTCTGTTGAGGAGAACATCGAGGCACTGCTTCTCTCCCGTGACGGTTTTGCTCGGTCATATACCGAGGATATCCTTTTCACGGAGCTGAGGGGCACCAGTGGAGCGTATGCTGCCGTCAGCCGTATAGGCAATGGCCGCCGGAGCTATTCCGAAATCGAGTCGACGCTTTCCGATAAGGAGAGCAGAAATTCGCTCGACTATACGCTTGAGCAGCTCGTGAAAGCCGACTTTATTGAGAAAAAGCAGCCGATCAACATAAAGGGAACGAAACGGAAGCTGTATTATGAGCTGAAGTCGAACATGCTCCGTTTCCATCTTGCCTACATCGATAAGCAGCCGACCGCCGTTTCCCCTCGTGCGTTCTTTGAGAAGTATGTGAGGCCGTCGCTCGACACGTTCATCTCGCATCGTTTTGAGGATATCGCGAGGTCGTATTTTGCGGTGTTGGCCGGGAAGGGGATAAGGGATGATATCGTCACCGTTGGTGTGTACTGGTATGATGACCCGGTGACAAAGACCAACGGCGAGTTCGATGTCGCCCTGGAGACGATTGAGGGTTACGAGCTCTACGAAGTTAAGTATCTGTCGCTGCCGATGAAGGAGAGCCTCGTCGATAAGGAGAGGGAGAAAATCCTGTCATCCCCGCTTCGAGGTGTTGTAGCCTTTGGATTCATCTCGTCATCGGGCTTTGAAAAGTACGGCGAGAGGCGGATTTCGGGTGATGAGCTGTATTCGGTCTGAGTGTCCGCTATTGGAAATGCGTTTCTGATATTTATGTCTATCCTCTTCGTCCGTGTTGACAGCTGCATTGCGTCGGTTGGAGATGGAGAAAGATGTGAGGAACTTACCGATATAGAATAGCAATTTTTAAAGAAGCAGAAGCAACATCAGATAAGGAAGAGTTTTCCACAGCTTCATCAGAGGAGATTAAGTTTGCGAAAGCCATATTGACACATGATTGTCATTCTGTTAGTATCTCGATGTTGCAAATGGCGAGATAGCTCAGTTGGTAGAGCAAGCGGCTCATATCCGCTCGGTCAGGGGTCCGAGTCCCTTTCTCGCTAAAGTCCCGAGGTCTGAGTGCTTCGGGATTTATTTTTTGTCATAATATTGTACTGAAAGAGTGTATAATCATATGGATTTTAATGAATTTATTAATAAAATAAGCTGTATTCAGTATAAAGATTATATATATCCGATTAATCCTGAAGAGAAGAAACTCATTCTCTCTGATTTCAAACGCTTTGAAGATATCGGGAAAAATAAATCAGATCCGGCTCTGTATTATCTCTCTGCATTCATCTATGCAGGCTACGATGCGCTCAGTGTATATGAAAGTATGGGAGTATGTGATGAAATTGCTCTTTCAACTCTTTCCGATATCTCAGTATGGGCAAGGTGGTATGAACGCCATACCGGACGTATCGGTCTTGACCGCATCAGATGGCTCCGGAAGCATATTTCAGCTTCTATATTCCGCCTGGGAGAGCTCCAGTTCGAGAAAGCAGAGTTCCCGCTTTTCTCATCCTATCCTGATTTTTCTCTTCCATGCCTCAGTGTTCATGTCCCCGAAGGTGCCGACCTTTCAGAAGCTGAGGATTCTTTCCATCGCGCGCTGTCATTTTTCGGATTGGGGCACGCTGTTTTTCTCATGCACTCATGGCTGCTTTCCCCAGAGATCAGCAGTATGCTTCCTCCGCACTCACGGATCAGGCAGTTTGCCTCCCTTTTCACGCTTTCAGGAACAGAGAACGATAGACAGGCAGAGGAGAGAATCTTCAGTTATCTGTCATCCGATCCTTCCTCCTATCCTGTCACCTCATCGCTTTCTGCTGCTGCAAAAGCATTCCTTTCAGATGGCGGTATGATTTATTCAGGAATCGGGTATCTTCTCAGATAATCCTGTTCCTGAGAATCCCTAGGCCTTCTATCTCAATCTCAACCACATCGCCTTTCTGCATTCCAGAGATACCTCCAGGTGTGCCTGTTGAGATGATATCCCCAGGCAGAAGTGTCATCACGTGAGAGATATATGAGATGAGGTAGGGTATAGTGAAGATGAGGTTTGATGTATTCGACATCTGCTTTGTCACACCATTGACGCGGCTTGTGATCATCAAGGATTCTCCATCCACTTCATCGGATATATATGGTCCCAGCGGCATGAATGTGTCGAAGCTCTTTGCAACCGTCCACTGTCCATTCTTCGGCTGAAGGTCACGTGCAGTCACGTCATTTGCTATTGTATAGCCAAGAACATAATCAAGGGCATTGTCTTCGCTTACGTCCTTTGCTCTCTTTCCGATGACAACTGCAAGCTCTGCCTCGTAATCGAGCCTGTTGCACATTGCTGGATAGACAATACCATCTTCCGGGGACGCTGCTGATGTGGAAGGCTTGAGGAATACGACTGGAGTCTCAGGAATCGGAAGACCGAACTCCTTTGCATGGTCACGGTAATTGAGTCCGATGCATACTGCTTTTGAAAAGGGGGACGGATACAGCAGTCTGACACTTTCCGTGCTGATTATCTCATCTGTGAGCACAGCTTTCCCCTCGAACGGGGAGGATGAAAGCACTCTTATCGTGCCACCTTCAAGAGAGCCATAGCGTATAGCCTTGCCGTCTTCGAATCTTACATATTTCATTTCATACTCCTTTTGAGAAAGAGCCATGTGCCTATGTCATGGAATCCCAGGTTTCTGTATATGCTCCCGGCATCCTCATTAGTATAGCAGAGAGATAAGCGCTCCATTCCTTTCTCTGTGAATGATACATCCAGAAGCTTCTGGGTGACAGCACTTGCATAGCCGCGGTTCCTGAAAACAGGGGAGGTCGCGATTGCCGTGATCATCGCATTCAAGCTCGATGCATTTGCAATATAGCCACCGGAGACTGCTTTTTCTTCAATGAAGAATGCCACAGCTGTGAATGGCTCTGGTTTCGAAAGGAAAAAAGATGCGTTGATTTTATCGTCTGAGCGGGGAAATTCTCCTTTCATCTCATCAATTTCCCTGTAAAGCGAGAAGAGAGCGCGGTAATCCTTGTGTGTCTTCAGTACTCTCGCTTCTTCCGGAATATATCTATGGATGAAGTTCTCCTTTGTGATTGTCATCACGTGTCTCTTCTCCGCCTTATATTCCGGAAGATATGGGATAAGAGCGGATAGCGTTTCCTCTGGTCCGATGATCCCATAGGAATCAAATGATTGTATGAACTTTGCATCTTCTTCTCCGGCAATGGCGTGATGGGAGGACCTGAGTGCTATGTATGTGCTTTTCACAAGAACATTTAATGACCCAGTGGAGTATACATCGCATTCACTGTCCTCCCGGAGCACGTTCCTGAAGAAGATATCCTCTTTTTCTGTCAGCTCATTGCAGAGCTTCCTGCATTCATTTTCTGACAGCTTCAAAACGGTGAGTCCAGATAATCGAAATAGAGAGCATTTGTCGTGAGCGTCTTATTCAGCGCTGGCAGAGTCTCTCTGTAGCTCTCAAGTGTTGTCCATAGGCGGAAGAACTCCGGGTCGGATGAATATGCTGAGCTGTATATCTCTGCTGCTTCCGCATCTGCTTCGCCCTTGATTCTCTCGCTCTCTGCATAGGCTTGGGAGAGAATCGTCCGCTTGTCATTCTCCGCTTTTCCCTGCCATGAGAGAAGCTGTCCGCGTCCGTATGACCTGTAAGCTTCCGCTATCTGGCTTCTCTCCTTGATCATCCTTGAGTATACGCTTCCTGTGAGATCATCGGAGTAGCGTATCTGGCGGATGATCACATCCTCGAGCTCGATGCCGTATCCAAGCGTGAGAGGTGCTGCAGTTTTCAGCATCATATCAGACAGCCCATCCCGTCCGATCCTGATTTCCTCCTGTTCCGAGCGTGTGTTTGTAAGTGATTTCAGTGTCTCTGCATCCTCTGCGTTCTCGACATCGTTATTGATCTCCTCACTGAACTCCATCTCATTGATGCGGTTTGTCGAACGGACAGCTTCATTGAGATAGTTTTCGGAGATCACAGTCCTGATAGTGGAATCCAGTATATCGTTGAGCCTTGCAATCCCTCCATCCACAGTCTTGACTGTCATGTAGAAAAGCGAAGGATCTATGATTCTCCAGCGTGCGGTTGCATCAACCCATATGAACTGATTCTCTTTTGTGGGAATGCGCTGCGCATCTCCGTCCCATGAGAGAAGTGTGGAAGGATAGCGCGTGACACTGTCGACAGCGGGGAGCCTGAATTTAAGTCCTGCCTCCGTCTCTTCACCGACAATACGTCCAAAACGTGTCACAACTGCCTGCTCTCCTTCTTTTACCATGTAAAACGGCCCCAGAAGGAGGAATATGATGACGAAGATGACTGCTAAGACAAGTGCTGTTGCAAGTTTTCTCATACACTGCCTCCTATCATCTGCAGCGGCAGATAGTTCTCCAGAGTCTTGTCTATAAGCGTGATCTCGCCGCTCTCGCTCTCAAGAACATCCTCCATTGTCTCGATGTAGAGACGCATTGCAGTTGTCTCCTTGTCCTTCTCATACTCATTCCTGACAGCTATGAAGCGTGCAGTGTCCCCCAGTGCCATGTTGACGCGCTCAGCGGCATAGCCCTGTGCTTCAGAGATAATCTTGTCAGCTTCACCCTCTGCCGATGGTATTTCCTGATTGTAATACTGCTTTCCTTCATTGATGAGCGTGTTCATATCCTGGATTGCTTTGTTCACATCCTCGAACGCATCCTGCACCTCTCCCTCAGGAGGCATGATGTTCTGCAGTTTAACTGCGACTATCTCAATGCCGGAGTCATATCTGTCGAAGATCTCCTGCATCTGACGCTGTGCGTCGTATTCGATGTTCGTTCTTTCGCTTGTCATGACAGCGAGTATCGGCAGATCTCCTACAAGCTGGTTCATCACTGACTGGGAGATATCGCGGATGGTTGTCTCCTTATCCTCTATCGAGAAAAGATATTTCCTCGGATCGCTTATGCGGTACTGCACAATCCATTCAACATCGACAATATTGAGGTCTCCTGTGAGCATCATCGACTCATCAGGTGTCGTGTATGCGCCAGAGAGGGCCGTGCCATATAAATCTGTGCCCCTGTATCCGAAAGAGAGTGTCTTCACGACAGCTGTCTCGACATTATAGTTCTTCTCGATGCCGAGCGGCAGCTTTGTCTGCAGTCCCGGTCCTACTGTCCTGACATAGCGCCCGAATCTCAGTACGACTGCATTCTCCGTCTGATCGACTGAGAAGAAGCTTGTGGCTGCCACGGCAAGCACAATCAGAGCTGCGATGATCACTCCTGCAAACCGTGGAGTCAATCTGAAGCCTTTTCTGTTTTCCATGCCATGAGTGTAGCAGATAGATTGCTTTCAGTCGATTAAACTAACCGGGGGAGGGTTGCTGATTATCCTCCCTCTGACTATACTGTCGGCATGAAGAAACGTTTGATTACCTCAGCATTGCCATATGTGAATAATATCCCGCACCTTGGAAATCTGATGCAGGTGCTCTCAGCGGATGTCTTTGCCCGCTTCTGCCGCTCTCGCGGTTATGAGACAATGTATATCTGCGGAACTGATGAGTATGGGACAGCTAGCGAGACAAGAGCGCTGCAGGAGGGATGTACGCCCCGAGAGCTCTGTGACCGCTACCATGAAATCCATAAGAACATATACTCATGGTTCAATATTTCCTTTGATTATTTCGGACGCACAAGCACTCCGCTGCAGACTGAGATTGTCCAGCATATTTTCTCTGAGTGTGACAAGAATGGCTATATAACCGAAAAAGAGACTGAGCAGCTCTACTGCCCTGACTGCAAGCGTTTCCTTGCAGACCGTTTTGTCTCTGGAACATGCCCGCACTGCGGTTATGATGGAGCGCGCGGTGACCAGTGCGAGAAGTGCGGTACGCTTCTCGATCCGACAGAGCTCATCGAGCCGAAGTGCTCTGTATGCGGCGCGACCCCTGTCCTGAAAAAGACGAAGAATCTTTATATAAATCTTCCTAAGCTTCTTCCTGTATTCAAGGAGTGGATGGACAAGGCTTCCAAAGACGGCTTCTGGGCAAAGAACGCTGTGCAGATCACAGCTTCATGGCTCCGTGATGGCCTTCAGGAAAGGTGCATCACCCGCGATCTCAAGTGGGGAATCCCTGTGAACAAGCCTGGCTATGAGAACAAAGTCTTCTATGTCTGGTTCGATGCTCCGATAGGGTATATATCTATCACAGCGAATAAGACAGAGAACTGGGAATACTGGTGGCGCGATCCAGATAACACAGAGCTGTTCCAGTTCATCGGAAAGGATAATATCCCATTCCATACTGTAGTCTTCCCATGCTCGCTTCTCGCGACAAAAGAGAAGTGGACGATGCTTTACCATATGTCATCGACAGAGTATCTGAATTATGAGGGCGGCAAGTTCTCAAAGAGCAAGGGTATCGGTATATTCGGCAACGACGTCGAGGAGACAGGGATCCCAGCTGATGTATGGCGCTTCTACATGTTCTACAATCGTCCCGAGAAGTCTGATTTCACCTTCACATGGGCAGATTTCCAGGAGAAGGTGAATAAGGAGCTCATCGGGAATCTTTCCAACCTCGTGAACAGGACGCTCACATTCGTGAAACGCTTCTATGATGGCCGCATTGCTCCAGGAGCTCTCGATGAAGAGATCGTGAAGAGTGCTCGAGAGAAGGAAGAACAGATTACAAAAGCCCTAGAAAGAGCGGATGAGCGCGATGCGATACGCATGATTTTCGAGCTTTCGGATATCGGCAACAAGGCATTCCAGGATGGTGAGCCTTGGAAGAAGAGAAAGGAGAATCCAGAGGAGGCAGAGAAGCTTCTGAGAACGCTTCTTTATCTTATAAGGGATCTTGCCGTGATGATTACTCCTTACATGCCTGAGACAGGAAGCAGAATCCTCTCGTTCATCTCTTCTGGGAATTCCACATGGCAGAGTGTGGGGACATTTGATGGCGATGTGACAGTCTCCAGCGCGGAGCTTCTTTTCCAGAAGCTTGAGGATGACCGCATCGCAGAGCTCAGGGAACGCTATTCAGGCTCACAGACAGAACGTATGGAAAGGGAGAAAAATGATTCTCCGAAGGAAGGAAAAGATATGGATAACACAGAGAATACAGAGAGCATTGCAGATCAGTTCGCACGCAAAGTCATTCTGAAGGTCTCGAAGATCGTCAAGGTTGAGAAGCACCCAGGAGGCGATAAGCTTTATATCCTCACTCTCGATTGCGGAGAGGAGGAGCCAAGAGTCATCGTTTCCTCAATCGTCCCGTTCTACAAGGAAGAGGAGCTTCTCAATCACAATATCGTGCTTGTCTCAAACCTCAAGCCCGCGAATTTCCGCGGCGTGAAGAGCAGGGGCATGCTTCTTGCTGCCTCTGACCCGAATGCAGAGGATCCGCACTCTACATGCGAAGTGATCTTCTGCGATGATATCGAGCCGGGTACAGTCCTCAAGGCAGAAGGAGAAGGGGATGTTGAGAAGGTGACGACATATGTAAAGCCTGAGCACTTCTTTGCGATGCCGATGAAGACTATTGACGGTTATGTCACTATCGATGGCAGGAAGCTTGGCAGTGATGGTCATTTCCTCTGTGTGTCAAAGTACGTCAACGGCAATGTTGGCTAGGAGGCATTATGGCGCTTGATACTGATTCGGTTCACGTGAGACTTCAGAAGGCCAGAGGGCAGATAGCGGCAGTGGACCGCATGATACTTGCAGGAGAGAGCGCGGAGAGCATTCTTGTGCAGATCAATGCAGCTAAAGCAGCGCTTCACAAGGTAGCACTCATGGTCGCTGAGGATGCTGTATCTTCCAAAGCTGTGGACGGGGAGAGCGCAGAGGAGCTCTGCACTGTTATCAGGCGCTTCTCATCGCTTCTCTGAAAGAAGCGCTGTCACAGCTTTCTTAAAGAGGGCACCACGCTCGAATTCGTTTGAGAAGTATTCATCAGCATATGCACCCGGGGATAAGAGTATTATCTCCGGGTTCTCTCTTCCTCCACGATGATAGAGGGCAGCGTTGTATGCGCTCATGAGGGCATCTTCCATACGCGTGAATGGTCCGTTGAATTTTATTCCCTCCCTCCGCAGCATCGGGATGAGTTTGTCTGTCAGACTTCCGGAGAGCAGTGTCAGGGAAGCTGCTTCCTCTACTGCATCTTCAAGGCTGCTCACATCCGATGAACTCTTGTCGGTTCCTCCTACGATGAGATGGACTGCTGTTCCTCTCATGCCACGCATGGAGAATGAAACAGAAAGCGGAAGTACTGATGCCGAATCATTTATGAAGGAGATTCCATCCCTTACAGCTACAAGCTCCAGTCTGTTAGGTATGCCATGATAACTCTTCATCGCCCCTGCAATGCTCTTTCTTTTATAGCCGAGCGCTTTCATGCATTCCCATGCAAGCTCCATGCCGGCTTTATATCTGAACGGATTCTGCAATGATGGGAAGCTTTTAACCTTTGCTCGTGGGATGATGCCGGAAAAGAGCATCTTATCCCTCAGAGCGCGGGGTATGATGAGGTGGCGTACCCATGGGCCGATGAAAAGGGCGCCCTCTGTGGTTATATCTGAAGGGGATGTAGGAATAGGGATTGTATCTGTAATGGCTGCGATATCGATTCGTGGCCAGTTGTAGCCAAGGGATGTTGTCGTATCCTTTATCTGCCAGAGCGACATTTCGATAATAACAGCATCGTAGAGCTTCTCGTCATTCTCAATCTCGGAAAGGATGTGAAAAGCAGAGTATCCCAGGCCTTCCGAGAAAGCCGTTCTCATCCCCAGTGCATTCAGAGCGTTTGCTAGTGCTGAAGCTGTGCTTGTCTTTCCCTTCGATCCTGCAACGACAATTCTGACCATCCGTTCTGTCTTCGGATTCTCAAGCAGTGCTGCAATATCATTGGTGATCATTCTGGCTTTGCGCTTTACGAGATATGGGACAGGAACTCCGGGTATTTTGACAACAAGATCCGCTCTCTCCACAGCAGTCATCATTTCATCCTTGGTTATGAACCTGGCCCCTTTTTCTTCGAGCATCTGCTGCATTACCTTCTGCTCCTTCTTTTCAGAGGAGCTGACAATTTCAACGCAATTGCCCAATTTCAGATAATACTCAGCTGCCTCCGCACCCCCTCCAGAGGATGCCAGGCCAAGGATTAGAACTTTCACATTATAAAGTATAGCTCAAAAGCAGATGCATTGAAGAAGAAAAGACGACGAAAAGGGTAGTGTTTTCTGACTACTTTATCTTTGTTTCACTTAATTTTCGCTATCCTATTGACTCTTGATTGACAAAGTAAGCAAAATAAACCGGTAATTACAACAACCAGTAATGGTTAATAAGGAGCAATATTGTGCCTTGTGGAAAAAAGAGAAAAAAGCATAAGATAGCGACACACAAGAGAAAGAAGAGACTCAGAATGAACAGACATAAGAAGAAGTAATCTTCTTGCTATCTTAATGGCCACCGGTAGAGATATCGGTGGTTTTTTTTCACCGCAATATCGTATGCCTTAATTGATGTGTTTCAGTCAAGGACACCTGGAAGAAGAGAGCTTAATGCCAGTTCTGCCATCTTCTCTCCGAAGACAGCTGTCACGAATGGAAGAGAACCCAGTACCATGCGCTTTCTGCCGCTCTCCGTTTTCTCAGCATCCGGATCTTCTGAAGGGTCTGTGTATTTGAAGTCAACAGGCTCAGGAGAGAAAACGCATCTGATACCTTTTCCGATGCCTCGTTTCCTGAGACGTGTCCTCACAGCTTTTGCAAGCGGGCAGCCGTGTGTCTCCATGATATCTCCAGTCTGTATATCAGCTGTATGCTTTCTCAGTGCCGCTCCCATTGAGGAGATGACCATCGTGTTGTTCTCATAGCACCTGACAAGAAGCTCCGTCTTCTCTTCCACACTGTCGATGCAGTCGAGCACGATGTCCTTGTCTCTGATGAATGCATCGATATTGCTCTCTGTAAGCTTCACAGAAAGAGCGTTCACAATGCAATGTGGATTGATGTCCAGGATGCGTTCTGCCATCACTTCTGTCTTCATGCGCCCGACAGTTGAGTGCAGTGCGATAATCTGCCTGTTTATATTGCTTTCTGCAACCGTGTCGAAATCAGCAATAGTAATGTGCCCTATACCGCACCGCACGAGCATCTCGATGGCAAAGCCGCCTACAGCTCCGACACCGGCAACTGCCACATGCATTGAGAAGAGCTTTTCCACATTCTCCTCCCCGATGAAACGTGCTATACGCTGAAATTGTTCATCCATTGAGTGCATCCCCCATCATTTCTTCTGTACGTGAGGCTATATCAGATCCTGTGATTCCTGAGAGCTTCTCATTCCATTCATACAGGACTCGTTTTTCCTCAGCTCCTGTATTCATGTCTGTTTCTGTCACGAATGGCAGATGCAGAAGAGCTCTGAAGTGTTTTGTGTTCTCCGCCCTTGGCGAAAGAGAGATGATGCCGCCCTCTGCGATGAAAGCCTGCGCCATTTCCGGAGACCCTGTGAAACCATGCATCATGAATCGTTTTATGCCCATCATCCGGAGTATCTCAAGCGTCCTCTGATACATTCTGACTGTGTGTATGACTACAAAGGCATTGTGTTCTTTTGCAATCTCAAGAGCTCTGATAAATATTTCTTCCTGCTTTTCAATGCTGCCGTAGCGTTTGTCGAGGCCTATTTCTCCAATAGAAAATCCCTCTGACACGGCTTTTTCGAGCAGAGGGAAATCAGGATCTTTCCCAGAGAGGGCAAGTGTTCCGATAGCTTTATACTTATATGCTTTCAGCATCTCATACGCTGATGCTGAGGCAGAAGCGACAAATGCGCGCTCTGTCACGATGCCTGGATGTGCATGGGAATCGAACATAGTGAAATAATAGTCCTATCCCATGCTTGTGTCACTAATAGCGTGTCTGCCTTCCGATTGCAACCTTGTTTCCGTCGAGTGTGAGCGAGTAATCGTTTCCCATGATGTAGCGGTCCTCAACGCCTTCGATAGAACCTGAGAACGAAATATCATGTGTTTTTCCATTCACGCTGTACTGGCCATTTATATCGCCGGAGAATGAATAGATTTCACGGTCTCTGATCTCATCTTCCTCTATCGTTGCCTTGATAGTTATATCGTCAAAGACAATCCTCAGACCGTCTTCATTTATCTCAGCACCCTTGAAACTGATAGTGAACCTTGACTCCTCGCGCTCGCCCCGTTCATGGAAACTGTAGCTGCCTGAAATCGAGCCGCCTCTTCTGTAATCAAGCTGGAAACTTTCGATATCAGCACCGATTATTTCAATATCGTCCCAGTCATCGTCATCATCTTCGTATCCGACAGTCACTGTTCCTGTAAGGCCAGGAATGTTATTGATCGGATATTTCCCCGGTCTCTGATTCTCATACCAGTCTTCATCGATATAGTCATCGAAGAGTTTGTCATCGACTTCATCAAGAGCTTCCTCGAAACCGATAATGAATGCACGGAATGCGAAGTTCTCCTCTCTAGTCATTGCACGTGGAATGGCATCAGGATTGACTGGCTCATTGTTGATACTAGCTTCTGTCTGACCGTTCTCCTCTTTAAGGACAAATATATAGGTGTTTCCGCCAGTTTCCAGCTTGAGTTCTGCATCGATTATCTTTCCTTCCGTGTCAAGCTGGAATGTTCCTGAAATGACAGAGCCGTCATCTGCTTTGAAGTTTGTTACTTTATAGCTGTTTTCTGCTCCTGCCACCTCTGTCACTCCCTGTGTGCCTGCAACAGAGACTGCCTGAGAGATTGCTCTTGCGATTTTAGCTTCTTTGGATACAGCGTTTTCCCCGCCAGGAGTGGCGCTGCAGCTGATTAACAATGCCGTAAGGAGCAGTCCTACGGCGATAACAGTTATTCGTCGTTTCATTTTTTTCTCCTCGCTTAGGATTATTTCATGCGAAATACGTACATGCACTGAGAAAAGCTGTAGAGAATCCTCATATTTTCCGAACAAGAAGCGGTATTGTGACTGCATCGCGTGTTCTTTTTCATTATCAGACAAGAATTCCAGCAAGGACATTTTCTTATATTGCTGAAAACTATTGACTCTGAACGTGAAGAGATGGTATAAACCATTGACCTCTTTATCCGGGTGTATGTCCGGATCAATTCTAAGTCCATAAGGAGGAACCATGATCCAGAATTATGAGTTCACAGTCATCTTCGATGCAGATGAGGATAAGACAAAGTCAGGTCTCGAGCTTGTAAAGAGCACTTTCGAGAAAAATGGCGTTGAGATCACAAAGGAAGAGGATCTCGGAGTCAGGACACTTGCTTACATCATCAACAAGCAGGAGAAGGGACACTACGTCTATTTCGAGCTCAAGGCTGATACATCAAAGATTGCCGATATGAGCAAGGTATTCCAGCTTTCGACACTCGTTCTCAAGTTCCTGTTCGTTAATCCGGAAAGGAAGTAAAAGCGCTTATGGCTACTGATATCAATTCGGTTGTTCTTGTCGGGCGTCTTACGCGCGATGCGATGCTCAGATACTCTTCTTCGGGTTCAGGATTTCTCTCATTCACCATTGCTGTCAACAGATCAAAGAGGAACGCTGATGGTTCATGGGGTGATGAGGCATCCTTCATTGACTGTATTTATTTCGGACAGAATTCGCAGTCAATCAGCCAGTATCTCGTGAAGGGGAAGCAAGTTGCCATACAGGGTGAGCTGAGGCAGACCAAGTGGGAGAACGATGGACAGCCCAGATCCAAACTGGATGTCGTAGTCAATACGCTATCCCTGCTTTCCAGCGGGAATCAGGGACAGAGCTCTGGCGGGAACTTCTCCAGCCAGTATTCACAGCGTCCGCAGAACCAGATGAGGGACAATATGCAGGGTGCGCCAGCATCTCAGCCATCCCAGCCGGTTTCCGGACCTGGTCCAGAGTCATTTGAAGATGACTCGATTCCATTCTGATAGGAGTCAAAAATGCACGAAGATAAGGATTTCGCAGAGAAAGACGGTGCCCTCAAAGATAAGAAGATGGGGGCAAGAAAGATGGGTTTCAAGAAGAAGGTCTGCAAGTTCTGCCAGGGCGCAGCTCCAGCAGATTACAAGAACCCTGAGATGCTCCGCCGCTACATCACAGAGCGCGGCAAGATTCTTCCTGCTCGCATCACTGGAACATGCGCAAAGCACCAGAGAGCGCTGAACAGGGAAATCAAGAGAGCGAGAGTTCTTGCATACCTTCCTTTCGAGAAGAAGTGAGCGATGGATAACAGACTGAGGACGGCGGGGGAGGCTGTATTGCTCATTATTCTGAGCATGATTATGTCGAATATCGGAGTAGCTTCCCTTATTGCTGTCGTCCCGCTTCTGTTCTTTTCCATCCGTCATGGCAGGAGGAATGCCTCTATTCTTGTTGCTGCAGCTTTCTTCATCAATCTTGTCATAACAGGATTGCGTGGAGGAGCATTCACCGCAGGAAAACTTGGCATTGCTGTCCTGCTTGTCAGTATGTTTATTCCCCTGTCGCTGTCAGCGGCTGGGATTATGTGGCTGAGCACAAAGGGAATGGGTGTGCTGAAGCGGCTCTTTCTGACGCTGCTTCCATCATTCATTTACTCTGCTGGCTCTATTGCGTTCGTTTATTCTGATAGGGCGCTTCTCGATAGCCTCAGCGGTGTATATGAGAATGCGTTTGCCTCACTTGCAGGTCCTGTGCTTTCGATGGTTCTGCCCGGTGTGGATATGTCACTTCTGGCTTATGTCGCACTGATTACAGTACTGTCGCTTTCGTTTCCGGTTCTGCTATGTGGCATCTGTGCAAGCTGTTTCATCTATGAGACTGCATTGCATTCAAGAGAAAGCGGATGGGAAGAGAAGGTCATGCGTCTGGAGTATTCTCCCGATGCTGTCTGGGGGCTTATCATCTCCTGGGCAATTGTTCTCTTGTTCCGCTTTGTATCAGCACCCCTGCTGCTGGAGATAGCAGTAATGAACGTGGCCGGCATCTGGACTGTGCTCTATGCAGTTCAGGGATTCTCTGTTGTCTTTGCAAGACTCAGGCGGAGAATAATGACGATGAGAAGTATGACCCTTCTCTTCATCATCCTTGTAATCGGCATACTTGTCCCGGGGATAAATCTTATAGTCATCATCGGCTTACCGCTTATCGGGGCCCTTGAGAGTTTCTTCGATCTGAAGAAACTAGGAGGAATGGATTATGAAGATCATTCTTAATCAGGACGTAGTACATCTCGGAGAAGAGGGAGACGTCGTAGAAGTAAAGGACGGATACGCACGCAACTATCTTCTTCCTACAAAGACTGCTGTTATCTACAACAAAGCAAACGCTGCACTTTTCGCTTCACGTGCTGCTGCTATTGAGAAGAGAAAGGCAGAGAAGAGAGCTGCATCAGCTTCTCTCAAGGAGAGACTTGATGATGTTTCTCTTACTATCGTAGTACCAGCTGGAGAGTCTGGAAAGCTCTTCGGATCTGTAACATCCCAGATGGTGCAGAACGAGCTCCAGAAGCTTGGTTTCGAGATTGAGAAGAAGAAGATTGAGGTCGCAACTCATGCTATCAAGATGACAGGAACATATACTGTTGTTGTACATCTCTATGAGAACGATCTTTCCCACATCAAGCTCGTTGTCATGTCAGAAGCTGAGAAGCTTGCAGCTGACAGAGCAAAGGCAGAGGCTGAGGCAAAGGCTGCTGCTGAGAAGAAGGCAGCAGAGGAAGCTGCTGCAGAAGCTGCAGCTCAGAGCGAAGAGGCTCCGGCTGAAGAGGCAGAAGCTGCAACTGAAGAGAATAACTGATTTTCTCTCTGCTGATTTAAGGTCCTTGTCATGATGGCAGGGGCCATTTTTTTATGATATAATCCATCCGCTATGAGAACACTGCCGCATAATGATGAAGCCGAGAAGGCTATACTTGGCGCACTGCTGCTGAGAGAGGATGCTTATGATATTGTCTCAGGTCTTATTGACGCTGCGGATTTCTATCAGCCTATGAATGGTGTGATCTTCTCTGCCATCTCGAGGATGAAAGAAAAGTCCAATCAGGCGATTGATTACATCACGCTCATTGACTATCTCAAGAGGGAAGGCAATCTCGACAAGGCGGGAGGCATTGCATATGTAGCTTCGCTGACTGAATCTGTGAACGTGACATCGAATGTTGAGCAGTATGCATCCATCGTGAAGGAGATGTCTGTACGCCGTTCGGTGCTTTCGATGAGCACATCTCTTTCTGAGGAAGCAATGGATGCTACCTCAGATATCCTCTCAGTTCTCGATAAAGGACAGAGCGAGATGCTCCAGCTGTCGCTCACAGGATCCAGAGGAGAGACAGACTATTCCATATCTGCAGCAGTCAGCAGTGTTGTCGACAGAATCATCAAGAAGATGGATGGAACGCTTGCAGATGACTCTGTCCCATCCGGTTTTGATATCCTCGACAAATACACAAACGGCGGTTTCAAGCCACAGGATTATATTGTAGTCGCTGCACGTCCTTCCATTGGTAAGACAGCCTTCGGTGTGTCAATGATCAGGAATATGATCAGAGATACTGACAGAGAGCAGCGCGTCGCGTTCTTCTCTCTGGAGATGCCCGCCAGCCAGATTACAGAGCGACTTCTTGCGAACATCTCGCATGTCAATCTGAGGAATATCGCGCAGGCGGATCTTTCCTCAGAGGATGCGTTTGAACGTGTGATGAATGCTGCTGATATCCTCTTTTCGAAGAAGCTTTATATCATCGATGTGCCTAATATCAGACTAAATGAGCTGAGAGCGAAAGCAAGGGCGCTGAAGAGGGAAAAGGATATTACTGTGATGATGATTGATTACATCGGTCTGATTGACCCGGGACTGGGGCCGCAGACGCCGCGTCATGAAGTCATCGCAACTGTATCAAGGTCTCTCAAGAGTCTTGCAAGAGAGCTGAAGATTCCTATCATCGTTCTCTGCCAGGTCTCCAGGGACAGTGAGGAAAAGGCTCCGATACTCTCGAATCTCCGCGATTCCGGCTCAATTGAGCAGGATGCAGATATTGTCATGTTCCTTCACAGGAAGAGAATTCTCTCGGAAGAAGAGAAGCAGCGCAACGCAAAGGACAGCGAGGGAAGGGCAACGCTGCAGGTTACAAAGGTCATTGTCGCTAAGCAGCGAAACGGCGAGACTGGAGAGTTCAAAGTAGGCTACAATGCAACGACGACGTCTTTTGAACAGGTTGTGCAGACTGCTGATTTCATCGAGCCAACTCCCCCTGAGAAGCGCGGCTATGAGAAGAAATAAGCTTTGATATCGAGCGAATACATCATCACCATGATAAGGAGCGCAAGAATCATGCCGGCTATCTGGAGTATGACGTATGTGCGTGGTGATAGCTCTCTGTGATTGATCATCTCGACAATGTTTATAAGCATCTGTCCGCCATCGAATGTGGGGATAGGCAGTGTGTTGCCGACAGAGATAGATATCGAGACCATAGCCATCAGCATGAAAAATGCGCGGATGCCGCTCAGACTGCTCTCGCTGAATGCAAGTGCCGTGATGCCGCCGATGCTCTCTGCAGCTTTCACAGGCCCTGTTATGACAGTAAGCGCATCTTCAAAGTGAAGTGTGATGAATGCCCCAAGTGCTTTCATCGCAGCGCCCGCCATCTCGAATGTTCTTCTGACACCATACGAGAAAGGATGGTTGCTCTCACTGCTTTTCCTGAGAGCGCTCTGCCATGCAAATGGAAGAATCCCTCCTGTGATATCCCTTGCAAGAAGTTCTCCATCGCGGTCGATTGTTATCTGGAATGAATCTTTCTCGATTGAGTAAACATCTATTGTATACTCTACAGCTTTTCCATCCGCTTCAACGATTCTGTCCCCTGGCAGGAAATCATCTGAAAGAGATCGGCCTATGACAGCTTCCTGCAGATTTGTGATCCCATATGCGTAGCCATCTTCTGTCTCTGTCGGTATCAGCTCTGTATGGAGAATTACTCCATTGCGCTCAATAATTGCAGGAATGATTTCACCGCTATGTGTTTTTATGTAGTCCTCTGCATCCTGCCAGTCGAGCACAGTGTGACCTGAAAGAGCGATGATCCTGTCACCTTTCTCAACATTGATTTGCCTGATGTCGCTCTGGAAGAGAGCATAGTACGAAGAGACTGGCGTTATCACAGCAGGATCTGAGAGCCGATCCACAGGGAGTGCTGCGACTGCTGTAAGAAGGAGTACTGCCAGAATGAAATTCATGAGCGGACCTGATAGGTATATAAAGAACCGAACAAGGGGTGTTGTGCCGAAGTATGAGCCAGCTTCCGTTCTGTCCATGCTTTTTGCATCATCTTTTAGCGCTTTCATGAGATCAAGCGATCCTTTCATACGGCAATACCCGCCGAAAGGAATGAGCGAGAGCCTGTATTCAGTATTCCTGCCATATATAGAGAAAAGGCGGGGCCCCATACCATACGAGAGTACATCAACATCTACTTTCATCAGCCTTGCTGCAGCAAAGTGACCCAGCTCATGCAGGAATATTATCAGTCCTATGCCCAACAGCCCGATAACAAGATAAACAAGATAAATCAGCATAGCGCCTCAGCTTCTCTTCGCGCTCTCTTCTCTGTTTCGAGAATTTCCTCATAGGATTGAGGCTCATGAGTATCAAAGGAGCGGGATATGACTTCTGCGGTGATGCGGTAGATATCCTGGAACGCAATATGGCCGCGTAGAAAAGCATTCACAGCAGTCTCATCGGCAGCAGCATATGCGGTTCTGTAACATCCTCCAAGAGAGAGCGCAGTATATGCCAGATCCAGCATTGGAAACTTATTTCTGTCCCATGATGAGAAGGTGAGCGAGAATGATGATGAGAAGGGAAGGGGCTTTGCAATGCGGCCTCCGTTTCCTTCTCCTCTGATTGCACTGATAATCGGCAGTGTCATATCAGGAGGGGACATGAGCGCATAGACAGCACCATCAGAGGTTTCAATCATGGAGTGAACAACAGACTCTCTGTGGATCACTACCTCGATCTTCTCAGGCGGAAAACCAAAGAGAAGGGATGCTTCCATCACTTCAAGCCCTTTGTTTGCAAGTGTTGCACTGTCGATTGTTATCTTCTTGCCCATCCTCCATGTAGGATGGTGAAGCGCTTCCTCTATAGTCACACCAGAAAGATCCTTTCTGCCAAGAAAAGGTCCTCCTGAAGCTGTGATAATGAGCTTCTCAGCTTTTTTCCCCATCAGAAGATGGTAAATCGCGCTATGCTCGCTGTCGACTGGGATGATTCTGACTCCATTCTTCTTTGCTTCTGAAAGCATGAAGCGGCCTCCCATGACAACTGATTCCTTATTTGCAAGCGCGATGTCTGTGCCTCTCTCTATAACTGAAAGTGTTGCAGGCAGACCTGCGACACCTGAAATTGCGTTGAGAACGATATCAGGTTCTGTCTCTTCTATGAAATCTCTTATTCCCGCTGTATTGCTTCCTTCAATATAGCGCCATTTGGCACCGAATGCCTCGGCCCTTTTCTGAAGAGCGGGATTTGCTGAAGCTGTCATTCCAACAACTTTGATATCCTCATTACCTGCTGAAAGCGCATTGAGGCAGGTTGTGCCTATGGATCCTGTTGCGCCAAGGATGAGAAGACGGATCATATGCCAAGAATTACAGTGAGAATGGCAACATATACAGGTGCTGCCATGACAAGCGAGTCTATAGAATCAAGGACACCGCCACGCCCCGGTATGATATTCCCTGAATCCTTGACCTCTGCACAGCGCTTGAATGATGATTCTATCAGATCTCCAGCTGCGGCAAGTGCTGCTGTTATCGCACCTAGAAGCACGCCATCAAAGAGTGAGTATGAGAATATTTCGGGGAAGAAGAATGCAGAAAGAAGTCCGAAGACAGCTGGAACAAGTATGCCACCGATAAATCCTGCAACTGATTTGTTCGGACTGACTTTTATCACACCCTTGTTGTTCTTGCCGAATGCAATACCAAAGAAGTATGCGAATGTATCAGAGCCAAAGACAAGCACAAAGAAGAAAAGAATGTACCAGGCTGCATTTGCGACGAATGCAATGCGGATGATGAACGAGGCGAAAAGACCAGGGTAGATGATGTTGAGCACTGTCTTGCTGTTTCTCTCCCAGGTTCCTTTGAAACTGTCTTTTACCCCGATGAATATCTCAAGGAACATTGTAAGCCCCATGAGGAACATCAGTGTATAGAATGTCAGCTCGATCTCAGGGAAGAAACGGAACTGCACATATTGCGCCAGCGGTAAAAGCGCGCCTGAATAAGATGTGAATGGAAGTTTCTCATCGTCTTTCGAGAGCAGTGAGTGCATCTCCACAGAACCGAGGAGCGTAATGAGCGAGATGACGAGACAGAAAGCAAAGTAGTCATGAAATGGCAGAAATACGACAATGATGAATAATGCCGGAATCGCAATTGCTGCTGTCAGAATCCTTTGCTTCAGGCTCCCCATGTCAAATTCCTCCGAATCTTCTCTGCCGGGAATTGAAATCAGTGAGTATTAATTCAATCATCGATTCATCCCAATCAGGCCAAAGTGTATCATAAAAGGCTAATTCTGCATAGCTTGACTGAAGCATGAGAAAGCCAGATAAGCGTTTTTCGCCGGAAGAACGCGCTATAAGGTCCGGAAGTGGTACGTCAGGGTTGTCCACAAAGCGCAGAAGAGAATCTTCTGTCAGCTCATTTTCTCCACTCTTCTGAGCTTTTGTCAGCGCGCGTATAATCTCATCTGTACCGCTGTAGTTGATGGCAAGCTGGAGCGTGAGCGTGCTGCAATGCTTTGTCTTTTCCTCTGCTTCCTCAAGTGTTTTCAATACATCCTTGGGTAGCCCTTCGCGTCTCCCGAGATGCAGAATCCTGATTCCGCTTTTCACTGCTTCCGGGATTTCTGCTTTGACACGCGACGAAAAAAGACCCATGAGGTAGTCAACTTCCTCTCTGGGCCTTTGCCAGTTTTCAATCGAAAAACAGTAAAGTGTGAGGTAGGGGATGCCGTGCTTGATGCATCCCCTGATGATGCGAAGAGCAGCCTTTCCACCTTCAAGATGGCCGGCAGAACGCGGCAGAGAGCGTTTTTCAGCCCATCTGCCATTGCCGTCCATTATCAGTGCAAGGTGCTTTAGCTTCTCCACCTCAGATCTCCATGATCTCCTTTTCCTTAGCTTCTGCGACCTTGGCCACATCTGCTATAGCGGAATCTGTGAGCTTCTGGATCTTCTGCTCGCCTTCTTTCTGCTGGTCTTCGCTGATCTCTCCATTCTTCTGGAGCTTCTTCAGCTCGTCCATTGCATCGCGGCGGATGTTGCGGATGGCGACTCTTGCATTCTCAGCAGTTGCCTTTGCGCTCTTTGCAAGTTCCTTTCTCCTGTCCTCTGTAAGAGGTGGGAATGCTACGCGGATAAGCTTTCCGTCATTGTTCGGGTTGAGGCCGAGCTCTGACTTCTGAATAGCCTTCTCGATAGCAGACAAAAGGCTCTTGTCCCAAGGCTGGATGACAACAAGTCTTGCCTCCGGAACGCTGATAGATGCAACCTGGGAGAGGGGAGTCTCAGCACCGTAGTAATCTACTTTGATCTTGTCGAAGAGCTGAGCCGAAGCACGTCCGGTTCTCAGGGCTGCAAACTCCTGTGAGAGCGCCTCTACGGACTTCTTCATTCTTGCACTGCAGTTGTCAATAACTGTCTGCATGACTCCTCCTTAGGCTGAAACACCAGCCTGATAGACCTCATAGCCTGTGATCTGGAGTGTAGCTCCGTGTGCCTTTCCTGTCTCGCTGAGCATCTGGCTTACAGACTTTGTGTCGTCCTTGACATAAGCCTGATCGAGGAAGCAGACTTCCTTGTAAAGCTTGGAAAGCTTTCCTCTGACAATGCCTTCTCTGACCTTCTCCGGCTTAGTAGCAAGCTTCTCATCTGTCTCAACCTGCTTGCGGAAAATGTCGAGCTGCTCCTCCTCATACTCCTTGTTGACTGATTTCTCATCAAGGAACTGAGGCTTGTAAGCTGCTGCATGGAGAGCAAGGTTGTGAGCAAGATCCTCTACATCTGCTTCCTTGAAGATCTCTGGCTTGTCTGACTTGAGCAGAACAAGTACAGCAACCGCTCCTTCTCCGTGGATGTATGTGGAGGCATATGCATCTGATGGTACGTCATAGACAGTGAACTTAACGAGTTGCATGTTCTCTTTGATGATTGCAATGAGAGCATTGACCATCTCCTCAAGCTCTGCATTGATCTCTGTATATCCCTTCTCAAGGATTACTGTGCACAGATCGTTGCCAAGCTTCTCGAAGTCCTTGTTCTGTGCAACGAAGTCTGTCTCGCATGAAAGGGAAAGGACAACTGCCTTGCCGTTTCCGGCCTTTACGAATACGCGGCCATTCTCTGTTGCTCTGTCCTGGCGCTTTGCTACTGCTGCAAGTCCCATTTCCTTGAGAATCTTCTCTGCCTGAGCGAAATCGCCATTGGCTTCGGAAAGTGCCTTCTTGCAGTCCATCATGCCAGCTCCTGTGATATCTCTGAGCTTCTTTACATCTGCTGCGCTGATTGCCATATCCTTACTCCTTAGTTGTTGAAGTACTCTTCTTCCTCTTCAGCAGCTTCGTCTTCATCCTTTGCTGCCTCTTCATCGGAAGGCTCATAGTTCGAATAGTCTACAGGCTCATCTTCTGAAGCCTCGTCCTTGTTCTCGACCGGTCCCTCAGCAATTGCTGTCTCTTCCTCGTCGTCGAGTGATTCGACAATCTGGATACCAGCTTCGCTGTCAGCATCGATGATTGCATTTGCAATAATCTCAACAAAAAGCGAGATAGCTCTGATAGCGTCATCATTGCCCGGGATAGGGTATGTGATGTCTGTAGGATCGCAGTTTGTATCAACAACAGCAATGACTGGGATTCCAAGTCTCTTTGCCTCTGCAACTGCGAGTGCCTCTTTCTTTGTATCGATGATGAAGATTGCACCAGGAAGCTCTTTCATATCCTTGATACCGCCAAGGTTCTTCTCGAGCTTGTTCTTTTCCTTTGTATAGAGAGCTACTTCCTTCTTTGTAAGGGAATCGAAGGTTCCGTCAGCTTCCATTCTCTCAATCTTCTTGAGTTTTGCGATGCTCTTCTTGATAGTTGTGAAGTTTGTGAGCATACCGCCAAGCCAGCGGTTTGAAACATACGGCATGCCGCATCTCTTGGCTTCTGTCTCGATAGCCTGCTGAGCCTGCTTCTTCGTTCCAACGAAGAGAACCTGCTTGCCGTTCTTTACCTGTGTTCTTACAGCTTCATAAGCCTCTACGATGCATGCTGAGGTCTTCTGAAGGTCGATGATGTGAATTCCGTTTCTCTCAGTGAAGATGAAACGGGACATTTTAGGGTTCCACCTCTTTGTCTGATGTCCAAAGTGTACACCAGCCTCCAAGAGGCTCTTCATGGTTACTACTGCCATAGTAATCCTCCATTCGCTTGACGCTAAGCGTCTCCAAGCACTGTATCTCACCCATACGGGCGGAAATTCTGCATGATTGCAGTCGAGAGTGACTATGGCACAAAATTACATCTTGTTCAAGAGAGATAATTTCTGTAACCTTTCAATGCATTTTGCGTTTATAATATCAGATGCATATGCGCGAGCGTAAACTGGTTTGGAGGGAACAATGACCAAACGTTCTATAGCTGCAGTCATACTAGTTGCTGCAATTCTCCTTATTCCGTCGTGTGACGCCGAAACTTTCATGAGAAAGTTCGGAACAAACGTTCTCGGTGGACTTGGAGGAGAGAATATTGGCAAGATCAATGAGATAATTGAAGCGGGCGTGGAGAATCATGATGAGCTTGTGAGCCTCATTGTCGAGGTGTCCAAGAACCCTGATACTTCTGAGAAGCTTGTGTCTTCTCTTTCATCCGAGGCCAGCGATGACAGCATAATTAAAGTGAAAGAACTATTCTCATCCGATGAGAATATCTCTCAGGCAATAGATTACGTTGAGGATCTGACAGATGAAAAGATTGAGAGCCTAGATATACCGCAGAGCGTGAAGGATGTTGCCAAAGATGCAATCAAGGCTGCACAGAGTATCATTTCAGGTATTAATGGAACAGGTGAGTATACGCCAACAAAAGGCGATGTGGCCATTATCCAAACTGTTGCCAATGCTGTACAGGAAGTGCTTCCGAAAGCAGAAGACGGCACGTTAGAACTTGATGACGTGCTACCGATTGTCAATGAGACGTTGAGAATGTATAACACAATTAGTTCGTCAACAGCGTTCAAGAATGTTGATTTACAGTCTATTTACGATGCTCTCCTCGATACAGTAAATGATTCAGCATCAGCAGAAGGTGGAGATGATAATCTTCCTTCAAAAGGCGGAGAGGAGGTGACAGAATGAAGAAGATACTTGCTTTGCTTATTGTTCTTTTCCTTACGCTGTCGTTCGCAGCAGCAGAGGAGACAGTTCCTGTAGATCCTCCAGTTGTCGATGAGCCTGCTGCTCCGCCGTTCACAGTTCCGGCAGATGGCAACGAGTTCGGTGCTCTCCTGACACCTTATCAGCCTCTGACAGCCCGTGTCCGCGGTATGGGTTCAACCGGTGTTGCCGTCACAGGCAGAAGCGACACATTCTATGTAAACCCGGCTGCCCTTGCATCAAAGCGCTTCCAGCTTTCAGTTCCCTCCGTGCAGCTGACAGCGTATCATCTTTATGATGCCGTCAAGGGTGGTGGAGATCTCATCAGTCTAGGATCCCTTGTAAATATGGCCAGTGGTATCCAGGAAGGCTATGGAAAGCTCTTCGATATCGATGCCGCAATGTCATTCACTGCGGGCGGATTCGGACTTGGCATCAATGCCACGCTCTCAGCTAATACCTATGCAGATAAAGGCCAGTATGGTCTCAATGCAAGTGTCTTCGGGGAAGTGAGAGCTGCAATTTCGCTTGGCTATGGTTACCGTTTCGAGCTTCCGATGGACTTCTCGATTGATGTTGGTGGTATGGTCCGCTTCAGCTATCTTGCATTCACTGATACTTTCAGCGCAGATCTCCTGTCTGATACAGACAATTTTGATATCTCTACATATCCCGTCATGGCAGGATTCGCTGTTCCTATTGACCTTGGTATCAACGTGAACATGCCATATGGTTTCTCGTTCGGTCTTGTCTCGAGGAACATGAATGGCCGCTACTATATGACTTATCATGATGGTTTTGAGGCATATGGCAAGGATCCTTTCGGTGGTAGAGCTTCGGAAGACAACAGATTCTCCTTCGATACAAAGTGGTCACTTGATGCCGGTATCGGCTGGTCATATGACACCTGGTATCTCAGTCCGACAATCGCTATTGATATCCGCGATTTCGTAGGTATGTGCACAACCGATGATTTCACATTCCGCGATTTCATGTATCACCTGAATATCGGAGCAGAGGTAAGGGTACTCAGCTTCCTCGATCTCAGAGCAGGTCTCAGCCAAGGCTACTGGTCGCTTGGTGTTGGTCTCGATCTCTGGGCTTTCAAAGTCGACGTTGCATATTATCGTCAGGAGTTCGGAGAGACTGCAGGTGCTTACGGTCTCGATGGCTTCACAGTCCGTATCAATCTCGGATACGACAGATAATGAATCCTCATTACTGGGGCCCTCTCTTCGGAGAGGGTTTTTTCTGTGTGTGACTGGCATGGTTCATTGCTAGAGGGTGAAAGACCCTTGAGAGAGTTGCAGTGCTTATCTCTAGCTGAACAGCAAAGGTGTCCATCGCGAGGAGGAATCTGAAGGAAGCTGTAGGCAAAGCCACGGGCTTGGGACGAGAGAGGCATCCATGGATGGATAAGCTTGCACAACAGAGCGAAATCCAACACTGCACGGAATCCATGGAAGTAGATGTCACAGGCTATATGGGGCGAAAGCAATGGGCCTTACCCAGTGAGGTATCGCCAGCGCCGAGGCTGCAACATCGCCTATGACAGCGCAGTAACAACGAATGGCGAGAAGTCAGCAGAGGTCATAGTACCGCCGAAGATGGATGAGGCGGGAAGGACTGAACCTAAGTCAGGATGAGTACAGATGGAAGTACCGAAGCAGAAAGACATCCGAAATGAACAGTTAGAGCTGGAGCTGTTCCCTGAGGGGGCTGAGATTCGTCCGGTATGCAGATGACATGATGATATTCGCAAAGAGCAAACGCTCTGCGGAGAGAATCATGGAGAGCATCACGAGATTCATCGAGAACAAGCTGAAACTGAAGGAGAACAGGGAGAAGACGGTGGTCAGGAGGATAACTGACAACGTGAAATTCCTCGGACACTCATTCTGGCGGAACAGTGAAGGAAAGATAGCTCTAGGAATCCATGAGAAGAGCATGGCGAAGATGAAGAGCGCACTGAAGGAGATAACCGCAAGGAAGACGAACCTCAGCTGGGAACAGCTGAAGGTGAAGCTCTCGCAGAAGATAACCGGATGGATAAGCTATTTCAGATACGCCAACGCAAAGAAGAAACTGCAAGCGCTTGATGAATGGCTGAGGCATCGCATCAGATGTCTGATATTCAGAAGGTACTGGAGGGTACGCTCTCGGTATGCATTCTTCAGCAAGAACTGCAAAGCTCCGCATGAGGATGCACTCAAAGTCGCTAATGCAAGACAGGGATTCTGGGCATTTTCCGGGTTCCATCAGGTAAGCAAATGGGTTAACAATAACCTGCTCCGGAGAGCAGGCTATACGTTTCTGTATGACGTGTACCGGAGGGTACATGCCGCGATTTAGGAACCGCCGTATACCGACCGGTATGTACGATGGTGTGAGAGGACGGGATTCTGAGAGGTTTATATTCTCAGATACCTCCTACTCGATCTGCGATCAGCCCTATGACAGTACCTGCCGCAGCAGGCAGAAGCCATCCGAATCCTGCATTCTGAAGCGGCATCGGCACAGAAAGAAGAGAAAGCAAGGATGAGAGCAGCACAGCTATTACACATGCTCTCATTGTCCAGAGCCTTCTTTCAGAACCCGGTATGAATGAAAGCAGTATGATACATATTGCGGCAGGGTAGATGAATTCAAGCACCGGACTGGATAATGCGATGATTCTCTCAAGTCCGGCATTTGCAATAATTCCAGATATCACAGCAAAGAGGATAATCCATCTTTTCCTGTCCAGCTTCGGGCAGAGCGATGAGAAATACTCTCCGCAGGATGAGAGAAGGCTTACACATGTGTTGAAGCATGCGATTATGAATATTGATGCGATGAGAATTCTTCCAAGAGATGGGGAGATGTATCCGCTTGCCGCTGAGAGAATCTCCGCTCCAGTCGGCGGATTTGCAATGAATGTCTCTGCTCTGCATCCGACTGAAGCTAATGCAGTGTAGATCAGAAGAAGGAGGATGCCTCCTCCGAGAGCAGCTTTTACACTATCCTTAGGGCTTTTCCCGCTCGCTTTGACGTTGAGCATGAGCACGGAACCGAATACGAGCCCTGCAATTGCATCCATCGTCTGATAGCCTTCTCTGAAACCTGTGGCAAATGGTGTATCGGCATATGCTTCTGCTGCGGTTCCGTATGAGGGTTTTATAGTCACAGTACCAATGAAAAGCACTGCTATAAGAAGAATAAGAAGGGGAGAGAGAACTCTGCCAAGGCTCTTTCTCAGCTTTTCAGGATGCATTGCAATCAGTGAAGAGGCGGCAAAGAACAGAACTGAGTAGAGAATGCAGACAATAGTTGACTGAAATGAGAAAGCCTCTTCAATCATTGCATAGCTCGTGCTGGCTGTGCGTGGGATGGCAAGGCATGGTCCGATTGCAAGGTAGATTACGATTGTGAATATCCTGCTGAAAAGAGGATGGACTCTGGAGGCAAGCCTCTCCACAGAACCGCTTTTCTCTATGGCTATCAGTGCGAGCACAGGGCATCCTATGGCAGTAACGGCAAAACCTATGAATGCTGGGATTATATGCTCTCCTGCCTGATCGGCGAGGAATGCGGGGAATATGAGATTACCAGCTCCGAAGAACATGGCAAACGTCATGAATGAAAGCTCTGCTAGCCTGTTTCTCTGTGCCATGGCTCTATTATAGTGCTATAGTGCTGTTATGAACGAAGAAAATGAGAAAGAAGAAGAGTGTGAGATTATCTATGGTTCATGGTCTCCTGATGACGGGATAGTACTGGAGTGGATGGGAAGAGCCGAGGGGCTCTCAGACGAGCAATGAAAAAGGGGACCGCAGTCCCCTCAGGATATCTTTGTTTTTACTCATCGATGCCTTTTGCTTCCCTGATTGAGGAGGCCATGAGGCGGATTGCATTGATGTTGATGAAGCCTTTGCAATCAATCGGATGGTAGCCGCCTGCTTTGTCCATGGATCCGAGGTCCTCATTGTAGAGTGAGCAGTTTGACTCAATTCCTGCGTTGATGACATTGCCTTTGTAGAGTGCGACAGTTGCCTTTCCTGTCACGAATTTCTGGCTTTCCTCAAAGAGCGCTGTCAGCATGTTGAATTCAGGTGCTCCCCAGTATCCGTTGTAGATGAGCTCTGCATACTTCGGAGAGAGCATGTCTCTCAGATGCATTGCTTCCTTGTCCATTGTAAGGCCTTCGAGGTTGTGGTGTGCCTTCCAGAGAATCTCACAGCCTGGAGTCTCGTAAACACCACGGCTCTTGATACCGATGAATCTGTTCTCAACCATATCGACTCTTCCGATAGCATTGTCGTGACCCATCTTGTTCAGGTAGAGAATCATCTCAAGTGGATCAGTGACAACAGTCCCGTCATTCTCGTTTGTGACACTCAGCGGAGTACCATCCTTGAATGCTATAGTGAGAATTGTCTCCTTGTCGTTTGCCTTCTCTGGAGAGAGTGTGAGCGAGTAGACATCCTCTGGACACCTCTTTGATGGATCCTCAAGTATTCCGGCCTCATGTGAGATGTGAATCATGTTCTCATCTTCGCTGTATGGCTTCTTTGTGGTTGCCTTGACAGGAATACCGTTCTCCTCTGCATATTTGAGCATATCGCTTCTGCCCTCGAACTGTGAAAGCCATTCCTCATCCTTCCATGGGCTGATTATCTTCACATCGGGCATGTTCATATAGTAGCCGAACTCGAATCTGACCTGATCGTTGCCCTTTCCTGTAGCGCCGTGTGCGACATATTTCGTGCCTTCTTTCTTGGCAATCTCGATATGCCTCTTTGCGATGATAGGGCGTGCAAGGGATGTTCCGAGCATGTATGTGCCTTCGTAGATTGTGTTTGCTTTGAGAGCAGGGAAGATGTAGTCAGTCACAAGAGGCTTCTTAAGGTCCTCAATATATACTTTCGATGCACCTGTGGCATATGCCTTCTCCTCAATGGCCTTGAAGTCTTCCTTCTGTCCGACATCCGCTACATATGCGATGACATCGAAGCCTTTATTTGAAAGCCACTTGAGAATGACTGATGTGTCCAGTCCGCCTGAATATGCAAGAATGATTTTATCTTTCATCTGTTTTATCTCCTGACGGCTGCTATTATGCATATTCATTTACTTTATGCAAGTGATTTTTGCATATTTATTCAAAAAGTTTGGAATATCCATGGATTTATGCATATTGCTTAATCAAAAAAATGTCCCCAGCGACTCTGCTCACTGGGGATTTGCGCCCCGGACTCACTCCGCGGACGGCTATGGCAGTCCCTCTTCTAGGCAACCTGGCAGTACCATTTAAGCCACTGATTACTAAATATCATGAGATTTTAATTTTGTAAATACAGTTTTGCTAAGAAATGACATGAAAATTATATTGGTTGTAAAACAGGGTTGTTGCCATAGCTTCCAGATTACCTTACATTCTTTGGTATGACTGGTTTTTTTATCAAGAAAGCATTCTTTGATGGCTGGGACAACCTTATTGGTCTTGTCCTCTTTAATATAGGGTATATAGCGCTCTTCTTTATAGGATTCTGGATCTCAATGACAGTTGGGCAGATTAACTGGATAGCAGGATATGCTGTCCTGATCCTCTTCATCTTTCTTTGTGCGATGGTGATGGGAGGAACAGCCGCAGTAACTCATAATTACTCGAATTACAGCCGCGAGAGCTGGGCGGCGTTCAGAAAAGGTGTTGTGAGGAACATCAGGCACTCGCTCCTTTATGCTCTTCTGCTTGTCTTTGCCATTGCAAACATCTTCCTCATCATCCCGTTCTATGCAAGTTTCGGGAATATCGTGGGGTATATAATCTCAGTCATTCTGATCTGGGTTGAGGTCATTGCGCTTCTTGCGATGCCGTACTACTTCCCATTGATGAATCTTCTCCCAGGTGATAAGCCTCTGAAGACTGCGAAGAAGTGTCTGCTTATTGTAGGAGGAAACATGGGATTCACAATTTTCTATGCTGTCTACAGAATCATATGCACTGCCATCTCTGTGTTCACTATCGGGATTGTTCCAGGTGTTACAGGCATGCAGCTTGCCAGTCAGGATGCCATGAAGCTTCTTATGTACAAGTATGATTACCTTGAAGAGAACCCCGATGCTGATATGAAGCACATTCCATGGGACGACCTCCTATATGATGAGAAGGAGAAGGTTGGTCCAAGATCTCTCAAATCAATGATTTTCCCCTGGAAGTACTGATATGCGCGAGATTGAGATCAAGGCACATGTCAGCAATCCCGAGAGCGTGAAGGCATTATTTGTCTCACGCCTGGGAGAAGGAAAGACTGTGAAGAAGCGTGATCATTATTTCAGGCGACCGGGAGAGAGCGTGCAGGCTCTGCGCATACGCTCATTTGATGGAGTCATTGAATTCACGACTAAAAAGACATCTTCAGCAGATGGAAGTGAGAATAATGAGGAGTATGAGTTCAGGGCTTTTCCTGATCAGTATGACAAGGCACTCCAGTTCTTCCATGCTCTTGGCTATGAAGACTTCTTCATCAAGAAGAAGGATGGCTGGGAATGGATGGATGGCAGGGCTCATGTCGAACTTCTGTCTGTCAATAAGCTTGGATGGTTTCTGGAAATAGAGATTCTTCTTCCTTTCGATTCACCAGATAGAGAATGCGATGAGGCGAGGAATGAGATAGAGAATATAATCAGAGAGGCAGGACTTTCATCTTCTGATTATGAATCACGTTCATACCGTGAAATGATACTGGAGAGCGAGAATGGAATTCAGGGCTAGTCATATACTCGTCAAAGACGCGGCAACAGCTGAAAAACTTTACGACAGGGTGAAAAGAGGTGAGAGCTTCGAGTCTCTCGCACGTCAGTACTCAGCATGTCCATCGAAATCGAAGGGAGGGGATCTTGGCTGGTTTTCGGAGGGACAGATGGTGGCACCTTTCGAGAATGCTGTGAGAAGAATGTCTGCAGGATCAATCTCCCGCCCTGTCCGCACTCAGTTCGGCTATCATATCATAAAGAAAACCGGCGTAAGATAATTTTCCATTATTTCCCTGAAAACCTTAACCGTTCTGGTCACTCAGAGCGTATATAAGGCAAAGGAGAATCTATGGAGAAGATAATCATTGCTCCTGAGGAGAGAAAAGAAGTTGAGGGCTACTTCCTTGCCAATGACGAAGCTTTCTCGATTGCTTTCCACGATAATCCAGAAGCCGCGACGCATCTGGTACGGACCATTCTCGGCAGAAATGATATCACAGTGAAGAGTGTCCAGACCCAAGAGGACATCAGCACAGAAGGACATTCATTCACACTTGATATGCTCGCTGTTACAGATGATGGGGCACTTATCGATGTTGAGATGGAGAGGACACGGACGAAATGGAGAATGCTTGGGAGGCGGATGAGAGTATACCTTGGTGCGCTTTCTTCAAGATCCATTGAGAAAGGCGACCAGATGTACGAGAATGCCCGTGATGTCATTGTCATTTTCATCACTGATGATGATCCTTATGGGAAAGGCCTGGCAATATACAGGTTCGTCTTCAAGGATGATGACGGGGAAGAAGTCAAGAACCTGACGGGATAAACCCGTAGGCTTGCAAGAGCCTTGCTTGACTAGCCTTAGTGACGAGGCTTTCAGTCTCTGAACTACGTTACCGGCGAATGCATAGGCTCCGGCGGATGTCGTCCTAGTCCGCCACTCTGCGGTACATGGTTAAACAGTCCTGACAGGCAGGGACAGTGCTGTGTACACGAAACCGCCGGATAACATTGGCGAAGGACCGCGAGGAGAGATTCCTCGCTACTCCAGTGCAGAGGAGCCTTACCGAAGATTATCTGC
>CASDZV010000032.1 GCA_949285905.1 uncultured Spirochaetales bacterium | reverse complement strand
TGGATCGTCCCTACTGTCGGTTGTGTGAACAGGATCGCGGAAGTGCTGGAGAAATGGGGAAACGAGACTCTTGGAATAGAAGATGGAGTCCACGCATGGACACATCCTTTCGGATGCTCACAGATGGGCGGCGATCATGAGACAACAAGAAAGATCCTTGCTGATCTCGTCCATCACCCCAATGCTGGAGGCGTCCTCGTTCTCGGCCTTGGCTGTGAGAACAACACAATGGCATCATTCAGGACGCTTCTTGAGGACGTGGATCCAGAGAGGACAAGATACCTGATTGCGCAGGAGTCCGAGGATGAGATAAAGGATGCCAAGGCTCTCATGGAAGAGCTCGCTGAGAAGATCAGAAGCGACAAGAGGGAGACCGCATCGATGTCGGAGCTTGTAATCGGCTTCAAGTGCGGAGGTTCCGATGGTCTGTCAGGCATAACGGCAAATCCGCTTGTCGGACGCTTCTGCAATGACATAACAGCAATGGGCGGTACCGCAATTCTTACAGAGGTTCCGGAGATGTTCGGGGCCGAGCAGGTGCTTATGAACCGCTGCATCAGCGAAAAGGTATTCAACGATACCGTGAAGATGGTACAGGATTTCAAGCACTACTTCACATCGCATGGGCAGGTTGTCTACGAGAACCCCTCTCCGGGAAACAAGGCAGGCGGTATTTCGACACTGGAGGACAAGAGTCTTGGATGTGTGCAGAAAGGCGGACATGCACCTGTCTCTTCCGTACTTGCATATGGTGAGAGAGTACATGAGAAAGGTCTTAACCTGCTCTCAGGCCCAGGCAATGATATCGTATCCACAACAGATATGACTGCAGCTGGCGCACATATGATTCTCTTCACGACAGGAAGGGGCACCCCGCTCGGAGCACCTGTGCCGACAGTAAAGGTCGCAACGAATCATGAGCTTGCCGAGAAAAAGGCAAACTGGATTGATTTCGATGCATCCCCTATGCTGACTGAAGATCCAGAGCAGGTCACGAACAATCTGATCAAGTATGTCCTTGATGTCGCAAATGGCACCAAGAGAACTAAAAATGAAATCAATGGATATGCAGAGATATCCATATTCAAGGATGGAGTAGTACTATGAAAGAATTCATGGACAAGGATTTCCTTCTGGAAACAAAAACAGCACAGACACTGTTCCACGAGCATGCAGCAGACATGCCCATCTTCGATTATCATTGCCATCTGATTCCTGAGCAGATCGCATCTGACAAGAGATTCACGACAATAACTGATGCATGGCTCGGCGGAGACCACTACAAGTGGAGGATGATGAGGGCATGCGGTTTCGATGAGAAGCTCATCACAGGAGATGCGGATCCATATGACAAGTTCCTTGCATGGGCAGAGACCATGGAGAACCTGATCGGAAATCCACTCTACCACTGGACACACCTTGAGCTCCAGAGATACTTCGGCATCAAGGACATCCTCTGCAGGAAGAATGCAAAGAAGATCTATGATGAGGCAAATGACCAGTTCAGGAACAATCCAGAGCTTTCAGTCTTCGGCATCATGAAGAAATTCAAGGTCTATGCTGTAGGTACGACAGACGATCCTGCAGATGACCTCGCATACCATAAGATCATCAGAGATGAAGGCAAGTGCCCTGCAAAGGTCATCCCATCCTACCGCCCGGACAAGGCCCTGAACATCGACAAGCCTGATTTCGCCGAGTATATCGCGAAGCTCGCGAAGGCTGCTGATATGGAAATCAAGAGCGCAGAGGATGTAATCAAGGCACTTGAGAAGAGGCTCCAGTTCTTCGTCGAGATGGGCTGCCGCGCATCTGACCATGCACTCATGACATGTCCTCATACATTCTGGGATGCTGAGAAGGTCAATGCTGTATTCGCAAAGAGGATGAATGGCGCAGAGCTTACTGCAGAAGAAGCTGATGCATACAGGACATTCGTGCTCACAGCTCTTGCAAAGGCATATAAGAAGGGCAATGTAGCAATGCAGTGCCACTTCGCCTCAATCAGGGACAACAACAAGACGATGTACAAGCTTCTTGGTCCTGATACGGGCTATGATGCATCACACGACAAGGACCTCGCAGAAGGAATTTCGATCTTCTTCGGCAACCTCTCTGTCACAGATGAAGTACCTAAGACGATCTTCTACTCGCTCAATCCTAAGGACTACTACTCTCTTGCGACTCTCATGGGCTGCTATCAGGGAGATGGAATCAAGGGCAAGATGCAGCTTGGTTCCGCATGGTGGTTCTGCGATCACAGGGATGGAATGGAAGAGCAGATCAAGATTCTTGCCAATGTAGGCATGCTCCCGGCATTCGTAGGAATGCTCACGGACTCAAGGTCCTTCCTCTCCTACTCACGCCATGAGTACTTCAGAAGGATACTCTGCAACGTAATCGGAACATGGGTGGAGAACGGTGAGTTCCCTGCAGATATGGATATCCTCGGAAAGATTGCTGAAGATATCTCATTCAACAACGCGAAGAACTATTTTGAAGGCTGAAATGGGAAGAGATGATGAGAAGCAGATGAGTGCGGTATCCCGCACTCTTGCGATTCTGGAAGCACTTTCGAAAGTGGAGGCAATAAATCTAGAAAACCTTGCAAAGCTTACGAGGCTTCCCAAGGCGACTCTTCTCAGATTCCTTTCCACTCTGGTTTCGCTGGGTTATGTGCACAGGGATGCCGCCGATACATACAGCCTGACGCTGAAGATGTTCTCAATCGGCTCACGCTCGCTGTCGCACATAGACCTCATAACAGTTGCCAGGCCCTTCGCAAAGAAGCTTGCTGAAGAGCTTGGCGAGACTGTCCATATGGGAATCCTTGAGGATGACAGCGCTGTCTATGTCCTGAAGGAAGAATCGAAATATACAATCAGGATGTACTCAAGGGTCGGGAAGGCTATTCCTCTGTACTGCACAGCCATAGGCAAGATATTCCTGTCCGAGATGGATGATGACCAGCTCGACAGCTATCTGAAGGACCATAGCCTGAAGCCATTCACTCCTAAGTCCATATCAGATGAGCAGGCGCTCAGAGAAGAGCTTAAGAGGATAAAGGACAACGGATGGTCCATGGATGACGAGGAGCACGAGATGAATATCAAATGCATAGCGGCTCCTATCAGGGACTATACAGGAAAGACAATAGCTGCGATCTCCGCTTCCTGGCCAGTATTCAGATTCGAGGAGACAAGCCTTGAGGACAAGATCTCAGAGATTCTTGCAGCGACCAGGCAGATTTCCGAAATCATGGGCTGCAGCAACAAGGAATAACATAACAACAGATAAGCCACAAGCGTGGCTTATCTATGTAAAAGTCGTGAATCTCAAAGTATCACTTTGAAATTTCCGGGATTTTTCAAAGTAGCGGTTTGAAATCAGCGAGTTTGATATCATTTCAATTTGAAAATACCCTACTCGAAATCAATACTCACTCTCCCCTTTCTATATTTTCTTCCTGCCAGGGGTGAAGCAAAGTTTTCCTTTAATAGACAAAGAAATATATCTCAAATGTATCAAGAAATGAGACAGTTGTGTGATTTACTGTCCTTCAGGGGATGAAGCGTTTTATTCCCTTGGAGATAATACGATGAATATATCAATATCGAACATCGTCATACTTCTTATTGTTATAGGCGGTCCAGTATGGTTTGTTATGAGATACATAAATATGAATCGAGAAAGGAAGCTCAGGAAAAGTGATTGTCCTTTTATACCAGAATTAAAGGAGATTGATGTAAAGGCATCATATGCAGACAGAGCTGTCCTGAAAATAGAGTCTGAATACAGACTTGTATCACACAAGCTGAATGAAAGGTATTCATATATCGCATGAATAAGGTGTTGAGATATGAGTATATTTGACAAACTCAAAACAAAACTAAAACCAAAGACGGATGAAATCGAACCTGTAGAATGTTATCCAATCTACCCTGGAGAAGATATTATTCCTGCAACCGGAAATGATATTCCGGATATTGTGCAGACTAGTCAGATTGTTGCGGAATCATTTGGTAATTTTCTGAACAGAACAAATACTGAACTTCAAACTAATTTAGCGGTGATTGATGCTGGCCTGAAAAGAGAATTATCGAAAATGGAATCTTCTACTGCCATTGCAATGAGAAAAGAAGAAATGTTTTCTTCCGTCTCAAAAGGAGAATGTGTCCGCTTGAAAACGGATAGGTTGTCCGCTCTGGTTCGGAGAACCTATCCGCAATAACCGTAGAAACCCTTACGAGACGTCTGTCAGACGGAGATCTGCACCGCTGAGATGAAGCCTCTTTGCCCTCTGAAGAATCCGTCCTTTTATGGACTGCCCTATGCTTGTTATCGAGAACAGCTCCTCCATCTTTTCCGGCTGGCACTGCATGCAGAGCAGGATGGAATTGCCTCTCTCAGAGAATGTGTTGAACATCTGCTGCACGAGGAAAGGATCCATCTGCGAGACATTCGGGAATTCATCGATGCAGAGCAGGTCGAATCTCGAATAGTACAAGAGCTTGCTGTCCAGCGTCTGTCCATCTGTGTTCCTGTATAGACGGAGAAGCTGGTCATAGAGCACAGGGAATGATGTCCATCTCGTGCGCAGCCCTGCCGCGCATGCAGATGTGGCAATCATCCTTGCGATCCATGACTTCCCGGTTCCCGGAGGTCCCCAGATCACGAGATTGAAGCCGTTCCGTATGAAGCCCAGCGAATTCAGCTCTGAGATGTATTCCATGTCCAGCTTGCGCTCAGGGGAATCAATGATGTCAGAAAAGGAGCAGAGGCTTCCTATCTTTGCCCGCTTTGCATAGCGTTCGAACCTTTCATTCGAGAACCTTGCGGCATGATCTCTGAGGCATGATGAGAGATCCTCAAGCGATGGGCGTCCTTTCTCGGCTATCATGCGTATGTCCTCAGCGATCTTCTGCTGCCCCAGCACATAAAGGGAGTCGCAGATTGAGAGCATGTTATCCTTCGTATCCATTCCCGTCCCCCTTATGTGCGATGTAGATGCTGTTGAGGCTCTGCTTCTCACGTTCCGTCTTGTCTTCATCCGCGATGCATCTGGAGACAATCGCCTTGAAGCCTCTGACGCTGAATATGCCTGAATGCAGTGCCTGCTGTGCAGCAGCTTCCGCGATGTCTGCAGGGAACCGCTTTATCCAGGAGAATACCCCGAGGAGCGTCCTGTATGAGTCAGCCTCGCATTCCCATCTGCCCTTTACCTCCTGAACCCATCTGTACATGCCGGATCCAATCGACCGGGCCGCATTGTCGAATTCAGTCTTCGAATAACCGCCATAGAGTGCGAGATCATGCTTCTGGTGCCCGGGATCCGTCACCCTCTGCCACTTGCGCGAGGCAATCGGGTGCTCGGCTATCAGCGTGCGATGGTCATCATAGATGTAGAGCCTGCCTTCATAATCTTTTGCTATGACCTTCCTCTTTATGTACTGCGGCGGTACACTGTAGAAGGCGCATGAGTACTGTATGTACCCATCCCTGCCGACGGCTGCTTCCCTCTCGGTGTATGAGCGGTATCCTGCAACAGGGAGCGGGAGCAGTGTCTTCTTCTCCTCCTCTTCGAATATCGAGGACCGGGAGCCATAGCGCTTCGTGAATGGCCTTGCCAGCCTTCTTATCAGCTTCTTCCTGAGGATGCTGTTGAATTCATCAAGGGAATAGATGTCCAGCCTCTCCATCTCCGGCATGATGTCATCCTCTATGATCCTCACGCTTCTCTCGCATACGCTCTTGTCCTTCGGATGACGGATGCGCGCAGGACGCACTGCAATCCCGTAATAATCAGCGAAGTCGCTGTACTTCCTGTTGAGCACGACTTCCTCATAGAAGCTTCTCCGTCCTTCTGTGACAGCTGTCTTGCAGTTGTCGGGAACAAGTATGACAGGGACTCCTCCGAAGAACTCGAAGCCGTGCATATGCCCAGCCAGCCATGAGCCCATCCGCTCATCGAAGAAGCCCTCACAGTAGAAATAGCTGCTGTATGGAAGGGCCATCACGAATATGTGAACAGGAATCAGCTCTCCTGTATCCACATCGATGATGTGCGCCCTGTCGCCGACCCAGTCTACTTCGCACTTTATCCCTGGAACCTTCTCCATGCTCACGGCTATGCCTTTCCCGGAGGCATAATCGGCAACGATCTCGCAGAATCTGGATCTTCTGTATGCAGCCTTGCCGAGCCTCTCCGCATCTTCGGCATACCCTGCCCATAGCTTATCCATCGACATCCCGTGCCGCCGCTTCTCGAGGACCTCATCGCAGTCGACCGGAAGATATCCTCCGTCCTGCGTTTCCTGCATCGAGCGGATCATGCCTCTTATGTCGGCAGATGTGGCCTCTTGCGGTATGGCTTCAAGAGAGCCATATGCCGCTTTCATGCGCTCCAGCGCATCCCTTGCCGTCTCCCATTTGCATCCTGCCATCCTGGCTATCTGCCTTATTGAGAGTCCCCGTTTAGACAGCAGCATCAGCTGCCTGTAGTCCTTTATCATAGACTACCTCCGATAAATGAAATAGCGGCCCGTACGAGCCGCATCTCATCCTATCGCATTATCCATTCTCACCGGAGGCGCTATCCGATTACTGCGGATTGCCTAGTCTTTCCCTATATCCGATTCATGCGGACACATTATCCGTTATTTTCGGACTTCATATCCATTTTCGCTGTCGGAATACAGAAAATCTGCATGAAAGGAAAATGGCAGACCGTGAACTGATTCAGGAGGTTATTGAAATGACAAAGGACTCTGGTTCGGAAGAAATAGCCATGCGTATTCTTGATTCAATAGACAATCTAGTAAACCAGGAAAATAAATGAGGGAACTCCTAAAATGGAAAATTTACTTGAATCAATAAATTCATATCATGATGAATATCGTATACAACTGGAGAAATTCAACAATTTCCAGGAAGGTGTAAAGGCGAAGTTTTCTTCCGTCTCAAAAGCAGTGTCACAGCTGACTACTATGACAAAAAATGAATCCACATCAACGGAAAGTGGGCTAGCAGCTATTTTCACATACTACAAACTAATAAGAGATCTCTCTTATAATGTTGATTCAACTATTGATAGAATGTATGTCCTTCATGACAAGACCATAGAAGAGACAGACAAGGTACTGGAAATCCTTAATTACCTTATTTCCTTTGATAATAATGACAACGATAGTGTAACTCTACATTTCAACCCAATTCCCAAGGGGCTTAATTCTAATTATACAATTGATGGGGTTAAGGCAAAGCTGGAACCAATGCTCACGGTGGTTTCCACTACTGCAGGATTGACAGAATTCGGAATCGACTCTATCAGAAATTCACGAACAACACTTGGTAAAATAGGTGGTGGTATCCTTGCTGCCGGAGCCGGAGCTTTGACTATTCTATCCGCATGGGCCGAAGCAATGGATAGAAAGGAGAAAATCCAGGAAGAAAGCGCAAAGATAATAAAAGCAATTGGCCAGGAACAGAAACTTATCAAGATAAAGATACGATATGTAAACAAGGGAATTGAGAAGATCTCCCTTTTGAACACGACTCTTTCGCTTTTCTTCTCCTACTTTGATTCAGAAACACTACCAAAGTATATAGGGATTCTCCAGCAAGAAGGAACTATAGACGAAGCAGGACAGCAGATTATTTCTGAATTCATAAAGAAAATGAAAGAGTCTCTTTCTAAAGTAGAAGCTATGCAATATTCTGCAGAGTCACATCCGGTACGTGGCAAGAATTCCGAGGATGTTGTAAATCAACTAGATTATCTAGCCCGTTCTACTGATTCAGATGCTCAGGATGCAATTCAGATTACAAAAAGACTTTCTACGATTCTTGAAAGTTATATTCCTACAACATTGGAAGAGGCTAACAAATCAGTAGATCAGCGACGAAATAAGAAGTTATGGACAAATATACTTTGGGCTTTAGTCATAATTGGAACCGTCGTACTTCTTATTTTCCTGATAAAGCTTATATGGCCTGTTCTGGCATTCCTCTGGAGTATCATTGCCTCAATATTCAGTTTGGCAATATGGATTATAAAGGGAATATTTTCATTGATTGGTGAGATTTTCTCCATGTTTTTCGGTTAACAGGAGAGGAAAGATATGGCAAATGACAGAGATGATGATATAGGAATTGGAGCTGTATTAGCAGGTATAGCAGGACTGGCAGGACTTGTCGGGACTGGCGTAGCAGCCTATAAGGCAGTTAAAAAACACTCAAACAGGCCATCAGGAAGACCTATGCTGCAAATATCATCCAAAATGGTCTCACCTAATGATTACAGCAATCTTCTTGATTTCCGCAAAATCCGCATATGTGCAGAACATGCTGCATA
>CASDZV010000031.1 GCA_949285905.1 uncultured Spirochaetales bacterium | reverse complement strand
TGGTTTATCGCCTCGGTCACAAAGATCTCCGACAGAGTAGAGAACATCTTCATCCTCATTGAAACCTGCTTTGTCCAGCACATCCCTCAGAAGATCGAATCTTGCATGAATGTCGCCAACTATGAATCTTTTCATTCCTGAATTCCAAATCACACCTTGGTTTTATTATATCATATTCAATGCGGTAAGAAGTCATATTTAACAGACATCGATAATATTAAAAAGGGGCTGTTGCAAAGTCTAAGCTTTTGATGCAGCCCTATTTTAATGCCACAAGAATAGAAGAGATGGAGAATAAATCCTTACAATAAAAGCACCCATTGGGAATCGAACCCTCTGAGTGCTGTGGTAGAATGATGTTTGGAGACACATCTACCATGAAAGAGTTTAGCACAAAACAGGGGTTTCTGTTCTATTCCTTCCCTCTGCGCGAGGAGGAGAAGGAGAAAATCGATGGATTACTGGCATTGCTGGACATCTCAGGCATATCGGAACTGCTGCGAGAGAAAGCGAAAGAAGAGCAAGGGGGAAGACCTTCCTACGACCCGTACAAGCTGTTCGCAGCCGTGCTACTTGGCTTTGCATTAGGCTCGCCGAGTCTGAGGGAGATGGAAACGTCCCTCTGCAACGACTTGCGCTTCATATATGTGCTGGAAGGAGAAGCGCCGGATTACACAACGATCTCACGATATATAAACGATGTCATTCTCCCGCAGAAGGAGGAGCTGTTCAGCATGATAATGAAGGCCATATTCGACAGTTGCCATCTTGCAATGGACACGGATTATATAGATGGGACGAAGGTAGAGGCTGATGCAAACAAGTACGGATTCGTCTGGAAGCCGACGAGGTGGCACCAGAAGCTTGATGGCAAGATAAGGAATCTTCTTTCGGTCATTGGCATTGACGGAGACCTGCCGGAGGAAGGGCTTCTTCCATCATCGCTGGTTGCAAGGAAGCTGGAAGAGGCAAAGCTCCTTTCAGATGGCAGCAGGGCATGGGCCGGGATGCTCGGCAACCTCACATCATATCTTCTGAAGGTGATCGAATATGAGGAGAAAGAAAGGATCTGCGGGCCATACAGGAATTCCTATTACAAGACAGATCATGACGCTACCGCAATGTGCCTGAAACAGGATTACTACAGCGGGCTCGGCTCCAGCATGCACGCTGCATACTCCGTACAGCTCATAACCAGCCATGGCTTCATCGTGTCATATCTTGTCTCGCAGGATCGCACCGATATGTATGTGTTTACAAGGACGGTAGATACATTCCATGCGATGTATGGCAAGTACCCGAAGCGGATCTGCGCCGATGCAGGCTATGGCTGCACGGAGAACTGGAAGTACTGCCATGAGCACGGGATAAAGGGATTCGTGAAATACAATTCCTGGTCCGGTGAGAGGAATGGACGGACGCCGGCAGCTTACGAGCTTGAGGATGATGGCACGATAACATGCCTTGGTGGGAAGAAAGGATACATTACGCAGATACCCAATCGTCATCCTAAGAGAAAGGGCGCTGTATTCTACCGCGTGGATGGATGCGATGGCTGCGCCTTCATGCCTTATTGCAGACGGTACATGAATGATAAGACCGGCTCGTTCAAGATCTTCGAGGTCTCGCCAGAATACCAGAGATACAAGCAGGAAGCGAGGAATATGCTCCTTTCCGTCGAAGGCATAGAGATGAGGGTCAACAGAAGCATACAGGCCGAAGGAGCTTTCGGAGGGCTGAAACAGGATTTGGCATATACAAGATTCCGAAGGATCTCCCTTGAAAAGGTATCGCTTGAAGTTATGCTTTCATGCCTAGGGTACAACATCAGGAAATACATGCGATTCATACAGAAGCATACAGAATTCAAGGAATGGAAAGCTCCTGAAGGAACCTTGCCTGAGACTTTTAAGAAGCCTTCCGCAAAACGGCTTGCAAACAGAGCTGCTAAGACAAGTCAGAAAGCAAAGAACGAACAAACCAGAGATTCTTACAAGTATAAGAAGACGAAAAAAGAGGCTGCCTCAAAAGCCTAGACTTTTGCAACAGCCCCTTCCCTGCAGATACTGCAATCAGTTATTTGCTACGATTTCCTGAAGCTCAGCAAGCTCTTCAGCTGTGAGAATACCAGAATCGATACACTGCTGATAAACAACCTGTACAGCATCCTTGAATGCCTGAAGTTCCTCAGCTGTCGGAACGTAGATCTCTCCGCCAGCATCAACAACAGTCTGTCTTGCTGAAGACTGGAGTTCATCAACGAGCT
>CASDZV010000030.1 GCA_949285905.1 uncultured Spirochaetales bacterium | reverse complement strand
CGGCTTTCTCCGTACACGAGATAGGCGCCGCTCAGGCAAGTGCGTTCGCTGCTCTTGATGATGAATATATGAAGGCCCGCGCAGCAGATATACGCGATATATCCGACCGTCTTGTGCGCATACTCACAGGTGCGGAACAAGGATTCCGCATGGATGAGCCTGGTATAATCGTCGCAGAGGATCTTACACCCAGCGAAACGGTAGCGCTCGACAAGGATAGAATCCTTGCATTCGTAACGCGACAGGGTTCATCCAACTCCCACACCGCGATACTCGCCAGGGTAATGAACATACCGTCCCTTGTTCTCACCGATATCGATATAGATCCGTCGCTGAACGGGCACACGATGATTGTCGATGGCTTTGCCGGCACATACTTCATCGATCCGGATGAGAAAACCATGTTCGAGATGGTTGCAAAGAAGAAGAGCGCAGGCGAATACAAGGCAGGACTCGAGGAATACAGAGGACGAGAGAGCATCTCAGCGTCAGGACGCAAGGTGAAGCTCTTCGCGAATATCGGGAGCCCATCGGATATAAAGTATGTCATAGACGGGGATGCTGAAGGCATCGGGCTTCTTAGAAGCGAGTTTCTCTACCTAGGACGCGATGCCTTCCCCACCGAGGATGAGCTTTTCGAGGCATATCGCTCGGTACTTGAGGCGATGGGCGGGAAAAAGGTTGTCATACGTACCCTTGATATCGGAGCAGATAAGAAGGTCGGCTATTTCGGCCTTGCTCCGGAGGAGAATCCTGCACTCGGATACAGGGGAATCAGGATCTGCCTTACACAGAAGGACATCTTCCGCACGCAGCTCAGAGCCATCTACAGGGCAAGTGCATTCGGCAATGCCTCGATTATGTTCCCAATGATCATATCCGTGAAGGAAGTCAGGGAAATCAAGGCATTCTGCAGCGAAGTCGAGAAGGAACTGCACGATGAAGGAACAACGACAGGCCGTGTGGAGCTAGGGATAATGATAGAGACACCGGCTGCGGCGCTGATCAGCGATATGCTTGCCTCTGAGGTGGATTTCTTCAGCGTAGGAACCAATGACCTTACGCAGTATACACTTGCGATAGACAGGCAGAATGAGAAGCTTGATGCATTCTATGATGCCCACCATCCTGCGATAATGCGCTTTCTGGAGATGATTGCGGCAAATGCGCACAAGGCTGGTATCTGGGCGGGAATATGCGGAGAGCTGGCAGGCGATCTGTCGCTTACGGATGAATTCCTCAGGATGGGATACGACGAGCTTTCGGTTGCCCCGTCTAGGATTCTGGAACTCAGGAAGAACGTAATCAGCAGCGAGGTTTGATATGAAGACATTCGATTACACAGTAAAAGATGAACTGGGAATCCATGCACGTCCAGCAGGATTGCTCGTAAAGAAGATCACAGGCGTCAGAAGCAATGTGACCATCGCAGTGAAGGCAAAGGGCACGAGCGCCGATGCCAAGCGTCTGATGGCTGTAATGAAGATGGCCGTGAAGCAAGGAGACGTTGTCACGGTGACAATCGACGGCGAGGATGAGGATACCGTCGCCCCGCAGATCGAGCAGTTCTTCAAGGACAATTTCTAATCGGTTAAAACGAAGCTCGGAAAGCTTCGAAAAACATTCAGGAGGTCATCCTATGATGAAATTTCTTCAGAGACTGGGCAAGTCTCTCATGCTACCTGTAGCATGTCTTCCCGTTGCAGGAATCCTGGTAGGTATAGGATACTGGATCGACCCAAGCGGGTGGGGTGCTGGCAGCAATATCATCTCCAACATCCTCTATTCCGCAGGCAGCTCAATCATCGACAACATGTCGGTGCTCTTTGCAATCGGTGTCGCAGTTGGAATGTCGAGAGACCAGGAGGGTACTGCAGGACTAGCAGGTATCGTGAGCTGGTTCGTATTCCAGACTCTGCTCGGAAAAGTTGCACCGACCATCGTAGGAGGAATCTCCTGGCTTGATGTCGCAGCTTTCGCAAAGGTCAACAACCAGTTCATCGGTATCCTTTCCGGTGTCATCGGTGCCGTCTGCTATAACAAGTTCTGCAAGACAGAGCTTCCGGAATTCCTTGGGTTCTTCTCAGGCCGACGTTCAGTCGCTATCATGACAGCGTTCATCACGCTTATCATCTCCCTTCCGATGATGTTCCTCTGGCCGTTCATCTATACGATCCTCGTATCGTTCGGAGAGATGATGATCAACATCGGTCCTATCGGAGCTGGTATCTATGCATTCTTCAACAGACTTCTCATACCTGTTGGCCTGCACCATGCTCTCAATAGCGTATTCTGGTTCGACGTTGCTGGTATCAATGATATCGCAAGATTCTGGGGAGCTCCGTCAGATGTCCTCTGGAACGGTTCATTCCAGATTACAGGCATCTATCAGACGGGATTCTTCCCTGTCATGATGTTCGGTCTTCCTGCAGGTGCGCTTGCGATGTACTTCACAGCTAAATCGAAGAACAAGAAGGCTGTTGCAGGTATCCTCCTCGCAGCAGCGCTCTCCTCATTCTTCACGGGCGTCACGGAACCGTTCGAGTTCTCATTTATGTTCCTCGCTCCGGGCCTCTACCTCGTGCATGCCATCCTCACTGCTATCTCGGTTGCTGTATGCGCAATGCTTCCTGTAAGAGCTGGATTCAACTTCTCTGCAGGCTTCGTAGACTGGTTCCTCTCATTCAACGCACCGAATGCTGTGAATCCGTGGCTGATCATACCAATCGGACTTGTGGTCGCAGCAATCTACTTCGTGGTCTTCTACTTCGTAATCAAGAAGTTCGATCTCAAGACTCCGGGAAGGGAGGATGATCAGGAAGCTGAGCTCACAGTAGATCTCGCCAACAACGATTATTCAGCAGTCGCTGCAATCATCCTTGAAGGCGTCGGAGGAGCCTCGAATATCGCTACTGTCGACAACTGCATCACTCGTCTCCGCCTCGAAGTCAATGACAGACTCCTTGTCGATGAGAAGAAAATCAAGAGTGCTGGCGTCAAAGGCGTTCTGCGTCCGGCCAAGAACTCAGTTCAGGTAATCATCGGACCGAAGGTGCAATTCGTGGCAGACGAGTTCAAGAAACTCTGCAAATAAATCTGAGCCCGTTGTCCCTCTTTGAAAAAAAAACATCGTCCCTCCTGCTGAAAATAGCGGGAGGGTTCTTCTTGTCAGCTCCTTACCTACCAGCCTTCCAGAGAGGCTATTCCGCTCCACGCTTCGGACCGTATCGATGCAGGCAGACTGGAAAGGTTCATCATGGCTGAGGAGAACACAGCCATCGAGACTGTAAGTGAAAGGCAGCAGTCTGCTACCTCAGCTGCAGATTATTTTCCTTCTTTTGACTAGCTAAGAGAGAATGTCCATAAAAAATGAATTACACTCTCATACAAGTCATTGTATTACAACGATTTTCTCATTATATATAAATTTAAATCATTCCCACTAAATTATTCTACTGTATCATACGCTATCTGTGGCACTACCCTATCTCATATAATCACTATATGTCTCATTAGTCTATCTATCACAGACGTTTCAAGAACTTTTTGGGTCAAATCCAGGTCAGCAATTTGCTGTGTACAAAATTCAATCCTCAATAGCCTTGAGAATCTTCCAATACCCTTTCTTTGAATTTCCTTCTCTGCTTATATAGCCCCGTTCTTTCAACCATGCGAAATCACGATCAACAGTACGTTTGGTGACAGCCATAATCAATGCCAATTCTGCAATTGAGATAGAGGCATTTGCAGATATCAACTCCATCAGTCTCTTACGCCTACCATGTGCATCCATTGCCTGGTTATCATCGACGACATTATCAACGACATTGGAAGTTTTATTGACGACATTATCAACGACATTCGCATTTTGATAGGTTTCAATATCGTTTCTTCCATATAATTGAGAGACAAGTAGCATATATTTCTCAGATGGTTTGAAAATAAGAGAAAGGCTCTTCTCATAGACTTTGTACTCAGGTTCTGGATTTCCATCCATCCTGCATGCATTCAGCATCTTTGGAATTCCAGTACCAAATTTTTCCACAAACCCTGCATCATACCATCCAGCCAACTGGCAAACCATAGAAATCCTCAGCAGAAATTCAGTCCTGAATGAACCACCGCGAGGCAGAGCCATCGCGGTATCCTACTAAAGCGGCGCCTCTCGTGTGGGGAAGTTGAGATACAGCTGTTTGTACTCCTTCTCCTTCCCCTGGTTCTTTACATATTGACGTATCACGCTCTCACTTCCGCTCTTCCCCTCACTCGACACGAAATGGTATATGAGATTCGATACGTTGTGTACTGAATGTATGTATCCGCTCTCTTCTTTCATCTGGCACCGCCCTTCACCCTAATTCTAGGGTTCAGGCTTCCCCGGCGCAAGCACCGGGGTATTAAACCCACCGCTCCGGTGGCTGCACGTCTCGCCACCTACACGAATAAACTTTACAAGGTTTTTTTCTACAAGCTCTCTTGGAAATTGCATTCTGCTTTGAAGATACAACTGTATTGCCATTTTAACAGTTCCTTTAATCCCACCATAGATACCAAACAGTAGACTGCCTCAGTACATCGGCAAAAGCACCCACAGTGCCATACTCCTGCACTTGGTCAATCACGTCAGGGCAAAAGCCATACAGTTCCATCGCCACCCACATGGCCTCTTTCTCGGAAACAGGAGCTGGAAGTAGGAATTCCAATTCGTCATGGCTCATAGCAGCGGGCATCGCCCCATGTTGCTCAAACCAGTATTTCGCAACTGCCATTAACTCTGGAGTGTTAGGACATTCATTCCAGCCACCAAAGGGCAGATAGGCAAAAATCTCCCAAGGATTCTTCATGGGAATCTTAGCCAGAATAAGAGGATAGGTCATCTTGTTATCAGAATTCCAGTAGCTTGAAAAACGACAGTTATCATATCCGCCCTCCATCTCGCCCATGATCTCCTCATCCCAGTCCATATCGTCATCCTCGGCTTCTTCCTTGCGCTGCCTAATCATTTCCTCCAGGACTGCCTTACTGTTCTCGACAGGGGCGGAGAGCATTTTCTTCCGGTATTCGGCAACTTTGTCCGGGTCGAAAGCAAAGTCGTCCTCGCCATCGCTGTCCGGGT
>CASDZV010000029.1 GCA_949285905.1 uncultured Spirochaetales bacterium | reverse complement strand
AGCACCGTGTAAGGAAAGGATGTTCCTTCCTTTGGGTTGCGGGAATTAAGGAATTCAGTTTTTGAATTGGTATCCATTTTGAAAATATTATTATAAAAAATTGGTAATTATCCAATATTATTTCCGTAATTCTGAAAATATCATAATAAACATAAGGAGAGGAAATGTATTTTGAGTATGGGGATGCTGAAATCTGCTATCTGAAGAAGAGGGATGCCAGACTTGCTGAGGTGATAGATTCCGTTGGACGCATCTACAGAGAAGCAGATACCGATCTCTTCTCTTCAATAGTCCATCATATCATTGGACAGCAGATATCGACAAAAGCTCAGGCTACAATCTGGAAACGGATGCAGGATAGGCTGGGGAATGTTTCCGCTGAAAATATAGCAGAAGCTTCTGAAGAGAACTTGCAGAGTCTGGGAATCACATACAGGAAAGCGGAGTATATCAAGGTTTTCGCCTTGAAAGTCATTGCCGGTGAATTCTGTCCGGATGATATATCCTTGATGTCTGATGGGGAAGCAATAAAGAAGCTTACAGAACTGAAAGGCATTGGTGTATGGACTGCCGAGATGATACTCCTTTTCTGTCTCCAGCGTCCTGATATATTCAGCTATCAGGACCTTGCAATCCAGCGTGGCCTCAGGATGATTTATCATCACAGAGCTATAACCAGAGAATTATCTGAGAAATACAGGAGGAGATTCAGTCCGTACTGCAGTACAGCCAGTCTGTATATCTGGGCAGTGGCGGGAGGCGCGATTCCTGAAATGAAAGATCCTGCAATAAGGAATAATAGGAGGAAATAAGCATATGGCGGATATCATTGTTCTTTTTGAGGTGAAGCCGACGCCAGATGGAATGAAGAGGTATCTTGAACTTGCGGCTGCGCTGAAACCTCTTCTGAAAGGGTTTGAAGGATTCATAAGGGCGGAACGGTTCTCTTCTCTTGCAGAAGAAGGGAAGCTCCTTTCAATGAATGTATGGTCAGATGAATCAGCTGTCGAGCGCTGGAGGAACATGGTTGAACATCGGATGAGTCAGCAAGAGGGCAGAGAGAAGCTCTTTGAGAGTTACAGGATTACAGTCTGCTCTGCAATCCGTTCCTATACCGATAAAGATAGAAGAGAAGCACCTTCGGATTCAAATGAATTCTTTTCACAGGAGGAATGAATGCAGTACATAGCACGTTACAAATCACCTTTAGGAGACATCCTGCTCGCATCTGATGATGCGGGACTGACAGGCCTCTGGTTTGCAGGTCAGCGCTATTTCGCTCTGCATCTTGCCTCTGATCATATCGAGAAGGAAACAGATATCCTCATGCAGGCAAAAAAATGGCTTGATATCTATTTTTCAGGCCATGAACCGGATTTCATTCCTCCTCTTCATGTAGAAGGAACGTCATTCCATAGGGAAGTATGTGAGATCATGCTTTCAATTCCTTATGGGAAAACCATGACATATGGAGAGATTGCCCAAACCATAGCTTCTCAAAGAGGTATCAGGAAGATGTCGGCAAGGGCTGTCGGCGGAGCTGTCGGGCATAATGAGATCTCGATAATCATCCCATGCCACCGCGTAATAGGGGCAAATGGTAATCTCACAGGCTATGGCGGTGGAATCAGCAGGAAGGTCAGGCTTCTTGAGCTTGAAGGTGTTGACATGACTGGGTTCTATATCCCCCGGAAAGGTACAGCATTATGAACAGGAACAATCTGAAGGAAATACGACAGTCTTTCTCCATACAGGCATGCGGCTTTGAAAACATCAGCAATTTCACAGATGAGAGCTATATGGAGCATATCAGATGCTGCATTTCTCCCAGCAAAGCAGATAGCATTCTTGAAGTTGCCTCTGGAACATGCTTATGCGGAAGAGGTCTTGCTCCATATGTAAAGACTATTGTCTGTCTGGATGCCACACCTGCGATGCTGGAAAAGGGTAAGGCTGAAGCAGAGAAGCGCAGTCTTGATAACATGGTATTCATAAAAGGACTGGCAGAAGACCTGCCTTTTCTGGATAACAGCTTCGATATTGTCATATCACGTCTGGCATTCCATCATTTTCCAGATCCTGAAACTGCTTTTCGGGAAATGGTCAGAGTGCTGAAACCTTCGGGAAAGCTGGTGCTGATCGATATGGAAGCGGTAGACGGAGAGCTGCGGACTGAAAGGGATTCGCTGGAGAAAATGCGCGATATTTCTCACGAGAGGATGCTCAGCAGAATTGAAATGGAAACGATGTTTCTGTCCTGCGGCTTAACCATGGCATTTGAAGAGTCAGCAGACAGGTCTCAGCGATTATCAGCATGGCTGGATCTTACAAAGGCAGACGATAAGACTAAGGATTTCATCACGCAGAAGATGCTTGAAGAAATGCAGGGAGGAAGCAAAACCGGTTTCTTTCCATATATGAAGGATGATGCAATCTGGATTGACCAGCATTGGATTCTTCTGATAGGCAGGAAATAGCTAGTCCCTCCAGAGGATTGAAATCGGCGGGGTTAAGTACGGGGGCTACAAAGAGAAACTATTAAGAATCGAGCCGGCTGATTTCTGCAGCTGGCCGGATGGTACTCCGGAGCATATCTTCGGTGATGTGTGACGGAAAGAGGCGGGGTAGTGATGCTCCGCCTCACTTAGATTGAACTCTCAAACAAATTATATTCAGAAAATGCCAATACCGAGGCTATTATCCAATATTTTCTCTTTTATTTTCAGCCTCATTGCTATCAATATTTTTTATGGAGGGTATGACATGGCAAAGCACAGAAATAAATACAATTAGAATGCCTGTAATGAGAAACCATTTATTTACTCCAATGCCATCAGCAAAAAAACCTGAAATAATCAAACCGACAGGCATTGCAAGTGAGGCAGCACTACCATATAGCCCAAACACACGCCCTAAATAATCTGCAGCAATT